>JAFXTO010000025.1 GCA_017535725.1 Bacteroidaceae bacterium
GGGTCACTCTCGTGGAGAGGGTTGGGACGGAGCCCAAGACTGTACTTGACAGTCTGAAAAGAATCTTGGTTTGCCATGATCTTTTTTTGTTTTAGATTGATAATTTTGTTAACTGAGTGTGATGGTTAGGAGTGTCGCGACCTCCTCCTCTTTCACGATGCAAAGGTACTCATTTTTCTTGAAATATGCAAGCATTTTCAAAATTATTTTCAACTATTTACGAAAAATCATTGAAAAATATTTTCACAGAACAAACAACTTACATTTTTCACTCAAAAGGACGCAAATAGAAACACGTATATACGTGTTGTCATTTACGTATATACGTGATGTTGGTTCTGTATATACGTGTTTGCGATTTCGTCCGTAGGTGCGGAGAGGGGTATGTATTTAGGGAGAAGAAGTATAGGAATCGTGAGGTATTTTTGAGTTTTCGATACTTTAAAAGTGGCTTATAATTATATGGAAATGAGGTGGTTATATATACAATTTTGAGTTACTTTCATTTTTTTCTGAAAAATTATTTTTTTAAATAGAACTATAGAAAAGTTTTTGCGAAAAAATGGCAGAAACTCAAAAATGTACATGTAAAATCCTCTGAAACAGACTGTTATGTCGTTTCAGAGGACTCACGAAAACTCAAAAATTCCTCAAGGGAAATTCAAAGAGAGATAGATCTATTCAAAGTAGAAGGTCAGAATGGCATGGGTTGCCGCAGCTGCTGAATGTAGTCGGCAATGTCGAACTTCTCAGCGCAGCTCGGAGCCTGACGTTCGCAAAAGTCGCTGATGACGAAGTTGGCGAGGTCGCGCATGGTGGCAATGGTCTCCGTCCAAGCCTGGATGGCGTCGCGGTCGGGGATTACGAGAACATCGCGGCCTTGCAGAGGTTGCAACACCCTTCGTTTCAGCGCTCCTTTGTTGCCGGTGGCGACCCAGAGCATCCGCGGAAAGGCCAAGGCTCCGAAGATGGCGTTCTTGGGGCTTTCGACGAGGGCTACTTTCTGCATGGGATAGCGCGGCAGCAGGTGTTCGCCGAAGAGGCAGTCCGAGCGGAACTCGGCGTCCTTGGCCAAACGTCCTTCCTTTGCCCAAAGACTCCCTAACCAGAGGCATCCGGCATCGCTGTGGGCGAAGCGGAGTGAGGAGGGTTCGGTGTCGTAGTGCTGGATTTTCAGGTTGCACACCCGACCTCGTGCATCGATGTTCGGAAAGACGGTGTACTCGTCGATGTCGCGGTAGTTGTAGGTTCCGAGCAGGTATTCACCGGCGACGCTCTCCACGGCAGCAGGAGTGAACATGCGCATGAGGCACTGACAGAGGCTGTTGTCCACAGAAACCAGCCCGGCCAACATCTCCTGCGGGATGTAGGTGTATGTCGGCTCTGCGGGTTTCTCCACGCGTTTCGGAACGGGTAGTGGTACATGGCCGTGCTCTTGGGTCGTCGGGATGCAGAACTCGTTGCAGAGCCATCGGCACGCTTCCTGAAACGTCCAGCCACTGTGCTGCATGGTGAGGTCGATGACGCTTCCACCCTTGCCGCAGGCAAAGCAGTGGCAGCGGTTCTCGTTGGTACGCTCGTAGAGGGTCAGCGAAGGATGGCGGTCTTCGTGCCAAGGGCATCGGGTCTTCCACACGGAACCCGCCCGCTTCAGTTCATAGCCCAGCCGCTGCGCCACCCCCGTGATGGGGATGGCATTGATGCGGCGGGTGTCGTAGTGTTCGTACGGCGTGTTCATCATTCTTCCACGATTCTAAGGTTGAAGTAATTGACGTGGGCATAGCTTGTCATCTGATAGCCAAGGCTTTCCAGCCGCTCGTAGAACTTCTGTTTGCCATAAGGTTTCAGCGATGACATGACACAGTAGTTGCGGTAGGCGTTGTAGAGCACGATTGCCTTGGTGGTGAAGTCCGACGCCTCGCACGACTCGCTGATGAACAACCGCACGTTGTCGGACTGCAGGCGGTACATCTCAAGGGCCTTCTCACTACTCTCGCTGGGCGAGAACTCACCACGCCTCATCAGTTCAGGCAGGGTGGCCAGCACCCAGTTGAGGATGCCACTGAGCTCCTGTTTCAGCTTCGATGCCAGCTGGCGGTCTATCTCCTCGCGGGGAATGGTGACCTTGTAAGGCAGGATGAGCAGACGTCGGAAGAATCCGAAAGAGTTCTCAGCACGCGGCAGGATGTTGAAGGCCGTGATGAACTTGCCATAGTCATTGGTTTCGCGCGGGTCGCGATAGAGACGCTTGACGGTCACGCGTTCGCCTGACGTGAGCTGCTTCAACACGTTGGGGTTCACGTCCTTGCCGCTCTCGTGGGAGATGTTGAGCATCTTACCCTCGATGTCGGCACGCTTCACATCGTCGTTGGTGAGGTCAGCAAGGCTGAGATAGCTGACGTTACGCGAACCCAGCAGCGCCTCGATGAGCTCCAGCGTCACCGACTTACCGTTCAGTCCTTCGCCATAGAGCAGTAGCAGTTTCTCCAAGAGGTGATGCGGCATCAGGCAATAGCCTATGAACTCTTCGAGCAGCAGCTGGGCATCTGCCTCGGGCAGCACACGGTCGAGGAAACGGTGCCACAGAGGGCAAGCCGCCTGCGCGTCGTAGGCATAGGATAAGGTGTAGGTGAACACATCGTCCTTGTCATGCGGACGAAGCATCACGCTGCCATCCTTACGGACGACCAAGGTGCCGTTGCGCATATTCAGCCACACTTCGCCATCAGGGATGCGCTGCTTGCGGTACTTGGCCAGGTTGTAAGCCGCGGCCTCATACAGCGCTCGCATGAAGACGGGATCCATAAGCTGCGATTCTGGCACACCACAACGCCCGGCACACAGCGAGATGAAATCCATCCACTGCTGCGAATCCACAGCGTCCCAGTGCGAGCCCGTGTAGATCAATACTTGCTGGTTGCTCTTCAGCTTCTCTACGTACTCAGGACACCACAGCAGGCCGTCGGCAGAGCGCTTCAGCTCACGCACGACAATCTCCCTGACGGCTCGCATACTGTTCTTGTTACCGGCAGCCATCACAGCCATAATGTCATTACTCATGGACTCCACATTATCGGCAATCCGACGAAGAGTGATATCCACCAACAGTCGCTCCCGCGCCTCGCGCTGAGCATCCAGTTCACAGGCCTTTGCATCCAGTTCCTGCTCCAGAGAGCAGTCTTTGTTCAGTACGCTTAATGTTTCCATGGACGTCTACGTTTAATAATTGAACCATCAACGCATGTCTTTCGACCGAGTTCGACCCATGCGCGCCATACACTCGCCGGAGTTTCGGGCAAGAGGTCTTGAATGCTCTCATAGCATTCGCAGAGAGCGCGTTGACCCTCAGTGTTTTTGTTCTGTCCAGCCAGAGCCTCGCTCTGCTGAACTACACCTTTGGTGTTTTCTTTTTCCATTTTTGATGAATTAAAAAAGTGAACACCTCTCACACATTAGTCAGTCGCGGCGAGGTGAAAGCCGTTTGACCCCGAAGGCTGTGCTACGCCTTTATGTCGGTTAAGTTACGTAACTTTGAGAAACCACGCCAGAGTTTATCCGCATAAAACGAAAGCACCCGGGAACGTGGTTGTTCTCGGATGCAAAGGTACAAAAAACCTGCGAGCTTTTCAAGGGCAGGGTGAAGAAGTATATAAAAAGGTGGGATTTTGCAGGTGCAGGTACGACCAGGTAAGAGCAGGTCAGGAAATTAGGTATGACCAGGTCAGACTATTTAAAGAACTATTGCAGCTCCCCTGAGTCGTGATTCATGGGGAATTCCCTTATTCCGTACTTGGATAGGGGTGCTTCAGGTCGCCGTTATTGATTAAGTCAGTCTCGCCATCTTTGTAGAATTCAGTCTTGTCCCGTAGCCACTCACCTTTGACGGTATTCGCGAGATGATTGATGACACGGTCAGCTAAATCACGATAGTCCTCGCCAAGGGTGGAATTAGGAACGGTGTAAGCATACCAGTCGGATAATGGTTCATCTCTGAGCGGTTTTGCAATATTATTTGAAAACTTAAACTTGGACGGACTATTCACATCCCATCCACAACCCCAGTGAAGGTTTGCCCACCTCAGGAACTTGGCCTGCGGCTGACCTACCAACCAATGCAAATAGTCAAGCACCCTGTAATAGACGAAGAAACGCGGGTAGAAGTCTGACACATTGGGCGTTATCTCATTCTTCAACGCCTTGAAGATGGCCATGGGATTGAGCCGATTGTCAAACACATCGTCGAGGCTGGCGTCCCACTCGTCTTCCGACATTGTCCGACAATGCATTTCGGGCGTGTCAGGATTCAAAGCCTTCTCAATCCCTTCCGACAGCCGTTCCTCACTATCCACATATTCCATCATCCAATCACTCAATCCATCTGCTCCCTTCGAGAGTTCAAGGATAAACCGCTGTTCCTCCTCAGCAGTAACGCCCATGTTCTTCTCTGCAATATCCATCAGTTGATTCACCAGCCGTTCGCGAAAGAAACCATGCCAATGCTGAAGCAAGGCGGTAGCGACAACGTATAGGATAGCCCCCGAAACCATCTTCACCTCATTCTGTGGTGCCGTGGAATCCCAATGACGGATATTGATTTTCAACGTGTTCCACAGTCCACCGATATACCCCTCTGCTGTTTCGGGATAAGACAGAACGTCATCCAAAACGGAAGCTGCCTCCACAAAAATCTCCTCTGGGGCAACCAACAGATGCTCCATATCCGCCTCATAGCAGCCAAACGCCAGCTGACAAGACATCAATAAAGGATGATTACGAAACCTTATGCTTATCCTTTCTATTTGGTTTTGGCTTAACTTGCTCTTCATGGCTATAATCCTTAGTCTGTTCAACAACCCAGTCCAACCACTCTTCAATTTCGTACTCGTAGAACGTACTCTTCTGCCCCTCTTCAAAGTCCTTCAAGGCATGTGCCCTGTTCATGGGAAGTTCTGCCCGCAAATCCTCATTGCACTTATAGGTTATATCGTCGTCGAAGGTGACACTCAGCGAGTAGTCACTGCTGGCACACAGAGCGACCATCTTCTTGATGTCTTCAAGTTTTCTGCGCAGAAGTACATCATCCGTAGGAGGTTGCACCGTCAGTTCGCCTTGTGCTCCACCCAAGTCATTCAGCATCCTCATGAGGCTTCGCAAGTGAGGGCTCAGTCCAATCGCGGTCTCAATAGATGGACGGATATTTGCATTGGGGAAAGAGAAAGTCATCCGCTTGATGCTGCGTCCTTCTTTCTTGCGGCGATAATCTACGTAGTCCCAATAGGAACTGGTACGCATCTTGGAAGTAATCTTGATGTGAAGTCCGAAGAGCCGTTCCAAATCCCGATTAAAGTTGGCTTCAATCAAATTCCTCACAATAGAAGTTTTACTCCACGCGGCAGACTCTATCTCTATGGCAATCTGATTCTTTCCCTCGCGGTTGTCGATGACGATGCGGCAGGGAGGATTCGACTCGTACTGCTTTTTCTCGATTTGCGGAATAGGCCCATGACCATACTGAGACTCGTAAACAATAACGTTCTTCACGTTCTCCAAACGCAACAAAATGACATTGTTATCATGAGCAAGCACATGGCAGGGACAAGGTTCGAAGTCATTCTTCCTCTTTTCGCGTAAGACCCGAACAAGGCTTCCCTTTCTGCCAAACAGTCGTTCGAAGTTCTCGTTAGCGTGATCTGATATGGGAATTTCCATTTCCTCCCCTAATGGAAGTTCCCTCTGCCATCCATCAACTCTCGTCAGTTCAAATTTGTATATTGCATATTTGCCCATCTGCAAACAAGATTTAGTTATTTGCCTGCAAATATACGCTCTTTTCACCACATTTCCGCATCTTCACGCCCTAAAAAAAGCAAAAATCCCCCCTTCTTCCCACTTTTGCATCCTTTTTCCCGCTCAATGTCGCGGAATTGAAGATAATTACGTATCGTTGCACCGCATTCCGCATAAAGAGTGCAAGACATAATTGCTCGATTGCCTGAGAAATCACCACTCAAAGAAAAGAGAACAAGTTCAATCGAGTAGGAGGAAAATGAAGCGGTTTTCCTCCTACTCAATTGTGTGAGCTCTTGGCTCCTTTGAAAGCCTGAGTTATTGTTTGTCCTAAATTCAGTTTAATTGGATTATCTAATTATCTGCGAAATCTGTGGTATACTATTATTGATTGTTTACTTAGTCAATATCACTTGAAAGGATTTTCGTCAAAAATGCTGCCTTCTTCGGACTCGGACCAGATATTGCTACTCTTGACATCACCTCCTTGGCCTTCCCCACCCGGACCGATATTGGTACCGACCAGCAGTTGAATGGTCGTTTCAATTATTTCTTCCTGCATGGCTGGTTGTTGATAATTCTTTTTCATTTTACTAATACTTTTTTACCATTGATAATATAGATTCCTTTATTCTTTTGCTGTGTGTTCACTTTGCGACCGTTCAGGTCATACACCGCGCCGTTAAATGTTGAATGATGATTGATGGATGACGAATTATGAGCTGGGAATTCAGCTATTCCAGTCTCTTCGCCAATCACCATCAGTTTCACTTCCGACGGGTTCGGCGTGGTGGCATAGGGGTTGTCCTCGCGATCCTCGATCGTGAAGAAGCAACGGAAGGGCGCGAGCGTGTTGCTAACCAGCTGTTTGGAATACTTGCCGCCACTCAACGCATATAGGTTCTGGTCTTCCGCTGTAACCGCCCTGCGCGTGTAGTTGCCCCAGAATGTAATCTTCTTCTCTGCAGAAAGCACATAGAAACTGTTTTCTTCTGCGGCCTCCAGTATCACATCGGTCTGGGTAATCACCTGCGGATTCGTGTTGTCGGCCACCTTGGCCTGCACACAGTACGGCGTGTTGGCTTTCACTACGTCGCCTTCTTTCAACCTCACGACCGTAATATAGAAACTACCGTCTTCCTCTGTGTACGTCCCCGCGAACTTGGCAAAAGCGAAATGTTCCATCAGCTCACTTGTCAGTGTTACGTCAAACGGAACGTACCACGCCTGCCAGTTCTTGTTTTTGAACGTGCGCGTAAAGTTTATTGTCTCATAATGCTTGTTTCGGTTGCGGCTATAGTTCTGACCATCGGCCAGCGTAATCTCTACAATCTCCTTGAACACCGCTTCGATGGTCATTTCGGATTCTACATGGGCTATGGTGTAGCTACCGTTCTCAACCTGCAGCTTCATGTCCTCGCCGTTCACATAGAGGTTTATCAATTCGTAGTCCTCGTCTGCTTCTACGTTTACGGTCACGCTGCTGCCCCAGTTTGCCGTCAAGCTCATTACCTCATCTGTGCTGTCATCGGCCAGCAGACCGATGGTACCGCCCATGTTGGCTGAGGCGGTTACGGAGAACGTCTGTATGCAGAACGTTGCTGCTACGTTCATTGCGCCTCTGACATCCTGCAACGTAAGCACATTACCGACAAGAGACGCTGTCCGGTCTTCTCCGTTCACATACACCTTATTTATATTATAGTGAGCAGCAGGTGTAATCGTTACCGTTACGTTGTCACCCCATTCAGGCGTTGTGGAAGAGAGCTGAATGCTGCCGTTCTCGCACTCTGATGCCGTTACCGTATAGCGGAACTTCTGGAACGTAGCCACCACGGTTTTGTTCTCCTTGATGTCGTTCAGCGTCAATACACCGTCTGTCACTTCTGCAGTCTTGTCTTCGCCGTTCACCGTTACGCTTGTCAGCTCATGTCCTTCATTGGCCGTCAGCGTAACCGTTGTACCGCTTCCCCACATCACTGATTCACTTCCCACAAGTGCCATACCGCCAGCAGAGGCTGTAACCGTCACGTCATAGTAAGGTTTGGCTGCGAAGGTCACAGTCACTTCTGTGTCGCTTTCCACGCTGGTAATTGTGTATTGTCCGTCTGTCACGTCACTCGTCACGTCCTCACCGTTGACGGTCAGGCTCTCTAAGAAATGTTCATCGTCAGGCACAATGACCACCGTGACACCGCTGCCCCACACTGCCGTATTGCCCGACAGTTGCACGCTACCACCCGCATTACTGGTAGCAGAAACTGTGAAGGTCTGAAGACGGAATGTGGCACCGATGGTGACTGCTTGCTTGATGTCGTTTATCGTCAGGCTGTTACCTTCAAGCAGTGCTGTGCAGTTTTCGCCATTCACACTCACCGAGGCCACCTCATAGTGAGCCGCAGGAAGGAGTGTAATGGTGGCATCATCTCCCCATTCTACCTCGGTTGTCGAGAGCTGAATGCTGCCGTTCTCGCACTCTGATGCCGTTACCGTATAGCGGAACTTCTGGAACGTAGCCACCACAGTTTTGTTCTCCTTGATGTCGTTCAGCGTCAATACACCATCCACCAAGTCTGTTGTCTTGTCTTCGCCGTTCACCGTTACGCTTATCAGCTCATGTCCTTCATTGGCCGTCAGCGTAACCGTTGTACCGCTTCCCCAAATCACAGATTCGCTTCCCACAACCGCAATACCGCCAGCAGAGGCTGTAACCGTCACATTGTAATATGGTTTTTCAACGAATGTGGCCACCACCTCCAAGTCTTCCGACAAGTCAACAGGTGTCCATTTTCCGTCCACTATCTGTGCCGTAACGTCCTCACCGTTCATCGTCAAGCTCTCCAAGTAGTACTCGTCCTCTGCCTCTATCTCAAACGTTAGCACACTGTTAGGCTTCACCTGCAACAGCTTCGTGTCGCCGCTAACCACCTCGTCGCCAAGCCTCAACGTTCCGCCTTCCGTCGCCGTCATCATCACACCTATAGCTGTCGGCACGATGTTTGCAAACTGATTCCATGCCGCTGTAGCTTGGTACTTCTTGACCGTACCGCCAGGGACGAGCAACGTGGCGTTAGAGTAAACCGCATTGGGAAACATATTTTTTTTGGTGGTTATCGGTTGTTCCCACAAAGGATAGATGCGAGTCAGTCCTGTACAATTCTGAAACGTCTGATAATTCCATTGCTTGGATACACTGCTACCAATAGTCAACTTGGTCAGGCTTTTAGGGAATAGTGGATAGTAGTTTTCTTTTGTTTTCAGATTCCTGCCCAGATAAACAGAATCTATCGGACACTGGTAGAATGTAGACGAAACAGCGTATTCCTCCAAAACAAGGTTGCTTGCTCCATCTTCAAACACAACATCCTTCAGACTGGTACAACCAGAGAATGCATAATAACCGATTTCCGTAACACTCCTTGGAATCGTAATGCTTTTCAACGAAGTGCACCCCTCGAATAGTTCCCCACCCAAATATGTTACATTGGCGGGAAAGACAACACTTTCCAATGACGTACAATTAGAGAAGGTGCCGTCAGGGACTGCCGTCAGTTTGCTGGTCATGTCTATGTGCTTGAGTGAAGTACAACCAGAAAATGCATCCTCCTCGAGAATGGAGATGTTCTTACCAAAGTAGACCGAGGTCAAGTTCGTGTAGTTCATCCACGTTCCTAACTTAGTAACTTTGTCACCAAAGGCAAGGGCACGGAGAGATGTATTATTAAGATCAGGGGAGCAGTTGGAATACCATAAACTTACAAGATGTCTTCCTACGTACATGGAGTCAATGGGGCTATTCTCAAACGCAGGGCTAGAGGAATCATAATCTATTCCCAATTCGGTGTCACCATCTTCAATAATAACGTCCCTTAGCTGAGCGCAGTTGTTGAATGCATGACCCCCTATTGATGTCAAGGATGAAGGTAAGCTTATACTTGTTAGTCCCGACCCTTCAAATGCATACCCTTCAATTGTAGTTAGTCCCTGTGGCAAAGCTATGCTTTTGAGACTGGTGCAGTGTCGAAAGGCTGAAGAATCTATAAAGGTAAGTCCACTCGGTAGGATGACCGAATTCAATGCGGTGCAACCATAGAAAATAGTTTCTGAGAGAGTACTTAGTTTACTACATACACTTAAATTAATAGAAGTCAAGGATGTACAATTAGCAAACACTTGCATTCCCATTGAAGTCACATTGGCACCCAAATGGACGGTAGTAAGATTCTTGCAATCATTGCACAGATTTTCTTCTAATGAAGTAACATGGTCACCAATCCTGACTGTCTTTAAAGACGTTCCAAATACGTCATACAGACCTCCAACATACCCTCCTTCTCCAAGAAGATTCCGACCAAGGTACAAAGTTTCAATCGGTTGATGATTGAATGGTGAAACGTATTGGTCCCAATCCAATCCTGTATCACCATCTTCTATAATCAGTTCGCGCAAAGACTCATAATACATACAATTGTCGATATAGGTGACAGTGTTAGGGATTGTCAGGCTTGTTAGCAAGGGACTCTCATCAAAAGCATTGTAGCCTATCTCCGTCACCGTATAAGTTATACCGCCATACGTCACTGTGGCGGGAATCACCACTTTGCCACTATAAGTGATGTTTGTATATACATAGGCTCCTTGCATTTTTCTTTGCACCTTCTTTCGAGGGGCTGCTTGGGCTAAAGCCGTCCACTTCTGCGCATAAGAGGTCACCGACACTGTCCTGTTATCCAACGACAGTATCTCATAACCAATGCCATCAACAATGAACGACTCGTACTCAAGTGCCCTCCCATCGGTACTGATACATAATCCAATGATAAGCAGCAAAGCACGTAATAGTTTTTTCATAATACTTACATGTTCGGTGCCCCTCCAGTCCCTCGAAGAGCATTAATATGCATGAAGCGTGGAACTGTATCCACATCTTCATCTAGGGGTCCTGAGAAAACCTTGTACGGGAGATACGGCTATAATCCACGCTTACGCATGGAAGCCATCATGTTCTCTTGTCGTACTTGAAATTTCTCAGGTTTCTAGATACAAGACGAGCATAACGCTTCGTTAATAATCAATAAGATATGCCGACCGCTGTCAGCTATGATTCCCCTCAAATCCGCCTCAAATGGGCATCAATGAGCGGTAACACGGCGCAAAAGTAGGAATAAGTCGGGAAACGACAAAGAAAAATGGGAGAAAAGAGCTATAATTCGTGAAAAATTGGTGGGTTTTATTTGTAGTAATTTGTGTGAGAAAAGAGGATTGCGGGTGAGATGGATTCATCATCTTCGATTTTTGAGTGCAATTATAGCTAATAATCGGCATTAAAGTGAAAGAAACGCTTTTAAAATGAAAATGTCAGCATCTTATCGCCCAAATCTTCAAAAAAATATTTTTTTGACCACTTTTTCCACCTAAGAAGGTGCAGAACGGAAATTTTGTCATATCTTTGCACCGCATTCCGCATAAAGAGTGCAAGACATATTGCTCGATAGTCACACAATCACCACCGTAGGAATACGAGCAAACAAGTATTATGGAGCCGCCTCGAAAGGGGCGCAGGCTTCCCATATTTGAAGGTGGTTTGTGGTGAACCGTGTGACGTATGGCAACAGTCTGCGCCTCGTGGTTTACATAACAGGACATCTGGCCTCAACATTTTCTTCATAAACCTATAACATTATAACTTATGGGCAACTTTCTTCTCCGACTAATCAACAAGCTGGCCTCAACATTCTCACGCCGGCACGACAACGATTTCTTCGTGGATGGCACGGGCTATCGCATCATCTCGTACAGTAAGCAGCGGGTGGTCGTGTCCCCGCACCATCTGTACGTCCGTAGGAGCTTGCAAGTTCCTTCCGAGGTACATTACGGAGGGAAGACGTACACCGTATGGGGGCTATCGCGCAAGGCCTTCGCGCATTCTCGCCTACAACAAGTAAGTCTGCCCGAAACTGTTGCGCAGGTGGAAGAGTCGGCGTTTCTGGGATGTCACCGCTTGACGCAGGTGTCGCTGCCGGCAAGCATAAATGCCATACGCTCTGACGCCTTTCATGACTGTACAAGTCTCACAGTCTTGCGTTTAGCGGCCACTGAGCCACCTACCATCAATTATCTGGCCTTCGACAGAGACACGCCGCCTGCGGTACGCCTGGAAGTGCCGCGAGAAAGCTTGGAACTGTATAGCAACGCAGAAAGCTGGAAGGATTTCGGAACTATCGTTCCCTTACAGAACACAAGCGAATAACGTGAAATTTATGAAAAATTTGTGGTAATTTGTGTTAGAAAAGATGATTGCGGGTGAGACAAACACTAAACTTGGGTGTTCTTCTTAATCTTATACTTCCTATTCTTATACTCCCCCTCTATTTCAAGGATGCCTTCGTCCACAAGTTGCTTGAGGTAGTCACGGGTTCTTGAGGGTTTGAGTCCGATGGCTTTCGAAATGGATTTTGAATCTGAAATCACGTTATCGGCGATAAAATCGATGATTTGTCGCCGATATTCGTCATTTCGATTTTGATTTCCCGTTTTTAGGCCATTATCTTTCCAACATGCATCAAAGAAAAATGGAAGAAAAGAGCTATAATTCGTGAAAAATTGGTGGAATAATTCATGGATAATTTGTGTGAGAAAGAGGATTGCGGGTGAGATGGATTCATCATCTTCGATTTTTGAGTGCAATTATAGCTAATAATCGGCATTAAAGTGAAAGAAACGCTCCTAAAATGAAAATTGTTTGCTGATTTTAATTGTTTCTTCTAGAAAATGCCTATATTTGCAACGCAAAAGGTGGTATATAACCCACTAAAATAGGTGGTACGCTTATGAAAATTGAAGAAATATACAAAGAATGGATGACTCTTTTCCCACTATCGGAAAAGCATGCCGAACTATTGCGTAACAAGTTCACGACTGAGTATAACTACAACAGCAACCACATAGAGGGAAACACGCTGACCTACGGGCAGACGGAGTTGCTCCTGCTGTTTGGCAAAGTGAGCGGCGAAGGAGACCTGAAAGACTTTGTTGATATGAAGGCCAGTCAGGTGGGTGTAGAGATGGTGATGGATGCCGTACGCGACAAAAGCATGCCCCTGACGCAGAACTTCATCCGTCAGTTGCACAAGGTACTCTTGCGCGAGGACTACATCGTTTATCGTGACCTTCCTGGAGGTGGACAGACAAGCTACACCATTCATGCCGGACAGTATAAAACACGGCCTAACAGCGTTATTACCCGATATGGCGACCGTTTTGAATATGCATCGCCCGAAGAAACAGCCTCGCTCATGAGTGACCTCGTGGATTGGTATAACGCTGCCGAGCAAGAAGGCAAGCTCACACCTGTGGAATTGGCAGCTTTGTTTCATTACCGATACATCCGCATTCACCCCTTTGAAGACGGCAACGGGCGTATTGCCCGTCTGATGGTGAACTACATCATGGCCCGTCATGGATGGCCCATGATCGTTATCCGCAACCGCGTGAAGACAGATTATCTTGAGGCCTTGCATCGTTCAGACCAGAGAGTCGGCAAAGTCCCCTCCGATGGCGCTCACGCCACAATAGGCAAGATAGCTTCGTTCCTCGCTTTTTTCCGCCAGACGGTATGTGAGGAAATGCAATGTGATATAGACATCGTAAGAAATGCTGATAAGGACACGTGGTGGTACGACGGTCAGAGAATCCGTTTCAGGAGCCAGAACGGCAGCCGACTACTTCGGCTTTTGCGCGACAAGCCCTTTGTCACCTTTTCTGAGATGACAGAACACTTGTCGGTAAACCGTTCTGCTGTCCAGAAGCTGATAGAGAGTTTCCGCAAGAAAGGCTATCTGGACCGCCGAGACGATGGCAGCTGGCACGTCCTGGCCTTGAACTCAAAAATTGAGGAGTAAATATATTGCAGATGGGCGGTCTTGGGGCTTATTCCCTCCGATGGATTCTATCAACTACCAGGGCGATGGCGCCGTCTCCGGTGACATTACAGGCTGTTCCGAAGCTGTCCATGGCGATGTAGAGGGCTATCATCAGGGCTTGCTGCTGCTCGCTGAACCCAAGCATCGAGGCGAGGACGCCGAGGGAGGCCATGATGGCGCCGCCAGGAACGCCGGGAGAAGCTACCATCATCACGCCAAGCATCCAGACAAAACCCACAAACATGCCGGTAGAGAAGGGCAAGCCTTGCATGAGCATCAGCGCCACGGCACAGGCGGTAATCTTCATGCACGAACCGCTCATGTGGATGGTTGCGCAGAGCGGCACGGTGAACCCCGCCACGTCTTCCTCCACGCCCATCCGGACCACCTGACGCATGGTGACAGGGATGGTGGCCGCGCTGGATGAGGTGCCCAGCGCCGTGAAATAGGCGGGCAGCATGGTGGCCAACAGACGGAGGGGATTGCGGCGGACGATGCCTCCCGCGATGCAGTATTGCAGCAGAAGCAAAGCCAGGTGCATGGCGAAGATGATCCCGATGATGGCGGCGAAGGTCATTACGATATGCCAGGCCTGACCCGAGCGCGTCATCTCCGCAAAGATGCCGAAGATGTAGAGGGGCAGCAGGGGAATCACCGCTACTCCGATGGCTTTCTGGACGAGCAGGCGGAAGTCGTCGGCCACGCCCTTCATCTTGTCGAGCCCCATATAAGCCATGCCCAGCCCCGCCACGAATGCCAACACGAGCGCACTCATCACATCGAGCAACGGAGGGATGGCAAGGGTGAAATAGGGAGGCGCCACAGGGTCTGTGGCTCCCCCGACGGCGGAGACGGCAGAAGGGGTTATCAGATGCGGGAAGACGGAGGAAGAAACGGCGTAGGAGAACATGCCCGAGATGACCGTGGAACCGTAGGCTATGCAGACGGTTATCGTCAGCAGCCGCCCTGCCGACTTCCCAATATCGGCGATGGCGGGCATCACCAGGCCCACGATAATCAGCGGTATCAGGAACTTCAGCCAGGAGGAGAAGACCGCATTGAAGGTCGTGAAGACGCTGAGGAGCCACAAGGGCATGATACGCCCGAGGACGATGCCCAGGAAGATGGCGATGACAATACGCAGGAGCAATGGTAAACGGTTCATTTTCATAGTCCAGAGAAGAACTTATAGAGGGCCGCAAGCATGGAAGCCTGCATAAATTCGCCGCGCAGGAGCATCGCTTTAACCTCCTCCTGGGTGAATGTATAGACTTCGATGTCCTCGGTGGCATCCAGGTGTTGTGTATCCGTCTGTTCCACGCCCACGGCGATGTAGCTGTGGGTGATGTTGTTCATGGCGCTGGCATTACAGGTGAACTGCAGAGCCTCGCGCCATTCGCCGCCCGTATATCCTGTTTCCTCACAGAGTTCGCGCTTGGCAGCCGCCAGCGGGTCTTCGCCTTCCTCCACGCATCCTGCCACGATTTCGAAGCAGGTGCGCCCGAGGCCGTGGCGGTATTGCCGGATAATAACCATGTCACCGTCTTTGGTAATGGCAATAACGTGCACCCAGGTGGGGTACTCCAGGACGTAGTATTCGTCGTTGATGCGGCCGTTGGGCAGCAGGCAGGTGTCGCGGCGAGCCGTAAGCCACGGGCGACGGAAGAGGTATTCGCTCTTGAGGGTTTTCCAATCAAGAGACTCTCCCCCCGGAGACTCTCCCCCCGCCCTCCCTGTTAGGGAGGGAGCAGAATGTTCTGACTGGGCATCCGCCAAGCTCTCAGATGGACTCTCAAGTGAACACCCTTCACAGGTAATCGCTCCCTCCCTCGCTCGGCTCGAAGAGACGCTTGACCCTTCAAGAACAGGGAGGGCGGGGGGAGAGTCCGGTAAATATTCTTTCAATTCAATACTCCTCTTGATGATGGCGCGTGATTCGGAGAGGGTGCTGACGAGACCGGCAGCGCGGACTTGCACGAGGGCGTTGCCGAGGGCGGTACCTTCCTGCGGGCCTGCGATGACGGGCATCTGGAGGGCGTCGGCGGTGAACTGCATGAGGTATTGGTTGCGGGAACCGCCACCGATGACATGCAGGCGCTGGATGTCAACAGGGGTGAGGCGGCGCAGGATGTCCACCACTTCGCGGTAGCGGGCTGCAAGGGAGCGGAAGATGATGCGGACGTAGTCGGCAGGGGTCTCTGGCAGGGGCTGACCGGTCTCGGTGAGGTAGTCGCAGATGGCGGCGGTCATCGAGGCGGGATGGGCGAAGCGGGGGTCATCGGGGTTGATAAGGCTGGCGCAGGTGGAGGAGAGGCAGAGGGAGTTGAGGGTGTTGACGTCGGAGGGGACTGCGGCGGGAAAACCGCCGCACACCAACGCTGATGGGGAGGAGGAAGACGAGGAAGATGGGGAGGAAGAAGAAGAGGGGGATGCGGAGGGAGAAGACGAGGAAGATGGGGAGGAGGACGAAGAGGGGGAAGAGGAGGAAGAGGGAGACGGGGACGAAGAGGGGGAGGGAGACGGGGAAGAAGAGGAAGGGGAGGAAGAAGGCGAGGAGGGGGAGGAAGAAGGCGAGGAGGGGGAGGACCACTCTTTGCGGCATTGCTCATAGATCCAGAGGCCGGTGATGTTCTTGAGGAAACGGGTGGTGTGGTCGAGGCCTCCTTCGTTGGTGAAGTTCTCGGCAAAGCTGTCCGCATTGATGATGGGGGCGGGGGATTCCACGCCAAGGAGGGACCAGGTGCCACAGCTGAGGTAGGCGAAGTTGGCATCCTCTGCTGGCACGGCGGCAACGGCGGAGGCGGTGTCGTGGGAGCCCACGGCGATGATGGGGATAGCAGCGAGACCTGTGGCGGCCTGCACTTGGGGAGTGAGCGTTCCCACCTGCTCGCCGGGCTGCACGAGGCGTCCGAACTGGTTGCGCGAGAGGCCGACGGTCTCCAACAAGGCGGGGTCGAGGTCGCCGGAGCGGGGATTCAGCATCTGGGAGGTGGAGGCCACCGTATATTCACAGACTGCCTCGCCCGCGAGCATATAGATGAGGGCATCGGGCATGAAGAGTATTTTGTCGACATGCTGAAGGGCGATACAGCCATTGCGGCGCAGGGTATCGAGCTGGAAGAGCGAATTGAAGGGCATGAGCTGGATGCCCGTGCGGTCATAGACTTCCTGCTGCGGCATGCGGTCGGCGAAGTAGCGCTCCATGGCTCCATCGGTGTGGGAGTCCCTGTAGCAGTAAGGCAGTCCGAGGAGCTGGCCGTCCTTGCCGAAGAAGGCGAAGTCACAGCCCCATGTGTCGATGCCGATACTCTGCAAGGTGATGCCTTCTGCCTTCACTTGCCGCAGAGCCCGCAGGACTTCGTTGTAGAGGTGAGGCAGGTTCCAGAAGATGTGGCCGCCCAGGGGCAGCTGAGGATTCTCGAAACGAGTGAACTCACGCATCGCGATGCGCGTTCCGTCGAAAGTGGCCAGCACAGTGCGGCCGCTGGTGGCGCCGAGATCTACGGCGAGATAGTGAGTGGACATATTTTTTAGGTTATATTTGTTCAAGCAAGGAATCTTGGCTCCCAAGAGGGAGCGAGATGGTGATTTGGGGTGCTATTTCCAGAGGCGGGCGCCGAAGATGGCACGGGCTCTCCATTTATTCTGGTTGACGACCATGACGTTGTCATCGAAGATGGAATTGGTCATGGTGAGGGTGGCGGCAGCAAAGTAGCGGCGCGAGAAGTTCCAGACGATGGCCAGGCGCTCGTTGAAAATCATGTTAAAGCGGATGTGCTTGGCGCGTATCGCCGTGTCTGCGAGGGTAATCTTATTGTAGTTATAGACCACGAACGTAGGGGTCATGGAGGCGTGGAGAAGCCATTGCCGTCGCTTGCCTAAGACAAAGTTGTAGCCATAGCCTCCGCCGAGGCCGAGGTTGCCGATGCGTACGTTGAAGTCAGGCAGGTCGGGACGGCGTTCCTTGAGTTCGTCGCGCGTCTCGATAAAGCCGTACTGTATGCTGAGCCCGAGTAGGAATGAGCCTGCGGAGCGCCGCTGTATCCAGCTCTGAGAGAAGGCGGCGGGATAGGAGAAGCGGCGGTGGTTGAAGACATAGTAGGCGGCGATGTTACCCATTTTCAGGTTGACATCGTTCTCCTCCAGATAGCCTGTCTTGCCATCGATGGTGATGTCACCGGAGAGGGACGTGGAGCGATGGTAGCTGCCGTCGAGACTGAAGCGGCTGCTGTAATAGACCAAGCTGAACTCGTAGTCGGTGTATTTGCCAGCCATCTTGGCGGGATTGATGGCGAAGGAGGCGCCGAGGCCGCGGTAGGAAGCGCCGAGGCTGATGGTGCTCTTGAAGCGCGTGCGCAGGCGGGCGGAAGTGGAGATGCCGTTGTAGCCGCTCAGCTCGCCATCGAGTCCGCTGATGGTGCCTCGGACGTTGAAGTCGTCGCCGGAGAGGTTGACGCGCAGCTTGGCAGTAATCATGCCGATGGGCCGCACGACGTAGTTGGTGTCGTAGCTGGTCTTGTTGTAGAAGCGGTGTGCGAGCACGCTGTCCACGCTGCCCGCCACTTCCAGAAGGTTTTTCTTCTCATGCTTCTGGGCATCAGCGGCGCTGGCAACAGGGAGCATGAGCGCGGCAAGTATCCAACAGCCAGCGTGTTTCATTCGAGGACGGTGCGACCTACTGCCTTACGAATCTCGAACATGTACATGAAGCAAGAGAGGAGGAAGTACACGCCCGCAAGAATCCATAGGTTCAGAATCTCGCGATGGCAATCCCCCAGCGATGCTCCCATGCCCTGGATGCGAACGTAGGCGTTAGCGCCCCAGGTAGAGGGGAAGATGGTACCGACAACTTTCCAGAAAGGAGGTATCGAAGCTCCCGGCCAGCTGACACCCGTGAGGAACAGCAGGGGGATGGACATGAAGACGAATAGCAGAATGCAGTCTTCACGGCGGAAGATGAAACTCGACCAGAAGATAGCCATATAAGTACATGCCAACAGGTAGGGAACGAGGAAGCCGAGCAGCTCCGTGAAGTGTCCCAACTGCGGCAAGCCAAACCAGCGCGTGACGCAGACGGCCATATAAATCCCCATCAACATGAAGAGCATGAAGTGCACAAGTCCCTTGCCGAGGACGATGGCAAGAGTGTTCTTGTAATGACGGGTGGGCGGTATGACCAGTCCGCGGAAGCGCTCGCGGCTACGCCCCATCGACATTCCTACCCCGAGGCACAGCGCCTGCTGGAGAATCAGCATCAGCACGGCAGGGATCAGGAAGGCGGCAAAGCCTCCGGCGGGATTATACAGCTTGACCTCCTCGAAGCGGATAGGCCAGCGCGCCAGTTCTTCCTCGCGGGCTGTGATGTTCTCCTGACGTTCCCTGACCTTGATGTTGCGGTTCATCTCCTGAGCGACATTGATGACAGCCAGGTACTCCACCTTGTAATAAAGCATGGAGGTGAGGTCGCTGTAAAGTCCCACCACGGCCTGCTGGCCACGCCACAGACGCATGTCGAACTCACGCGGAATACGCAAGATGCCGAAGACGTCGCGGCGGCGCATCAGCTTCTGTGCCTCTTCCATATTGGTGCAATGGGCTGCAACCACCACCTCTGGCGTCGCATCCACACGGCGGATGAATTCGCGACTGCGGTCGGTCATGCAGTCATCAACCACACAGATGGGAAGTTCACGCTGCGTCTCGTTGTTGTAAATCATGGCGTAGAGCAATGGGTAGGCCAGCGGGAGCAAGATGACGAAGATGAGGATTCCCTCGTCCTTCACCAGCTCACAGAGCTCATCCCACCACACGTGGAGTATCGGAAACTTAGGAAATTTCATGCCTTGTATTCTTTATAGAGGAAGGCGTCTTTCAGGCGGAAGGCGAACAGCTGCGGCAGCAAGAAGATGAGTACCAAGGCGGTGACATTCATCCACGCATAGCTGATATGATAGCCGTTCAGACACTGATTGACGTAAATGAGGAAATAGTGGTGCAGGGGGAAGATATTCGCCAGCCACTGGAAGGGAGCGTCCATCGCCGAAACGGGGAACGAAAAGCCCGCCAACGAGAACTGCATGACACCCAACAGCGAACAAGCGGACATTGCCATACGCATCTGACCGGGGAAGGCCTCGAACAACAGCAGACCGAAGCCCTGGGAGGAGAGCACGGCGAGCAAACCCCACAGCATCATGCGAGGAATGCCGCATTGACAGGGGAACTGCAGGTAGCCATAGAAGATGAAGTCTATGAGCCAGAATATGATGGTGTAGAGTACCGTCTGCGGCAACAGCTTTCCGAGGACAATAACAGCAACGTTTCCCCTACCCATCTGATAGAGTTTTTTCTGACGGTCACGCTTCCATTCGATGCCGAGGGAATAGCTTGTGGTGAGCATGATGACCAGCATCAGCAGTCCGGGCACAAGGAGGTTCGAGAGGACAACGGAGTAGTTCAGATGCGGGTTGCCGAGGGGGTGGCTCTCGACGACAATAGGCTGCAAGGTTCCCATGATCTGGGAATCGGTATAGCCCTTGGCCCGCATGACGGCTCGCGTCATCGCCAGTCCTGCCATCTCGCTCATCTTGCGCATATCCTTCATCAACAGCGACGCGGCGATATAGTACGTGTCGTTGGTGTAGAAGGAGATGACGGGCTGCCGCTGCGTCAATGCCGCCTCGGTCGTACCCTTGGGTATGCGGAAGATGCCATAGACTTCGCCGCGCTGCATGGCCTGCCGCGCTTCGGTGAAGCTCTTTGTCTGCAAGACGAAATTGGTCTCCTCCATCGTCCCGAGGATGCGGGTCAGCTGACGGGTGACGTGGGTGTCGTCCTCATCAACGAGCGCTGCCGGCAACTTCGTCGGAAGACCCGCTGACATCATGCTCGTGAACAGCCAGAGGAATCCCAGCGGTGCCAGAATCATGATGACGAGGAAGATGGGGCGACGGCCGAATCCTCTCAACTCGCGACGGGCAATTTTCCAGATATCCTTTAATGCAGTCAGCATTTCACGCTCATTTTATTATCGCCGTCATTCCGGCAAGGATGTCCTTGATGTCAGCTTGGTTCACGGGATAGGCTGTGACCTCGAAGGTCTTCAGGTCGTACTGATCCAGCGCCTTTGTAGCCTTCCAGGTGGCATAGCTGCCCATAACGTTGATACTGGTAACCTTCACCTTAAGCTCACGATCGACGGCGGGAACATAGACGTTCAGCTCCGTGTCGAGAGTCATGCCGGGGAGGTAATCCTCGCGGACGTTGAAGATGAAGCGCACATCGTCCGTACGAGCGATGTTCATGATGGGTGAACCCGTACCGACGAGTTCTCCGAGCTTGGGAAATATCTCGGTGACGGTGCCGTCGGCGGTGACCAGCAGCACGGTTTCCTTCTGATAGCCCTGTACTTCGGTGACAGCACCCTGAGCGCGAGCCACCTGTGCGGCAGCAGCGGCCTTATCCTCGCGGCGGGCACCTTCGCGAGCCATCTCATACTGGCTGCGGGCAGCCTTCTCGGTAGCCTGCATGGCCTTCAGCTGTGCCTCGGCCTCATCGCGTTTCTGGGCTGGAATGACCCCTTCGTCGAAGAGACGGCTGACGCGGCTGTAGGTCTTCTCTGCCACTTCCAGTCCAGCCTGTGCCTTCTGCCAGAGCTCGTAGGCACCCTGGATTTCCTGCTGGCGTGCGCCGTTCTGTGCCTTCTGCTCGATGGCCTTTGCAGCGGCCTCTGCAGCGGTGGCCTGCATCATCTTTGCTTCCACCTCAGGCGAGTCCATGATAACAAGAGTGTCACCAGCCTTCACCTTGTCGCCGGTCTTTACCCGCAATTCCTTCACGCGGCTGGGTACCTTGCTCGAAATACGGTAGTCGCTGGTCTCTGCCTGTCCCTGCAGCACTTCCTGCGGTTCCGGAAGGAAGATGCCGACAAGGATTACCAATGCCATCACGCCCACCAGAACGAGGGCGATGATAAGCAAGTTGCTCAATTTATTTCGTTTTGCCATAATATTCACGGGCTTTGCCCGTCGTTTAATGTTTAATGATTAACGTAATGAAGAGTTCCTAAAGCACGCTGCATATATAGATGTGCAAGCCGGGTGTCGATTTCTGCTTCTACGAGCGTGGAGTGTGCCGAGAGCCAGGCGGTCTGTGCCTGCAGGACGTTGCTGACAGGGATAACACCCTCGCGCATACCCAGATTGGCGATACGCATATTCTCGTCGGCCTGGTCTTTCGAACGGCGTGCGGTGGCCAGACGTTCGCGGGCTTCCTGAAGTTTCTGCTGGTTCTGATTGACTTGGAGGGTAATTTTCTCGCGCACCTCTTCGGCACGGGTTTCGGCCATAGCTGCTTCAGCCTTCGCCTGACGCACCTTGTAAACGCGGTCACCCCAAGTGAGGATGGGTACTTTCAGCATCACACCTACACTCCAAAGGCCTCCGAACTTCTTCTGAAAGCCGTTATAGACATTCGGATTCGAGAGGAGGTACCCTGCGGTGAGTGCCAAGTTAGGCATATACTCTGAACGGGCGACCTTCACCTGTTCGCGTTTCACCTGAGCGGCGATGTCCAAAGCCTTCAGTTCGGCACGATTCCCCATAGCCGTTTCCACAGCACCTGCCGCATCGGCGTTGACGTCTAACCAAGTATCAATGTTATCGTTGGTCAGGTCGCGCGTCTCGTCCACCAGCGTGAATTCGGTGTCGAGGGGCAATCCGCAGATTTGTGCCAGCGCCATACGGGAAAGGGCGAGGCCGTTGTTCACCTGAATCATGGCAACTTCGGCTTCGTTGAGTTTGACCTTCACGCTCAGGCCATCGGCTTTGGTTGCCATACCTTCTGCGATGATTTTCTCGACGTCGCCATCCATCTTCTGTACCGTTTTGAGAAAGCTTTCGGCCAGTTGCTTCTTGCTCTGCAGGGCAACAATGCGCCAGTAAGCCTCATCCACGCTGACGAGCAAGTCTTGCTCTTCCATCGTGTGCTGAACGCCTGCAGCTTCCTCGGCCAAGCGGGTGATATGGTCGTAGGCGCGAATCTTGCCACCCATGTAAAGAGGCTGAGTCAGCATAATGGCCACACCCGTCATATTGCGGTTGTCGGTGCGGAAAGCATCCACGATGTTCTGGCCTGCGGCATCGAGCATAGAAGCCATATTCGTCAGCATTCCGTTGAAGGCGGTGGAAGCCTGCTGCAAGAGGGGAGCAGTCAACTGCTGTACCAAGGATGGGTTGCTCATCAGCTGCACCAAGGTGGGATTGTTTGCCAAAATGGCCTGCATCTGCGGAGTTTGCAGCAAAGCCGCTACTTCGGGAGAAGACTGCAGGGCTGTCAGACGCTGCTGGAAGTCGGTAACGCCCTGCTGCAAACCCTGACCGACAGCACCAGCAAGATTGGTTCCCACGTGTGAGAATTTGTCTTTCTGTTCATCGGTGAGCAGGGAAATTTCCTTTGATACGCGCTGATAGCTACCTACTGCCGAAATCTTCGGAAAGTAGTTCGTAAGCGCAGACTTACGTTGCCAATGAGCGGCATCCTGCTTGAGGGAGCTCATCTGCAACGCCTTGTTGTTGCGAATGGCAAGCGCACGACAACTGTCCAGGCTCAGTGGCTGTCCGACAACAGTCACCAAGCCTGCAACAATGAGTATCGCGGCCAAGAAAATACGTCTTTTCATATACCTATATTATAATATATCTTCTGGTTGCATAAACAAAAGTCGGACATTTTCCGGTTTCTGCAAGAAAAAAGCGTACAAATAAAGTGGACGATATACACTTTTCTTTGACTAATTCATTATTCTTTTCGCACGATTGAAAGGTCCATTTTACTCGTCTTAAGCAAGGACGGCAGCTATGAGTTGTTCCGTAGTGACCGCTGTCTGCTCGCCCGTCTGCATATTCTTCAGGGTGAAGGTGCCTGCAGCCATCTCCGTCTCGCCGGCCAGGGCCACAAAGGGAATCTCACGGGCGTTGGCATACTGCATCTGCTTCTTCATCTTCGCTGCATCGGGATAAATCTCGGCGCGGATACCGGCACGGCGACAGGCTGCAACAGCAGGCAGGGCATAGGAAGCTTCTGCTTCACCGAAGTTCACGAAAAGGAGTTGTGTAGCGGTACTCACCTCCTTAGGATAGAGATCCAGCTGGTTCAGTACGTCGTAGATACGGTCGGCACCGAAAGAGATACCGACACCCGAGAGGCCGGGCATTCCAAAGATGCCAGTAAGGTTGTCATAACGGCCACCTCCCGTGATGCTTCCGATTTCCACATCCAGCGCCTTTACTTCAAAGATGCAGCCAGTGTAGTAATTCAGGCCACGGGCAAGGGTGAGGTCGAGCTCGAGAAGAGACCCTCCCTCCGTTCTCTCTTCGAGGGAAGAAGCAGTCACCAAAACATATTGACGGAGGACATATTCAACCTCGTCAATACCCTTCAGGCCAATCTCTGAATCTTTCAGGACCTCGCGCATCGTGGCTATCTTTTCCTCGTTGGTTCCACAGAGTTTGATGATAGGCTGCAGTTTCTCGATGGCATCGGCGGGGATGCCGTCCTCCGCCAGTTCTGCGTTGACGGCATCCAGTCCAATTTTGTCGAGTTTATCGATTGCTACGGTAATGTCCACTATCTTGTCGGCCTGTCCTATCATCTCAGCGATACCGGTCAGAATCTTGCGGTTGTTAATCTTGATGCAAACACGGATGCCGAAGCGACGGAACACCTCATCGATGATTTGCATCAGTTCCACTTCATTCAGCAACGAGTCGCTGCCCACAACATCGGCATCGCATTGGTAGAACTCGCGGTAGCGACCCTTCTGCGGACGATCGGCACGCCACACGGGTTGAATCTGGAAACGGCGGAAGGGCAATGTCAGTTCCTCACGGTGTTGTACCACATAGCGGGCAAACGGAACTGTAAGATCGTAGCGGAGCCCCTTCTCACACAGGCAGGCGGCCAACTTCGGGGTTCCTCCCTCGCAGAAAGCGGAGGGGTCAATACCACGAAGGAAGTCGCCAGAATCAAGAATCTTGAACAGCAACTTGTCGCCTTCCTCGCCGTACTTGCCCATCAACGTGGAGAGATTCTCCATCGAGGGAGTCTCTATCTGACGGAAGCCGTAAAGAGCATAGACGCTGCGGATGGTGTCAAAGATATAATTACGACGCGCCATCTCAGCAGGGCCGAAGTCGCGTGTACCTTTGGGAATACTGGGTTTCTGTGCCATAAATGTAGCATCTTTTTTGTTTTGCGGGTGCAAAGGTACAAAAAAACTGTCAACAAAGAGCCCTAAACTACAAACTTTTTGTACCTTTGCGCCCAGATTGCTTATCTTTTTAAATATGAAAGTTGTAATTCTCGATAGTTATTCCGTCACTCAGGATGACTTGAACTGGCCTGGCCTACCCGCCGACGAGGTGAAGGTCTACGACCGCACTCGCCCAGAAGATACCATCGCACGCTGTCTGGAAGCTGACGCCGTGCTCACCAACAAAGTCGTGTTCTCGGCTGAAACCATTGCCGCCCTACCCCACCTCCGATATATCGGAGTACTGGCCACAGGCTACAACGTGGTGGACTGCGAAGCCGCACGGGAGCGAGGAATCGTGGTCACAAACATACCGGCCTACAGTACCGCAAGCGTAGCTCAATTAGTCTTCGCCCACCTGCTGAATGTCTCCAATCAGGTGGCACACTACGCTGACTCAAACCACCAAAACTCCGATCACCCCAGCCGCTGGACGACAGCACCCGACTTTCTCTGGACGGACACCCCGCTGACGGAACTGGCGGGTAAGGTAATGGGTATCTACGGACTGGGGGCCATAGGATCTGCCGTTGCACGCATCGCCGTGGCTTTCGGTATGAAAGTCCTCGCCGTGACCAGCAAGATGCCCGAAGAGTTGCCCCCTGGCGTAGAGAAAACGGAATGGGACACCCTCCTTTCAAAAGCTGACGTGCTCTCGCTCCATTGTCCGCTCACTCCTCGCACGCGCATGATGATAAACAAGGAAGTGCTGGATTGCATGAAACCCACCGCCATCCTCATCAACACAGGTCGTGGCCCCCTCGTGGACGAACAGGCCGTGGCCACAGCCTTGCAGGACAACCGCCTCGCCGCATACTGCACAGACGTCCTCTCCACCGAGCCGCCGGCCGCAGACAATCCGTTGCTTTCGGCTCCCCGCTGCAACATCACTCCCCACATCGCATGGGCAACCCGCGAGGCACGCCAACGGCTGATGCACATCGCACTCGCCAACCTTCAAGCTTTTGTCGAGGGTGAACCCGTAAACGTGGTGAACAGATAAGGCACCTCTATGGCCTTATGCCACCTTGCCTTTCCTTCGCTCGGCCAGATAGACTCCTGCGATGGTGAGCAGAAGGCCAAGAATTGCGATAGGGGTGATAGGCTCAGAAAGGATGATAGCGCTGGCGATGCAGGTAGCTACGGGATTCAGATAGATGTAGTTGGAACTGCTGAGGGCACCTATCTCCTTCACCGCCCAGCTCCAGAGAACGAAACAGATGAGAGAGGCAACGACACTCAGAAACAGTAGGTTCGTCCACACCATAGGCTGCAACAGACCTGACAAGGGGAACTGCCAAGGATGCCACAACAGGAAGGGGATGATAGTAAGCAGACCATAGGCAAAGACCTTACGGGTAATGAACACTGCACTATAGTGCTTGGACACGCTACGAATCAGGATGCTGTAGAAAGCCCAGCACCAGGCAGCAGCAAATGCCAACAAGTCGCCGCGAGGACTTAAGTGAAGAACGTAGTGGCCATTGAAAATGATGGCGGCAATACCCACGAGGGCCAATGCAGAACCCGCCAGCAGACGACCCGTAGCCCGCACATCGCGGAAAAGTAGCAGAGCCAACAAAATGGTGTACAAAGGTGCCGAACAGACGATGAAGGACACGTTGCTGGCCATCGTCCACCGCAGCGCCTCGTTCTCTGCCACAAAGTACAGACTACCACCCGTGACACCCAAGGCCAGCATACGTAGTTCGTCACGCCAAGTAGTACACCACAGGCGACGAGGACTAAAGAGCCAAATGCCGAGGTAAGCCACCACGAAGCGCGCGACGAAAATCTCCACAGGTGACATGCCACAACCCAGCAGTACCTTCGTGTTTATGAAGGTGAAGCCCCACAGGATTACCGTGACAATGGCCACCACATGGCCAATATATGGTTTATGAAGCTTCGAGAATGGCATCTCAGGAGAATATCACGGGATTATTTATCAATTGTCGTATTGTATAGTGGTTCGATGATGTTGAGGAGCTGGATGGTGGCCTTGATGGCAGCCTCCGTTTGGTCGGCATCAAGGGCATGAGTACGGTAGTTTTTCTCGTCAAACACCCATTCGATGGTGGTCTGCACGAGGGCATCGGTGCGACCACCAGGCGGGATGGTGACCACATAGTTCGAGAGCCAAGGGAAATGGCGACCGAGGCGGTCACGATAAATATGGCGCACGGCACGCACGAAGGCATCGTACTGACCATCGCCCTGGGCACTCTCCTCGTAGATTTCCTCGTTGACCTGCAGGCGCACCTGAGCCATAGGACGCAAGCCGTAAGCCGTTGAGACCATATAGGAGAGTAGGCGCACACGTTCGTCTTCCTCGCTGTGTTTCAACACATCACGGATAATAAAGGGGAGGTCTTCCTGCGTGACATGTTCCTTCTTGTCGCCCAGCTCGATGATGCGGTCTGTGACTTTCTTCATGTCTTCCTCGCTGAGATCAAGACCCAGTTCCTCCAGATTCATGCGGATATTTGCCTTTCCGCTGCTCTTACCCAAGGCGTACTCGCGGCGGCGTCCGAAGCGTTCGGGCTTCAAGGCATTCTGATAGAGGTTCCGCTTGTTGTCGCCGTCGGCATGAACGCCCGCCACTTGGGTGAAGACAGCAGAACCCGTGATGGGCTTATTGGGCGGAATGGCTATGCCGCTGTAGCTCTCCACCATGTGAGCTACTTTGTTGAGTTCCACCTCATTGATATTGGTCTGAGCGTTGAAGTGGTCTTTCAGGATGGCTTGCACGCTGGCCAAAGGAGCATTGCCCGCACGCTCGCCCAGTCCGTTGATGGCGGTGTGGAGGCCGCGAGCACCGCTGAAAACTGCCGCAAGGACGTTGGAGACAGCGAGGTCGTAGTCATTATGAGCGTGGAAGTCAAAGTGAACATTTGGATAGCGCTTCACCATCTGATGCATGAAGTCCATGACTTCCAATGGGTTGAGGATGCCAAGGGTGTCGGGGAGCATGATACGACGGATGGGAAGCTCGACCAATGTATCCATCAGCCCAAAGACGAAATCTCCCTTTTCCTTCATGCCACCACTCCAATCCTCCAGGTACAGATTCACGGCTATACCTCGCTCTGTTGCCATCTCCACATTCCGCCGGATATCCGAGGAATGTTCTTCGAGGTTCTTAGCCAGTTGTCCCTCGCAATGGCGACGGGAACCCTTGCACAAGAGATTAATGGTACGTGCGCCCGCGCGTTGAACCCATTCAAGGCTCTTGCCATCATCCACGAAGCCAAGCACTTCCACGCGGTCGAGCATATCCTTAGAAGCCGCCCAACGGGTGATGTGCTGCACAGCTTTCAGCTCGCCCTTGCTGACTCGTGCTGAGGCGACTTCCACGCGATCCACATGCAAATCCTCCAACAGCGCACGACAGATCATCAATTTCTCGTGCGGCATGAAGCTCACGCCCGAGGTCTGCTCACCATCCCTCAGGGTGGTATCCATGATTTCAATGCTGCTCATACTCCACTATTATATCTTTATTCCTAAGCAGGAAATCAATATCATCCAACCCGTTCATCAGACAATACTTCTTGTAACCATTGATGGGAAAGTGCTCGGAATGACCTGTGGCAAGGTTGGTGACCGTCTGTGAGGATAAATCCACACGTACCTGAGTCTGGGGGTTTGCTGCTATGCTCGCGAAGAGTTCCTGCTGGAAGGCCTTGCTTACCAAAACGGGTAACACGAAGCAGTTGAGTAAGTTATTGCGATGGATATCAGCAAAAGAGCTGCTGATGACCACGCGCACACCGTAGCCGGCAATAGCCCATGCAGCGTGCTCGCGACTGCTACCGCTACCCCAGTTTTGACCTGCCACGATGATTTCGTGAACACCTTCGTGAGGAATCTCGCTGAAGGCTGCCTGATTCATCACGAAGTCCTCCATCGGCTTCCCTTCCGCATCAAAACGCAAATCATGCATGAAGGCATCACCGAAGAACCGAGGGTCGCGAGTAGTCGTCGCCAGATAACGGGCAGGGATGATGAGATCCGTGTTGCAATTGTCGATGGCAATAGGGATACAGGTGGACTGTACAACTTCAAAGGTTTTATTTCTCATGGGTCACTTTTCTATTTTCACTTTCCTGGGGTCTGTTATTACTCCACTTATTGCACTTGCAGCTACGGTCAGAGGACTGGCGAGGATGGTGCGGGCACCAGGACCCTGACGCCCGACAAAGTTACGATTGGAGGTAGAGAGGCAGAGCTTGCCGGCGGGAACACGGTCGGCATTCATAGCCAGACAGGCAGAGCAGGACGGCAAACGGAGTTCAAAACCGGCGGCTTCAAGAATCTGGTCAATGCCCTCATCAATAATCTGTTGACGCACGGCCCATGAGCCAGGAACCAGCCAAGCCACTACATTGACAGCCTTCCTGTGACCTTTCACCACAGAGGCAAAGGCGCGGAAATCCTCAATACGTCCGTTCGTGCAGGCACCAAGGAAGATGTAATCAATGGGAGTACCTTCCAGCTTTTGTCCTGGTCGGAATTGCATGTAGGCGAGTTCTTCGGCAGAGAAAGGTCCAGAAGAAGGTATGACCTCATCAATTGCAATACCGGCCCCCGGATTTGTCCCATAGGTGATGCGGGGTGCTATGTCTTCTGCACGGAAGGTGACTTCCTTGTCAAACACGGCATCGGGGTCGCTGTAAAGTTGTTTCCATTGCTCAACAGCCTTGCCCCATGCCTCGCCCTTGGGCGCATATTCACGTCCTCTGAGGTAGGTAAAGGTTGTCTCGTCGGGTGCGATGAGTCCTGCACGCGAACCCATTTCTATGGAGAGGTTCGAGAGTGTCAGTCGCCCTTCCATAGACATTTCACGAATAGTACTTCCAGCATACTCCACAGCGTAGCCTGTGGCTCCGGAAGTCGTCATCTGAGCCATGAGGTAAAGTGCCACGTCCTTAGCCGTTGAACCCTTGGGCAACGTCCCTTCGATATTGATACGCATGGTCTTAGGCTTCTGCTGGAGGATACATTGCGAGGCTAGCACCTGTGCCACTTCGCTGGTACCGATACCCATTGCCAAGGCACCTACGGCTCCATGGGTCGAAGTGTGAGAGTCGCCACAGACAATGGTCATCCCAGGCAGCGACAATCCCTTCTCAGGGCCCACGACGTGGATGATGCCGTTGTCCTTGGTGCCCATATCGAAGAAGGTAATGCCAAATTCTTCACAATTACGTTTCAATGTCTCCACCTGCTTCCTTCCTGTTGCATCCTCTATTTCAAGTGTCGTACATTTTCCTTTTCCCTTCTTCGTGGTTTCATTCGTCGCTTCACAAGTTACCTTTCCATCAGCACTATTATTCTCTCCCTTTTCCAAGGCTTCTCTTCCCTTCGGCATTGCAGAAGGAATATTATGGTCGGGGATGGCGAAGACTTGCTGCGGACGCAACACCCTTACGCCCTTATCCCGCAGGGTGTCGAAGGCCTGCGGCGAGGTAACTTCATGGAGGTACAGACGGTCGATATACAACTGCGTAGGACCATCTGGAATGTGCTGAACTACGTGGGCATCCCATATTTTGTCGAAGAGAGTACGACCACCCATAGGTTGTTGATTGCAACTATTCATGTCTCTGTTCAAAAAAATTGAAGAGCCACAGAAACCATTGGACACCGCTGTTCCGGCTATCCACAAAATAGTTTCTATGGCTCATTTATCACGTTTCTGTAAGAGGAACGTCCTACCCCAATAAGGGGAGAGAAGCGTTACTTCACAAGCATCTTCTCGCCACCGACGACGTAGATGCCACGGGAGAGCCCGTTGAGGGCTTCGCTCTTGCGAACCTTGCTGCGGATGAGTGCTCCAGCGGTGTCAAAGACATCCACGATGGCATCCTCGGCAATCAATTGCTGCACGCCCGTTTGGATATCTTTGTTCATGACATGCTTGATACGCAGTTCCGTGGCGGATGCTGCCTGCTGCTCCCAGACGAAGCCACAGCGAGTTGGTAAGAAGTTCTGGTCGGGCTGTGTACGCACGAGGATACTCTGCAGCACGTCGGTGTCCTGCTTGGCGGGAATACCATAGCGGCCGTCGCCGGAATGTTGGTTCCAGCTGCTGGTGAAGGTGACACGATTACCCTGACGGTCGGTCAAAGTCACGGGCTTCAACTTATCGCCAATAGACAAAGATTCCTCTGTGCGGGCACGAAGATACTGAGTCTTAGGCGAGTAAATCAAATAAGGGACACCAGCTTCAATGCCGTCAGAAGTGCAATCGATGAAGTAGAGGTTCACGACGTTTCCCTCCTGCTGGATGGCTGCAAGGCGCTCTATCTGGACGTCGCTACCAGCCTTTTGGAGCTGCTCGGCAGAGAGAGTCATGGGCAGACAGATGGTGTTATAGCCTGCGAAGAGGATGCGGTTCAACTGAGTGGGACGTTCTGCCAGAAGGGACACTTCCAACTGTGCTTTTTCTGTGTAGACAGTCTTGAGAGGCTTGGGTTGTGCCAAAGCACTGAAACAAAATGTGGTCAGAGCCACAAAGGTTAGTGTAAAATGCTTCATATTCTATAGATTTAATGGGTTTTAGGAGGTCTAACGGCCTTTTTCAGCTACAAATCTAAGAAGATTATTCCGAACAGCAAGCAGAAGAGCGAAATACTTAACTTTTTTTAAGGTTATTTTTACTCTACATCATCTCCTTACGTCCAAAGAGACACCCGCGCCTGCACATTCCGCACCCATTGGCGGGTTCTCCTTAAGAATTTCCAAATGAATACTTTCGGCTGTGGGGAAGCTGTCAAAGAGGACACGACAGATACGGCCTGCCACATGCTCCAGCAGACGGGAGGGTGTGGCCATCTCGCCTTTCACGAGTTCAAAGAGGTCGGCATAGGAGATGGTGCCATCGAGTTCATCGGTGGCCAAGGCGCGCGAGAAGTCTGTCTGAACCGAGAGGTTGAGGATGAAATAAGCCCCCACGGTGCGCTCCTGCGGGAGCACGCCGTGGAAGGCAAATATACGGACATCCTTCAGACAGACGGTGGAATTCTCAATTTTCAACCTTTCAACGTTTCAATCTTACATCATCCACACCTGCTGGCTCCACAGTTGGTACAGATGAGGCATCCTTCCTGATAGACAAGGGATTCTTGTCCGCAGTTTGGGCATACCTGTCCGCGTGCTGCGGTGCCGTCGCTAATGTACTTCTTCAGAGCTCGCTCCACACCGTTCTTCCATGTATTGATACTCTCACTGTTGAGGGACAACTGTCCAACGAGGCGAACGACATGATCTAAAGGCATCCGGTAGCGCAACACACTAGAAAGCAGCTTGGCGTAGTTCCAATATTCGGGATTAAACTTCTCTGAAAGACCTTCGACGGTGGTCTTATAGCCACGTTTGTTCTCGAACTGGAAGTCGTATCGCTTGGTTCCGTCGGGATTTATCCGCTTGATAATGCGCCCTTTAGTAACACTTTTTGGCAGCATGATACCTTCTTCATCGTCCTGTAATCCAGTAAAGATTTCGTAAGGATATCCATTGAGCAGTCCTACGAAAGCCACCCATTTCTCCTTGTTGTTCTGGAAACGTACGACGTCACATTCGAGCACGTCGGGTCGCTTCTCCACCACTTCGGGAGGACGACACTCGGGCACCGGTTGCTGATGCCCGTGTTCCAAAGCGGGTGTATCTGGATGTTCCTCACCCTCCGGTGCTTTCTCCTTCTTTTTACTCACACTAATCATGACTCCACTTCGGGAACCGTCGCGATAGATAGTGCATCCCTTGCATCCACTGCGCCAAGCCTCCATGTAGAGATCGTTCACGAGCTGTTCGTCCACGTTACTGGGAAGATTGACGGTGACGCTGATACTATGGTCTACCCATTTCTGAATGGCTCCCTGCATACGCACTTTCATGAGCCAGTCGACATCGTTGGCAGTAGCTTTATAATAAGGTGACTGCTCCACGAGTTTGTCGATTTCCTCCTGGGTATAACGCCGATTGGTATCGAGTCCGCAGGTCTTCATCCAGGTGAGGAAATGATGGTGGTAGACGATGTATTCCTCGAAGGAGTCGCCCGTCTCGTCCGTGAAGTCCACGTGAGCCTCAGGATCATTGGGATTAACCTTGCGACGCCTCTTGTAGACGGGCAGGAACACGGGCTCTATGCCACTGGTGGTCTGTGTCATCAGGGAGGTGGTGCCGGTGGGAGCTATCGTAAGGCAGGCCACATTGCGACGACCGTACTTGACCATTTCGTCATAGAGCTGGGGATCGGCAGCCTTGATACGCAGGATAAAGGGGTTAGCCTCCTCACGCTGAGCATCGTACATCTCAAAAGCTCCACGCTCGCGAGCCAGCTGAACGCTGCTGGCGTAGGCGTTGAGGCAAACGGTTTTCTGTACTTCTACGGCAAAGTCCGTGGCGTCCTGAGTGCCATAGCGCAGACCCAATGCAGCAAGCATATCGCCTTCAGCAGTAATGCCCACTCCGGTTCGACGCCCCATGGAACTCTTGCGCAGTATCTTCTGCCAGAGGTAGCGTTCGGCACCCTTAACCTCTTCGCTTTGCGGGTCGGAATCTATCTTCTTGAGAATGAGTTCTATCTTCTCGAGTTCGAGATCGATAATGTCATCCATTATACGCTGCGCCTTCTGGACGTGTTCGCGGAACAGCTGGAAGTTGAAGCGGGCGCTGGGGGTAAAGGGATTCTCTACGTAGGAATAGAGGTTCAGAGCCAGCAAGCGGCAACTGTCGTAGGGACAGAGAGGTATCTCGCCGCAAGGATTGGTGCTCACGGTACGGAAACCGAGGTCAGCATAGCAATCGGGCACGCTCTCACGCAAAATGGTATCCCAGAAGAGGACTCCGGGTTCGGCACTCTGCCAAGCGTTGTGAACAATTTTCCGCCAAAGCACAGAGGCATCGATTTCCTTGGTCACTATAGGTTCTGGGCTATCGATAGGGAACTGCTGAACATAGGGTTTTCCCTCTGCGGCAGCCTGCATGAAGGCATCATCGATTTTCACCGAGACATTAGCGCCCGTCACTTTCCCCTCCACCATCTTGGCATCGATAAAAGCCTCTGAATCAGGATGCTTAATACTAACTGAGAGCATCAATGCACCACGGCGTCCGTCCTGAGCCACCTCACGAGTACTATTGCTGTAGCGTTCCATGAAAGGTACAAGACCTGTGCTGGTCAACGCAGAGTTCTTCACCGGAGTTCCAGCCGGACGCAGGTGCGAGAGGTCGTGACCCACGCCTCCGCGACGCTTCATCAACTGTACTTGTTCTTCATCGATGCGGATAATGGCTCCGTAACTATCGGCATCGCCGTCCAGTCCCACGACAAAGCAGTTGGACAACGATGCGACCTGATAGTGATTGCCGATTCCCGTCATGGGAGAACCAGCAGGAATGATGTAGCGAAAGTGGTCGAGCAGGTCAAAGACCTCCTGAGCCGAAAGAGGATTGGAGTACTTCCGTTCAATACGCGCCACTTCCATGGCGATACGCCAATGCATATCCTTAGGACTCTTCTCATAGATATTGCCGAAAGAGTCCTTCATAGCATATTTGTTTACCCAAACACGAGCTGCAAGTTCGTCGCCCGCAAAATAATCTAAGGAAGCCTCGAAGGCTTCGTCGTATGTATAGGTCTGTTCCACCATGTATTTTGGTAAAGTAAAAAAATAATAAATCTTTGATTCAAGATTAGTTACGGTTGTCTTCGTCCCTATAGGCCGCTACGCCGACAGCATCCATGAAAACAATATTGGGATCATAACCCTCATGCTGCTCCAACATGATGAAGCCTACAGGCAACTGCCACTTGAAGCTGGTGCCCACGGCCTCGTAGGGTTCACCATAGCGAGACGTCAGGGAGTCCACGAGTTCGTCCAGAGGTACGTTGTGGGGCTGAGCCATGATGCGCCACACGGTCTTTGTCTTCTTCGTAAAATTCACCCGGAATTGCTGAGGATGCCCCAGAAGGTTACCCTTGAAGACGAAAAACAGTTGGTTGAGGTCACGCTGCTGCTGCTTATAGCCCTGCTTCTGCAGCGCCTTGGAGAAGTCATAGATGTCGCCCTGAACAGGAACGCCTTCGAACATGAGGTGTTCCGGAGCCTGGGGTTCCTGCGCCATCAAAAAAGGGGCTGCAAGAACCATTAGGAAGGTCAGAAAGAGTTTTTTCATTGCCTATAGAATAAATAAGGTGATTATTTCGGCACAAAATTAGCTTTTCTATTTGAAGCTACCAAACATTTCACATTTTTTATGTACCTTTGCCGTCGATTTCGTTCAAGAATACTTCTTATATATATGGAAACGATACGAACCAGACGAACAGTCCGACAATACAGCGGACGAGATATCGAACCCGAAATGCTCCACCAGTTGCTGAATGATGCTGCGCGAACCCAAACGATGGGGAACCTACAGCTCTACAGCGTAATCATCACTCGCTCCACCCAAGGGAAGGCAGCCCTAGCACCTGCGCACTTCAACCAACCGATGGTTCAGGGGGCACCTGTTGTGCTGACCATCTGCGCCGACTTCCGCCGCGTCACCACCTGGGCTCTCTGCCGAAAGGGAAACCCTGGTTATGACAACCTGTTGAGTTTCATGAATGCAGCCACCGATGCGTTGCTCTTCACTCAGACCTTCTGCAACCTGGCCGAAGAATCGGGGCTTGGTCTCTGCTTCCTCGGGACAACCATCTATCAACCGCAGGCCATCATCGACGCTTTACACCTACCTAAGCTGGTATTCCCTGTGGCAACATTGACCGTGGGATGGCCAGCTGAAGAACCTCCCCTTTCCGACCGGCTCCCCATGGAGAGCTTCGTACACGAAGAGACCTACCACGACCCCACGCCCGAAGACATCAACAAATTCTATGCTGAGAAAGAAGCGTTGCCGGAAAACCGCGAGTTCGTGCGTATCAACAACAAGGAAACCCTCGCGCAGATTTTTACGGATATCAGATACACCAAGAGCGACAACGAACAACTGAGCCGAACACTCTCGGAGGCTCTGCGGCGCCAAGGTTTCCTTCAGTAATTAATTGGGTAGGAGGCTTCTCCTATTGCAGGAGCTGGGCTTCGAGTTCGCCGATGCGAGCAGAGAATGCGCTGTCAGTATCCATTCGTTGTTCCACACAATGACAAGAATGTAACACCGTAGCATGGTTGCGTCCTCCAATGGCTTGCCCTATTTTCGTGGTACTCATCCTCGTATGTTTCTGTACCAGATACATAGCCACTTGCCGTGCGATGACTACGGATGCCTTGCGACTCTTGGAAAGTACGTCGGCGGGGTCTATCTCAAAGAAAGAACACGTATGCTCCAAGATTTGCGTGGGAGTGAGTTCACGACGCTGCTGCTCACGCTGTTTGCCTAAGGTGTGCTCAATTACGCGCTCAGCCATCTGAACATCGATATCGCTGTTCCAGACCACGGAGTAGGCCATCATGGAATGGACGATGCCTTCAAGGTCCCTGACGGTACATTCCACATTCTGGGAGATGTAGTCTATGACAGACTCTGGTATTCGCAATCCATTCTGCCGAATCTTGCTTCGCAGGATTTCGCGACGCAAGTCTGTGTCCGGACGTTCCAGTTCTGCCAGCAATCCCCACTTAAAGCGGGTCAGCAGCCGTTCCTCCAGACCCTGAAGGGCCATAGGCGGACGGTCGCAGGTGAGAATGAGCTGACGACCATTCTGGTGCAGGTGGTTGAAAATGTGGAAAAACGTCTGTTGGGTGCCCGGCGTCACGAACTCCTGTACATCGTCAATAATGAGGACATCCATGCTCTGGTAGAAAGAGATGAAGTCGTTCGTCTTGTTCTGACGAACGCTGTCGGTGTACTGCACTTGGAAGAGGTGTGCCGAGACGTAGAGCACGCGTTTCTCAGGATGCAGTTCCTTCAGGTGTGTACCAATGGCGTTCACCAGATGTGTCTTTCCCACACCGGAAGGCCCGTAGATGAACAGCGGGTTAAAGGTCGTCTGACGCGGATTCTGGGCAATGGCCAGTCCTACAGTACGGGGGAGCTTGTTGGAATTACCCTCCACGAAGTTGTCGAACGTGTAGTTGGGATTCAACTGAGAGTCCAGATGCTGCAACATGAGAGGACTCTTGTTGGCTGGAGCTCCTACTACGGGAGTGTCCACGGCCGTTGTGCGCTGAGTTCCTTGCACAACCATATCCTCCCCATTCGTGGAATCCGCGTGTACATTATAATATAAGGAGACACCTTGGCCATAGACCCTATAGAGCACCTTTCGCAGCAAATCGAGGTAATGCGCCTCCAGATGCTCGCGGAAATAGTGGGTGGGAACACCCATATAGACTCTCCGCTCAGCCTCGTCAAAGGTGACGGGACTGATGTTGGCGAACCAGGTTTCATAGGCTTGCTGCTGAACGTTGTGACGAATCAGCTGCAAACATTGGTTCCACTTAGAATCTATAATGGGTTGATTTTCCATTCTCTTTGGTAAAGTGCCTCTCTATTAGGACCGAATTGCGGTGCAAAGGTACGTCTTTTTTTTGGAACTACAAAATGAGCCTCAAAAAAAAGATTTATTCAAATGGAGGCTAAATGGCACATTTTCACAAGGCTGAACCTTACCATCAAAAAAACAATTCTAAAACACCTTGCAAAATAACAAATTGGTGGAAAACAAAAAGTTGGAAAAGATTAGAAAAATCTCATCCAACTTTTATTTTTGAGGTTAAGAAACGCTATCTAAAAAAGTTACAAAGGCTGGTTGTAAATGTTTCTTCCTTGCGTTTTTATTTAGAAAATTTCTTTTTATACGTATTTCAGTCTTGTTTTTTATCCTTCTTCCCAAAAAGGGAGAAGTGGACGTAGCGTTTGGGGTTGGCTTTCAGGTCTTCAAGCAGATTGGCCGCTCCCAAGGAGGTCCGATTGAGGTTTCCGTAGAGGGCTGTATCGTTCAGCAGGAGGCCGATATTGTTGTCCTTGGAGTTCAGTTGTGCGGTCATCTGCTGAACTTTCCCCATGACATTATCCACCTTGGCCAGTGTGGCCGAAAGATTCAGCTGCTTAAGGCTGTCGGTCAGAGCCACGACGTTCTCTCCTGCGCGGTTGAAGGTCTGTGTCAACTGGGGCAAGTCCTTTTCGAGCAAATGGTTCAGGTCACGTGAAGTGGTTCCGAGGGAAGCCGTGAGCTGCTTTGCATTGACGAGGATAGCCTGAATATTGCTGTCTCCAACCACGGTATTCAAGGTGGTCAGCAAGGTATCTACCTTGGCCAGCGTCTGGTCGAGTTTAGGAATCAGTTCTCCGGCTCGGGCCATGAGTCCATTGTTGGCTTGCGAAGGGATGGTATCGCCAGGTGAAAAGCGCTCCATCGGGTTGTTGCCCATCATCAGGTTCAGGGTGCAACCGCCCAACATGGCTTCGTCCAGGACAGCCACCGTCCCGGCTGGAACTCGCATACCATGCTCCACGGTGATTTCTACGATAACACCTTTACCCGGATGTTCGTAGTCATAACGGATGTTAGAGACGATACCTACATTGTAGCCGTCGGCATACACAGGACTTGACTTGGCCAAAGCCTTGGCGTTTCGGAAGTTGATATAATAGGTGTCCTGTGTCGTGAAGAGCTGGGCACCTTGCAGGAAATTGATAATCACGAAAAGGACAATCAGGGCGATAATACCCGTGACTCCGATCTTTACTTCTCGGGAGATGGTCATAAGGATTATTTCTGTGTTTCTTTGTATTTCTTAATTGCTTGATAAATACTCTGCGCCAGCTGGTTTACTCCACGGTCGCTGGTCAGGTAAGCCTCCTCGGAGGCGGTGGTGATGTAGCCCAGTTCGATAAGACAGGAGGGCATGGAGGTCGCTCTCAGAACCAGGAATCCGGCCTGATGAACACCCTTGTCCGGTCTCCCTGCTGAACGGAACTGCTTCTGTACGAGGGTAGCCATTCGCACGCTCTTCTCCATGTTCTGATCCTGCATGAACTCAAAGATGATGTAGGATTCAGAACTATTGGGGTCGAATCCTTCGTAGCGGTTTTCGTAGTCTTTCTCCAGACTGATAACGGAATTCTCACGCTTGGCGACATCCAGATTATCTGCAGCTCGGTGCATACCGAGGGTGTAGGTCTCACTTCCCGCCATCTTTTTCTTTCCGGGGAGGGCGTTGGTATGAATGCTCACGAAGAGATCCGCCTTCGCTTTGTTGGCGATATTGGCGCGCTCATCCAGTTCCACTAAGACATCGGTCTTGCGGGTGTACACGACCTTGACGTCCTTCAGGTTTTGCTCGACAAGTTTTCCTACTGCGAGGGTTACAGCGAGGTTGATATTCTTCTCCTTGACTCGTCCTGTCCCCAAAGCGCCTGGATCCTTGCCACCATGACCTGCATCAAGCACAAGCGTGAACGCAGCCTTTTTGCTGGAGGCGGGAGTGGCGGCGGAAACAGGATTCAACAGAGGCAGGAAAAATAGGGTCAGCGCCAACAACGCGACCGTAAGAATATGCCTATGGGTACTCGCTCTCATAAAATTGGGTGCAAATATACTGCAAAATTGGTTCAAAGACAAAAAAAGCCACTTCTTTTTTTGGGAGGACGCTCATTTTGTGCTATCTTTGCCCCTGAAAAGGATAAAAAGTGTACCTTTTAAAGGATAAAAACAGGACTATCTATGATTGGACTTTACATCAAAAGCATCGAAATAGAATCGCTCTGGCGAGGCACCCGGCACATCTTCTGGAACTTGCGTCCGGGAGTGAACGTGCTCAGTGGAATCAACGGAGTGGGCAAGAGCACCATCCTCCGCCGCACCATCCGCCGTCTCACCCAGAGCCGCGAAGCCATCGAACGCAACATCACGTTGGGAGGAGTGCGTCTGACCTTCGAGCCAGAAGAAGCGGACAGCGTTCGCTACGACGTCATCCGTAGTACCGACCGCCCGCTGGTCAGCGCAGACATCGCCAGTAAGGTGGCCGATGCGCATATCTCCACGGAGCTGGACTGGGAGCTCTACCAACTGCAGCGTCGCTTCCTGGATTTCCAGGTCAACCAGTCGAACCGCATCGTCAACCTCTTCACCCAAGGAGTACCCGATGCCCAGCAAAAAGCGGCTGAAATCGCCCAGGAGAAGGCCCACTTCCAGGACCTTGTAGACGAACTCTTCAGTCCCACGGGGAAGGTCATCGACCGCACGGCCAACGAGCTCTTCTTCCACCAACTGGGAGAACGTATTACGCCCTATATGCTGTCCAGCGGCGAGAAGCAGATACTGATTATCCTGCTGACCGTACTGGTTCAGAACCGCGAGCCCTACGTCCTGCTCATGGACGAGCCGGAAATCAGCCTGCATATCGAATGGCAACAGAAGCTGCTGGATCTCATCGTTGACCTGAATCCAAACGCACAAATCATCATCACCACGCACTCCCCTGCCGTCATCATGAATGGTTGGATGGATCGCGTGACTGATGTCGAAGACATCATTGTAAAAGACAAACCCAATTAGGCAATATTAGGAAACACCGTTGGAGTAAGCAATGTCCAAACGACTGACCCAGAACCTCAATTCGGCCTACCTCGAAGCAGCCAACCATCTGCGCCCCAACAACGCACGGCGCCGTATCGTGGCCTACGTGGAGAGCTACGACGACGTGGCTTTCTGGCGAGGTGTACTCGATGACTTCGAGACGCCAGAGCTATTCTTCGAGGTCAAGCTTCCGGGACGCGACTCCTTGCAGAAAGGCAAGCGCCAGGCCCTCTCCAACGTTCTTTCCGCCAACCAGCTGGGTTGTGCCATGATTGCCTGTGTGGACGCAGACTACGACTACCTATTGCAAAATACGACCGCGGCCTCTCACACCTTCAACTCCTCGCCCTACGTGGTCCACACCGTGGTCTACGCCATCGAAAACTACCAATGCTATGCTCCCTCGCTGCATCAGTCCGTGGTCACGGCCACGCTGAACGACCGCCCCATCATGGACTACGAGGCGTTCCTACGCGAGTACAGCCAGATCATCTGGCCGCTATTCCTCTGGAACATCTGGGGCTACCTGCATGATGACATCAAGGATTTCACGATGCTGGACTTCTGCGGGTTCATTTCGTTCCGCGACATCAGTCCCTACCACCCCGAACTGGCACTCGCTTCAGTCAGGAGGCGGGTTAATCAGAAGATGGCTTGGATGCAGCAGAAGCACCCCGAAGCCAAGAAATCCTACGCCAAGGTGAAGCAGAAGATGCGCGACCTGGGCCTGACGCCCGACACCACCTATTTATATATACAAGGGCACACGCTCTTCGAGAACGTCATAATGCCTCTGCTGGAACCCATCTGCACCATGTTGCGTAAGGAGCGCGAGCGAGAAATCAAACAGCTGGCCGTCCACAACCAGCAACGACAATGCGAGCTCTCTGCTTATCAGCACGCCGTGATGCCCATAGATCAGGTCTTGAAAAAAAACACCGATTTCAAAAGCGCGCCGCCCTTCCAGCTCGTGAGGGCTGCTATTCTGCGTGTTATAGAACTCAACCATACAAATACAGAACAAAATGAAACCGACACGACACCAGCCACGTCTAATTCTATGTCTGCTCACTCTACTGACACTCCTGCTGTTCCCCCTCTGCGTGAGCGCCCAAACAGCATATAACTACTCCCGCATTCAACGTGAGCGGCTGAATCGGGGCACGGTGGCTATTCGCACCTCACCTGATTCCGTCCTCGTCTCGTGGCGCTACCTCGAGAGCGACCCTTTGGACGTCACCTTCGAAGTGTTGCGCAACGGCAAAATGATAGGACGACGCTCCAAAGTGGAACCTACCCTATTCATGGACTACAACCCCGCCAGCGAGGAAGCCACCTATACCGTGCGCCCTGTCTTCGCCAACGGCAACCTGCCCCAGGACCTGAAGACGGCGGACCTCGCCCTGCTGACCTCCTCTTGGACGCTGCCTGCTCACGCTCCTTTCGGCTACCTCGACATCCCCCTGAATCCTCCTGTGCTGGAAGCCGATGGAAGCCCTTCGCGCCTCAACGCCGTCACCTATTCCGCCAACGATGCTACGATGGCTGACCTCGACGGCGACGGCCAGCTGGAAATCATCCTCAAGTGGGATCCCTCAAATTCCAAGGACAACAGCCAGAGCGGTCTCACCTCCCCCACCATCATCGAAGCCCTGCAACTGGATGGTACTTCGATGTGGCGCATAGACCTCGGAAGGAACATCCGTAGCGGTGCCCACTACACTCCCTTCATCGTGGCTGACCTCAACGGCGACGGACGAGCAGAACTCCTTGTCCGCACCTCCGACGGCACCATCGACGGCGAAGGTGACGTCCTCGGCGATGCCAAGGCTGACCACCGCCGCCACCCCGACACAGGGAACTATCAGGCTAATGGGAACCCTCGAGAGCAATTCCGCGGTCCCGGTTGGCCAGATAACATGCCCCGAAATGTGCGCCGAGGTGGCTTCATCTACAAAGGACCCGAGTGGGTCACCTGCTTCGACGGCCGAACGGGGAAAGCCCTCAGCACCATCGACTATATCCCTGAGCGCGGGGAGCTAACAGCTTGGGGCGACAACTATGCCAACCGCAGCGACCGCTTCTTGGCGGCCTGTGCCTACCTCGATGGCCAGCACTTGAGCGCCGTATTCTGCCGCGGTTACTACACACGCTCCGTCCTTGCTGCATACGATTTCGACGGCAAAGACCTGAAAGTGCGCTGGGTCTTCGACACCAACGCCCCAGAGTGGGCGAGCTATGCCGGCCAGGGTAACCACAACCTCCGAGTGGCAGATGTCGATGGCGACGGCTTCGATGAAATCACTTACGGATCAATGGCCGTGGACCACGACGGCCGCGGGCTCTACAACACCGGCTTCGGCCACGGCGATGCCATGCACCTGACGGCCTTCTTCCCCAACGACGATGCTCTCCAGCTATGGGATTGCCATGAGAACAAACGAGACGGTAGCGACTTCCGCGATGCCCGTACAGGAAAGGTTCTCTTCCAGATACTTTCAAATCAGGATGTAGGCAGATGTATGGCCGCCGATATTGACCCCACAAATCCCGGCCTCGAGATGTGGTCTTCCGCCTCGGGCGGCATCTGCAACGTCCGCGGCGAAGTCATCGACAGCACCGCCCGCATCCCGGTCAACTTCGGCATCTGGTGGGACGGCGACCTGCTCCGCGAAATGCTCGACCACGAAACCGTCAGCAAATATATGGTAGAAAACCGCGCGTGCACAAACATTATTAAATTTAGTGACTGCACCTTCAACAACGGCACCAAGTCCAATCCCGCCCTTTGTGCTGACGTCATTGGCGACTGGCGTGAAGAAGTGTTGACACGCACCAGAGACAACCGCCACCTCCGACTCTATGTCTCTCCCCTGCCCACAAAGTACCGTTTCCACACATTCCTCTCCGAACCGGTCTATCGTCATTCTGTCGTGATGCAGAATGTAGGCTACAACCAGCCCACCAACGTCGGCTTCTATTTCGGTGCCGAACTCGAAGGCTGTGGCCGACTCTTCCGTGGATGGCAATTTTAAGATAAATGATTAATGAATAATGAAAAAATTATAAAACATCATTCACAATGAAACACCATTTCCTATTCCTCGCTGCGTTCACTCTTGCAGCAATCATTTCTGCGCCCGCCTCGGCACAGTCTCACCGCATCCTGTCTCCCGACGGCCTCACCTACCTCGACGTAAAGCTCTCTGATGGCCGCCTCAGCTACTCCGCAGGCTATCGCACCATCGTGAAAGCCAAGAAGAAAAGCGCCAAGCCCGACACCCTTGATGTGCCCGTATTGCTAGACTCCCCCCTCGGAGTCTATACCAACGTGGCCGACTTCAGCAAGGACCTCAGCATCATACAGGATAGCCAGTCCGACGAGCCCATCCGCCAGACCTACCAGCTGCGCCAGGGCAAGCAGAGCACCATCACCACGGAGAACAACGACTACAACCTGCTGGTTTCCACGCCCGCAGCAGCGAAGAGCGGCGTTCAGATGAGCGTCCACTTCCGCGTCTTCAACAACAATATCGCCTTCTGCTACGGCTTCCATCAGACGGGCGAGACCTCGGCTATCGTCGTCACCGGCGAGGCCTCCGGCTTCCGCGTCCCCACCAACACCACCGCCTTCATCTGCCCGCAGAGCGACCCCATGATTGGCTGGAAGCGCACCAAGCCAAGCTACGAGGAAGGTTACATCTGGGACGAGCCAGCCACCAAGCGTAGCGGCTATGGCCACGGCTGGACCTTCCCCTGCCTCTTCAAGATTCAGACCCCCTCCCCGCTCCACCTCAAGGGGGAGAGTGGTCACCTCTCAAAAAAGGGGGATAAACAGCAAAACATTCAACCCTCCTCTGGCCCCGTTAACGGCGGTCCGTCCGCCGCAGATAGCTGGCTCCTCATCTCCGAGACTGGCGTCACAAGCAACTACTGCGGTAGCCACCTCAGCGATGCCACCCCCGACGGCCTCTTCACCATCGCCTTCCCCATGGAGGGTGAGAACAACGGCTTCGGAAGCACCGGCGCACAGATGGGTCTGGCCGACGCCACTATCTCTCCCAACAGCGCTCAGACCGGCTACACCCCCTGGCGCACCATCACCTTCGGTTCCTCGTTGAAGCCCATCGTAGAGACCACTATCACCTGGGATGTCGTAGAACCGCTCTATGAACCCAGCATCGACTACCAAGGCTCGCGCAACACCTGGTCCTGGATTCTTTGGCAGGATGCCAGCATCAACTACGATGACCAAGTGAAGTTCATCGACCTCGCCGCCGAACTCGGATGGGAGGGTTGCCTCATCGACGGCGGATGGTACGAACACATCGGTCGCGAAGGTATGGAGAAACTATTTGCCTACTGCAAGCAGAAGGGCGTCCGCCCCTGGGTGTGGTACAACAGCAACGGCGGCTGGAACGACGCCCCCCAGTGCGCTCGTCAGGCCATGCATAACTCCATCGTCCGCAAACAGGAGATGAAATGGTTGCGCGACGGCGGCGTGGCCGGCATCAAGGTGGACTTCTTCGCCGGCGACAAGCAGGAGACCATGCGCTTGTACGAAGGCCTCCTCTCCGATGCCAACGACTACGGCATCCAGGTCATCTGCCACGGCTGCACCCTGCCTCGCGGTTGGGAACGCATGTACCCCAACTACTGCAGTTCCGAGGCAGTGCTTGCCTCTGAGAACCTCTACTTCAGCCAAGGTTTCTGCGATATGGAAGCGCGCCACGCCTGTCTGCATCCCTTCGTCCGCAACACCGTCGGCTCCATGGAATACGGCGGCACCGCCCTGCAGAAGCGCCTCCATAAAGAACCTAACAAGGGCAACACCCGCCGTACCAGCGACGTCTTCGAGCTCGCCACCGCCATTGCCTTCCAGAGCAGCGGGCAGAACTTCGCACTCACGCCCCGCAACCTCACCGAGCAACCTCAGTTCGAAATCGACTTCATGAAGCAGGTGCCCACCACCTGGGACGAGACCCGCTTCATCGAAGGCTATCCCGGCCGCTACATCGTCATGGCTCGCCGCCACGCAGACCGCTGGTATCTCATTGCCATGAACGCCGAGAAGGATGCCAAGACCCTCACCCTCACTCCGTCGGTGCTCGACGGTTTTCCCGTCGAGAAAGCCACCCTACTCCACGACGGCCCCGACGGCCAGTCACCCCAGCAGGAACCCCTGAAGCTCGACAAAAAAGGCAACATCACCCTCACCCTGCAGCCCCAGTGCGCCGCCGTCCTCTTCTAATCGAGCAGGGAAATAATTAAGCAAGAACCACCGTACCAGCAACTCTGCATACGGTGGTTCTTTGTTTTACACCATCACCACGTTAAAGTTGTATATACGTGTTAGGAAAGTTGTATATACGTGTTGGACAAATCGTATATACGTGTTGAGCATTTCGTATATACGTGTTGGACAAGTTGTATATACGTGTTGAGCAAGTTGTATATACGTGAGGACGAAAACGAACGGACGTGAAGAAGAGAGTGAAATCGGCAACGTTGCCGTCAGATGAGTGGGATGCCCGCCTCGCGGCACTCCTGACGCATGGGTTCTGGCCAGATGCTGGACTGTGTCTCTCCAATGTGCGCCTTGTGGAGCAGAATCATACAGAGGCGGCTCTGTCCCAGACCTCCTCCGATGCTCAAAGGCAGTTCGCCGCGCAGCAACCGTTGGTGGAAAAAGAGCTGCTTGCGTTCTTCCTTGCCCTGCAAGGCGAGTTGTCTCTCAAGCGCCTCCTGATCCACACGAATGCCCATGGACGATAGCTCGATGCTACGTTGGAGCAGGGGGTACCAGATGAGCAGGTCTCCGTTCAGGCCGCAGAAGCCATCCTCGTTCGGAGTAGACCAGTCATCGTAGTCCGGTGCACGCAGGTCGTGTTCGCGGCCGTCGCCCAGCTTGCCGCCAATGCCGATGATAAACACGGCTCCGTAGGCCTTGCAGATGGCATCCTCGCGCTGCTTGGGTGTCAGGTCGGGGTACTGGCGGCGTAGTTCCTCGCTATGGATGAAGTGTACCTCCTCAGGCAAGAAGGGCTTGAGCTGGGGGTACATCTCGCTGAGGTAGTACTCCGTACGGAGAATGCAGCCGTAGATGCGATCCACGGTACGGCGGAGGTATTTCAGGGTGCGATCCTCACGCGTCATCGTGCGCTCCCAGTCCCATTGGTCCACGTAGATGGAGTGAATGTTGTCCAGTTCCTCGTCGGCGCGAACGGCGTTCATATCCGTGATGACACCATAGCCAGGCTGTACGTGGTACTCAGCCAGCGTGTTACGCTTCCACTTGGCCAAGGAATGAACAATCTCTGCGGGAGCGTCATTCATGTCCTTGATGGGGAACGTCACGGCGCGCTCCACGCCATTGAGGTCATCGTTCAGGCCCAGCCCTTTCAGGACGAACAAGGGAGCCGTCACACGGCGCAGACGCAGTTCAGAACTGAGGGAGCTAAGAAAGAAATCCTTTATCTTCTTGATGGCCAGCTCCGTCTGTTGCAAATCCAGCAGAGGATGATAGCCTTGAGGTTTAAGAAGTTTGCTCATTGTATTCCAAGCTTTGTTTTCTTTTTGCGGGGCAAAGGTACTGCTTTTCTTTCAATATGACAAGAAAAACGCTCATTTCTTTGTCAAATCGCCTACTTTCCTGACTTTTCGTCGATATTTTATCGTTTTTTTGCCACAACCTTGCCTTTTCGTCGATTCCTTTGTGGATAATCATTTCAATAGTCATTGAGGATTTAAGGATTTGAGGACTGAGGACTATTTGCGACGTCTCATACACCCCTACGAAGTCCTCCTATCAGAACCTTTTTCATCTATTTTACAAAAAAAGAACGTATATTGCCCCCAAAATTTGGCCATTTGCCGAAAAAGCGCTACCTTTGCACTCGAAAACGAGACAACGGCTCCGTAGCTTAGCTGAATAGAGCGTCAGATTCCGGTTCGTCAACCATGTAAAATGACGTTTCCGAGGAAGAAACACATCACAAAGTGCTCTGCGCCCATAGTTTAATGGATAGAATAGGGGATTCCGGTTCCTCTGATAAGGGTTCGATTCCCTTTGGGCGTACTTCACTTTTGGTCACGATTTCCACTTGTGGAGGGTGAAATTTCCGCAAAAATTCCGCAAATTTATGGCTACAATCACCATCGAAATCGGACGGAAAGGAAAGAAGAAAGAGAGACCTGTTTCATTCCTTATCTGTCAAGGCAAAACAAAGAAGAGAATCCCCACAGAGGTCTTCGTGACGGATTCTGAGCTGTCATCAAACGGAAAGCGTATCAAGGAACCTACAAAGGCAATGTATATCGAGAAGATGCGCCGCACGTTAGAGGACAGACTAATGCAGCTCTCCCTCGAACTTGTAGGCAGGGATGTAGATGCCAGCTTCATCGTTGAGCGTCTTACAGCCCACAGCGGCGAAGTGGACTTTTTCACCTTTGCCGATGAATGGATGCAGACCACCCGCACGACGTGCCTAAAGAACTACCGCACGATGCTCAATGCACTGGAAGCGTACAGAGGCAGTCGCTCGCTCCCGTTTTCAAGTATCAGCTACTCTTTCTTGAAGGGCTTTGAAGTACACCTCAAAGATAAGCCGCGCGCGCAATCCATGTACCTTGGTCTCATACGTCACCTATACAGGGAGGCAATGAGGCGATATAACACCGACTATGAGCAGGTAATCAGTAATGACCCGTTCATGCGCTACAAAGTGCCGCGCCAGCAGTTGAAGAAAGGTGTGCGCGCCCTTTCCCTCGAACAATTCCTAAAGGTCTATAACTACCAAGGTACACCATGCAGCCGCGCCCAGCTCGCGCGCGATACCTTTATATTATCATTCTGTCTCATGGGGATGAACTCAGTGGATATGTACGATTGTGCGGACTGCAAGGGTGGTGTCATTCGATACAACAGGGCAAAGACCAAGGGGAGGCGCAGCGATGAGGCTTATATTGAGGTTAGAATCCATCCTTTCCTCCAGCCGCTGATGAAGAAATACAGCGACACCGAGCGCGTTTTCAACTTTCATCGCCGATTCTCCATGTATGAGACGTTCAATTCCAGCATCAATCACGGCTTGAAGGATATTGGCAAAGCCGTGGGGATAGAAGGCTTGCAGTTCTACCAAGCCCGACACACGTTTGCAACACTCTCCCGCAATCTGATGAAGTTCTCCAAGAGTGACGTAGATGAAGCCTTGAACCATGTCGGCACGATGGATATTGCAGACGTGTACATCGCAAAGGATTTCTCCATCATCAACGAGAACAATGCCAAGCTCATTGAAAGGGTCTTTGGACTGGAATAGAAAACCCCTGCCGCTCATCGCGAGTAGCAGGGGCAACCCTTAAAACTAATTTTACCACTTATGAACTATTTTGAGAGAGAGTAGAACGAGCAGGAGGATGAACAACCCCATGAACCACATAGCGGATTTCAGCTTGAACTTCTGGAAGACGGTAAGCTCTTTCTCCTTGGGAACGATGACGGGTATTGAGTCGTGAATGGTCACGGTGTCGGCCTTTAGTTGTTCGAGGCGTGAAATCTCGCGCTCCAGTTCCTTCGACTTTATGAGCCATGCCTTTTCAGCAGTGGCGAGCTTGATGCCGTATTGTGCCATAGCTTCTGAATCCACCTGCATGACCACCGTCTCTTTCTCATGGAACACAGAATCGACCTGCTTCACTGAGTCGATGGTATGGACGTATTCGGTGTGTACGGTCTCAACTGGCACATACTGCGTCTTGCAGGATGTGAACAACAGCGCGAGGATGAGCGCACAAGCAATATAGAACGGCGTGCCACAGCCGCCATTACTCTGCATCAACTCCATGCGGATGATACAATCACGGATTTCTTCGTCTGTCATACTATTAGAATATAGACGCTCTCCTTCTTGCGTCTTGCTGGTTCGAGATATTTCTGCCAAAGCATCTTATATGTCGCTATTGAGTCTGTGACCTTACCGACAACGGTATTCTTCCCGACTAACAGACAACCATAAGTGTCGGCAGCTGTGTTGCCGCAATGAATACGCACGCCCTCGAACTGAGGAACGTCACAGATGAGCGGAACGATGCCGTTTGCGAGGCTCTTATACGGCTCTTTCTTGCCGAACTTCGGCGAATATGTGAACGCCACGCGATAGCCTCCCGACGGGATGGCCGTCTTGCCATAGACCTTACCCTCTCCGAAATGGAAGCGGTCTCTGTCCTCGATTGTGTCACAGACATATACCCCATCGACATACAGATGCCCAATGGTATATTCACCCTTGCGGGCTATTCTTTTCACTTTTAGCTCCATGTCAGTCGAAATTTACATTATCGTCGAGTGGCGTATCGTCAATCTCTTCGTGGTTTTTCTTTTCTTTTTGAATGTACTCCACGATTTCCTTCCTTGTTCTGCTTTCAAACTCACCGAGTCGGGTCTTGAAGTAGATGCTCACTCCAAAGATACCTCCAGCGTAGATAAGTGCCTGTGAGATGTACCAGAGCACACCTTCGGCAATGTCGTAGTTGTTTAAGAAGAACGAGAGGAAAGCCAAAACAATACCGCTTGCAATCATTGCTATTGCAGAGCCGTACTGAATCCACTCTTTTGTATTCGCTTGCATGATTCTGTGATGTTAAAGTACTTGTTTGGTGCAAAAGTACTCCTTTTGAAAATACAAAACAGCAACCAGCAAACCAAAGTGTTTACTTTGGCTCGCATGGTAACAAATTCCTTGGAAATACTATCACTTCAAGCTTTCAAGAACCTCTTTCGCCTTGCTTTTTGCCATAGCCCTCCATTCTTTGAGCTGGGCAAACTTATTCTTATGCTCGGTGGTCTTGGATTCCATGTAGTTGAGCTGGATAGCCTCTACTTCGTCGGAAGAGAATTTAGCTCGGATGATGGCTGAAACTATTGCGCCGTAGTCATCTTCACTGATGGGGTTCTCGGTTGCGATGGTGACGCTTTCCACGTCAAAACCACCTTCAACCTCTTCAATCTGATAGTTAATCGTCGTGTGATAGCCGTTCTTGGTCTTTGTCACAGACATAAGGGATGGTTTTTCTTCGTAAATCATAATGCTTGATATAATTCTAATTCGCGATATTTGTTTTTCGCTCTGATACTCTCATAGTGACCACGGATGAAGAAATACTTGAAGAACTCGCCTCCGAACTTGTCAAGTATCTCTTTCCGTCGCTTATAGGTACGTTTGCCCTTGCAGAATCCAAGGTAAGAATTGACAACTTGCTCGATGCGCTTGCAATCCAGCTCGTTCAACGCCCTTTCCTCCATCATCCTGTTAAATCCGACAATGCGCTCTTCAAAGCGTGCGAGCGTGCGATTAGAAAGGTAGATTCTATTTGGCTTTATGTAGCTCCCAACAAGTGCAACGCCATGACTGGCTGGCTGGATATACCTCTTGTCCTTGTGCAATGTCAACTTCAAGGACTCATCCAAGAACCTCTCTATTTTCGGAATAGCGGAAAGCAGAAACTTCTTATCATTACAGACGATGCAGAAATCATCTACGAATCGCACGTAAGAAAATCCCCTTCCACGGAACATAAACATGATGTACTGGTCGAAGAATGACATCAAGAAGTTTGCAAAGAGCTGGGTCGTGAGATTGCCGATTGGCTCGCCTTTGTCCTTGCTGCACCCGAAGAGAGATTTGTTTGGCGGTAGCCCCCTCCAAAGTGCGGGGTCTGAGTTAAGAACACAATCCTCTTCGGGGTGGTGCATAACGATGGCCTTGGTGGTTCTTTGCAGAATATCCCAATACATAGGGAGCTGTAATATCGCACCCCGCGCCTCTCTCTTTCGCCAACGGATAATGAACCGCTCCAAGAGATACCAAAGCAGATGTTTGTCGATACTCATAAAGAACCCAACCAAGTCACCCTTGAATATCCATGCGGGTCTCTGATAGCCTCCCGTGACCTCTTTCATTCCGGCGGCGCAATGTTCGACGCATTTCTGCGTACCGTACCCCTTGCGGCAGTTGAAGGACACGTCACCCTGCGCCATAAAGCGCATCTCAAACAGCGGCTCCAGCCTCAGACACACCCAGTGATGGACTATCCTGTCTCTGAAATTGGCTGCAAAGACCTCTCTCAGCTTGGGATATTTAACAAGAAAGCAAGTGGAGGTGGACGGCTTGTAAATGCCAGCCCACAGCTCCCATGCAAGTGAAGGAAGGTCTGCCCATGCTATCTGCATATACTCGATAGCTTGCGAAGATGACATCTTCCCTCTCATGCAACCCCTGTAAGCGTCATGCACTCCTTGGAAGAAATCTACAAAAGAACGGTCATCTTCTGCGTGAATGGGGAGGCCGATGAAGTCGTACTTAAATCCGTCATGTGCTGCCACTGGCCGAACAACGTTACTGTTGTACTTGTTGTTGTTGTTGACGTTACCAGAGCCAAAATTCACGTTCCATGCGTTGTTGCTGTTGTACTCAGTAACACTCCAGTAGTTGCTATTTTCCTGCGATTTTGCAACATCGTAACTACGACGGGGGAGAATCCCCATCGTAGTAAATCGCCCATTTAACGGATTATGTAGCACTCTGTCAGTCATATTTCTACGATTTGACACCCTCGCCACTTGTGTAATCGCGCCACGCCACAAGCTGCGCGATTATCTTCTTCACCAACGCCTTTGCCTTGTTGTCGAGGTCTTTGCTTGGCATTACCTCCAGTTTGCGAAGCGTCGTGAAGTCATCGCTCACATCCTGCATCAGTACGCGGGCGCACTCCAAATACCACACCCTATCTGTCGGGTTGCGCGAAATGTCGGCCATGCCGATGGATTTCTTCAACTCCGACACCGTGGCAAGCATCTGGTCATAGAACTTCGTGAGTTTCCTTGGGCTGTCAGCCAGCAGAGCCGTCACGATGTACTTTAGATTTGCAGCATCCCTATATACGGGAAGTTGAGCCAATGTTTTCTTAGACTTCATCTTTTTGGTGTTGCTGTCCTCTATCGTCGAGGGAGGAATGACAACACCCACATTTTCCGTTTGCATATCTTGCTTTCTTTTTCCATTCTGCGATGAGCTGTCCGTCGGATTCTGTTATCGTCAGAACAAGCTCACCGCAATAATAATGTTCTTGTTTCAATGTTTGTTATCTCTTGGGAGGCCGCGCGTTGAAACGCGCGACCGAAGGTGAAAGGTGACGCGCTAAAGCGCGAAGTTAAATGCTGCCACTGGCCGAACAGCGCTACTGTAGTACTTGTCGTTGAGGTAGACGTAACCAGAGCCAAAATTCACGAGCCATGCGTAGTAGCTGCCGTACTCAGTAACACTCCAGTAGTAGCTATTTGAGGGAATGGCGAATGGCGACCCCGCGTTTTCAACCCGTGCGATGCGTGCAAGGAGGTTAGCGAACAGCGGAAGCAATGCCTCGCTTTGTGGAGCCTCGTTTGCGTTAGCTGCCGTGCATCGGCCACCACTATCATACGTCACCCGACCACAGCTGTTATAATAGAAGTTGTAGATTCGGGAGAGCAAGCCAGCCGACGGAAGCAACCATTTTCCACGGGCATACTGCGGGCTGATAGTCTCATCCTCCGCACTCGCTGGCTCATACAGATGACAGGCGTAGGTGGCTGGGTAGTATAGTTGTCGGTAGCGCGACGGGGCTGATACTCCTTGGGCGGTCATCGCGGCGACAAGTGCCTGCATTGCATTTGCAAGCTCCGTCGGTGTCGTTGGGTAGGATTCATCGAGGTAGCCGCTGATGATAGCATTGGCGTGACGGATGACAATATCATTCTTGCTCTCGGTTGCAAAGTCATTGCAAGCCCCGCCAGTCAGAACGGCATAGCCGTCCTCTTGGTTTGAATCGAGGAAGGTGTTACGGATATATCGGTAGTCCTTGTTTGTTGCATCACTTGGGCTTGTCAATCCCGACGTGGTGATATTGGTCATCGCCGTATCTACTGCGCTGGATAGCTCTGCGGCATCGCGGATTTCGTTTGTCACCGAAGCGGGGAATCCGTTTGATGCAGCCTCTTCGGGATAGATACCCCAAACGTGAGAGCTGGTATTATATGTTCCGTCGCTACTTCTGCATACCGCATTTTCTTTGGCATAGACCCACAGCTTGTATTCGGTCTCGGAAACTTGCTCTTTCTTGACAACCGTTCCCGCCAAGGTCTTTGACTTGTCGTATTCGTCATCAAAAGTGCCGTCGATGTACGCGAAATCTCCCACCTTCGGGATTCGGTTGTAGAAACCTACCTTTTTATCCATCGTTACTGATGTGCCGTCTATAAGCCCAATCGTCACGCGGATGGTGAATCGCAGGTCGATGGCTGAGTCTGACAGCCTCTTGACGTTCACGTAACCCTTCACGGCGTTTGTGAACTCCGCATAGGTGCTGACCACGTTGGAATTTTCGCCTACAAACGCCCATGTAATATCCTCATGTCCGTTTACAATGGCGACGTTGTTTCCCGTCGTGGGCTGTGCATTGATAACCCAATCCCTAAACTCCCCAAGCGTCTTGATATACTTCAAGCCTCGGATGTTAAACGTATTGATAGAGCGTTTCGGGTAGTCGATATAGAGGGCGTTTTGCTGGCTCTGTATGTTGCCAAACTGGTCTATGAGGCCGACAACCTCCCTAAAGGTGAGATAACGGTCATTGGCAGCTGGAAGCATGGCGATGGAACCTGTCAGCGTGCATGAGGCTACATTTGTGAGGAAGGTGAGCATATCGGCACGGATTCCCGTCCAGCTAATACCCGTGAAGCTTACAGATGTAAGCGGCGCGCCTCCCTCTGTTTTCTCCAAATAGATATTTGTCGCGAGCTGGCCAGTGTCAAGCGTTCCCGCCCTGCTCTGGTCAACCTCAACCCTCGTTAGAAGGTCTGCGCCGTCCAATGTGAGCGTTTCGAGGTTCGGCTGGTTGTTGACCACAAGCTCGGATAGCGTAGATGGCATGGCCACGGATTCCAAACTCTCGGATGCTGGCAGCTCAACGATGGAGAATGTAGAGCCTCGGAGGTCAACGTTTTCAAGTCGCGTACACTTGGAGATGTTGAACGCGCCGCCCACGGTCGAGACCTTGCGGACGATAAGCTCCTTGATGTTGATGGCGTTTGATACCACGATGCTCGTTGCAAGGAATCTGTTTTCATCCGTGCCGTCCTCATTGATGGTGATACGTTGCAGCCTCTTGCCGGACAGCGAGAATGTGCCTTGTTCTGAGGAAAGGCCAATGTTCATGTCGCCGATGTCAAGGTAGTAGTCAATGCCGCGCACGGAAATCCAAGAGTCTGACGAGAGGGTTATTGCTGGGTAGTTGATTTGTGTGCCAGCTGGAACGCGCACGCGCTTACCTCCCGCGCTTGCAGGATAGTTGCCCGAATCAGAACCGACGCGAGGATATAGCCACTTCGCGGGTGTCAGCTTGAAGTTATACGTCGCTCCGTTCTTTCCGCGCCATGACATACCATTCGGGGCGGTAGAAGAGCCAGCAAACTCACCGTACTCGCACCATGAAGAGATATACATGATACGGTCTTTGAGCCATTGGTATTCACTCCACCTCTGAGAGCCGCAAGATTGGGTGATAGCCTGTACGGAATCGTTCTTATAATCACCTGCGGCCTGTGCCACGGCTGCGGCCTCATAGACAAGGCGGGCTTGCTCGTTGTAGGCAATGGCGGGGAAATAGTCTTGTGTCGAGAGGAAATATCTCTCATGGAAAGCCATGACAGAGCCTCCCAGCTGCGCCATACCCGTCATCATGTTGTTCATCATCGTGGTCATCTCGGTCTCAAAAGCCTCTTCAAGAACATTGTAGAAGCCCGATTCCTCACCCTGCCAGTAGAAATCACCAGCGGCGTTGATGTCGTGCTCTTCCACGTAGTAGGGCTTGCGGTTCTGTCCTACGTTGTTGGTCTTGATGGTCGTGTCGAGGTCATCGGCAACGAAGCGAATTTTCAAAGTTTCGGGGTCGGTGTAGTAGTAGGTATTCTTGGCTCTGTTGTCAGTGCCTCCGTAGAACTTGATGAAGCAGGAGTGATACAGGGCATCGTCGATATGAATATACTCGCTGGCCTTTGCCTTGAAGTGCGCGCGGCGCATGGCGATTATCATTTCATTGGTTGCTGCCCATTGGCCTTGCGTCCATGTCTGAGGTGTTGCACTTGTCTCGGAGCAGAAAGTTTCGTACTGCGCGCGCAGGTTCAGCGTCTCATAGTTTCCGCTGGAAATCTTGCCTACACCAGCATTGACCCAGTTCTGCGTGAGTTCGTCGTAACGGTAGAGGTCGTAACGGCTACTCCCCAAATTGCTATCGTCTTGCGTGACCCAATAAAGGCCGGATGTCGATACGCTCTCACTTCTTCTCAGCTCGGAGAGTGTGCCATTGAAGGGCTGCACCCTTGAATGGTGAAGGTAGGCAAAGTTAAAGAAAGCCTTTTGCGCATTGATGGCAGCTGTGGATGACGGGTATTCCTTGTTATTGGACTTTGTTGTCGTGCCAAATCCGAAGTTGAGCTGCTTCTGTCCGTTGTACATCCATGCCTCATCGTCGGGTGAATAGGTGATGTCATCGTTCCACGGAATACGGAAGAGTGCCAGCGGGCGGTCGTTGTTCGCGCCCTCAACCATCAGCATATTAGGGGTGGTGTTCTTGTTGAATCCGAATGTCGGCTTGTCGCCCTTGCCAGCTCCGAAGGTCATAAGGTACTTGAACGTCCACGGGTCTTCCTCTGTCTCGCGATGGAAGAAGAGGAACGGCTTTTCAAGGACGGAGATTCGAGAGTTCGGGTAGGTTGTCATCTGCGATGGCCTTGTGATGACTCCGTTAGAGACAAGACGCTTGAAGAGGTCTGTATATATCCACGTAAGACCGAGCTTGTGCGACTGCATACCCGAAGCGAAGTTGATTTTACCAACCAGCTTCTTTGCAAGATACTCCCCTGCTTGGATGGCATAACCAGCACCCGCCTCGCCAGCCACGCCCTCATCGGGGGTGAAAACGCTGTCATCGGTGGTCTTGTACTGCTGATTCCAGTCTCGATATGTCATGGCGGTGGTTCCCTGTCCCTTTGATTCCAGCTCTGTCAACGTGCCGCTATGAGTGGGGTCGCCGACAATGTTCACATAGATAGACACACCTTCGGACGTACCCTTGTTTTCATCTCCATATTTCGGGAGGTGGCCAGTGTGGCCGATGAGGTTGTACTTGCCCAAGCACTTCGTAAAGCTTATCTCTTCGTTATCACCAAGAATGTCGTTTTTGTCGGCAAACTCAACCTTCTCGGAAACGCTGCTCATGCTGGCCTTGTAGTCCTGCATGACTTCGGCGGTTGACAGGGCTTTCTTGTAGCACCTAATGCCGAAGATGTCGATGTCGCTCGAAGAGTTACCAATGACAATATGCACATTCGGCTCCGTGAAGCGGTCGTTGGATTCGTAGTTGAACTCACGTTCTATCTTGCCGTCAAGGAAGATGCGGACGTAGTTAAGACCTTGGAGGCCATAGACGATATTCACGGCCAAATGAGTGCGCACACCTTCTGCCCAGCTTACATTCTGGTCATCGGTGGTTCTCATGCGTTGCGTGAGGAAGCGAGCCTCCAGTGGCAGCATCTCGAAGCCCCAAATCTTGCCATCGCTATGGTATGTGCCGAATGTCAAGATAGGCTCTTCTTCATCGAGGATGTTGTTTGTGCGGAAATCAACCTCAAAAGTCATCGAGCGACCTGTGTTGTTTCCGTCGGTAAGCTCGGAACACGGGTTATACGTCCAGTCCGTTTGTCGGCCTGCTGGCACATGGAAGGCGCGCACCTTCTCAGCGTTGGCAGATGTTGAGTCCACATCCTTATTCACGTCGATGAAGCCGTCTGTGGTGAAGCCGAATCCATCAAACTCCGCTTCTATCTCTTGCCCGTTGGCATTGTTGATAATGCGCCGTGGGTTGGTTTCGCCGTTGCTTCTGTTTGATGGGAGGAATACGAAATCTGCACCCGCTGTCGGCTGGTTGTCGGCAGAATTAGAGAATACAAAGAAGATGGGGTCTGCAAGCTCGTTGCCCTCGTTGTCTTCGATGTGCATATAGCCGTAGAACTCCGTGAGTGCGCTGTTTTCCAGCTCTATGCCAAGCTGAACGCCGAAGAGGTATTTTGTGCTATTCTCGGCGGTGAAAGACCATGATGCGTATGTGTCTTCATTGTCCTCATCCGTCAAACGGAAGTTTACGCCCATCGTAGGCGCGCCGCCCGCGTAAGCTGCCCAATCGAAAAACTTGACCTCAGTCCAGTTGGCAAGGTTGCCATGCACGTCATTCACCACGACGTGAGGCGTTGCGGGAGCTGTCTTTACCACCATGTACTGACTCTCTATCCAGTCGGTCTTAACGTCCTCAGAGACATACAGGCGTGCGCGGACGGTATGCACTCCGTCGGACATGATGGATTGAAGCATCGTAGAGTCGGTAAACTCAAACGTCATACCTGTGGAGGTGTTCGTGCTGGTGCCAAGGGCGCGCGAACAACCTACATCGTTATTCTGGTAGGAGAATTGGGGTATGAATGAGCTGCCAAGCCCCGTGCCAAACTCGAATTGAAGTGTTTTCGCGACCGAACCGCCGACGAGGTAATTGAGCGATATAGATTCCCCCGTCATTGGCAGTTCGAGCGCGGTATTGGGTGCTAAGGACAGATTCACGACGTTAAGAGTGAAAGACCTCCATACGCTCGATGAGTATTCACCCACGGCGCGGATGCGGACGTAGTTTGTGCCAGCGTAGAGGTAGTTCTTCAGTGAAATCTCGGTGAAGTTGGTATCGTTGGCCACGATGACCGTCTCTCCCCTGTTCGTCCATGAAGCGGATGGGCTTGTACGGGTCTGCACCTGCACCACCAAATCCTCGATGATGTTCTCTGAACCTCCAGCGGCATAGATGACGGACGATGTACCTTTGACATTGAGCTTAACGTCGTTTGTCGGCTGGATGGTTGATGGTGTTGTTTGCAGGATTAAGGTGACGGTATATGTATCGCTGCCCTCTGCGGAAGGTAGCGTGTCATAGGTGACGATATACTGCTGGCCAGTCGCACCCCATTTGTCAGAGTCAGACAATGACCTCCATGTGTTATAATCGTCCTCATCCTTGAAGCCGATAACGACATTCGCCGTGCCGTCTGCGTTCTGAGCGGTACGGACACAGCCGACGCGCTCGCCAAAAGTCTCCTTTATGAACTCTTCTATTTCGAGGCCAGTGTGATTCTCCCACGCCTCAGATAAATTTCTTATTGCTGCCATGATTTAATTATGATTTTTCCATGTTTCTGAACCAAGCCAAGGTTTATTGCTTATCCATACGCCACTACCGAAGCAGGAGCGTACAGCCATCCAAACGAGGCGCAAGCCCTTATATACAGCCTGTGCCACCATTGCACCCTTTCGGCGGGCGACAAGTATATGACTTCCCTTGGTTATCATTCTTCGTAAATATTATATTCAATATCGGGATTCACCGTACCAGCGTCAACGAGCGCGTCATACTGAGCTTGCGTGAGCCATACGGACTGAGTGAACGCATCGGAGAGTTGCCGAATCGTCTGAGTGTTCTGTCCTAACTGCGTGCTCATTGAGTCAAGGGCATTGTTGATGGTGTTGATAGATGTATCATGCCCACTGAGAATGTCGGCATTGTTGTTTACGACCTCCTTCACCTCGTTAGCGTCGGTGGCAGTCCAGAGGTCGCCGCGACGTTTGGCGGCATATTCAATCTTCTGTATCGGCATAGCTATACTATTTTGCGGTCGTTTTCGTCTAACAGCTCAAAGTCGAGGACGTGCGGGAACCCAAAGCCAGCCTCCATCTCAAAGTCCAGCGTGTAGTCAAAGCCCACTTGCACCTCTGCATCCATGAGCTGACTATGCTTTAGGGCGTTGAGGATAATGGGAAGCTCATTAGTGGTAAGTTGCGGCTTATCACTATTGAGCATCCTAATCGACAGATGGACTACGCCATTGGGAGCTACATCCCTGTCTTCGACAATGAAGCCAATCTTGTTCATTTCTTAATGTAGTGAATCCATGAGAAGAGTTTTCTCTTGGAAAGATACTCTTTGTTTCCTTCGTTGGCGTATGCCTCCCGCTCAAAGGAGATATTGCGGTAGGCGGTGTGCCAGTTGCGATACTGGATGAGACGGACAAGAAACTCCAGTCCATACCAAATGAAGAACGGAAGAATAAGCATTTCCTTCTGCTGCTTGCTGTGGATAGTCTCATGCGTGATGAGGCGTTCAGATACATTGTAGCCCTCCTTTACGATGAGCCACCAAATCAGAGTGATTGCGGAATACCCCTTCGGGGGGAACCATGAACATTTTACTATTTTCATTTTGATAAATATTTAGGATAATAAATCTTGCCAGCTTTTATGTTTGGTTTGGCCGCTTGCGGTAAACGTTATTCCGTCTTGCGCGTCTATATTCAACGCCGTGTTTTTTGTATTCATGTACAACGATGCCACACGCTGCAATCCATCGGGGTCTGTCTCAAACTGAATCTTAAACAGGTCGATAATAGATGCCCCTTGTGCTGGTAGCTGGTGGTTTTCGTCTTGCACTCCGTTAGGGCCTCGCATTTTGATATAACCATTGCCAGCATCTACGATGATGGAATTTTGCGTCGTTGTATTCACGGACTCAAACACGCCATTTATTGATGCGTTTGTCGTGTGAAGCGTTCCTGTTGTCGGGTCAATCCATATCTTACCACTTACCGAACCGTCAGAACTTTCAAACGTCACCTTGTCGGCTCTCAGCTTGATTTTTCCAGCCGTGATGTCAATGCCAGTCTTTAGGAGGTTGTTCTTTGACATGATTTCGACAATCTGCGGACAGACACCACCGAGGACGATGCCGACGGCATAGACTCTCCATGTTCCCATCGCGTGACAGACACCAATAGTCGAGCCTAACGCACTGCTCATCTTCTTTGTGGCATAGTACTTGCGCCAACCGTCGCCAAGGTCGATATATGGGGATGTCAGAGTGTCAACGACAATCTGCGTGCCGGAACTATCATACCCGAAACACAGACGGACGTGTGCATTGTTCCCGTTGTTGTCCGTGACGTATGCCTCCGTGCTTGCGGATATACACTTGCAAATCATGTAGAATGTGGCATGATTACCCGTTAGGAGTGAATAGTTATCGCGACGGGTGAATTTTATCTGCCAGCATCCATTTACATTGTGAGACAGTTGTACGACCTTCCCGAAAACGCCATCCGTGACCTCCGTAGATGTGATGTGCTGGTCATCTATTGTGCCACTGACTGCCAGCGGGTTCACGATGAAGTTATCGAGGTCTCTGCCATCGGCCTCTTCTGCCGTCCAGTTTGTCGCAATCTCTCCCTCTTCAACCTTATACCAAAGAACGGTGACGGGGTAGGTGCGTGTGCCACCGCTGCCGTTTGAGCCGTTAGAGATAGCGGTATCGTAGAGGTAGCTTGTGATGTAATACGTTCCCGTCCTGTTGGCGGTGAATGATACGCTGCCAGTTGCCGCATTTCCACCGTTGGCCGATATGTCAACGTGTACTTCCTGCGCCCATCGAGAACCCCAATCAGAGCTAACATTTGTGTCGCCGCTATCCATCAGTCTGAACAGATACACCCTCAGCTTCATGGCAGACGGCAGAGATGTTGGCGTGATTCCGCTTACGGAGAATGTGTATTTCTTGCCGTTTTCGAGCCGTAATGAGCGGTGCGCAAAGCCATAATCCGTGCTCGTCTCGTTGATGATGGAATTTTGAAGGAGGTTCGGATTGTAGGCGGCATTGGCAACGGCGAGGCTGATTCTGTCATTGCCAGTGAGGTTCACTTGGTCAGCGTCAATGGTTACGCCGCTTACTATCTTCCCATTGCTGTCCTTTTGGACGTAAGCCGAAAGATATGCCTGTGCGATTGTCCTTCCCTGCTGGTCTGTGGCTGTCGCAAAGTTCTGAACAAGGTTGCCAGTCGTAATCATCCCAGCCGTGGAAGTGTAATCGCCAGCGGACTTCATCGCCAGTGCTCGCACGTAACCTTTCAGATTCTCAATGAGGCTGTGCGCTGACTCCTGCAACACCTCCCAATCCGTACCGTTGTACATCTGAATCTGAATACCACCTTCTACGGTGCGATATTCGCTGTCTGACGGGAGATTTGTATCGGTAAATGTGATGGGCGAACATACAAGGTCGTAAAGATTTGCCGTAATGCTTGGACGGGAGCGGAATATGCGTATTGTGTACTCGCCGATAGCTTCATACACAGATTGTAAGGCCATGCGCATATTCTCATCCGTAACGGCCTGCCATGAACCCGAAACATACCGCTTGATGCCATTTGTCGGAGTGTATGAAATATCACCCTCCAAAATCACTGAGAGAGTGCTGGTGCCATAGATAGTGAGGTATGCGTTTGTACCCTTGTTCTTGATGGTGTTCTTGCAATCAGCATTGTCATAGACCATGTTAGCCAGCGCAGCAAGCAGGATGCGCGGGTCTCTTTTCTCCGTGATGTCCGAAAGGTCTGCCCAATCGCTCAGTTGACCGTTTCCCGTTGAGCGTCCAGTGACACAAACCATCATGTTATTGCCATTGTTGGTCTGCATCCACAAATCGCCTCTCTTGTAAGGAGGTGTCGGCACACTACTTTGAACAAAGAAATTCACCTTGCTCGAAGACATCAGCGAGAGAATCCCAGCACGCTCATAGTAGAAATTCTGCCAGTCGTTTTTGAAAACTACGCTGCTTATGGTCGTGTTCCCGCTTGCAGCCAGCGCGGTAGGTGTCCTATTATCGGGGAAGGTATTAGTGTTTGAGCTTTCCGATGTCGGGTCATCCAAGTACCAGCTTAGAACGTTGTACGCTCTTTCATAGTCCGCTGTACTGATATGGGCATCTATCGCATTGGCCAATATGATTTCTTTCTCAGATGTGATATTCTCCCACTCGCGCAGTACATTCAGCTTCTCAAAAGGAGTCAGAACACCGTCATCCGCAAAGTCTGACAGCTGACCAAGTGCATTAGTCGCATCTTCCTGTGCGTCATCTGCCCTGTTCTTTGCATCCTCGGAAAGCAGCGTCAACACCTCAACCCTCGCGGCGTAGAACGCGCCCCAAAGACCTCGGAATGTCTCGCTGTTGATGTTCTCCGTGTTGGAAATATTACTACTTGTCAGCCATGACGGTATGATAGTATTTAGATATGTGCTTATTGCCGACGGTGGCCACGTCTTCGTGCCGTTTGGCCATTGTGTGCCTCCGTTGAGGTAGGTAAACAAATCCTCAGCCGCACTTTTGTATGTCGCCATGCTTACGCCAGCCGTCGTGCATTTGCTTTGGATTTTGTAGTATTCATGGACTATTGCAGTGAAATCCGAAAGGAGGTCAAGTTTTTCGCTTGGGTCGAGCTTGCCGTCATTGGCCATGTCGCTGATTTTACCGAGCGCGGTGGTGGCATCGGCCTGCGCTGCATCCGCTAAGTCCTTGGCCTTTTTCGTGATGACCTCTAACAAGGCGGTGAGTGCCGTCTGATAGGCGTTCCATACGGAATGATACGTCGAGCTGTTGGCCGTCGGCGTGTCAGCCAGCACGGTATCGGTATTCATGTTTGCCGCCGTGAGCCATGCGGGGCGGGCTACACCGTTCAAGATGTCATTCGATATGGTGGCCGTGGTGTCATTTGGATTGCCGTTGTTGAGCATGACGGCCAATTTCTTATAAGCCGCTACAAGGGCATCGTCCTGTGTGTTCGTGCTCCCGAAATAATCGCTTGCCTGTTCGATGTATTTCTTATATTCGGCGATGGTTTTAAGCCAGTCGATATACAGAAGCGATTTCTCAGAGCCAGCACTGATTACTCCATCGGAAACAATATCGTCGATTCTGTCATGGGCATTGTCTGCCGTGGATTGTGCCTTGTCCGTGAGTGCCGTCAGTACAGCCGTGCGGGTGGCGTAGAACTCTGCCCAAAGATTCCTCCATGTGCCGCCCGCGATGGTCTGCGTGTTGCCCATATTGGCATCCTTAATCCATGCGGGAAGTGTGGAATCTCCAAAGTTGGCCAGTGTCGGCTCAGTCCATGAAGTGCCGCCATTGAGATATGTGCCAATGGCACGGAAAGCGGTTATATACGGCTCTATCCATACGCTGTATGTGATAATCCAGCTATTGCCGTCTTTGGCCATGTCGAGGATTCCCGACGCATAGCCATCCGAATCGGTGTCCATCATTTCATGGTATGCCGCGATGAACTCCCTCTTTACGGTCAACTTCTCGCTTGGGTCAAGCTTGCCGTCATTGGCCATGTCGCTGATTTTACCGAGCGCGGTGGTGGCATCGGCCTGCGCTGCATCCGCTAAGTCCTTGGCACATTTTGTTATCTTCTTCAAGAGAGCTGCCAGCGCGGTATAATAATCATTCCACTTTCCGCGATAGTTCGTCGGTGACGTGATTTCGGTATCCGTTTGCAGGTCTGCAAGCCATGAAGGGGTAGCTATGACCGTGGAAACATCGGAAACGATGAGGTCTGTGCCACCATTCAGCAGCTTTCCAAGAGCCTTGAAAGCGTTGACGTATTCAGTCAGTTCGGTAGTGATTCCGTAGTCTGCGGCTTGCTCCTTATATTTGAGGTATTCTTGAACGGCTTTCTGCCAATCGATATACACACGAGTTTTCTCTGCGCCTCCAGTAAGCTTGCCGTCACTGGCTACGTCTGCAATCTTTTCGAGCGCGTCGATGGTGTCTTGGTCGGTGACATCTTCCCAATAGGCCGTGAATGTAGGAAGAGACTCTTCACTTTCCATCAGCTGCGGCAATGAGTAGCCGCTGCCCGTGTTTTTGATGTAGTATAGATTCGGCGCACCCTCATCGGCTTCGGGTATTGTCTCACTCCATCCAAGGTAGTTTATGAGTGCTTCTTTGCCAGAATCCAACTCTTCCCGCGTTACCGATGGCGTATTGAGTGAACGTATATACAGATAATCAGCAACTATCACAACCCATCGCCATGCGCGTCCGCGATTCGTGGCTGGTGCTTTGAGTGTGTCATAGAACAAATCTTGCGCGTGAAGTATCTGCAATGCCTGCGTAGTCCATTCGGAGGCTGGGTAGTTGATTTGGTTTGGATGTGCCAGCGTCGGGCGCGGCTCATAGGCTCCAAACCACAGCTCGAACTTCTTATCTGCTTGGTTCTTGATGTCGTTGATGGCATCGATAAGGGCTTGCAGCTGGTCATCGATGGAATCGCCATTGCCAGTATTGCCTCCCTCACTATCCACCACGGAATGAAACTCACCATATATGACATTCTTCTTCGGGGAGAGCATCAAAGAAGGCTCCGGCAATACGAAATGCTGGCCGTTTGCACCAACATTCGCATACTCATAGATGGCGGGCGAACCCTCCCCTTCGACTTGCAGATAGATAATGCCCTGTCGGGCTGCGTCCGTCCAGTTACCGAAGGAAACGATGGTATCTCCAGCTTCGGGATAGTCGCTGTTGAGCGCGCAGTCCGATGCGGAAATATCTACATACTGGTACTGCTTATCTCCCTTCGATGGGATAGCTCCACGGCCTGTATTGGTGACTCTTCGCCAGTAGTATTTGTTTGATGTGTTTTGGTGTACACCGCTGTCAATATTGTACGTCCGGCACATGGCTTGGTCGTTGACCCTCCACTTATTGATTGTCGCCGTTGTGCCATCGTCCGAGTAAAGATAACATCTGAATGTGGCGACGTTGGCAATGCCTCCGATGGTCTTATCCATGACATCGCCATGAGCATCGAGCCAGTCCACATAATAAAGCTTACTACCAGCAGACGAAAAGACATAGTTTCCACCCAAATAGGAGATTTCGCGGATTTCGAGAGAAGAGAAGAAAGCCTTGATTCGGACAAACAGCTCATCGACCTCTAACCGCGTCTTGGTGTTGCCGTTCCCGTCGGCTTGGGATATAAGCTCAAAGCCCTTGCCGAAGACATTGCCCTCGTTACCTCCTACGCTGTTGTATTGCTCTGTCTGTATGCCCCTGCGCACACCGTTTGCGTCCTTGAACGTCCACAGGGAGCTTAAAATGTCGTTGCGGTTCTTGCGGGGGTATTGTCTGTCACTTCTTAGAGCTGAATAGACGTTACCCTCAGAGGGCGCGGTGGTGTCGTTTGAGGTGATGATATAGACACTACTTCCACCGCCTCCGATATTGGTGTAGCTGTTGTTTCTGTAAGCAATGGAATCCTTCGCTTCGTTAATGGCGGCTTCGGTGGCGCGCTTGCTGGAATATGTAGCGGACTCTCCCACGATGATTGTTGCTTCATCGTAGGGTATATCCAGCTTGTACTCATAGCCTATTACGCGGGAAACCCTGCTCCCTGTGCTGAAATAGACCGAGTTGACAAGCCGAATCCGCTGACCGAGCGGGAATGTTCCCACCTTGCTATAATTCGGGTCTTGCTGGCCATTGTTCAGTCCGTACATATAATCTGCCATCATCTTGCAGGGGTATGTGTGCGGGTCTGTCCTCAACTTGGCGGCGTATGTTTCTGCCTTGTCCTTTAGCTCTTCCTCTGCATTGTCGGTGAGGTCTTGCAAGGCTTCAATCTTGGTAGCATCCCATCCAATGAGGATGAACTTGTTTTGCAGTTCTGGGTACAGGGAATCATTCGGGAGGCTAAGGCCATAAGTGTCATTGATGACAATCTCAAAGAACTGCGATTCGGGATTCACGACCTCCGTCTCTACGCCGTTCACGGTCTGCGTAATCTTCTCGGCCACTCCTTTCGGATTGAACACCACATTAAAGGTCATGCCGTTAAGTTTGCCGCTGGTAAATTCCACCTGTAAATCGGTCTTGGGAAGGATATAGTCCTTGCTGAAAGTGAAGCTGCTGGTCTTGAATCGGTATATCGTGACCCGCGTAAGCTCTTCGTCATTATTCTCTTCATCGGTGGCCTCTACCGTTGAGCCGTCATCCTTCATCCATTTCTCTACCTCTTCAATGGCGGTGATGGCGCTTTCTGTACGCGGAAAGACCTCATCGAAGAAAACGACACCCTCAACTATCTCATCGTCGGTAAGGTTTTCGGCGATGTCAATATATGGTGTGTCCGATGGGAGCATGAGCCTCTTCTGAACTACACCGTTCAAAAGTACCTGTTCTTCATCTGCCCTGTACCCATTGGGAATGTTGCGCGTTGAGCCAAAGGCATAAAAGCGGGTGATTGCGTCCTTACTTGCGTTCTGAGGTGTCATATCCTCCACGTTTACACCCACCTCGAAATCGATGGCTTCGCCGCTCTCTACCTTGCCGAAATGTATGACGGTATCAGTTATCCACCATTCGATGTTAAAGGCTTCTGCAATCTGCGTCAGCGCATCAAGGAGGTATTTGTTATCAAACTGGATGAACACCGTGCGCTGCGCCTCTTCCAATGACAGGCAAGCGTTATCCAAGGTGTAATGCCAGCCGTGATGCTCCAAGTTGCGCAAGAATACGGCCATGTGGTTGCCAAGGTTGTCAGTCAATGACCAGCTCGCTTCGTTGCGGTTGTTACTCGGCTCAAACTTGTATAGCTTGTTATTCCACTTGTAGTATGGAGCATTGAATTGAAGGTCATAGTCATAGCCGCCAGTGTCCTTGTTGTAGGTCGGCTGCTGTGGTTCCGTGATGTAGAACGTTCCCCAATCGGGGTGAGTGATATAGTCACCCAATCGGATGTTTATCTGCTCGCTGGATGAGAAGACAAGGCGTATATAGTCCTCCTTCATCAGCTCGAAGCGACGGATTGAACCCTCTTCGATGACCACGGCGTGCGAGATGCCGCCAATTCCTATGATGTTGATTGTAGCTGCCATTATGAACGGTTGTTAGGATTGTACTCTCTCAGCCTCAGAATGAATTTACCCACGCCCCGCATGAACTGGCTGAACTGCTGACATGAGAGGTATGTGCAATGGTATGTGCCGCTGATTGTAGAAATGACTATCTCCCTACTCTTCAATTCGGCACAGAACAAGGCGTACTTCGCCAAGAAATTTGCCTCTGTGTCGGCTGAAATGTTGAGATTGAGCGTGAGGTCGCGCGAATCGACAAAGGTGGCCGCATCCGTGACCACGCGCATACCATGCTCGACCCTGCTTTTACTGCTGATACGCTCCTTCATGGGTGGCGGTGTCATCAGCTGTGCAAGAGAGCTGGTGTCCATCGTTATACCGAAAACGGTATAGGCATCTTTTCCGTTTATAGTGAGTGAGACCATATTACTTGGTATTCTTGATTATTTCCTTCAATTCCTTATGTAAGTCCTTGCCTATGCCCCTGCTGACCTCCAAGATGTCTTCGAGGAAGGCGTTATTGGTTATCATCAGATTGCGAATCTCTATGAGGGTGGTGCTATCCTCTCCCATCACAGATGATATGGCGTTGAGGGTTGCCAGCATTGCCGTGGCGCACTCGCTGATATTCTCCCCAGCGATTTGCAAGGCGGTGAATCGTCCATTGAGTTCTTGACCCGTATCTTCACCCATCGACTGCCATGCACCGACGGAGGGGTTTTGTTCGTAGGCATCTTCTGGCGAATATCCAGCCATCTTGTTTGCCCAATCCCTTGCTTCCATACCTTCTTGTGATATGTCGGCGTACTCTTGCCGTAAGACATTAAGGCGGTTGGCAAATTCTTCCTCAGATATGTTTGCTCTGTCGGCTATTAGGTCTCGCAATTTTTGATACCACGTTTCGAGCCTGTCATTTGCACCTCCACTTTCCGCGAGGCGCATATTAAGCAATGCGTTGGAGAGTGTTTTGGAAATATCCTCGGCGAAATCGTCCGCATCGTGTTTGATGTCATCAAGTGCTGACCTAAACTCACTTTTTAGATTTTCGAGAGACAAACCAGTTAGGCGAATCGATATGTTTTTTTCTATCTCATCCTTCTGCCCAGCGAGGCCAATGTAATTCATCAACGCATCCCACGCCTTTTCTCCGTCTTCGCTGTCATCCGTGTGCGCCTTAACGTCATCAGCTGCATTTTTTATCTGCGCCCATACATTCGGGAGATATGTTTTTATCTCATTAAGCTGTTCGGGTGTCAATCCCCACAACTGACTCGCGCTGTTAATGTCAGTCGTGCCAAGAAGGGAGTTTATGGCCTCAAAGTCCTTACCTGTCAGCCTATCGTCCAAATAAGCATTGACAGAATGGTGATTATTGCCCCACCCAATACATTTAGACTGATACAGAGCCATCGCCTCCGACAATGTGCCGGATGCTAAACCCGTCTGCTCTTCAAGAAGCTGGAGTTGTGTATTGTATGTTTCAAGAGCCTCTATAAATGAGCCATTCTCCATTTTGTCGGACAGCGCATCAATAGAATCTTTTAGCATATCATACGCCGTAAGCTGCTCCTGTATTCTTGTATCGTCAACATGAAATACGTCTATGATTGTTTTTGTAGCACTTACGATGCTATCGCCAAGCTGCGCCAGCGCATTAGTCATTTCATCACCCATTCCTTGAAAGATGCCCGATAAGTTAGTCTTGAACGCTGCATCAATAGTGGGCGCAAGGTCTTTGATACCAAGGAATACGTTGCTAAACGATGAAAAGTCGATGTTTGTTATCGTTTCGATAAATTTTGCCGTCGCCTTCTTTGCGGCATCAAGAGAGGATTCTGAGGTGTTCTTTCTTTCCCGTGCAAGCAAGAGTTCCCTTTCTGCCGTTCTGATGGATTCTGCGTTTCCTTCCGCCCTCGCCCTGTTTAAGTTTTCCTCTGCGGTAATGACATCTTTCGTGGCCTCCCTAAGCTCATGGTAAGCATCTTTGAGTGCAACAAAGCCGCCCTTTCTCGATGCCAGCTCTTCGCCAAGCGCAGAAATAGCACTTTGCAACTCCTTAATCTGCTCAATATCCTCAAAGTTGCCGCTTCTTGACAATGATTCGAGGTTTCTCTTTATCACTTCAAGCTCCTTTGTCGTCCTACTTGCGAGGTTGCCAAAAACAGCCCCCCAGTCGATAGAGAACTTCACTCGCATCATCTCGACTTCATCGAGGGCTTGTTTCTTCTGCTCTTCGAGGGATTTCTTCGCCCATTCGTTACTTTCCTTTGCAATCCTCTCATCATATTCGGCAGCAATGGCCAGTTTCTGCTCTTGGTAGGAGCCGTATTCTTTCAAATACTCCAACTGGTATCGCTTATCTTCCTCTTGCAGCTCGCGCAGTCTTCTTTTTAGCTTTTTGTCATTCGCTTCAAGAGATTGGGTATAGTTGTTCGTTTCCTCTTCGGTATAGTCTGTGTTTACAGAGCTTTCATCGAAGGTTTTACCCTTGTTTGCTGGGTCGGCATGGAACAAAGTACGGGCATCGTCGATTTTCTTCTGCTTTAAGTCCTCATAGCCACGTTCAATGGCCAGTTTCTCGCGGTCGAAGTCAAGCTGGTACTGGGCAATTACCTTGTCCGTGGATTCCTCCTGTGCGTCGATGATAGCCTGTCGTGTTTCTATCTCCATGTCCTCGGCGGCGCGTTTCTCCGCGAGTTTTTGCTTGCGTAGGGTCTCTTCATACTGCTCTTGCGCACGGGCTTCACGCTCGCGCTGCTGCTTCTGCTGTTCGGCAGTCTTTCCCTTTGACACTGAACCACCGAAAGCCTTATATGCCTTCTCTGCTGCATCGACGGCATCTTGGAGCTTCTTGCGGGCTTTCTCCGCTTCATCCTTGGTGTATTTGTCGGATGATTTGTCGAAGTCTGCAAGAGCCTTGCGTGCTGCTTGGAGGTCTTTATATAGCTGTGCCTTTTGCTGGGATGGGGTAAGACGTGTTTCTGCTCGGCGGTTGATTTCCCATTCGAGGCTTGTTACTTGGTCTTGTAATTCGTCCTTGGAAAATGTGCCAGTAGCACCGCCTGTCTTGACCGTACCTTTTACATCTTTCTTTCCTTCCTGTTCTGCCATTCTAATCTTGGCAAGAAGACTGCGGCGCACATTAAGCTGACGTTCCAATTCCTCATTTGACACGCCAGTTAGGTCTTTGAAGTAGTTACTAACCTCTTCCTTCCGCATCTCGTTGGTTAGCTCTTGTCGGCGGTTCTTCAGCTGAATAAGCTTTGCCGTTTCTTCGCGGGTTAATGAAGGAGAGGCATATCGCCTTTCAGATGGGGCGAGCTTCTGATAAGCTTCGTAGTTTGCCTTTGCCCTTTCCTCTAATTCGGCTATTTGTTTGTTGACATCTTCAAGCTCATTCTTTGCCAGTTTGATACTTTTACCGCTTTCTATTTCGGCAATCTTAGCTTTCCAATAAGCAATATCTTTAAGGGCTTCTATCTCCGTATTGTATTTTGTAAACAAGTCGGGATATTCTGCCTTTAGCTTTAACATTGCCTCTCGGCGTGTGTCTGTTGACAGGGATTCGTCGCCAGCTATCCTAATAAGCTCATCCAGCTTATTTCTATGCTCTTCCTCCTTAGCGATAGCCTCTTCCTTCTTGCGGTTGTATTCCTCGGTGGCCTCGTTCACTAACTCCTGTTGAGTCTTCATCGTTACCATTACGGCAACCAGTCCGGCTACGGCAGTAGCGACAAGGACATAGGGATTGGCAAGCATGGTCGCATTAAGGGGCTTTTGGGCTTTCTCGCACAGCACAAGCCAACCATGATGGGCTATTTCGGCAGCCGTCAACGCTCCTGTAGCGGCTGTTTGAAGTGACTGCATGGCGGTGGCCGTCATAACAGCGGCTTTGTACACTCCATAAGTGGCGACAACACCAGCGATGACCTTGCCGACGCGCTCATAGTTCTCAACCAATGACGACACCACGGAGAGCGAGCCATTGATGATACCTTCATTCTGCTTGCCGATGTTGTTGAACATAACATCTATGGCATCCTCGATATTCGAGATTTGACCTGTGATGGTCTTCGATTGTTCCTCCATCAGACCACCGAACTTGCCACCCTCGGATGACATAGAGATAATGGCTTTCTTGAACTCTTCGGCTCCCACCTTGCCAGTGGAAACAAGCTCTTGCACCTTGTCCTTGGTCACGCCGAACTGCTTTGCCAGCTCTTCGGCCAAGGGAATACCACGACCCATGAACTGCCGCAAGTCCTGTGTGTACATCCTTCCCTGCGTGAGAGTCGTACCATACAGATAGACCAAATCACCCAGCGGGAGGGATAGGCCAGCGGCGATGTCGCCAAGCCTCACAAGGGTCTCATTGACCTCTTCGGCCTGTACGCCGTAGGCCAATAGCTGCTTTGCGCCGTCGGTGACACCTTTCAAGTCGAAGGGAGTGACAGATGCCGTCTTCGTGAGCTGCTGCATGAGGGTATTGGCTTTCTCGGCACTGCCAAGCATGGTGTTAAAGGCCACTTCAAGCTGCTGGAACTCTCCACGGATAGAGACAACCTTCTGAATGAACTCCTTTGCGGAGAATCCAGCAAGGGAGGCCACAGCCGCCTTTTGTGTGCGTCCGAACATCTGTTCAATGCTCATGCCGCTCTGTTCTATCTGCTGCGCAGTCTGTCTAACGCCCTCCTGTGCGCCGTGCAGGGCGTTGAGGAAGTTCTTATTGTCACCAGTTATGGGGATATGTAGATTCTCTGCCATTATTGTACAGGTTTAAGTCCTTTTGAAGCAAGGAAAGCGTTTAGCTGTCCTATTGAATTGGGGTCATTGCCGTCCAAGAGAGTGCCACCCAAGTCGGCGGGCAGGTCTTTAATCTCAGAATCAGAGAGGTATATATTGACAACCTTGTCGGCAAGCATGAGTTTCAAATACGAATAGCTCATCTCGAAGCGTATCTCATCATCGGAATAGCCCATTTCTTTGAGCTGCTGGATGAATGTACCGAGTATGGTCTTGCCGCCGTATGCAAAGTTATTCGTGTCATGCTTGCGCTTAATATCCATCAGACGGGAGATATTGCTTCGCTCCTTGTCGAGTTCGAGGTGCTTGATATACTCTTCTGTTTTGTCGGACGTGAGCACGACGATAATCAGTGTGGCCAAATCGTCATCGGAAAGATTCTCTATAAAGTAATTCTTTCGGATGGTGATTGCCCGCTGGTCGAATAAGTCCTTCTTTGTGTTGGGAGCGGTATGTATCGCGAGGATGTGGCAGCAAATGTCCCTGCTTGCCCTCACTACTCTCATGGCTTCGAGATACGGATTAACCTTTAATATGTTCGTGTCAACACCCAGCCCGTCCACTTGTCGCTTCAAGAGAAACATCTTCGCGAGCGTGACGGGATATAGGCTGAAATGCTTTCTCCCTACGGAGAAATCGTATGGCCTCTCGATGATGACATCTACAAGGTTGTAATCTATATCGCTCATAAAGTGCATTTGGCTCTCGGAGCGGGGGTCGAACCCGCGCACACGCATTGCTGCGTCGCTCTACCACTGAGCTATCCGAGATAGGGGTTACTCCCCAATAACCATCATCACGCGGACTTCGCTTGGAACGTGATGTCGGTGAGTGCGCCGTTTGCGCCAGTCACTCCCTTGGTCTTGTAGGTGTAAACAGCCACAAGGCCATCGGTAGAGTCGAACTTGACGGCTACGTGCTTCGAGCATCCGGCGGCCAAGGTCACGCCGATGGCTCCGACGGCTTCGGGTACAACCGTGACGGCGTTGGACTCGCTTTCGGTGAAACCAATAGCGGCCTCTTCTGCGGAGGCGACACGGCGATTGAAGGTGAGGATGTACTTATCGGGAGCCTTCTTGCGGCCTTCGGCAGAACCGCCCTCGATGGTAGCCTCCTGTTCTTGACCTTCTTCGACTGAGAGCTGGCAGGAGTTCTCGATGATGTCGGTGAATCCTGCGGCGGAGCATTTGCCCCATCCTAAAACTTTTGTAGGTTCTGACATGGTGCTATTCGTTATTAAATTGATACTTTAGTTTGTTGCTGATGACGTGTTCGTCCTTCCCATTAACAGCGAGTATGCGCTGGCTGTCAAGGAAGAAGCGAAACCCGTCACCAAACCTCGATTGTAGAACCCTTGCACAGATTTCCGCGAGTGTTGAAGTACGGATGACATCTTCCACTGATTCCCCGCCATTGTTGATGTTGGGGACATAGACATTGACATTGACGAAGCAGCTTTGTATCTGGCCGTTCTGATTGGCCAGCACAGAGATGATGCAGTCTTCGGCATGGGAGCCTTTCTTTCGGGGGATATAGCGCACTTCACCATTGATGGCCGTCTTTAGTTCGGAGGCCACAACGATGCCGTACACATCCATCCTTACATCTGCGTCACTTTTCATACTTGTCAAGAACTTGTCTTACCCTGCTTCGCAGGAGTTGTGGGATATTCTTCTCTATGTATAGTTGACCCTGTGCAAGTACCGCCTTTCCTTCGACCGCCTCGACGTAAACGGCGTATTCCTCGCCAGCTACGACAATGAGGGCAAAGTCTCGGTCTGCGAAATCGTTAGCCAACTTCTCTGCGAGATTCCGTCCTTTGGTTGCACCGTCAGCACCATTTCGGATGACTTCAAAACTCGATTGTTTGACTATGCGACCCTTACGGGTGACTACATAACCGACGGAGGAACGCAAGGCTCCCGTCTGGTCTTCCCAGTTGCTCAGACTGCCATCCCGTATGCCCTTGACAACGGACTCGCCCACCTCGGCATAAGCCTCGGCCACCGCGTTCTCGATGTCATCGTTGGCATGGTTCATCAACGTTAGGACGCGGGAAATGGATTGTCTGCTCATGGTTATACCCATAGACGTGCATTTAACTGGTTGCGCATAAATCCCAAGACCTCAAACTGCTTGTCATTCTCTACCTCTCCGTCAAGACCTATGAGACGCACTTTCTCACCAGTGGCGAAAGCCCTGCAATCTTGGTCAAGGTATATGGAATAGGAGAAATTGTAAGCCTTGCCGTCATTGAAACGCACCTGTGCGGCAGAACCATTCGGAACTATCCGGCACGGCACTTCTACAACACTCTCGACATCGGGCAACGGTCGGCCAAGCTCATCGAAGCCTCCTGTCTCGAAGGTCGTTACTTGCAATTTATGTGGTCTGAAACTTATCATTAGTAGCAGGTGATTGTGGGTCGTTCGTCCAATGACTCCTCGCCGATTTCTCGGTAGAGCCTGTTTGCCTCGTTCAAGAGGTCTTCACGGCTGGCCTTTGTGATAGACATACCACCTTCTGAGATACTTTGCGGATGGCGCAGTATTTGACGGATGCAGTCGGCGGTCGCACCCTTGAAGGCCGAAGATTGCAGAATCTCCGCTGTGCATGAAGCGTCGCCAGTGAGACCCCTTCTCATAACCGTTAGGGAGTAGAAGTCATCGGGCAACGGATATTGCACCTGTGCCTTTAGTGCTGAAAGTATGGTCAGCTGTGCCATGTGTCTCGCTAATGTTTGAGTTTACTATGATAGCGTGACATATTGAGCTGGTTTTGTCGCATACTTTCCAACCCTCTATTATCGGGAGGCTGAAAGCGTTTGCGATAGCTTCGCATCTCAATATACGCGGCCATGAGGACATCGGAGGCCATCTTGGAGGTGACGGGAGCACCTTTCTCGACAACAAAAACGACGGGCGCGTTTGTCACGATGCAATACTGCACGTCCACCATCGGAGTGGCTATGACATCCAAGGCCGAAGCGATGGATACGTTCTCGGTCTTGACGGGAGGCGAATAGTCCACCCCCTTGAAGCTTACTGCCGATGCCGTCAGTGCCAGCATCAAGCAGATTGTCATGCAAAGAAACTTCTTCATTGTTGAAACATTTTTTTGGATTGTTAGAGAAAGCAAAGGAGTGGGCGGTTTCCCGCCCTGTCCTTATGCGTTGAGGGTTTCAAGATTGAGGTTGACAATCTTGTTGGGAGCTGCGATCTGAGGAATCCACTCAGCCGTGTATTCCATGTAGCGACCGTTCTTGTCGCGGTAGTTGCTGATGAGCATCTGACCATTGTCGTTTCCGACGGGGCGATAAGTGCGGCCTTCCACGGGGTCGGTAGCCTCATAGGGTGTGTGGTGGCGCATCCATCCGAGGTCATCCGAGCGAAGCAGGGTAATGCGGTTGTCCGCATAAATCTGCTTGTTCGTGCCGTCCTGTTCCTCCACGTAGTCCTCCTTAATCTCGATAGAGGGCAGACCAACGCCGTTGAGGACATCGGAGGCCATCTTGGAAGTGATGAGGCCAGTGGCGATGCTGAACTGCTGAGAGGGCAGAATCATCTTGAAGGTCTCGCCGAACTCCACGGAGCCGACGATGTTCTTGATGAATGTGCCACGGCTCATAATCATCTTCTCGAACTTACCGAATTGAGGCTGGAGGTCGGCCAGCTTCTTCTGCAAGTAAGAGATGAAGTACTGCTTGCTGTCATCATAGACCTGCGCAGTGGTAGGCGTGATGAAGTGGAACGGAAGGTCGATGTCAAGCAGCTCGATGCCGTCGGCATTATCCTTGTTCTTGACGGTGGCAGAACCAGTCATCAGCAGCGAGCCGACAACGATGTCCATGCGCTTGTGGGGAGCGAGGATGACTTGACGGTAATCGTCGGTGATGAACTGGACGATTTCGTTCATAACTGCCACTTGGTCGGCGGTCTTTGCCTCATTGTACTTGTCGATGAGGTCTTGCAGCTCAGACAGACGCTCCACGTCAATCTGATAGGCATCGCCCAGATAGGCGATTTCGCCGTAGCCGCTGCCCAGTGACTTGCGCTCACGGATGGGCTTCTCGCCATAGCGGGAATTGATGGAGCCAGCCACCACGCCCGTAACGGTGCCGAGATAGTCCTTGAAGACTCGCGTCGTAGTACGACGGAACTTCAAGTACTGTTGCCAATAGATTTTGTCAAGCCCCCGTTGGAGTACGCGGTCAATGATGGCCTGCACCACATTCGCGTCATTGAATAATGTCTGAATTGTAAGTAACATGATTCTTCTTTTTTAGGGGTTAATTACTCGAACTGGAAGCGAGATGTCAGACTCTCTTTGTCCTTTTCGGAGAACGGGAGCGTCAGTTTCTCTTCTTGAATCTCATAGGCGCGCATGATGACGGCAACGAGGACGATGCCGTTCTCCACCTTGGTCTCTTCGTAGATGACGAAGTTCGCAGTGCGGACGGGGACGCTCTTCTGCGCCTCGGTGAAGTCGGTGTTGTTAGACACGTTAGCGGCCAGTCCTTCGGAGAGGGTCAACACGTCCTTTGCGTCGTTGGACGTGTCAACGGCGGTCACGGTGTAGGTGGTCTCGCCGATGACGATGTGCATACCTGCCTGTACACCGCTTCCCTTGGCGATGTCGAGAGAGGTGGCATCCTTGGTTCCCGATTTGGTCTTGCCAGTGACAAGGGCGACGGCCTCAAAGAGTACCTGTCCGGCGGTCACGGCTTCGGCAAGAGCGGAAACGGTCAGTGCGTCGTAGGCGGCATTGGAGGTGTCGATGGCCGATACCTTGACGCAAGAAGAACCTGCGCCCAACGTCATGCCTACGGAAACGAGGGAGTTCTTAGCGACCTTGATAGTCGTAGCTGCGGCAGCGGCATCCTCCACGACCTTGACATTCTTCACCACGACGGCCATGCGGGTGGCGAGATTGACGCAGACGGGAGTGAAGCGCGGGAGCTTCGAGCCAATGGTCAGCCCCGTGGTGTCGAGCTTGTACGGGCCTCTCTTGTGGTGGAGGGTCTGCACATCGCAAAGCTCTTCTACAACTGCGGCGGGGTTAAGATTGTAATTGAATCCTGCTGGCATTGTTGTCAAATTTAATTGTTAATACTTGGGTTACTCGGTCTTGGGAGCACCTTGGCGGATTTGCTCTGCGAAGGCTTCACCATCTGTCTTGCCGCCTCCTGCTTCGGAGGGTGGTACGGACGGATGAAAACCGAGGTTTGCGAGTTCTTGGGATTTGTCCTTCATAAAGGAGTCCAAATCTGTCACGTCGCTTGGCACGTTCAGCATTTTGGCCAGTGCTTCGGATATGCCGTGAGCCTTGGCCTTTTCCACGATTTCGGCAGTCCGCTGCTCTTGGGAGCGTCGCGTTTCCTCAGCTGTAATCTTGTCCGAAAGCGGTTTGAGCTTTTCGTCCATCAGCTTGGCGATAGCCTCCATAGTCGCGTCCTTGGGTGGGTCTTGTGTTTCGACGACCTGTTTGCCATCCTTGTCGATGTGGTACTTTTCCATGAACGACTTTTCGAGCGATGCGGTGAGCTGGCTCGTTAGGTTGTTCTTCTGGGCGGTGAAACGCGAGTCGAAAAGACTCTGAAAGCCTTTCATTGCGTCCGCTTGGCCGTCCACAATGGTAGCAAGGTTTTCGTCTGTCACAAGTCCAGTGGCAAAAAGGCTCTTTGCAAGCCCTTGAATCTCGTTGTCGCTCAATCCACTTTGAGGATATTTTGTCTTGAGCGCGTTGAAAATTTGTTGAATGTCCATTTTTAATGTTCTCTTTGCGGTTAAACAACTGCAAAGATACACCATAAAACAACATCTTGAAAGGGCTTGTCTCTTGAAATAGTTACTTTACGCCCTAAAGTAACAAAATAGAAAACCAGCCCTACAAATCACTTGCAAGGCTGGCCGAAACAATAAATCAAAGTTCTATCTCAAAAGTAAAGATAGTATCTGAATCTCAAATTAGAGAAGTAGCAACCGCACATTTCTACAAAATCGCCGAACAGACGCACGTCTTCGCCCTGCATGAAAGCAAAGCGTGAGCCTTCGATGATGTTATAGACGGCTCTGTCTAACTCTTGCGAGAATAGGCCGTATTGCTCGATATTTGGGTAGAGATAGCGCACAAATGCCGTTTCGCTGTCTGTCTTGTCTCTCATAGGCTCTACACTTAAAATGCCGTTATGGGCAAACCATGTATCACCAATATTGAATGGGTGGCAGTTTGATTTCTTCACGCTGCCATGTGTAGCAAGGCGAAAGTGCATGATACACGGCTCATCAAAGCGCACGTTTTCAAGTTCTGTCTTGAACTTGCGAAAAGATAGGGTCTTGTAGGACTTGGACGGCGTGCAGAATCCAAAGCCGTCTCTGTTGGCTCTTGCGCACGCCTCAATGATTCTGCCGTCTGGCATAAATTCACCCTTGGGCTTGTAAACTATTACACACATAATGATGATATTTTTGATGTTTGACTTTCGTTTTGTGTGGCCGCACTCATGCGAGTGCAGCCGTTCTCTCTTTATAGAATCTCTTTACCCTGCTGTCGATGAAAGGCAAATCTTCGATGCTTGCAGCCTCAATGATTCTGTTTTCTTTTGAGTAGGCAATCAAGCCCTTTAAGAACTCAATCCAGTTGAGCATCTTTTTGTATTCTACCGTACCGCTGTGCTGTCTAAACTCAATCGTATTGTGACGGCGGTATGCAATAGGATTCACTTTGTAATATCTGTCAAGGTCGCCGTTTCTGTCTGCGAAAAGCCTTGCAATATCTTCTTTGCTTGTCGTGCAGTCTAACAATTCATAGATGTTATGACCGAAAGCCGTGTAGCCCTTGCAATATATGTTGTTTCTGCGAGAGGCTGGCATGAAAGCGTCAATGATTCTCTCTAACTTTGCGTAATTATAGAAGATGTTTTTGTAGGTCTCAAAGCTAATATTGGCCAAACCGAAATGAATGTGCAAACCGCATGACTTATTCACCTTTGCACCAATTTCTTGCAGAACCTTACAAACCTTTTCAAGCGTCTGTAAGCCCTTTTTACCTTTTAAGATAGGACTAACGACCTCAGCCGTATTGTTGCCACTTAAAGAGCCATCGGTTACGACCTTGAAATGGTCTCTGTAATCTGTATGGTTGTAGCCCTCTACATAAGTAAGTACACCAGCCTCTCTTAAACGCTGTGCGATTTCTTCTCTCTCTACGTTGTAGCACTCAATCTCTACACCAAATGTAATGTCATCAAGTGCAAAGGGGTTGCGCTTGTAAGAATCGAGCAAAATGTTAATCTCTCTTGTGCAGATACCTAATGCACGAAGTTCGCGAGTGATACCGCTAACACTACGACCATTGTCGAAGATGTTTTGAATTTGCTGTGAAAGTGTCATAGTAGTAAACTTTGATTTATTGTTATTGTTTCTTGTTTTCGAGTGCAAAGGTATAGCTTTTATCTTAAACCACCAAATAAAATTTAAGCTATCTCTTAAAATTGTGCCGTTTTACACATCTTTTAACTTTTATCTTTACTTTTGCAATATATTTTAAGATATAAACTATATTTTAAGCCTATTTCTATATACATTATATATAATATATACGCATAAGGTACGATTATAGTTTAGCCTATACCTTATAACAAAGAAAACGGCTCTGCATCACGCAGAACCGAATCCCAAAAAGAATATGTATGAAAAAAGAGAGAACCTTATTCTTTCGCCGTGTTGTTCTTGATGTCCTTTTCAATCTCTTCAAGTTCATCTGTGAACTCATCGGCAATGCCTACCAGTATGACAGCTTGCTTGCGGGAGATAACGCCCTTATCTACGCCAGTGGCCGCGTCAGTGATACGCTTCGACAGGTCTTCGATGCGGTATGGTTTTTGCTCGACCTCCACCTCTAACGTCTCGCTGGCCGTTTTCAGTTCGGGCGCAATGCAGCCGATGGCGTGGATGAGGAAATTGACACGACGCTGGAAAAATTCGCCCATGTCCTCCCAATGTCTATCCACTGCAAACAGGGTGGCCATGAACATATACTCGAAAGCTGTGCCGGATGGGAACTGTCCCGTACCTTTCAACTGGTCGAATGAGATGAGCGGGGTATTGGTGAGAGAGTAGCACCTTACAAGGAGGTTGTCAATCTGAGACTTCACCATGTCGCTGGTCTGATGCCAATCGAGATAGTAAGCCTTACCTCCGCCTGTAATCTTCAACAGGTGAGACTTGCCGATGTTCTGTGCGCCGCCATTGACCAAATCACCCTCCAATATAAGCTTCGGAAAGAAATTCATCTTGATAGCATCCGACCAATCGGAGGTCAGCGTTTCAAGGCTCTCGCGTGCGCCTTGTATATTCTTGCACAGCTCTTCGGGGCGGTCGCGGTAGATGGTGGGATTCTTGGAGAATCCATGCTTGAAGGGATAACCCTTGCTATCCGTCCACTCTCCTTGTGAACGCTCAATCTGATACACGGTATCATTTGTGACCAGCATGAAGCGGTGCATGGTGGCTCCGTTGACAAGTTGGTATTCATATTCACGGCCAATGCCGATGTAGTCCTGTCCGTTGTCGGAGAATATGGGGTATAACACATCACCCTTGAAGGGAGACCATATCTGCATACGCAGTTTGTATTTCGGCTGTACCGCGATGCCAGCAAGGGATGCTATCTTCTTCCATACCTTGCGCCAAAAGCTGCTATCGTCATAGCGATACCAGTATTCGCACACCTCCGTCTCAGACAGCCATGCACGCACCTCGCGCTTGTTCTGGAATCGGAGCTTGTTGTCCTTGTGTACCCTCTTCAACACGCGGAGCAGGTCAAGCTCTTGTTTGTCTTCTGTCTCGGTTTTCAGTGTTGGCTCATTGCCGACGGTGAAAGCCGTATGGATGTTTACGATGTCCTGTTCTATGGGAAGGCCAATGCGTGCTACTGGCTGTTCGTCAAACTCGGCGGGATGAAGCACTCCCTTAGTGTCGTAGTAGGCATCCTTGACAAGAGTCCTCATATTGTCACGGAACTCTTTGTCATAGACTCGGTGGTTTTCGGCATACCATGAATCTTTGAGCTTCTTTACGTCGGGCAATGGTGCGCGGCGCGACTTCTTTATGAAGGTAATTCTCTCTTCCCACGTAGGGAGGGCGAAGATTTCGTCTATGCTATTCATATTTTTTATGTTTAGAAATATCCAGCGTATGATTTCGGGGCGGGCATATTGCGGTAGGCGTGACCCAGTAGCTCCATCCAGCAGACATAACGGATGCCGTCGATGGCGTGGTTGTAGTTGTCGCACGGCGCATTGATGTACTGGCCTGTCTTCGGGTCTTGCTGCCATGTATAGTTTCTAAACTCCTTCCAAATATTAACGGAGTTCTCGGTGACGTAGATGTGTCTGAGACCTTGCATGAAGTCAATGCCGAAAAGGACACTCCCAGCACCTTTCATAGCGGGCTGGATGGGTAGTCCGGCATTGTTTATCTCGGTTATCTCCCTTTGCTCGGCGTTGTCAGCCCATATCTTGCGGGTTCTCGCTTCGGGCAACGTCTTCAATGTGTCGATGATGTCGGGAGTGGTCATCCTTGTGGCGTAGCACTCTTCATCGATATACAGGCAGTCATCATGGAATCCTACCGTCTCGATGGCCGTGGGATCATTCGTAAATCCGAAGTCCAAGGCGCGCCATTTCTTTTTGACCCAGAAAGGAATCTCTTTTATAAGAGATACCTTTTCAAAGATGAGACCTTCAAGGGAGGCTCTTTCTCCAAGTCCGTAGATTTTCCACTTGCGGATGTCAACCGTTCCATTGGCGTAGTTTTCTTCTGTTGGCTCATAGGAGAGAATCTTGCGCTTCATGTTTTCGGGGATGAACGGATTATCAAGCATCGTGGAATGGTCGAAGTAACAGTCTGGACGGTGGCAGACATTATCGTATATCCAGTGTTCCTCCGCTGTCGGGTTGTAGTCAAGGACAGAAAAGCCCGCACAACGCTGTTCGAGCTGGTCGAAATCGTCCTTGGTGGCCTCCATTGCCTCGTTTATCCAAAAAATATCACTTGTCAGACCGTGGAGGCGTTGCTGGTCATCAAGGCCGACGAACCAAAACGACCAACTGCGAATCCTAATGATATGATTGGAGTTGTTGATATACACCTTGCCAAGCAGTCCGAGGTCTGCGAGAATCGTCTTGAAGTCCTCCCATACGGTAGCAAGCAGCCATGTACCTTTCTTACGGGTGCAAACGATACGCTTGCGTTCATCGGAGTTAATGGCAAGGAAGATGAAGAACTGGATGAGCGAATAGGTCTTTGAGGAACGGGAGCCACCCTCAAAGACGTACACATTGAACTTGCCCGACTCATGCGCTTTCATGGCGCGGGCAAATACAGGAGTGCAGTTTAATGTCAGTTCGCTCATTTCTTCTGTTCTTGGAGTTCGATGTCCTCCTTCTTGTTATAGGTGATGTTTACTTTTACCTTGTCGATGCTCTTATCCTCCACGGAAATATCCATCCTCTTCATCTGCTGCAATGCTTTCCTAAAGTCTGGGTCGTGGTGGAATCGCCACATCGTTATGGCTTGAAGGTTTGGCGGCAGCTCTTGGATGGTCTCTGTGGTAGTGGTATCGTTGATGGCGTTCCCGTCCTTGTCAACACCTTGACGGACGGTCTTTGTGGTGGTCTTGGTCTTGATTTTACCGAGGGCGATTTTGTCATACACTCCCTTATAGACCAAACTGAGCTTTGCGCGAGCACGTTGCAATACTTGACATATTAGCATCGAGCGCAGCTTATTCTCCTGTTCGTTCCATCCGTCGTATTCTCCGTTTTTCATTCGCGAGAAAACTTCGGGATTGAGGCTGTCGGGTATTCCTTCGGTGCTTTCGAGTTCGGGTAGCTCTGCACCTTCGTCCTCTGCCTTTCTGATACGCTCATCATTTCGCTTGTTGATGATGTCGCGTATTTCCTCACCGATGAACTGGACTATCTCGCGGTCTGTGTAGTCACGACTGGCAAGGTTGCCTATAGCTGTGTAGAAATCCTCTCCGTCGTAGTCGAATTTCTTTTGTGCGCTCATGGCTTATTCCTCCCCTGTGTCTATGACCTCGCAGCGTGAGTCGAAATCCTCGCCATTGATGAACTTGGAATCGGCATCGTACCCGAATCGCTGGAGGAATTGGTTTTTGTTGTCTATGTTGTCGAAGGATAGCATGACGTATGCATCCATGTCGCCAGCGGATTTCTGCGCGTTTTGTCTAACCTGCTCCTTAACGTCCTTCATGTGTGCCACCTTTGCGGCTCGCTCTGCCTGTCGCTGGACTTTCTCGGCCTCATTCTCTTCGTACACCTCGGCCATGAGGTCGCCAAGGGAGTTAGCCAAGTTTTCCTCATCTTCTGTCTTGAAGAGGTAGTCCAATCCCATAAGGGAGAGGTCTGCATCTGTTAGTCCGGCATCCTTGTACTCGATTTGCGGCACCAGTTCCGCGAGCTTGTCACGGTTCCACTTACCTTGTGCGTTGGGGTTGTTGAGTAGGACATTGATGGTCATCTCTGTCTTTAGGTCAACGTCGATTAGCTCCGCACGGATGGCGTAGTCGTTTTCCTTCGTCTGCGGATTGTACTTTTCCAGCTCATCCATGACGGATATACGCTGATGACCCTGCACAATGGTTAGTCCAGTCTGCTTATTGAGCACAATGCCACCAAGGAGGCCATAACGCTTTATGCCACGCTTGATGTTTCTGCGCTCTTCCTCCGATATTTCACGGGGATTGTAAGTCGCGAAGTGGACGGCAGACCTGTTGACCGTTACCACCTCGCCAGTGAAGTATTTACTCAAATCCATTTGACTGCTCACTATTTTGTTGTTTCAAATCTGTATCATCCAGCGTTTAGACCCATATAGGTAGAGCGTGAAACCTTCCTGTCGAGAGATTTACCATACATAGGAACACCTTGTGAAGCTAAAGGATTCAGCGCATTGTTGATGTTTCGACTATACCTGCGGGTCGCACTTGCCACCCGCTCTATTCTCGCCGCATTGCTCGTCTGCGACTGAATACGACGGTTCTGCTCCATAATATCATTAAGCGATTTTCTTCTTGCCATAATAATTACTCCTTAGTTTGTTTTTGGTCGTACTCCCACAATATCCTTTCAGACAGCGGGAATGTCTTGTATATCTTTTGAAGGTCTTGCGGGTAGTTCTTGCGCAGCCAAAGGAAACAATCGAGATTGAATCCCGTGCCGCTGCTGGCCTTCAAGGAGTATCGCACTGGTTCGGGGATGCCATTCATCTTCATATAAGCCAATACGTCGCGCTGATTCCAGTCCGCGAGCGGGTATGCTTGAAGATTGTTGATGTACTCCGATTCCTCATACCCTTTCAGCATCAGACGGCGATTCATGCCGTCGGCTTTCTTCATGCCAAGGAACACGTAATCGATTCCCGTCTTTAGCCGTATAGCCTTAACTACGTCCGCGAGCTTGATGAGCTTCACTTTCGGATTCGGCACGCAGTACAGACCACCGCGAAGGATATATGAGAGGTTCCAGTGTGGGACTTGCATAAACTCCACTTTCGGATAGCGGGTCTTGCACCAGTTCACCCAACGCTCGATGTGTTCAAGCTGGGGAACAAAATACATGAACACACACACAACACGCTCGAATTTGCCATACACCAAATCAAGCGTAACGAGGGAGTCTTTACCAAGCGAACAAAAGACGATGCAGCTGTCGGCATTGCTCCTAACAGCCGCTATCGTCTTATGCGCTGATTCCATCTTCGTCATCGCTTAACCAGTGGATAAGCCCATTGCGGCGCGGATGTTACGATATTGTCCTGCATGGTTGGTGAGGCGGTTGCCGCGTGCGTTGGTGTCGCGCTGACGGCCTCTGTTGCCAAGGTAAGTACCAGTAGCTCCACTGATACGCCCTAAGAGAGTTCTGGGTCGTGCCATAGTAGTTTTAGCTTTTGGAGTTCTTTACTCTGTTCGACTTTTCACCGTATGATTTTTGATTCTACCGAGGTCATAAACAACACGCTCAACCACCCAAAGCTGACCTCCGTACTCATATTCTATCGGCTGGCCGTTTTCGCCGAGCATGATTTCACAACGAGCATCCTTCACTTCGACTAAAGCGGTGTCGCCTGTCTCTTTGGACGTGAAGAGAATATCGTCATAGACGATGGGGAGGGCGTTTGCATTTTCATCCTCTATCTCAAAGCCGTCTTTGTCCAGTTGCAGGTACTTCTTGACGTTCTGAGGTCGGATTTCACGAAACTCTTGCACCTTTCGGCCATCCTTGATAGCTTCGAGGTATCTCTGTTTGATTGAAATGTTTAATGTTCTCATATAGCTGTTTATTGCTGATATTTTGTGCAAAGATACTCATTTTGCACGTAATTATTAAGGAGTGATTTTGCAATTTAGTAACTTTAGGGCGTAAAGTAACAAAATCGCTTGCATGGCGGGTGTTGTGCAAGCGATTTTATTAAACGATGGATAGGTTCTGAGGCTTTAATCGTAATACTTTGCCCTTGACCAAATGCCCGCAAGCGTAAGAAACGCCGTGCGCATTTCGTCATCGTTCAGTGTGATTCGCCTCTCGCTGGCTCTCTCTTCAATGGCCGCGATGCCGTTTAGAACCGTCTGCGCTATGCCCTTGCATTTCATGTGCTGAAACGCTAAAAACGCCGTTTGAAAAATAATGAAGCTTCTCATAGATATTTACTTTTTAACCCAGTAACCGTATAAACTTTTTTGCCCGCTGTCCCATGTGTCGTAAAAGCGACCATCTACAACGGCTACTATATGATGCGCTACCCTTGCGATAAAAACGCCCTGCCTATGTGCCAATGTGAATGAAGATACCGTCGGTCGTTTTGTGCCTCGCTTGTTAGATACACCAACATACTCATAGCCTCTTCTTTTCAAGAACTCTTCATAACAGGGTTTGCCATTTGGCATACACTGCAATTCTCTCGCAATAGGTGTAAGCTCATCGAATACATCGACCCATGACAAGTTTTCTGCCTTTGTCAATGCTCTTATCACACAATCGCCAAAGGTGTCTTTTATGTCTTTGTCGTTTGGTTGATAATATGTAAAACACTTGCTTTTCATTGCTTTATTGTTATGCAGGGTGATTGCTCACCCTGCCAGTTTGACTTTATGCTGCAAATCTCAAATCCTTAACCTTTGTGGGCTTGAAATACATATCACGCTCTACGGTGAGACCCCATCGACCGCGTAAGCCTTGCAGCTGTGAAAGGGTGAAGTAACCATATTCTTTGCAGTGACCTTCTACGATACCGAAGAACTCATAATCGGTGCCGTTCTGCTGTGCTTCGAGCACATACCATGTAAAACCCTGCAAGAAGAACTTGCACACTGCAACGGCCTCTTCGCCCTTGCCATCTTGTGAATACAACGGATACTTTGCCAGTTGATTCTCGATTTGTTTTGTAATCAGTTTCATACTTATTCTTTTTAGGTTGTTTCTTAAATCTGCTGCAAAGATATAGGCTTTATCTTAAACTACCAAATATTTTTTAGGTTTTTTCTTAACTTTATGCTGTAAAACATAATTTTAGGGTAAATCTTTATAAAATTACACTATTTTAGCGTATAGACTTAACTTTTTACGCTAAAAATTTGCACGTTTGAAATATTTGCCATACCTTTGCAGCGCAAAACTTAATTTACACCTTAATATTAAATATGTATGAACATTAAGAAAGTTATCAAAGAAAAGGGCTGGACGCTTGAAATGCTTGCAGCCAAAATGACTAAGACTGAAATCAAAGACGGTGTACCTACAACGGTGCAAGGCGTTTCGCAAGCTACCGTCTCGCAGATTCTCAACGGCAACCCCACGCTCGACAAACTTAAAGAGATTGCATCCATAATGGATATTAGCGTCTCAGAACTTGTGAGCGACGGCGAATTAGAAACAGCGATTCACTGCCCAAGGTGCGGTGAGAAGATAATCATCAAAGCAGAATGACAGCAACGAAAGAAAACACACTCTACCTCCCCATCAAACAGGTGTTCTTCGACCAAATCATCAACGGCACGAAGCTCACAGAAGAGAGAGAGGTTAAATTTGGTATCACCGCATCGCGCTACTTGATGCACGATGGTAACGGTGAGCTTGTTCTGAATCCGTCCTGCACCGAAGAGGACGAAGAGTATTATCTGGACGACTACAATGGTGGTAAGTTTCCATTTCTGCCCAAGCCGTTCAAGTTCTTGCAGCTGGCCGTCGGGTATCACAAAGTGCGCGACGAGGCACTGGTAGAAGTGAAGGACATCACATTTAAGACAGGGCGTGTCCTCGGACAGCCGCCAAAATTCGCATGGTGGATTATTGAGTTCCACATTGGTAGGATAATAAACGTTCAACGCAAAAGAGTACACCCATGAACAAAGAACGCAGAAAAAGGCTCGATGCAGTAATCAGCCAGCTCGAAGAATTACAGGCAGAGGTGGTTTCTGTGGCCGAAGAAGAGCGTGAGGCATACGATAACCTCCCCGATAGCCTCAATGATACGGACAGGGCAAACCAGCTATGCGAGAACGCCGATGACCTCGAAAGCATCGACGGCGATTTTGAAAGCTTACTCGACACTCTAAGAGAAATCTCTGAAAGATGATAGACATCAAAGGGCTTGCCAACTACGGCGAGAATATGACGTGTTTCGCGGACTCTTTCATTAAGGTGCTCCACGAATACGATGGCACGGCAAAGGACAAAGAAATGCTGGCCTTGTTTGCCTGTTGCCTTATGACCTCAGACGCGAAGAGCGACAAGAAGGACATCGAAAAGCTGCTGGCGATTATTCAAGAGCAGACTCCCAGCGTGTGGGATTACATAGACCGTGAACTATTCATGGTTGACTTCCACATGAGACCTGTGCGCACTCTCAGCTTTGCGGACGATATGCAGGTCTTCAAGGTCTTCGTCATCCTCCACGGTATCATCCTCACAACGCAGACGGTTGAGCGGTCTTTGAAGATTTCCTATAACTACAACGGGAATTATGAGGATTTCTTTATCCGGCTATTTCGCAATGCTGGCGTAAAGGATATTTTCAGCAATGACCCATCAGACTCGCAAGAACGAATTTGGACGTTCCTTCGCTTGATGGTGAGAAAGTCGCCTGTTGACCTCGGTTCGTGGGATTGGATTCCACCGTCCATTTTACAAGTTCCAATCAACGAGGATTTGGTTTGGTCGGCCAATAAAATAGGTCTCATCAAAGGCGGGGCGAATACCGCACAAACTCGCGCAGTTATAACAGACGCTTTCCGTGAGCACTTCCCCGAAGACCCAGCAAAGGGGTATTTTGCTCTTCATGCCTACCTCTCCGAGATGAGCTGAAAAATCCTCTCAGCCTCATTCCTAAACCCTATGTGATTAAGGAATAATGATTTTGCATCGCCAAAGTACCTTGTAACTGCGGGCTTGCGCACACCAAGGACTTTGGCGATTTCGTTTCTGACCCCATTCCGACGTATCGCGCCGCTTATTATCGATGATGGGCTGTACATATAGATGACGATGAAAACAAAGATGCGGCTGTTGTCCTTGTATTTTGGATTAGCAACCTCCTTGAATCTTTGACATATCGAGGCTATTTCTGCGCAATCTGTTTTCATCGGACGCAATGCTTCTCGCTCCTGCCTTGCCAGTATGTTCTTTTTGGCGTGCAAGGCTCTAATCTGATTGATATTCTCCTTGATGCTCATTGTCTGATACTTATTGATAAACAAAATTTACTCTTTCGTATTCGTCGGACATAAGGCTTTCGCGATGCTTGTCTATGTCCTCCACAAAGATAACATCATCTGAGACTTTCTTCTTTCCATTTGTGAAGACGTACATTGTTCTTGTAATCTTGTACATAAGTTATCGATTTTTATGATTTGTGCCTAATTTGAATGAATCCCCTCCTTGCCGTCTCTTCAAGAAGCGGCATATCCTCTTCTTTGATTTCCGCTTCCCTTTCCCCGTTGAGGGTCATCCCGCGTGGAATGTTGAAGCGGTCTCGGATTTTGTTCTTGATGTCGGGGTCGTTGGTTGCCCAATAGATTGTTACGTGTACCATAAGAAAAGGGAGAGGCGACGTGTTGGAACACGCCGCCATGAGGTGAAAGGTTAAAGGTTAAATGCTGCCACTGGCCGAACAACGTCACTGTAGTACTGGCTGAAGGTGTTGACGTAACCAGAGCCAAAATTCACGATCCATGCGTTGTTGCTGTAGAACTCAGTAACACTCCAGTAGTAGCTATCCATGTCGAAGGGCTGACCGCCGACGAACTCCAAGGCTTCATTCAGCCCCTTGTCAGCCCAATAGCACATAGCCACGACCATCGGAAGGGCTGGGATATACTCGCTGTCGTTGAGTTTGATGTCGGTTCCAAGCTCTTGAATCCGCTTTGTGCGCTCGATACATTCCCAGTCATTGAGGGCATCGCACTCGCGAGGTACATAGAAGTCGCTTTCGTCTTCGCACTCGACATCTTCCTTGATGAGTGGGAATTGCCCAAGGTCACGGAGTGCAACGCAGAAAGCGTGGCCTGTATGCACTATGCCGATGTATTTCACACCACTTGCAAGGCTCTTGCCCATGCCGGAGGTGAACGGGGTATAATGGCCAGTCTCATAGACAAGGTATATTCCATCGGACACCTGTTTGTCTGTCGGCGTTACTGGCGCGGCAGCTTCCTTGTCTTCTGTTAGGAACTTGTAGGCTTCACGGCAGAAGCTGATGGGGTTTTCAACACAACTAAACTCTTGGAGTAGCTGCATTTTGAGTTTTTGATTCTCGTTCATAATTCTGTAAAATTAAAGGTTGGTGAATTGTTTTTGAGGGCTTTTGTTTTTGCTCGCGTCTCGGCTCTATGCTTTGCGTCGTATCTGTTATGACACCGCTGGCATAAGGCTCTAAGGTTGGAGGGGTCGCAGTTTTCGGGCGTATGGTCGAGATGTGCGATGGTGAGGACTACTTTGTACATCTTCTCACCCTGTGCATTTTCTTTTTCACGCCATACAAGGGAATGATTCTCTACGCCGCAGAACTCGCATCGATTGCCAGCGCGTTCAAGTATATGCGCGCGTATCTCCTTCCAGTCGGGAGGGTATCGCTTTCGGTTTTCGGGTCTTATCGGCATGGTCATGTGTATTTGATGTAACCGTCTCTCGTTTCCACGTCGCAGTGTTCCATCCACCGCCAATCGCCATTAGGCAGTCTTCTACCTTCGACGTATCGGCTGCAATTAGCTTTCATTCCGCAACGTGTACCGAGGCAGTAGGTAAAGAAATCATTAGCCATTGTTTTCTGAAAGTTTTGATGTGACAAACTTATATATTTCTCCCGTTTCCCATGAGGAATATTTGCAATTTGGGATGAGCTGTGACTTTCCTCTGAGTATCATTCTGTGAATGTCGGTTAGAAACCTCTCATAAAAATCTATCTTGCCCTGCATTTCCGCGACAAGCAAGACCTCATTTGTCTTTAGGCGTTTGACCTTGGTTTTCTTTCGGTGTCTCATATTGCTAAATATTTTGTTGGACGTATTCTTTCCAGTTAGGAGGGATGACTTCACAAACGTCTTCATTCGGATGTCTCTCTTGCCATAGTCTTGCCTCGCGCATCATTTCATTGGCGACCTTCACGGGAGTATTGAACCCGCGCTTTCTGCCAAATGTGTCGATGAGGTCTGAGCAGTCTGGTATCGTGGCGACATCATCAAACAATCCGCTCATGTTTCATCCCCTTTCTCCAATAGTCTTTCCTGTAACCTTTCGAGCTTTCGCACCTTCTCGGCAAGATATTCATCCCAGCCGTAGAAAAAGGCCATTTGCTCGACCATGATACTCACATCTGCAAGCTCTGTGATGATTTCGGGGATGGTTACGCGGCTACGGTTGCTTTTCGCAAGGACATTCAGAAGCTCGCCGCACTCTTCCATGACCATGAACTTCTGATTTCTGATGCCATACCTTTTGATGGCCTCATTGTAGATTTTCTTTCTTTCCTGTTTATTCATATAGCGGAATGTTTATTGCTTTACCGATACTTTCTGACGCTTCCAGCAGTTCCTTGTGATTCACGCCCACCTTGGCCACTGCTATTTGAAAGGAGTGCTGTTGCGCCCATTCGTCGCCAGCTTCACATATTCTGCGAACAAGGCTCATAACGTATTCCTCATTCTCGCCTCTCACATAGACGTGACGCGCGACAATGCTTGATAGGATTTGGATTGCGACATCCTCGGCTTCGTCGATTGTCGCATCCTTTAACACATGGCTAACACGCTCGAAGAGTGTCATTTCAGATAACTTTTTCCTTCCCATATTCAAAGTAGCGTGATGACTATTTCCTTTGTCTTACCCACGCCAAGGGATTCAAGGTTCTCGATAGTTTCCTCTATCTGCTTTCTTGTTGGCCATTCTTTTGCACGGCTCAATTTCCATTGTCCGTACTGGCACTTGAATGTAACAAATTCTTTCATATCATTGGAATAATTGAGGTTGAATAAATCGCAAGACGCGCTCTTTTGCGGCCTTGTAGAAGTCTTTTTTAATCTCGAAGCCGTAAGCCCTGCGATGGAGGTTTGCGGCTGCAAGTAGTGTTGAGCCACTGCCAGCGCACGGGTCAATCACTACGTCGTTATTATCCGTGAAGATGCCGACAAGTCTCTCTAAGAGGGGAACGGGCTTTTGCGTCGGGTGTACCTTCGGCGTGCTATTGTCTATTGGCCAGTCGAAGCAGTTGAATATCATCTGACCGTCATTGTTGAACTTCGGGAGCTTTTCACGGTATAGCAGTAGGCCATACTCGCAGTTTCCCACGATTTTCATGTTGGCCTTTAGAACCTGCGCGCTGAACTTCTTACGGAAGACCAACGGGATATAATGCTTGAAGCCATACCTGTCGCCCAGCTCGATGTAATAATGCAGCTGTTCAAAGGCGCAGAAGATAATCATACATGGAGCCTTGCCGCTTTCCCGTGGTTCCTTGACAAGCATCTGACTGCAAAAGTGCATGAACTCAGCTGGTTTGAAATTCTTGTCGGTATCGAAAAACTCCTTTCCTGCAAGCTCGCTCTCACCGTTTTTATTGTCGCCGTCCTTGTACCATGCCGGATTACTTGCGTAGGCATTTACACCAAGGTTATAGGGAGGGTCTGCTATTATCAGCTGCGCTTTCGGAATCTGATAGACCTTGAAATTTTGGAAGTGGTCATTGAATAGCTCTATCCTGTTCATATTGTTCTATGAATTTTTGAGGCGTACAGCCGTATTTCTTTTCAAATAGTCGTATGTACTGGTTCTTTGTGCTTTCGTCTGCCAGCGGGTCGGTAAGCAGCATCCGAGCGGTGTGCAGTATGCTCTCTCGCGGTTCCGTGGGTTCCACCTGTTTCGTGGCGGGTGTGCGCTCTAATGGGTGCGTGGTGTCCTTGGGCTTGTAAATGGCGACGTATTCTTCCCATGTGATGCAGCCCTTTCGGCTCTCTGTCCTCTGTTTTTCGCGCTCTTCACGTTCTCGCTTGTCGTAGGCTGCAAAACGCTCTTTTACGAACTCATGCAGGAAGGTCATAATCTTCAACGGGTCAACGCTGCCGTACAGATGACCATATCGACCCGCCTTGACGCGATGGAGGAAAAGCATTATCTCTGATATTTTGAGGTAATAGTATTCGCTGGTGATGACAAATGCGCACTCTTCCAGTACGTCCCCTTCCAGCTTATCCCTGCATCCGCAATAGTTGGATAGATTGTCGAGCTGGGGCATAAGCCACATGATAGGGAAGTTCTCGCCGTAGGCTTTTATGTCTGCCAACGTGGGAAAGTCGCCGAAGAAGCAAACGTCCGACGCTGTGCAAATCTCGCGCTGGTATGAAGGATTGAACGTCGTTAGAAACTGCGCTCTTTCGCCAAATCTACGCACCAGCATCGTCTTCCGCTGAGAGTCGGGCAATGCGGCTCGCGATGTCGAGCTGTCTTCTTTGGCGTTCACTTTCGGAATTAGTTGTCCTATTGAGTCCATTTTGCTTGCTGTTTAACTCGGCTTGCGCCTTGGCGCAAATCTCGTTGTATTTCGATGTGAGTGTAGAAACGCTGAAATTCTCAAATATCCACCCGTCTTGAATACTGGAGAGGAAAGCTTTTAACGCTGCCATCATGCTCGGTGTGTCTATGGGCAGATTTCTTTGACTTCTCGCAAATCGAATCTTTTGGAGTAGCTTTGACATTAGCCCTGCGTCCTTTGCAGTCCAGTAATATTCAGTTTCAAAAACTTCGCGATAATGCGTCTCAAAGACCTTTCGAGCCATTGAATTTTCGGCTTTTGAGCCTTCAACGCACGTGCTCGCGCCCGTAGTACCAACATCTTCCGTTAAGGAAGATGAACCCCGCGTTAGCGGTTTTTCTTGGGGGATAATAGGGGGATTATCTTCTTTAGGGGGTGTGGGGGAGCTTTCTTCTAAGGGGGAAGAAAGGGGGAGTTCTTTTTGTAGATTTGATTGTTTTTTGTTTTCGGTTTGATTGTTTTTTGATTGTTTTTTGATTGTTTTTTGATTGTTTTTTGATTGTTCCTTTCTGGCGTTCTGATTACCTGTCGGCGCACCAGCTTTGCCGTTGGCCTTATTCCTTGATTTTCTGAGCTGGGGATATACTAACTTCCATATCATCAACTCAATACCGTTAAGGGCTGGCTCTTTTCCATATAGTGCATACTCATTTATCGCTCGCATGACACGTCCGTATTGGGCGTTGGAAAGTTCACTCATCGCATCATGGAAGCTCTCTTGAAATGTGTAGCCGTTTCTTACTATCTCTTCCATCAGAATAAAACATTTGTGAGCTGTCGCCCGTTAGATTGTACCTGCCACATATTCGGCCTTGGTTCGACAAGAACGAGGTCTTGCACCTTACCGAAACGATTGATATTGCCGCACAGGTCAACGACCCATCCCTTTTCCTTCATCGGGCTTGGGCGTATCGCCCTGCCGACTATCTGATACCACAGGGCGAGGGATTTTGTCGGCCTTGCCATAATGATAGTGTCTAATTCGGGATAGTCGAAGCCCGTAGTCAGTACACCGACATTCACGACCACTGGAATAGTACCTTTCTTAAACCCTTCAAGGATTCTCTCGCGCTCGCATTTTGGAGTATCGCCCGACACCATCGTACATCCGTCTATCTCTCGCGCAAGCCTTGACGCTTCTTTTAGAAAGCGGGTGAATACAAGTATTCCGTTTCTTTTCTTCCCGCTCTTCGGACACATGACGCGCTTGACTATCTGAACAAGCCACGAATAGAAGTCTATGCGCTCATATTCCTTCTGCACGGACTTGTCTGTGTAGTCTGCGCCAGTAGAGTTGTCCTTTAGGTTTCTCTCATCGTACAGCGGCGCGGGGGTATAGTAATAGTCAAGCTCTGCAAGGAAGCCCAAATTGAGAAGCGTCTGAATCTGCACTTGGTAGATGACCTTCGAGAATATCCTTGGGCTTGTCCGCGTGAGGAACTTCAACATAGACCCAAAGCTGTTTGATGACAGCCTGTATGGTGTGGCCGTCAAGCCCAGCACCTTGCAGCCAATGGCACGGATGAACTCTTCATACTGCCCGCCTTTTGAATCTACCTTGTGGCACTCATCGACTATGATTTGATTGAAGTGTCGGAACTGGTCTATATGGTGTATTGCGCTGCCGATGGTCGCAAAGGTAATGCGGCTTATCCGCTTCGAGTTGAACGATGCGGAGTAGATAGAGACATCCAACACGCCATAGCTGCACATCTTCTTGAAGTTCTGTTCAAGAATCTCTTTCGACGGCTGGAATACAAGCGTATGACCTTCGAGACGGTTGGCAATGTCAGCAATGACTAAGCTCTTGCCGCTTCCCGTTGGCAAAACCTCGATGGCGTTCATCGTTGTCTTGCTCTGGAAGAACTCTACCGCCTTGTCGGATGCCTGTTTTTGGTATTCTCTCAGTTCATACATAGTGGAATTGTTTTAAGGAGGTGGGGCGTGCCGGATTGACACGCCCGCACGATGGTTACTGCTCAATGATGGCGATGTCGGGAGCGATTGGGCGAATCTTCTCTATCACATCGTCGATGACGGTGGCCTTGGTGTTCTCTATCACGTCGTTTGCGCCCGCAGACTGGAGGCTGATGGTAACGTCCATGCCGTCGATGGTGGCATAGGTCTCAATCTCTATCTCTTGGGCTTCGCCGCCGCTGAAAATGGGAAGCTTCATATTGAACTTCTCTGGGATGTTTGAATCGACGGCCTGCTTGAAGGATGCTGTGCGATTTCCTTTCTCGTTAGTCTCTCTGTCTATCTTCTGAGTGACGTTGCCGTCGAACTTCTTTAGGGCGTTGACGATGCTCATACCCTCTTCGCGAACGGTAAAGAAGAAACGATTGAGCTTCAAGAACTGCCCAAGCTGTTCGGGAGACCAACGTTTGCCCATGTTGATTCCAAGCTTCTCGAAAATCTCAGAGTAAGAGAGCTTACCGAGAACCTTGCCGCGAGTATAAGCATCGTCCTCATTGATAATAAGGACGATTTGCAGCTTGTCGCGGTTCACGAGGATATGCGCCTTGTGCTGGTCGATTTCGCCCACCCGCTTCTCTAAGAAGTTGAGCGGCGCGAAGATTACGCCCGTAATGTCAATCTTGATGGGGGCTTGCTGGTCTAACTGCGCAGGAGCTTTGCCCTGCAAGATGTTTAGTGTGTTCTGTCCGTCGGGCAGATTCACGATGATTGGTTGTTCGTTCATGTGGTTTGATTTTTAATTGTTGTTAGTACCTGTTTTTCTAATTTCCATAAAAATGGATTTCTGCATTTCGTTGGGGAACGCTGGGCGAGAGCTGACAAGGTTTCCTTCTCTGTTGTAGAAGCCTACCATGTTGTCCTCTTCAAAGAGGAACTTGAAACATTCCTCGGTGACGGTCTTGGATTTGCTTCTGAGGTTTTCGATGGCCTCGTTTCGCTCGGTCTGCAAGGGCTTCAATTTTTCCTTGAAGCTTTCCATGACCTGTTTCTTCTCTTCCTCGATGTCCGCTATCCTTATGGACACGTCGGTAAGGGTCTCACGCTGCTTTGCCAGCTCTTCGGGGCTGAATACGCGGGAGTAGGTCACTTGCTCTACCGCGTCGCAGTTGTTGCGGAGGAACTCTTCTCTTTCCTCTATCGCAACGGTTTTACCTAATTCTTTTTCTACAATGATTATTTTGATTTTTGAAGTTGTGCCAGCTCATTGCGGAGGCTGGCGATTGTCTGTTTCTGTTGAGCTATCACCCTTTGCATGGTGATGAATGAGTCCGTAGAGATGTTGGCGATACGCTTGTACTTCTCTACTTCAAGACGGAGCCACCTGTTTTCGCTAACGGCCTTATCGCGTGCCGCTCGGTCTTCTGTCGCGAACCGTCCTCTTCTGTCTCGGTGTCTGACCTTAAATATTGGGTCGTTTGCGAATAGGTCATTCATAGTGATATTCCTTTCTCTTTGGATAGTTTCTGAACGAGTGCGCGGTAATACTTGATGAGCTGTTCAAGCTCGAAGTGCGACCATTTACGCGACTGGTGCGCCTTGGCTTCAAGGAGAATAAAGCGTTGTTCGCCTATCTTCTTGATGAGGTTGGCACGGTAGCCTATGATATGGTCTGCGCTGAACCTGTTGCAGTACCGACATTCCGCGTGGCAGTTGTCTTCATCAAATCGGGTACTCATGTGGATTCTCGAATGGAAGTGTCCGCAGTCGGCTTGACTGATGGGCTTAATCTGACCGCAGGAGATACAGCGGAAGAAACCACTGGGCATTGCGTCTCTCAGTCTGACGTACTTCGAGAACACCGTATCGAGCTTGTCAACGAGCGATGACAGCGTGGGAGCTTTCTTCTGCTTCCTTTCGCTGGATTTCTTTTTCATGTAGTAGGGCATGACGTATGTTTTTATCGTAGTTTTCTAATGCCTCGCATAATCTCTTGTGCCGCTGGAGCTGGACTTTTCCATCCTTGCCCATAAGCCTTGCAACCATGTAATAGCCTAAAGAGTGCGCGACGGCATCTTTTAGTTTTTCTCTGCGTTCCTTCATTTGTTTTGTTGTTATGCCCCGTGGCCGTATTACCACGGGGCGGGTGAACATGACTTACCATAGCGGGTTTTGAAGACCTTGGGTAATATCTCACATGGCAGACAAGATGTGCAGAAGGATGGAATCGAACCACCACAAAAGGCCAAGACTTTATACCGCGCATCGTTCCATCTATACGCTTTCTTCTGCATTTACCCCACTATCTTCACAGACGGCAGGGAAGGAATAGAATAAGTATGAATTTAATAGAGGTATGTCTGATAGCGTTCCACCTCTATTTGCATAGCCGCGATTTCGGCCTCGTTGACCGCTTCGGGCAAATAGATTCCAGCTTCAGAAGCAGACCAATTACGGAACCGCTCTATCGAGAGGTTCATTTCGTCCGTTCTGAGGTCGGCAGAGCTTCGCACGTACTTGACACGTCCAAGGAACTGGTCTTGTTTCTCACCTATGAAGAGGTCGGGATTGCACAGCTTCTTGTAATATTGCTGCTTCACCCATTCGAGGGTGTTGCCCGTCTGAGAAGCAAAATAGCCTAACAGGAGGTGAAGATATGCGTTTTGGTTCAACGTGCGCTTGGCCTTCTTCTCTGTAATCTCGACCGTACAGCCGCGCTTGATAAGGAGTTCAAGCCTTGTCCGCGCGTTCTGTACGTCGAGGGGATTGGAAAGTGAATATAGCATACGTTAGAATGGTAGTCCCGTTTGCGGGTCAATACCTTGCTGCGGGAATGGTTGTTGTGGCTGTGGTTGATAGCCCTGTTGGTAGCCTTGTTGCTGGTAGCCCTGTTGTGGGTAGCCCTGTTGTGGGTATTGTGGTGGAGGTGCTTGCTGCATCATGGGCTGTACTTGCTGCTGCTGTTGCTGCGGCATCACGAACAGGTCTATCTTGAAAGCACGAAGGGAGTTGAAGTAACGCTCACCGTTAGACTGCCTATCCGCGTATTTCGTGCCGGATATATCGAATACAACCTTTACCCTGTCACCGAGCTTGAATCGGTCTAACAACTCACAGCCCTTGTCCTTGAAGTCGAAAGACGGGAAGTTAGGCTCATATTCGACGTATGTATTCGGGTCGATTCGCCGCTGTTTGAGGACGAGCTGGCGGCGTAGGAATGTGCCGCCGTTTTTCTTTTGTATGGTTTCGGGTGCGCCTATCATGTACACCTCACCAATGATTTCAAATGCCATTATCGTAGTGTGATTTTAAGTGTTTCTTTAACCTTGGAAGTCTTGATATACTGACCATACAGGTCTGCATGGTCACTCTTGAATTTCTTGCTGTCGAAAGATTCGCGCTCTTGTGCGGGAACGACCGTTATCAATACATTGCCCGTGTCGAAGCTCTTGTCTTTGTGAGCCAACATCTGAGCAAGGATTTCGGCCTTGATAGCGTCGTATTCTTCGGACAGCTCTTTTATGCGTCGCGCAAGGCTGGCCAGTGCTGCCTCATTCTCGGCGATGTATTCGGGGAAAGCAGGGGAATACTCATACTCTTCACCGTTCATGTCGGCTTCGATGAGACGTTCAACTTCACCCTTGCAGCGTCTTTCCACCTCGATGAGCTGGGCAATGTCACCTTTGAGCCAAATGCCAAAGAGCTTGCGCACCTTGATATGGGGATTGTTCTTTTCGAGGAAGTGGGCGCAGATGGAAAGCTGCCATGATACGCTCTCTTTGTCGAATTTGTATGTAGTCTTGAAGTCGGCCAAGTCCACGACATTATCCTCAACGTCATAGATGACATCGATATTGGTGGCGTAGTGTTCGAGGTCGCTGACGGTGTGCTCACTTGTGAGGAACTTCAAACCGTGTGCCTCTTTGAGCTTGCAGTAACCGCGCCCCTCTTCGGTGCTCGGATTGATGCCGATGGTCTCGATAAGCTCAATCTCTTCGTGAATGTTAGTGCCTCGTTGTGCGGCGTTCTTCAAGATGCGCTCTGGTATGCCGTCGTACTTGTTGGGAAATACTCTCTTCAAGAGGGTGGACGTGATGCCTTGCAGCATCGCGCCCGTCTCTGTGTTGGTATAGGTGTGCGCTTCTTGGTTGAAGAGCACGGGAATAGTTCTTAATTCTGTCATTGTTGTAGATTTTTATACGCCTAATGCCTTACGTCTTGCTGTCAGTGCAGAAAGGAAGTCTGCGTGCTGCTGTAAGTCGGGATAACCTTCATAGATACGCTTCAAGTCCTCTTTCGTGAGTGCTTGCTGTATTGCGGGGAGTGCGTAGCCTTGCAGGATGTCGCTTGGTGTCAGCTCTTCGGACTGCTGCTGTTGTGGCGGGAATGGTGCTTGTGGCTGTTGTGTGTACTGCGGATTGCTGTTGAGCGTGTCCGCGTCCTTGTTGTCATCGATAGCGAAGAGGCCGTTAAGGGCATACTTTCGTGCGTAGGAACTGGCCGCGCCTGTTACCTGCGAGCCGTCCATGCCTTTCTTCGTCTCTTCTTCACGGGCGTATGCGGTAGTGACTTCTTTCTCACCGCTGCCGTTAGTGAGCGTCGCCGTAGCCTTGATATAGATGCGATTGCCGACCAGCACCACGTCATCGCTGATGGTGAGCGTGCATCCATTCTGAGTAAGTAGGGGTTTTACGGCTTTAAGTATATCCTCGCAGGAGCGATAATTATACTTGCCGAAACTGTTGTACTGCCCTTTTGGGGCGTTCAACGTCGATTGGATTGTGATTAGTTCTTTCATACAGATTCTATTTAGGAGTTATTACTTGCGCTTGTTGCGCCATTTCTGATACCGTCTAAGCCTGTCGAAGTCTTCGAGTAGCGAGCATCCCATTGCTGCGGCTATCGCACCCACGGGAACCATCCATAATGCGCCGCCGTGTGCTGTCAGCCAGCACAGCCAAAGGCATAGGGCGACGAGTGCCGCACCTGCGATAAAGTCAACGGCCATTATCAATCGCACAGGGTTCTTAAATGCTTTCATTGCAGATTCTTTTGAGTTTGATGGAACTGATTAACTTCTTGATGTCGGCAAGGGAATACCATAATGGAGCATTTTGCGACTTACCGTTTTTCACAGGATGAAGAAGATTCGCGTCCGTCCACTTTTGGAGCATGACGGGCTGGAATCCTACACGCTTGACGTACCGCTCTGCCTCACTGCGCTTGATGCGGTCGCCGTCGGGGTCTATGCCTCTCTGATAGCTCTGTATGCCCGCGTCCACGGCGTAGGATATGAGCTGCTGGAGGTCTTGGAGCGTCACGTTTACCATGTCAGCCGTTTCTCATTATTCGTATCGTGTTCTGAAATCTGTCAGTGCCGATGCTGAACTTCGGGAAGCCAGCCGCCGTGTTGAGTTCGCCCGCACGGGTGCGCAGGGATGATTCATTTACCTCACCTCGCGGGAACTCGCGAATATCACCTACCGCGAGACCTTCAAAGTATTCTCTCAGCGAGCCTTTGCGGGGAGGTCTTCTTAATAGTGTCTTACGTTTCATGTCTTTTGAATTTTTTTGGGGTTATTGGGGTGCAAGCTGGATTCAAACCAGCGAAAAACCATCACGAATGACGGCGCGTGTGCCTCTCGCCTTTGCACCTAAACACTTTGACGATAGAATTTGCCTCTGAATCCGTCCTTCGGATTCTCTCTCTAATAAGTCAAAGAACGTCTTTCGTTGAGGTAGGCAGAACAGCCGCCCACGCTATTTTCATTATTCGTTTAGGCTTGCGCCTTGGACTCTACGACCGCTCAACGTTGTACGCCCTACGGGAATCGAACCCGTGACCCACGGATTAAAAATCCGTTGCTCTGGCCGTCTGAGCTAAGGGCGTGAAATGCTCGTCTGTCCGAGCCGTCAAGCGTCTATCCGCTTTGTCGTGGCGAGGGGTGTTATTCGCGGTTGAGCTGTGCAAGCAGCTCTTCACGGCTGGCGAAGCATCGGGATTCGTCGTAAGACATATAGTCCTTTGAACGGAGTACGACTTCTTGGCCTTGTTCTGTGGCGTTCACGCTGATGCCTGTCACTTCAAATTCGACGATTTGCATCTTCATTGTGTTCACGGTGGCGACCTTATCGCCGAGGTTGAATTTTGATTCTTTGAATTGCATAGTAGTAAATGTTTAGGGGTTATTATGCTGCGTTTAGATATTCTTCGGCCTCTTTCTCGCTTTCGCGGTCAATGTAGCACTTTTCGCTGTCTTCTTTTTCGGGGTCATAGACCCATGCTTCAAGCTCGATGGTAGCGTTGCGCCATGTTTCGACCCAGCCGCCCGTGCCGTTCATGTAGCCGCACCGCTCATCATCTTCGACGTAACCGTCTATTTCAATGTAGCCTTTGCCCTCGATGGTGAGAACATCGTCTATCTCTGCGCTGAAATCAAATGCACCGCGCTCGTTCTTGATGCTTGCGAGTTCGCTCAATAGCTTCTCTCGCTGTGTATCTGTTAGGGTGTAGGTATTCATATTATATAATGTGTTACGCGATTCTTAAAAGGTTTGCTTTTTTGAAGCACCGCCATTCTTGTTTCTCTGTATCGAAATAGGTCTGTACGGTATCGTTCTTTCTGCGATTGTCACCGCCTACCAGAGCAGGCACTAAATCGCTTTTCAATGTGCCGTAGGCTTCACGGATTGAACCATCGACCTTTTGAAAGTAGAACTTTACGATGCGCAGGGTCATCGCCATTTTTACCTTGATATTCAGCCAAGCGATTTTCAATGCCTCGCTCATGCTGTAACCGTTCTTGCGAACAAACTGCCATGCTAACGTCATTACGTTGTGCAGCTTCTCTCTTTTGTCTTTCATACCTTATTCTATTAAATGTTCTTAAAATGTTTACTTATATTTGCTTTTGTACTTTATTATATGTACTTTTGCAAAAGTATAACGCTTAATTCGAGGGCAAAGGTAAGAACTATTTTTCTTATAACAATAACTTTCGCCCAAAAATGTTATTATATTAAGAACTTTTAACAGATTTGATAAGAATAAGTAAGAATGTGAATAAGAAAGAACGTATAAACGCTGCGTTTGGCTATCTGCGCGAAAACGGGATAGTACGCACACAAAAAGAGCTGGCCGACAAAATCGGCTCTACCTCCCCAAATGTATCAAGTGCATTGAAGGGTGTAGAGAGCGTTTTGACAGACAGCTTCCTAAGAAGATTCTATGCTGCGTTCAGCACATCGTTTAACGAAGAGTGGATAATGGAAGGGGTGGGCGATATGCTCAAATCTCAGCCTCGAACGGAACAGGATGAGATTAGCCGTATGTTATCACTGCTGGAATCTGCGCAAGAAACAATAAGGAAGCGTGATGAGCAAATCGACCGCCTTCTAACTCTTCTTGAAAAAGAAACGGAACGCACGGAAACAATCGTCCGTCGTGCCGTATAATCAAACTGGAATACGCATGAAAAAGGTACTTCTTTGCATTGTGGTGGTTCTTGCCTCCTGCGGCGGCGCAACAAACAATGCAGCTAAGGACGCTGAACATAAAGCCTATTTAGACAGCCTCCGAAGGGATAGCATATCGAAGGTGCAGGCTATTGAAGATACATTAGCTCTTATCGCTTGGGGTGACACCCGTTTCGGTATGTCAAAACAGGAGGTGATGGAGTCAAGGGCTTTTGGAGGCGGTCAAAAGGAGACCGTCTCTGAGAGCGGATGGGATTCCTTTAGGATGAACAGCGAAAAGAGATTTGAGTTTGAACGACAGAACGGGTTAAGGGAGTTGATGTATATTACCGCCCATTTTGAGGAAAACGAACTCTTCAAGGTTTCGCTCGAATCGCTTGAGAGAAACGCATCATATCTTGATGACATGATACACGACTGCAATGTTTTAATTGACAGATTGACGAAACGATACGGCGAGCCATATAAAAGGATGGAAGATGTGTCTATAATCGACATCGGCGAAAACCCAACATTGCACATTGCCAGTTTTTCAATAGGTAGAAAGAGTATTTTAGTCACACTCCTTAGAAAAGAACATACATATAAATACGAAGTCAACATCGCAAATTTCTCCTTCCCGAAGAAAAAACATAAACCAACAAAGGAAGAGATTGAAATAATGAAGCAAGAGGATGCTCTGCGAAACGAAGTAAGGGAAAATTCCTTCTGATTTCCGCACAATTTCCGCAAACCCCAAAACCCAGCAACCCCAAAACCCGCATAAATACTAACATCGCGCGCATTTTCACACCTCCGCTTCCGGTTCTGAAGGTCTTGGGTTTGAATCCCAACGGAGTCACCAACACACAAAAACCTCCACACTCTGGGGTCATACGAAGGAAACTCCCCATTCTGGAGTAACACAAACGAAGAAAACTCCCCCCCCGGAGTATTGCGCGCGAGGAAAAGAAAGCCCCGCGCGCTTCGATTTCCACCACTCTAATCCTCAATTATTTTTGAATACCGCCCTATGACCCTGAACGACATCGCTGCCCACCGCCGCAGCATCCGCAAGTACAACGGACAACCCATCAGCCGCGAAGAGCTGGAGACACTTATCCGCTTCGCCCAGGAAGCTCCCAGTTGGAAGAACATGCAGACGTCCCGCTATCACATCGTCTGCTCGCTGGAGACCATCGCCGCCGCACGCCAATGCCTCGGAGGCAGTAACCCCCAGAAGACTGAAAACACAGCAGCACTAATCGTAACCACCTTCAAGCACGACATCGTGGGGCACACCAACGGCATACCCGACAACGAAGGGGGCAACGGATGGGGATGGTACGACCTGGGATTGCAGAACGCCTACCTGCTCCTGAAAGCCGCCGAAATGAATCTGGACACCCTCGTCATCGGCATACGCCACGCCAACCAGCTCCGCGCCCTCCTGCAGATTCCGGAGGACGAGACCATAGGAGCCGTCATCGCCGTGGGACACCGTGTTGAGGACGCCAAGCGACCGCCCCGCAAGGAGCTGGACGACATCGCAAGATTCTACTAACTATGAGTAAGGAAGGTACTCGTTGAGCTGGCGAGAAGCCGTTGCGCCTGTTATTTCAGCAGCTTCGCGCTGAGCTTTTCGAGCATGTCTCGCGTCATGGCAGCAAGTCCGTAGTTCGGTCGCCAGCCCCATTCCTCGCGGGCAGCGCTATCGTCGAGGCTATCAGGCCAGCTCTCTGCGATAGCCTGCTTCAGGGGATTAACGTCGTAGACCATCTCAAAGTCAGGACAACGCTTGCGGATTTCAGCGTAGATTTTCTCCGGCGGGAAGCTCATGGCCGTGACGTTAAAGCCGTTGCGGTGGATGAGTTTGTCGGGGTTGGCCTCCATCAGTTCCATGGCTGCACGCAATCCATCGGGCATATACATCATGTCCATGCGGGTGCCCTCCTTGATGGGGCAGACGAATCGTTCACCTCGCACGGCGGCATAGAAGATGTCTACGGCATAGTCCGTGGTGCCGCCACCGGGAGGGGTGACGTAACTGATGAGTCCGGGGAAGCGGACGCTGCGGGTGTCCACCCCGTATTTCAGGTAGTAGTAGTCAGAGAGCAGTTCCGTGGTGACCTTGCTGACACCATAAATAGTACGGGGTCGCTGGATGGTGTCCTGCGGAGTAAGCTCGTGCGGCGTGTTGGGACCGAAGGAACCGATACTGGAGGGTGTGAAGACCGCACAACCATTCTCGCGGGCCACTTCGAGCACGTTCCACAAACCATCGATGCCGATACGCCACGCCAGCCGGGGTTTCTGCTCGGCCACCACACTCAGCAATGCGGCCAAGTTGTAGATGCAATCGATGTGGTATTGCTGGACGACCGATTGCAGCTGTTCGCCACTGGTGACGTCGGCGATGGCAGAGGGACCGCCCTCGGCCAACTCGCCCTTGGGCTCTGCACCAGGGATGTAGCCTGCGACTACGTGGTCGCCACCATAACGTTTTCTCAATTCTGCAGTAAGCTCAGAGCCTATCTGCCCCGTGGATCCGATAACCAGGATATTCTTCATCGTAGATAGTTGTTAGTTTAAGATGATTTTTCTTTGTTTTCGGGTGCAAAGATAAGGAAAAGTTGGAAGTTTGAAGTAGGGAAGAAGGAACTTTTTCATCCAGAACGGGAAATAAATGATTTTTTCACCTATTTGTTTACTTTCATGTTCAAAAATTCATTATATTTGCACCGATTTTCAACGCAAGACCTTATAGACATTAACATATTAACTTATAAACCCAGAAACTTATAAACTCAAAAGCTCAAAACTTATCTACTCATAAACTTATAAACTCATAAACTCAAAATCTTATCAACTCAAAAACTCACTAACCCATGTACGGAAAAATGCAAGAACATCTTCAGCAGACGCTGAATGAGATTCGCGAGGCTGGCCTCTACAAGGAGGAACGCCTCATCCAGAGCCCCCAGGCCGCCGCTATCGAGGTGGCCGGCAAGGAAGTGCTGAATTTCTGCGCCAACAACTACCTTGGCCTGAGCAACCATCCGCGCCTCATCGAGGGTGCCAAGAAGATGATGGACCGCCGCGGCTACGGCATGTCCAGCGTGCGCTTCATCTGTGGTACTCAAGACATTCACAAGGAGTTGGAGGCAGCCATCAGCCGCTTCTTCCACACCGAAGACACTATCCTCTATGCTGCCTGCTTCGATGCCAACGGTGGTGTCTTCGAGCCCCTGCTAACCGAGGAGGACGCCATCATCAGCGATGCCTTGAACCACGCCAGCATCATCGACGGAGTGCGCCTCTGCAAAGCCAAGCGCTATCGCTACGCCAACGCCGATATGGAAGACCTGGAGCGCCAGCTGCAGGCCGCCCAGGAACAGCGCTTCCGCATCGTGGTCACCGACGGCGTGTTCTCCATGGACGGCAACGTCGCCCCGATGGACAAGATCTGTGACCTCGCCGAGAAGTACGATGCAATGGTGATGGTGGACGAGAGCCACTCAGCAGGTGTCGTCGGAAAGACCGGCCGCGGAGTAAGTGAATTCTACAACACCTACGGCCGCGTGGATATCTACACCGGCACGCTGGGCAAGGCCTTCGGTGGCGCCATGGGCGGCTTCACCACGGGTCGCAAGGAAATCATCGACCTGTTGCGCCAGCGCTCACGCCCGTACCTCTTCTCCAACTCGTTGGCTCCTGGTATCATCGGTGCCTCGCTGGAAGTCTTCAAGATGCTGGACGAGTCGAACGAACTACACGACCGCCTGGTGGAGAACGTCACCTACTTCCGCGACAAGATGATGGCCAGCGGCTTCGATATCAAGCCCACGCAGAGTGCCATCTGTGCCGTGATGCTCTACGATGCTCCCCTCAGCCAGCGCTTCGCCGCCCGCCTGCAGGACGAAGGAATCTATGTCACGGGCTTCTACTACCCCGTGGTGCCGAAGGGTCAGGCCCGCATCCGCGTGCAGATCTCCGCAGGCCACAACCGTGAACAGCTCGACAAGTGCATTGCCGCCTTCATCAAGGTGGGCAAGGAGCTCGGAGTGCTGAAATGATGGATGGAGAACTGCAACGCGTTGCAGCAATCGAAAGAACAGGGGGGCTCATGGCCCCCCTTCTTCTTTCTATATGGAATAATAGTCTACGTATGGAATATTAGTCTACGTAGTAGATGCGTTTCACGCGGGGCGAGACACCAGTGAGGATTTCGTAGGGGATGGTGTCGATGATATCAGCCAGCACGGTGGGAGGAAGATCGGGACCGAAGATGACGGCGGTGTCACCCTCCTGGCAGGGGATGTCCGTAACGTCTATCATGCAGACATCCATACAGATGTTACCCACGTAAGGAGCCTTCTGCCCATTGACCAGGCAGTAGCCATTTCCGCGTCCGAGGTGGCGGTCGAGGCCATCGGCATAACCGATGGGCAAGGCGGCTATGCGGCTATCGCGGGTGAGATGCCCCTTTCGGCTGTAGCCCACCGTCTCATTTGCAGGCACCTCGTGAATCTGCAGGATGGTGGTCTTCAGCGTGGAGATGGGGACGAGGCGTCGGTTCCCGGCGGCTTCCCCATCGGGCTTATTCCCTCTGGGATCCACCCCATACAACCCCAGCCCCAGACGCACCATGTCGCAATGCCTTTCTGGGAAGTGCTCGATGCCCGCCGAGTTACAGATATGACGCAAGATGTGGTTGGAGAAGGCGGCTTGCAGCTCGTCGGCAGCCCCACAGAAAAGTTCCCACTGCTGGCGCGAGAAGTTGTCGAAGTCATCGCTATCCGAACCGACGAAGTGGCTGAATACGCTTCTGGGAATCAACGCCTTCTGCGACCGCAGCCGCTGGATGAGCTCCGATATCTCCCGCCTGGGGTCGAAGCCAAGCCGGTGCATACCCGTGTCCAACTTAATGTGGATGGGGAAGTTGGTAATACCCTCGCGCCGAGCTGTGTGTGAGAGGGCATCCAGCAGACGGAAGCTGTAGACCTCCGGCTCCAGGTGGTATTCAAAGAGCGTGTGGAATGAGGACATCTCAGGGTTCATCACCATGATATTCGCCGTAATGCCTGCCCGACGCAACTCCACACCCTCGTCGGCCACTGCCACGGCGAGGTAGTCCACACGGTGGTCTTGCAACGATCGAGCTATTTCCACGGCTCCGGCTCCGTAGGCCGATGCCTTGACCATGCAAATCATCTTTGTCTCCGGACGCATGAACGAACGGTAGTAGTTCAGGTTCTGAGCCACCGCCGAGAGGTTCACCTCGAGGATCGTCTCGTGAACCTTCTGGACGAGGGCGTCCGTGATGCGGTCGAAGCGAGCCGAACGGGCTCCCTTGATGAGGACGATGCGGTCGCTGAGCGAGGCAAAGGCAGGCGAGGCGAGGAAAGCATCTACAGAAGGGAAAAGCAACATACGTACGGCCGTTTCCGGACCTTCTGGTCTCGCCTTCCCCAAAGCCGAAGGACTCTCCTCCCCCTTCGGGGTGGATTCAATAGTGGAACTGGGTGTTCCCGTTGAGTAACTTGGAAGGGGGCTATTCGCCATCCCCGCACTCACTTCCGGACCGATGCCTATAAATTCATCGACGCCGTAACGCTCCACGAATTCCGCCACCTGCCCGTAGAGTTCCGTCAGGGTGAGACCCGACTGCTGAATATCCGAGAGGATGAGCGTGCGGCGGCGACCTGCTGCCTCCGGACGACGGCGCATAAAGTCCAGCGCTATCTCCAGCGAGCCGAGGTCGCTGTTGCAAGTGTCGGTGATGAGGGTGTTACCCGCCCTGCCTTCCTTGACTTCCAGACGCATGGCCACTGGCTCCAACCGTTTCACCCGCTCCCGGATAACCTCTTCAGGAAGACCTAAGTAGCGACAGACGCAAATACAATGGATCGCGTCCTCCTGACTGGCGGCATCGAGGAAGGGCACCTCAAAATCTGCTTGATGCCAGCCAATGAGCGTTCCTTGGAAGCCACTCCTACGGATGCAGTCGTTGATGATTTCGTCGTCGGCATTATAAATAAGTACGCGCGCGTTGTGGAACAGGCGCAGCTTTTCGCGGCACTTTTCCTCGCGGTCGGCAAAATTCTCGTCGTGAGCCGATCCGAGATGCGTCATGACTCCTATGGTGGGCTGGATGATGCTCTCCAGGGCATCCATCTCCCCCGACTCGCTGATACCTGCCTCGAAGATGCCCAGCTGAGTCTGTTCGGAGAGACGCCAGACGCTGAGCGGGACTCCTATCTGCGAGTTCCACGAACGCGGAGAGCGAGTGATATTGAAGTCGGGCGAGAGTAGCTGGTACAGCCACTCCTTGACGATGGTCTTGCCGTTGGAACCCGTGATGCCCACGACGGGGATGTTGAATTCCTCGCGATGGCGTTCAGCCAACCGCTGCATGGCTTTCAGCGGAGAGGGCACAATCAGGTAGTTGGCATCGGGCTCAGGCATCTCGGGTGCCTGGCTGACGACAAAGGCACGGACGCCTCGGCGGTAGAGCTCTGGGATGTAGCGGTGCCCGTCGTTCTTCTGTGTACGGATGGCAAAGAACAGGGATTCCTCGGGGAAGGTGAGCGAACGGCTGTCGGTCAGCAGCCAGTCGATGCGTGTGTCGGCACTACCCACGCGGTGGGCACCTATGAGAGTAGCGATTGTTTCGATTGAGTAGGTCATGGAGGATTTCCCCGACGGATGGACCGTCGGGCACAGGGATTAAAGTTCGATGTTGTATTTAGAGATGATTTCGCTCAGCCGCTGGTGGGTTTGCTCATGAAAGCGGACGGCGGCAGGGGACTCCGGATTCGTGGGGCGGTGCATAAGAGCCTTGCGGATTGGCTCGTAGTCGCTGAGGAAACGGTGAGCCTCGGAGTCCAGGAAACGGGCGGAGAAGCGCTCCCAGATGTACTCTATCGCCTGAGACGAGGGATGCAGCATGTCCTCCGCATAGAAGCGGTAATCGCGCAGTTCGTCCAGCTGAATCTCGTAGGCGGGGAAGTAGCTCACCTGCTCCGGACGCTTCCGCTGGATGGCATCTACTGCTAATAATAGTGCAGCCTTCGAGAGGCGGCTCTCATGGAAGCCATACTTCTGATAACGATAAGGAGAGACCGTCAGAATGACCCGCGCCCGAGGGAAGAGCATGCAGATGCTTTCAAGGATAGTAACCATTTGTTCCACAGTTAATTCCTTTTCAGCAAACAAGGTCTGAGGACGCTTGTGGCAGTTGCCTACCACGAGGGGGGAGGGAGAGGGGGAACTGGAAGAGGGGGACAAGGGAGAGCTCGAAGAGGGAGAACTGGAAGGTGAGGGGGAACTGGAAGGTGAGGGGGAACTGGAAGGTGAGGGGGCTCCGGCGGACGAACCGCCGGAAACGGGGAGGGGGATTAGCTCATAGTAGCGGTTGGTGCCTAAAGTGATGATGACGACATCCGGATTCCAGTCGAACAGCCTACCGCGGGCCGAGAGGATTCCAGCCTTGCAAGCTGCCTGCGAGGAAGCGTTCTTCGAACTATCCGTGAGCCAGCAATGCCACAGATGGTCTTCGTCCTCAAAGTACAGGTTATCGTTCAAGGGGTTCTGAGTCAGCGCCTGCAGGATGCTTAGCGGGTTGTAGAGCACACCGAAGGGGTTGACCAACGCAGGCAATCCGCTCTGCCTCATGCGCATACCTATGTTCTCAGCGAAGCACGAACCGAGGAACGCAATCCTATTACGGAGTCCTATCAATTGTTCGGGACTTGAAATCTCAATGGTTGTTTGCAATTTCATTATAGGTCTGCGAGGTGTCCCCCGCCCTCCCCATTAAGAACCGTGCAAGCGTCTTTCACCGCACACGGCTCGTATAATTCTATTTTTTTCATTTTATTCATTAACCGACTCTTAGGTGCCTTTGGGCACTGCGTTTGAGTGGACAACAGACATTAGTCAACAGCCGTGAGCTAATTCTCTGTCACGATGATTCCGACAACGGTTACTTCACGTTGTTCATGATGGAACTAGAGGTTCTTTATTCAAAGAACTATTATCTATACGACTTCACGTCGCAATCATGCTGCAAAGATAAGCATTTTTTCTGTGGGAAGCAGAACTTTTCTGGTTTAAAGTTTATTTCCAAGGCAGAAAAAGCATCAAAAAGCAGGCTTGCAACCAAAAAACTACAAACTCGAAACCATAAACACTAAACTTTTTCCGTACCTTTGTCGCCGAAAAGAACATACGCATGAACGAAACAAGCGAACAGAACTATTCTCTGTTACAAAACATACAGGTTCCTGCCGACCTCCGACAGTTGCCCTTGGAGCAACTGCCCGAAGTGTGCCGTCAACTACGCGACGACATCATCCGCGAGCTGTCTGGAAACCCTGGACACTTCGCCTCCAGCCTCGGAGTAGTGGAACTGACCGTAGCCCTGCATTACGTCTACAACACCCCTTACGACCGCATCGTCTGGGACGTGGGGCATCAGGCCTACGGACATAAGATTCTAACTGGTCGCCGCGAAGCCTTCCGCACCAACCGCCACTTCCACGGAATCAAGCCCTTCCCTTCACCCGAGGAAAGCGAGTACGATGCCTTTACTGCGGGTCACGCATCCAACAGCATCAGCGCAGCACTCGGAATGGCACTTGCGGCCAAGGCGAAGGGAGAGCAGCGACACATCGTTGCCGTAATCGGCGACGGAGCCATGAGCGGAGGGCTCGCCTACGAAGGACTGAACAATGCAGCCAACACGCCCAACGACGTACTCATCATACTCAACGACAACAACATGAGTATCGACCACAGCGTAGGAGGCATGAAGGACCTGCTCCACCGACTGCAGACAAGCTCCACCTACAACCGATGGCGCGACCGAGCTGCTCGCAAGATGGTCTCCTGGGGATGGATCAATGAGGAGCGGAAGAAAGGTATCATCCGCTTCAACAACTCGCTCAAGAGCTTCATCACCCGCCAGCAGAACATCTTCGAGGGCATGAACATCCGCTACTTCGGTCCTTCCGACGGACACGACGTCATCGAGCTGGTGCGTACCCTGCGCGCCATCAAGGAGATGAAGGGACCCAAGTTGCTGCACATCCACACCATCAAGGGCAAGGGCTTTGAGCCAGCCGAACAAGGAGGTGCCGTGTGGCACGCTCCAGGCCGCTTCGACCCCCGGACGGGCGAACTCATCAAGACCAACGAGGAAGGACTACCGCCCAAGTTCCAAGATGTTTTTGGGCACACCTTATTAGAACTCGCGCGCGCGAATGAGAAAATTGTTGGCGTAACCCCAGCCATGCCCACAGGTTGCTCATTGAACATCATGATGGAAGCTATGCCTAACCGCGCCTACGACGTAGGCATCGCCGAGGGCCACGCTGTGACCTTCTCCGCTGGTATGGCCAAAGACGGGCTACTGCCCTTCTGCAACATTTATTCCAGCTTCGTCCAGCGCGCTTACGACAACATCATCCACGATGTCTGCATCTCGCGTCTGAACGTCGTGCTATGCCTGGACAGAGCAGGACTCGTCGGTGAGGACGGCCCCACGCACCACGGCGCCTTCGACCTCGCTTTCCTGCGCCCTATCCCAAACCTAACCGTCTGTTCACCCATGGACGAACAGGAACTACGCCACCTCATGTACACCGCCCAGCTGCCCGACCGCGGCCCCTTCGTCATCCGTTACCCGCGAGGACGCGGAAGCTGCCCCGACTGGGAATGTCCCATGAAGGAGATTCCCGTAGGACGCGGACGTCTCCTGAAGGAAGGCACGGACGTAGCCTTGCTCACCCTCGGTCCTATCGGCGTGGAAGCCGTGAAGGCGGTGCGCGAGGCCGAGGAAGAACATCCCGGCTTCTCTGTTGCACACTACGATATGCGCTTCCTTCGTCCTTTGGACGAACGCCTGCTGACGGAGGTAGCTGCACACTTCCGCCGGGTGGTCACCGTCGAGGACGGGGTGCGCTGCGGAGGCTTCGGAACTGCCGTACTTGAATGGATGGAAGACCACGGAGCCACTTGTCGAGTTACCCGTCTGGGACTACCCGACGCCTTCGTAGAACACGGCTCCATTGCAGAACTCCGACAGCTCTGCGGCATCGACCACGAAGGCATCAAGCGGGCTCTACTCAGTTGATAAACCCTATGGCCCTCCCTATAAGCCCCATTAACTCCCGCCCATTATGAAAATCATCATCGCCGGAGCAGGCGCCGTAGGCAGCCACCTCGCCGCCCTCCTCTCGAAAGAGAATCACGACATCGTTGTCCTCGATCCAGATATCGAGAAACTCTCCAAGGCTACCGACGGACTGGACGTGATGACCCTGGGCGTCTCGCCCACGAGTATCAGCGGACTGAAGGAAGCGGGCACACCGCAGGCAGACCTGTTCATCGCCGTCACGCCCTCCGAGACACGCAACATGACTTGCTGCATCCTCGCCCATTCCCTGGGAGCGAAGAAGACTGTAGCGAGAATCGACAACGCAGAATACATCGAAGAACGCAACCTCGAATTCTTCCGGCAGATGGGAATTGGCTCCCTCATCTATCCAGAAATGCTGGCCGCACAGGAAATTGTCAACGGAGTGCGTCGCTCCTGGGTTCGTCAGTGGTGGGAAGTTCACGAAGGAGCACTCATCATCCTGGGTATCAAGCTACGAGAGGAAGCTACCGCACTCTATGACCAGCAGCTACGAGACCTCTGTCCACCTGACTCACCCTACCATATCGTTGCCATCAAGCGCGACGAAGCCACCATCATACCTGGCGGTTTCGATGACCTCCGACTCGGAGACATCGCCTACTTCATGACCACCAAGAAATTCGTTCCCAACATCCGTCAATTGGTGGGTAAGGAAAACTACGCCGACGTCAAACGTTTGATGATCATGGGCGGAGGACGCATCAGCGTGCAGACATGCCATCTGCTACCCGACTATATGGAAGCCAAGCTCATCGAGCAAGACCTCTCACGGTGCCACCAGCTGGCTGACCTGTTGGATAATGACGACATCATGGTCATTAATGGTGACGGACGCGATATGGCGCTGCTTACGGAGGAAGGAATCCGCCAGACACAGGCGTTCTGTGCACTCACCGATGATACCGAGGAGAATATCCTCGCCTGCCTCGCCGCCAAGCGGATGGGAGTCCGCAAGACCGTAGCACTCGTGGAAAACACCGAATATATCACGATGGCAGAAAAGCTGGATATCGGAACCATCATCAACAAGAAAGCCATCGCCGCAAGCCATATCTACCAGATGATGCTGGCCGCAGACGTCGCAAGCGTCAAGAGTCTCACGATTGCAGATGCTGACGTCGCGGAGTTCGTGGCTGTAGAAGGGAGCCTTGTCACCAGCTGTCCCGTCATGAAACTGGGATTACCCAAGGGAATTACCATCGGAGGTCTCGTGCGCAACGGAGTAGGGCAGCTCGTGAATGGACGCACCCAAATCCTACCCGGCGATCACGTCGTGGTCTTCTCCCGCACAGCACTCTTCAAAGAATTGGATCACCTCTTCGGGAAACCCAAAGGCGGACTTTTCTCCATCTTCCATTAGAAGCCCCGTCACCCTCCCAATGAGGGAGGGAGTGGTCACCATGCCTATTCACAAACTTAATTATACCTTTAATATTATGAAAAGAAAGCATTCCTCAAGTGTATTTCTACCACACGGCGCTTGCAACGCTTCTTCGAGCGTCCGCGAGTCAGGAAAAGGAGGAGTGAGGCGAAAGGTTATCTTCCATCGGTTCTGCCGTAAGGGCTATGCTGCCTTTGCCAGCATGCACCGCGAAGTGTGCATCGGAGTCCTCGCAATTTCCATGCTCTCCAGCGTAAACCTCCCGAAAGTCAAAGCTGCTCAGCCCACTTCCTCTACTCCTTCCGACTCCACCTCCGTAGCCTCCGACGAAGAACTCAGCGAGGTCATCGTCGCAGGCTCCCTGTCCCCGCTGACCGCCCTGCAGTCCGCCCGCATCGTTGAGGTCATCAACCGCCAGCAAATAGAATCAGCGGCGGTGCAAACCGTCAACGACCTCCTGAAATTAGCCGTCGGCGTGGACGTCCGACAACGCGGCGGCTTTGGTATTCAAACGGACATTTCCATCGATGGCGGCACGTTCGACCAAATCACCCTCCTGCTGAACGGTGTCAACATCACCTCCCCCCACACAGGCCATCTCTCCGCTGACTTCCCCGTCAGCCTCAGCGACATCGAGCGCATCGAAATCCTCGAGGGCGCCGCCTCCCGCGTGTATGGTGCCAGCGCCTTCGGAGGGGCTATAAATGTGGTGACAAAGAAAACAGACTCTCCCCCCGCTATCCCCAAAGACTCTCCCCCCGCCCTCCCTGTTAGGGAGGGAGCAAATACCAATGACCGTAGATTTTCTGTTGAAGGCGGCGTTATGGGCGGGATGTATGGAACAGTGGGAGCCGATGCCCACATTTCCTTTTGGAAAAAAATATCAGACTCCAAAGTATCCGCTCCCTCCCTAACAGGGAGGGCGGGGGGAGAGTCTTTTCCCTCCTTATCAGTGAGGTTGGGGGGAGAGTCCGTCCGTTCTGACGGTGCAACCCAGAACTCTGACTTCCAGCGCGGCAATGTCTTCTTCCGCAGCGAACTGGATGCCAACGACTTCCGCATGGAAGCCCAGGCCGGATTCAGCTTCAAGTCCTACGGAGCCAATACCTTCTATTCCGCAGCCTACCCCAACCAGTACGAACGTAACCGCCGCACCATCATCAGTCTCGCCGCCGAGACCAAAGGGCGCATCCACCTGCGACCCGAAGTCTATTGGCATCGCCTCATAGACAACTTCGAGCTCATCCGAGGCACCACAACCGGCGAAAACTTCCATCGTACAGACGTCCACGGAGCACGAGTCACAGCAGACCTGCGCTGGATAGCCGGACGCACAGCCGTCGGAGCAGAAGTGCGCGAGGAAGGCATCTACAGCACCTCTCTCGGGCAGCCCATTACCTCTACCGCCCACCACATCGCAGGTGAGGGAGACCTCTTCTACACAAGGCACGATGCACGTACCAACCTCAGCCTCAACGCAGAACACACCCTGCTCCTACCCCACTTCACCGCCAGTGTGGGCGTCCTCGCCAATATGAACACCCGCTTCGATGACCACCTGCGTTTCTATCCAGGCATAGATCTCGCCTACACCCTCTCCTCCAACTGGCGCCTCTTCGCCTCCTACAACCAGGGCTTCCGCCTCCCCACCTTCACAGACCTCTATTACAAATCGCCCACCCACGAAGGAAACCAGGGAATGCGTGCAGAGGAGAGCCACAGCTTCCAAATCGGCGTAAAGGGCTCTTTCAATATTTCCGCTCGACCTTGGTCGCTCCATACTTGGAGAACTTTTCAATTTTTCAATTTTTCAACGAAGCTCTTCTACCACCGAGGCACCGACTTGATTGACTGGGTGATGTACTCCCCCGACGACGTCTTCCACAGCGCCAACTTCGACCTCGACAACATGGGCTTTCAAGCTACAGCAGCCCTCCAACTCTCACAACTGTTCAACAATCCAGATGCCGTGCTCCAACGTCTACAGGCAGGCTATACCTACCTCTACCAGAACCGCCGCGATGACACCTATATCTATAAATCCAACTATGCCATGGAATACCTGCGCCACAAGCTGGTATGCTCTCTGGACCTCCGCATCGTGTCGCACCTCTCTGCCTCGTGGACACTACGCTGGCAGAACCGCATGGGCAGTTACATTCTCTATGAGAACGCCCAGTCCACTGGTCAACTGGTGCCTTACGACCCCTACGCCACACTGGACCTGCGCCTGCGCTGGACGGCACGCCACTACGAACTCTGGGCGGACGCCACCAATCTCCTGAATCACCGCTACTACGACCTTGGCAATATTCCTCAGCCAGGAATCGTTGTCCTCGCTGGAGTACGTGTACGATTATGAACGCCGCAAAGAATAGCCGAGCCTTTACCTATCGCGAAATCCACTTGATAAACTTTTTCAAATGGACCCAGTTATTCTGTAAGTGTTATGGTTCCTTGCTGCGTCACTGCGACATCAGCGAAGGTGAGGACGCGGCTGCGGGTGGAATCATAGTATTTCAAGGTAACATGCTCACCTTCTTTGCGGCCGAAGACGGTGAGAACCGCATCCAATTGTCCATTATCCATTACCCATGTACCCCGGCACTCGTCACCGACGAAGGCCGCCACCCTATCCCCTGCAGCGGGTACGATGCCTGCCTTGGCTATGGGCGTGACATCCAGTGCCTGGGCGAAGAAGCACAGTTCATCGATGTGACCCTTCAGCCATTGCCGTGTATCGGTGGTCAACACGTGGCCTTCGTCGTTCACCCTGTCCATGAGGGCAGCACCGATGAGCGGGTGTCCGCCGCTGATGCCGCCCAGGCTGTCGGCGGCGAAGGTCGTGCGCAATTCCTGATCCACATAGATGTTGACCACGTTGAACGCACGGTTCACCGTCATGGCGTAGTGGTGCCATTGTCCGTCGCTGTAGTTGCCGGGAACCTCCACGTCCATACCGTTCGACCGGTACATCAGTTTCCCGGTCTCAAAACCGATGTTGAACAGGTTCTCGGCGCCCACCTCGTTCTTACTACCTGCGCCGTTGCTCACCAGCACGCCGCGCCCCTCATCGTCGGTCTTGAACCAGAACATCAGCGTGTAGTCCTGCTCCGCCGTGCGGTTCAGGGCATTCTGGGTCAGTGCCAGTCCGGGTTCTTCCCCGTCCAGGTGCAGCGCCAGTCCGTGTGGCATGGCCCACGAGGCTCCCATCAGCCGGGCGTTGGCGCCCTGCGTGTGGTCCATGACATACTGGCCGCTGCCCTCGTTCATCGGGTAGTAATCCACCAGCCCCATTTCATAGCCCGTCAGTCGCTTGCTGCCGTAGGTGGTGCCTATCTGTGCGCCCGTCAGCGCGCGGTACCACAGGCGGGCTTCCATCATGCGGCCCTGGTAGTAGTGGCTCTTCGAACGGTCCGTCTCATTGGTGCGGCCAAAGATGAGCGTACCCGTCCCGTTGTAGGGTTCTGTCAGTTCAAACATGCCAATCTCCTTGCCGCCGTTGTAGAAGGCCAGCGTGCCGTCCTCCTGACTGATGCTCATGGCCACCTGCGTGAAGCAGTCTTTCTCTATGGGCTCGGTCGAGGTGAACGTCTGGTCATCCACCACGCCCTTCAACCGCAGGTCGTCGGTCAGCCACAGCTGTAGCTTCTTGCCGTTGGTGCCGTGCGAGAACAGGGGCATCTCGCGCCCCGTCTCGTCGGGCCGCACCATCAGGTCGATGGTCAGGTCCTTGCCGCTGAAGTTGCGCTGGGCCTCGCTCTCCACGCTGGCCTGCTCCATGAACTGCACACTCACGGTCTCCACCACGTTGTCGTTGTTCACTTCCCCCTTCACCTCAAAGTTGGTGATGGCGTTCAGGTAGTTGTATTCTATATCCTCCGAGAAGTTGAAGACGATGTCCTCGCCCTGCTTCACAATGCCGCTCACGGGGTCAGGCGATCCAAACAGCTGCGGGCGGCGCGTGTCCTTCACGCCGCTGATGACCTTCGAGGCCGAGGTGAGCAGCGAGTTGCCGTCCCTGCAGCAGAGCACAGCCCGGAGGTCGTAGGATTTCTCCATCACGGTGCCCTCGCCGTAGAACTGGGTGTTGATGTTGCCGTTCTCGGGAATCATCTCGCGCACGCCATTAGCCTGTGCCATCAGCGTGGAGTCGGCATAGAAGGAGCAGAGGTTGGTCCAGTACTCTTCGCCGCGCTGTGACTCCTTGTACTGGAACTCGATGTGGTCGAAGTTCTTCTGGTGCTTGTCGAAGCCGTCGATGGTGATGGGCAGGAACCAGCCGAGCCTGTCGTTCCAGGGCGCATCGGTGTTCATGATCCACTTGTCGCCGGGCGATGCGATGTTCACCGCCCCCGCCATGCGCAGGTAGTGGACGTCGAACGAGACCACGTCATACACATGGGCCCTGTCATTGGGCGAGTATAAAGCCAGTTGCAGACCCTCATAGTCGAATTCGTCGCCGGCATACACCTCGATGGTCTTCTGCACCACCTGACCCGGATTCAGGTACACATGGATGCCTGCGCTGCCCAGCGGCGTTCCGTCCACATAGATTTTTGCGCCATGGGGGTTGCTGCCCTCTTCCAGGAACAGGTTATACAAGCACAGGCTGCCTGTGGATGCCTCGGGCAGCTCGCTGTCGTTGGCCAGATAGACCTTGAAGCGGGCTGGGTCGCCTACCGCCACTCCGCTCACGCTCTGACGGTCCAGCGTTATCTTCGGGTTCTGTATCTTCTTCGTGCGCTCATCCAGGATGCGACCCTCGTCGTAGAACAGCGTCCGCCGCTCGTCTTCCCACGGGTTGCAGGTGGCACCGCCACGCGTGCGATAGACGTAGCCCCGGCTGTAGCGGATATCGGGCAGCGAGTTGCCACGCCGCAGGTGCTCTTCCACGTACTCCACACCGTCATAGAAGTTCTGGTTGGTGAACACATCGAGCAGACCAGCCGCCTGCACGCTGGCCGCATCGGTCTGCACCCGGTAGAGGTCGAAGTTCAGGTGGCTCCTCTTGTCCATGACGATACTGAAGCTCTCCTTACGGCTGAAGGACTTCGATTCGCCGGACAGGTCTTTCACGCTATATTCCATAACGGGCAGCAGGCTGAACTTGAACGTACTGCCACAGAAATTCACTGCCGTCTCGAAGCCTCCCTGGCTCTCCGGGTCGGCCGACGTCCCAGACGTGGTGGTGGATTCGTTGACATGATTATGATAGATGGCATTGAGGATGAACTGCACGACCTTGACACCCACGATGGAGGTGGCCGTGATGGCCATGTCCTTACCCGATTCATCGAAGTACGTGGCAGCCAGGATGCCCGGCAGATAGTAGTAGTTCGAGAGGGTATAGTCGCTCCCGAAGGCTTCGCTATACGTCACCCGCGTACCGCCATCCACGTCGTAGTTCGTCACCAGCTCTGTGGCATTCAGCTTCTCGTGTTCGTTCTGAGCCACCATCTGCACCCAGGCGAAGATAATCTGATGGATTTCACCGGCCTCGTCGCTGAAGTCCGTTGTGACGCCAGTGGGCTTCACCATCTCGTAGTCCACGCCAAACTGCTCATTGTCAGCATCCACCTTCGACCAATAGACGGGCCTGCCCGTGGCGTCGGCCCTGCGCTGGGCCTCGTCCCTGGTGCCTGTGAACATCAGGTTGCGCAGTTCCCTCACCTTTTCGGGAATCAGTTGTGTCAGGATATACTTCTGCGAATGGACGAACTGTGATTCCACCTTCGGACCATAGCCTATCGACTCGTCCCGCACCAGATGGAACTTGTTGCCGGCCGCGTCACGCCCCTCGGCGATTTCCACCAGCGTACCGTATTCCGAATGGATGCCTGCTGTCTGACCGCCACCCAGTCGGCCCAGCATCTGCCGATACAGGCTGTCGGGAATGGCGCGGATGGTGGACATCGGGGTCACCACCATGTTCTGCACCATACCGATATACAAGTCGGCATCCGCACCCACCATCGTCGCTTCGTTGCTCGTGGTGATGTCCTGATTGACGTTCATCGTGTAGGAGAAAGCGCGATGGCCCTCCATGTTGAAGGCGTATTCGAAGTCTATCAGCTCCTGGTTGTCGTTGCTGTTGATGATGCCGGCCACAGAGCCTGCACCTGCAGCAGTGGCCACTGTACCCTGGAAGTTGTCCAGCTTGGAACCCGTGACGATGTTCAGATGCAAGCCGGCACGCAGTTTCATGTCCAGGGTATAGGTGTATTTCAACGTCGAGCCCTTCGACAGGGTGGCACTGCTGCTGCCGCCTGGCGGGTCACGCAGGATGTCGATGAGCAGGGGTTGTCCGTTCACCAGCACGTCCTTGGAGCCGCCAGTGGCAAACATATTCAGGATGTAGCCCTTCAGGGGCTGAGCCTCGTAGGTCGTTCCGTCCTGCTCCAAGGTCATGGTCACCGTGCGCAGCGCATCTTCGCCCGTCAGCAGTCGCGTGGTCTGTTCAGCTTCGAGGATGAAGCGACCCTCGCCCACGCTGTCGAGCTGCACCGTCTCCTGATGCAGACCGTTCTTCATGCCGTTGTGGACGATGACCTTCCCACCGCCAATCCTCACCACGTCCGCCTTCGCACTGCCCTTCACGCCGTTCCACGGATAGCGTTCCACCACGGAAAGCTGAATCGCATACCGGCGCTCCAGGCTGAACACGGGATAACCGAACGTGTAGCACACCGTGTCGCCGCTCTGGTAAACCAAGGGCACCTCGGCCCGGTCACCGCCTACGGTCTGCGCCACGTAGCTCTTGTCGCCGAAATAGTCGAAGGTGTCGTAGCCAGCCTGGCGGTAGGTGATCTCCACGGGCGCATGGTAGATGCGGTCGTAGCGATAGTGATAGGTTTCCTGAGGCTGATAGACGCTGTGACCCTCAGCATCGGTGAAGGTGCCTTCATACGCCACGGTATCAGGAACGAGGCACTCGCTGAGGTCGATGACCTCACTCACCTGACCGTCCTGGAACAGCGTGGCGTAGCCCTCGCAATATATTTGTTGCACCTTCCATCGTGCAGGCGGCAGCATCAGCACATACTCGCCTGTCACGGAGTCGGGTTTCACCACCATGCGCTTGCGCTGCACCTCGACCGCAGTCTTGTGGTCACCGCCGCCCGGGTGCTGGAACGTAAGGTTGCGCGTCGTCAGCGCGGGGTTCACATTGTCATACACCAACCACGACGTGTTGTCGCCCTCTAAGGTGAGCACCATCGTCAGGTCGTCGCCCAGATTGTTCTTCGACAGGTTGTTGTCCAATGGCAGGTTGCCTTGGTCATTGCCGCCAACCACACGACCGGTCAGTTTCACCAGCGTAGCATCGTAGAAGTAGGCCCGACCCACCTTGTCGGTCAGCACCACGCCGTCCGGACTCTTGTACCAGCCGCCGTCCACGAAGGTGTGACCTTCCATCTCGGTCTGTATCCTGCTGCGCGTGTTGTTCATCACGTAGAACTGGACATGCCCCTCGAAGTCGGTCTCCACATATTCGCCCTTGGCGTTGTGCAGCAGTTGGCCGTTCACGCGGAAGCGCACACCCTTCACGGGGATACTCGTACCGTCGTACATCACGTAGGCGTTGAACTGCAGGCCGTTGGTGATGGTGAACTCGTGGACGACCACATGGTTCGAGTGGTCGTTGAAGCTGACGGCATACTGTTCGCACTCCAGCGCGATGCCGCCCGTGGCGGCGGGTGTCACGGTGTAGGTGATGCTCCTCTGTCCGTTGTACGATAGTTCATCGGCCACGAAGTAGCCGCTCTCGTCGGTGGTCACCGTCACCTTGGTGTCGCCCGAGGCAATTTCCACATCTATGCCGCATACGCCTGTGCCGTCGTTGAAGCGCACATAGCCCTCCAGGAGTCCTGTGTGCTTGCAGGCACCCTCCACCACATTCGTCTCGGTGTAGCTCACGCCCTCGCAGTCGTTGGTGGCCCGCACCTTGTATTCATAGTCTTCCAGGGGCGATACGGTCTTGTCCTCATAGCTCAACTGGTCAATGTCGGTTTCCACGGGAATCCAGTCCTCGTCGCTGCCGCCCTTCACTCTCCTCAGTACGGTGAAGTAGTCGATGGGGTTACCGTCGGTAGTCCACGTCAGCAGTACGCTGCTTTGGCGAGTCGCCGTCTTCAGCGTCTTGTCAATCTTGCCCGTGCTCTCGTGATAGAAGTTGGGCAGCGTGGGCGGGGGATAGGTGGCAGCAGCGTAGCTGAACATCGGGGTCAAAGGGATGATCGTATCGTTCTCCTCCTTCCAACCACCGCCCAGGGTGGCCAGAAGCGACTCGACAGACAATTCCTGCAGCACGTCGGTGGCCATGACTGGAACTGCCTTGCCGTCCTTCAGTTCCCATTGGCTGCCCAACAGCTCAACGGCAACGGCCTGGTCTGTCAGGTTCCTGTTGGCATCAGTAGCCATCTCACCCCATCCGTGGGCAGAATAGTTCGATGCGTTACCACCCCATGCGGAATAGCCGCTGCGAAAACACATACCAAAATGGTTCATACCCGGTGCAGTGCCGTTCTCATAATTTCTTTCAAGTATCCATTCACCACTGCCATATCCGATGAAGGCGCCGCAATAGGGTTGATAAAAGCTCTCGGCGCTGAATTGTCCGTCGAAAAGGCAGTCTGTGATATAGAGTTGTGAGGTACTGTAGGAACATCCGACGAAGCCGCCTACATAATAGGAAATCCCCGAAGCTTTTACAGATGCTGAAACCCGGCAGTTCTTGATGTAATTCGTTGTGCTTCCACTCACATAGCCAACCAAACCTCCTGATTCCTTGTAACCCGTGATGGTACCCGTGACGTGCAGGTTCTGGAAAGTAGCTCCAGCTATAGCAGAGAACACCCCTCCATAGAGATAATTCCTGGTATCGATGTTGATATGTAACGTATGGCCGTTGCCGTCGAAAGTGCCTCGGTATGGTTTGTTTTTCGTACCTACACATCTATTGGTAGTGATGCTGATATCGTTATACAGCACGGCATTTACATCTCTTTTGCCATCGGCTGTATACACCGCCTCGCAAAAGAAGTCCCAGTCTGCAGCGTTGCTGATGATGATACAATTGTCTCCTCCCCAGCCGTAGAAGCTCCAGTTGTTCCTGTTGCTGCCGCTGTTGTTGTAGGCTATGCCCTTCCCGCTGCCGCTCTTGTCATCGACGTAGCATAGGTCTATATTTGCAATGCCCTGGTAGCTTCCTTTCTCCAAACAGTTGGTGATGCAGTTCTCGTTTTCACCATCTTCCCAACCGACGATGACACCTCCGTAAGCATCGGAAGCGGTACTTGTGAGCTTGCCGTCGAAGAGGCTGTTGGTAATGTCATGATTGGCACTGTGACCATGACCGATGAGGCCGCCCACGTATCTGTCGCTACAGTTCACCGTGGCAGAGATACGGCAGCCTGTGATGGTGTTGCGATGACCATTGGTGGCATGGCTGTGTGCCACCAGTCCGGCGGAGTGTATGCCGCCAGAGACAGTACCCGTCACCCGCAGGTTCCGAATGGTATAGTCTTTGGCATAGCGGAAGGGAGCTTCGAAGCTGTTGGACGAATGAATATCCATCTGGAGCGTATGGCCGTTGCCGTCAAAGATGCCCCGGAAGGGATAGGTGTCACCTCCCGCACTGACAGCGGTGCTCACGTCGGCATAGAGGCGGACATTGACGTCATACCGTCCCTGGGCATCCTTCACCTTTTGGCAGAAGGCCTGCCAGTCTGCCTCGCTGCGGATGGGGAAATAGTAGGACTCCAGTTCCTCCCAGAGGCGTATGGGTGAAGTGCCACGCTCCACGTACAGTTCCACCTTATAATCTACGCAGGGTCGCGTGAGGTTCACCACCTTTTGGCGGGCGTCGCGCTCGTCGGCCGTGAGCGTGTAGATGAGTGAATCCACCGTCTCGCCCTGGCGATTGGTCATGGTGATGCGCAGTTTCATCGCTGCGCCAGTGGTCCACACGGCATTAGATTCATCGGCATAGTCCCACGAGACACGTACGGTGTAGGCCCGTTCGTCCTCCCACTGTGCCGTGTAACGGGCAATGCGCAGCAGGTGCAGGTCATCCACCACGCATGAGGCCGTGGCGGCAGCGGGATTGCCACTCCACCCCCAGTTTTGGCTGCACATGCGGCGCACACGATAGGTGAGGTTGGGCAGCGTGCCGCCACCCTCAAGCTGTGCTTCGCTGATGGCATCGACCAGGGTGCTGTCGATATATGTATAGGACATTTTGTCCGGGTTGAGTACAAAAGCTTCCACACCGATGGACACGAAGTCCTCCTCCCGGCCTGTCAGCGAGCGCTGTATCTCGAAGAAGTCGGTCTCTAACATATCCTCTGTGCCTGGATACTGGATGTTCCATGCCAACTGCACCTTCGCCTTGTTGCCTCCTAACGGCATGGCGGTGAAGCCCATCGGGGCGTGAATCATCTTCAGGTTCTGGGTCTTCGAAGAAATATTATCGATGGAGTAGCTCCCGTCCTGATAGCTCACGATGACGTGGAAATTGTTGTGAGGCACGGTGGCATCTAAATAGATGGTACCACTGTTCTCGTTGGCAGGTAGGGTCTGACTGACGACATGACCGTCAGCGTCCGTGTACTCATAGCGCGCCGCCGTCAGCTTGGTGGTGCCGATGAACCAAGGTATCTCCAGCATACCCTGCTCACTGTAGGCGATGGTGGCCATCGTCACCTGCGGGAACACCACGTCGGCAGCCGCTGGTACGGAAAGGGTCACGTCACTGAGTCCCGGCACTTTCTCCTTGTAGCGACTGTTGCCGTCGCGCTCCACGTCCCACGTGAACTTCAGCGTCTTGCCCAGCATGTCGTAGGGCAGTGTCCACACGGCATAGACGTTGTAGGTCTTGCCGTCGGTGTTACGATATACCAGGCGCTCCTGTTCACCGCCCCCTTGCGTCAGGGTGAAATGATTGGTCGAATTGCCTTGCGTCACATCGAAACTGCCTCCCACCGAGGTTAAGAAGTGAACGTAAATGTCCTTGCTGCTCTGGTCGGTTTCACCATTGCGCCACCAGCGGAACGCCGTCGTTGAACGCGAAGTACCGGAATCATCGGTCCACGACACATTGAGTTTACCATCGCTCACCCAGCAGTCGGCACCTGCCTGGTCATAGACAGGCACCTGGATGCGGATGGTGTTTGAACCGTTGAGCATCACCATGTAATTATAGGCCTGGTCAACATGAGTAGCTGCCGCCATTTCTGGCATCAGCCACACCAGCAGGGCCACCGGGAGCCAAGTGAGCCACGACGGTCCTCGCAAGATTTGATTTCTGGTCATCTGATGGATAGTTTATTGGTTTATTTTTGTGATTTCTCCCGCAAAGATATGATATTAAATTGTAAATGAGACCTTAATAATCGAAAAATATTCAGAAAAGGACGTTTTTTTTGGAAAAAACTCATAAATACACTTAATTCTTCGCCCGCGAGGTCAGAGACATGAGTTTTTTTGCAACCTTTGCCATGAATTTGATGATATCTTCATCTGTTCCAGCGAACGATATACGGTTATGTCATTCAACTTTCGACAACTCAGCTTCATAAATCCGTCTTTGCCTTTTCGCATATCTGTCTTTTATTATAATGTTTTTGAAAAATAGATATAGATATGCAGACCGTTTGACCTCTGTCAAACGCTTTACTCGTCCATACGTGTTTATGGTTTCGTCCGTACGTGTTTGCGGTTTCGTCCATACGTGTTTGCGGTTTCGTCCGTACGTGTTTGTGGTTTCGTACTTACGTGTTCGATGAAACAATAGGGATGTTCTCAAACATCTCTCGCGCTCATACGCGCGCGGGCACGAGAGGAAAGAAAATCCCGTCATTTCGTCACAAATAGAGATTTACGCAAACATACTGATTGATTATTGGTCGCTTATAAGTGTGACGAAAGGTGTGACGAAGGTGATAAATCTGTGACGAAGTGACGATTTGATGTCTTTCCTAATTTCAGTTGACATTTTTTGATGATGAGTTACGGAGTGACAACCGTTACAGATTATTTCACCATGACCTTTCTGCCACCGACGATGTACACTCCCTTGGGCAGTGGCGATGGGCTGGAGGACAAGCGGGTGGCGATGGGACGTCCGACGAGGTCGAAGACTGCGCTTGCCCATTTTTCACCTTTCACTTCGTCACTTTTCACTTCCTTCACACCCACGGGGTCGTAGGTGGTGTCGCGCAGTAATCTCACGGCACGGACGCGGAACTCCTGCTGGGCGGCGGTGGTGAGGTCAGCGTTCCAGCCCAGGCAGAGCTCGGTAGGCGAAGACAAGGTGAAGGTGATTCCGTAGAAATCGCTGCTGGCGGGCGTGCCTGGCAGAGCGTAGTAGGCGAGAGCTGAGGTGAGGGTTTGGCTGGCGGTGAGGGGGAGAGGGGGTGAAGAAGCTGAGGAACCCGACAGCTCACCGTCGGGCACTACGGTGGAAGCAAACATATAGGCGCTGCTGAGGTTGTAGCAGGCTTCATAGCTGGCACAGAAGTAATAGCGCCCAGCGGGCAGCGTCACCTGGCGATAGATGCGGGCATCGGCGAGGGAGAAACCCGTTGGTGACCCGTCGGAAATTGCGGCGGAGGCATCGTCCCAGACACCGAGCGAGAGGCAGTCATAACCAGGGTAACGGTCGATGCCTGCCTTGGTGCCGTCGTTACCTTGGGGGATGCAGAAGTCTGCGACCTGCCAGTGGGTGGGGTGTCCAAAGCGGACGTACGAGCGGTCACAGCGCTGTATGTTCTGGTAGTTGCCGAGGTAGGTGGCAGAGAGATCCTGGCCAGCGCTGTTCTTCAGGCGTATGGCGGTGACACGGAAGGCGTGGTTACCCTCGTTCTGCGGAAGGTTCAGCACCCATCCGATGGTGAGCACCGCAGGTTCGTCGAGGTGGAATTTACAAACATCGTATTCGCCCGAATAGTCTGTCTTCGTCATATCGAAGCTGGCGAGCAGGTCAGCGCTCTTCTCGCCCTTGTTGGGTAGTCGGTTGCCGCGCGCCACCTTCAGGATGCAGCCGCTGTTGCCAAGGCCCGAGCGGCAGGTGACGGAGATGTGGAGGTAGTAGTCTCCTGCGGGCACGGGCTGAGAGGTGGTCTGGTAGATTTTGTCATTCACCATGGCAGGTTCGCCGCCGTCCCATTTCTCTACGGAGATGGCGCGTCCGCCCTCGAAGCTGTCGAAACCGCCGTGCGAGCCGTTATCCTGGTTGATGATGTTCTCGGTGACCTGCCAGGGCTCTGCGAGGAGGCCGAAGCGGGTGGTAGGCTCGCTGTCGCCGTCGTCATCGCGGCTGAAGTTGCGGGGTTCCACGAGGTATTCGCGGGTGATGTCCTCCATCTTGGAGGTGATAGTGATGAGGCCTCCTTCGGCGTGTCCGTACTCCTCGAAGTTGCTGTAGGCGACAAGGAGCTGGAGGTAAGCGCTGTAGAGCTCGGCATTGGTGCCTTGGGCGTCAAGGACGTTGCTGCACAACAGGGCGGCCTTACTGAGTTCCTTGACGGCGTCCTTGCGGAAGTCGCCCGAATTGTCGCCGATGCGCTGCTCGGCCACCTCGAGCAGGGACTGGGATTGCTGGATCAGGGTGGAGAGGTCATCGGGGGTGAAACCCGAAGGTGCCCCTTCAGGGACTGAGGCAGAGTCTGTGGGCTGCAGGATGAGGACACAGCCGCCGCGCGGGAGACAGTCGATGTGGAACTGGCTGTCGCGGGACAGCGTGTGGGTGGAGAACTGGAACTTACGCGCTTCCGTACCGTCAGCGATGCAGGATACATGATGTGTTCCAGGCCTGAGGAAACTCAGCGGGATGTCGTAGCTGGCAGCCTTGTTGGTGCCGTTGAGGGCTGCGACGTACCAGCAGTCGCCCTTGCGGCGGGCGATGATGAATGACTTTTCGGGATAGCCATCGACGAAGCGTGTCTCGTCCCATGCCACAGGTACTTGCATCATGTGGCGCCTGGCCATCAGCGGCAGGGCATAGAAACCCTCGGGACGGTCTGCCCAATGCTGGATGCCTGATTCGAACGCCACGGAGAGGGCCAGTTCGTGGGCGAAAGTCGTAGTGTGCGGGTGCTGCGAATCGGTGAATGCCACGGGAGTGTAGTCCATGGGACCCACCACGTTACGGGTGTAAGGCAGCAGGCAGTTGATGCGAGCTCCCTGGGTGGTCATGGTGCCGCCGTTGTTATATTGCTCTGCACCGAAGACCGCCTCCTGCGACATCAGATGCGGGTACGTGCGGCTCCAACCTCGGGGGATGGTGCAACCGTGGAAGTTCACCATAATCTGGTACTTGGCTGCATCCTCGAGGATGTCGGCGAAGTACTGCATGGTGTGCTGCTTGTCGCTCTCGAAGAAGTCTATCTTCACTCCCTTCACGCCGATGCGCTTTAGCCAGGCGAATTCCGAGCGGCGCTGGCTGGTGTTCTGCATCTTGGCGTCGTTGCTGTGATACCAGAGCAGGGGCTTCACGCCCCGTTTGGTGGCGTAGCGAACGGCATCCTCAATGCCCCCGCCGTTGCTCATCTGTTCCCATTCCCAGTCTATAAGCACGTACTCCCACCCCATTTTCACGGCGAGGTCCACATATTGCGTGCATATCTGATAATCCTTGGAACTATGGTTGTACGCCCAGTAAATCCAGGCGGCGCGTCCAGGCTGCACGAAGTCGGTGTTCGCGATGGCGCAGGGCTCGGAGACATCCTCCACAAGGGTGGATTCCACTACGGTGGCTAGGCTACCGATAATCATCACGCGCCAAGGCGACGTCCAGGGACCGGTACACGTAGGGTTCGTGGCACCTTTGTTATAACCCTCGTAGTCGAAGGGATAGCTGACCTGATACTGTCCGCCGCTGGCACTGTTGTCGAGATGCGTGGAGCTGTAGTTGCGCCCGATGTTCGCCTCAGTGATGAGGGTGAAGGTGCCGTCGGCTTCGAAAAGGGCAGGATATCCCCAGGTGCCCGTCCGCCCGCCGGAAGCCTGATAGGGAAAGTCCGCCTCGTAGCTAGTGTTGAAAGGCTGCAGCCAACGGTGCGCCTTGGTAGGTATCTGATAGTTGGTGGCCTCGGATGAGAAGCTGATTTTCTCTCTGGGCTCCGCGTCGAGCTTGTAGCGGAACACCACGCCGTCCTCATACGCGCGAACCTCTATCTTCAATTGTTGTTCCGAACTGTTGGCGACTGTCACCTCGGCACTGTTGGCTGTGTTGTTGACCGACGACCGTTTGCCGTGGAGAGCCACGTAGCTCTCTTCGACGACCTCGGGTTCGGTGGCACTGACGAAGGTCAGTCCCGTGGCGAGGTTTGCCGTGGAGGTCTTCACCCCCAGCCGCACCTTCGCCACCTGTTTTCCTGCGGCATCGCGAACGATGAGGTAAGGAACTTTCGAAGTGATGGTGAACTCCGCTGTCAGTCCCGACGTGGGGCTGTTCAGCGTCAGATACGATTCTGCCCAGAGGGGCAAGGCTGTCAGCACGAGGCAGGCGAGCAAAGACAAAAACTTCTTCATTTGGAAACGTTCTATGGGACAATTGTTGACTTTACGGCGGCAAAGATAGAGATTTTTCGCCAAATACCAGAACTCTTTCCTATATAAATATACAAAGCCCTGCAAAACGGCTCCCTTTTGTCCCGCTGAGTCTTTGTCACCACTTCTGGACTTCCGCATCGCATCGCCAAATGCTTCGTGGCTGCTTGTGAGGATGCGGTCTCCTGAACGCAGACCACAGATGACTTCATTGTGTTCTGTGTTCTGCCGTGGTCATTGGCGTGTAAACCATCCCGTGCGTGACAATCGGGATCATTGTTTTTGCACGTTTCTGGGCTCAAAGATGAATATTTAGGCGTAAAAAGAGGGGGAAAAGAAGAAAAATAGGGGGAAGAATGAAAATATTTATAAAATAATTTGGTTTATAAAATAAACCTATCTACCTTTGCACTCGCAAACCGGTAATGCAGCGCCAAATCCGCCCTTACTGCAGGAGGAAAGAGGAGGCGAAACAGTTCTTCAAACGTTCGCTCTACCTTATCAATTGATACATCAAGAGAACTCGCATGGTGCTGAGCGGACAATTCAAAAACAAATTATTAACATTTAAAATTACAATTGAAATGGAAGCAAACAACAACATGACTGCAGAACGCAGTTTGGAGATCATTACCACACAGATTGCACAGAGCCGCAAGGACGTATCGAAGGACGTAGGACTATCGCTCTACATTGCAGGACTTTGCACGATGGGCACTGCACTGGTAATCGGTATCTGTACATTCTTTACCAACAACAGCGCCTTCTACTTGCTATATTTCGCACTACCACTTATTATATATGGTTTCACGCGCTACGCGAAGCGGAACCAGCCGCCCACCCCAAGCAGTCTCTTTGGCACGATGGTGGCAAAGACGTGGCTCACCTTCGCCATCTTCGCACTTTCGTTTTTCGTCTTTGCCAACTTATTCGACTTTCTGGTGGCTCGTACAGAGTCCCCTGATGTCGCCGTCAGACTCATGATTCAGCCTTTCCGAACCATCCTGTTGCTGATGGGCATGTGTGTGACCATTACGGGTTATATCCTCAAGAGCCGTTGGCTGGTCTGGTGCGGCATCATTGGGGGCATCGGAGGCTTCATCTGGGAAACCTTCAACGTGACAGGGACGCTGTTTGCCTACATTGCCGCCGACATTTCCAACTATTGCGGAGTGGTGCAAGGATTGATTCCTGGAATCATCGTCGCCCTCTTCGCATTCATCGGCCTGACGCTCCCAGGCCTGATGCTCAAACGTCAGAAATAGCCTATGTTCCAGCCATTAGATCCACTATTGCACTCCGAGCTGCGACTGGCCATTATGTCGCTTCTCATCAGCGCTGACGAGGCCGAGTTCCCGTACATCAAGGAGCAGACGGGAGCTACGGCAGGCAACCTCAGCGTGCAAGTGGAGAAGCTATCGGCGGCAGGTTACATCACCGTCGAGAAGACTTTTAAGAGCAAACGTCCCTGCACCATCTGCCGCATAACGCCCGCAGGTCTCAAAGCTTTTGAGACCTATGTGCAAGCGTTGAAGAGCTACTTGGAAGTGGGCAAAGCGTAATCCCTTCCACAACCACCCAAGACATGAATCACCCCTGTATCCAACTGCGATACAGTGGGTGGTTGCAATCATACTATTCTCTAATCCTCCACGTTTCCTCCAGGGTTTGAAACACGACGAAGAGGGAGGGGACGAAGAGCAAGAGGGCGATAGTGCCTATGAGCATACCGCCCACGGTACCCACGCCGAGCGAGATGTTACCGTTCGCTCCAGCACCCGTAGCAAACATCATGGGCAACAGTCCGAAAATCATCGTCAGCGAAGTCATCAGGATGGGACGCAGACGCACCTGAGCAGCAGAGAGGGCCGCCTGAACGATGGTCATCCCCGCACGACGACGCTCACTGGCGTACTCCGTGAGTAGGATAGCGGTCTTGGAGAGCAGGCCGATAAGCATGATAACACCCGTCTGCATGTAGATATTGTTCTCTAATCCAAACCACTGGGCGAAGAGGAACGAACCCATCAGTCCGAAAGGGACGCTAAGGATAACAGCAAGGGGGATGAGCAGGCTCTCGTACAAGGCGCAGAGTATGAGATAAATGAAGACAATGCAAGCGGCGAAGACGTAGATGGTGTTCTGTCCTGCCGAAGCCTCCTCGCGACTCATACCTGCAAATTCGTAGCCGTAGCCCTCGGGCAGGATGCGCGCCGCCTCCTCACGAACGGCTTGCAGGGCCTGACCAGAGCTGTAGCCCTTCTCCGGCATACCACTAACCTGAATGGCAGGGAAGAGGTTGAAGCGGGTGAGGTTTGCAGTTCCCAAGATGGGTTTAAGCTGTACGAAGCCGGACAGGGGAGCCATTGTTCCAGATGCGGTACGCACATACATATTATTCAAGGCCTGTACGTCCATCCGAGCATTGACCTCTGCCTGCACCATGACGCGGTACAGCTTGGAGAACTTGTTCATATTCGAAGAGTAACTGCCGCCGATATATCCAGAGAGGCAGGCGAGGACATCGGAGGGCGAGACGCCAGACTGCTTGCAGCGGGCCGCATCCACCGTGAGGCGGTACTGCGGATAGCGGTTGTCGAAGGAGGTCTGCGAGCGCGCTATTTCCGGACGCGCCTGCAGGGCAGCAATGAGGCGCTGGGTATGCAGCAGGAGCGAATCCACGGAACCGCCCTGATGATCCTGCACCTGCAGCTCGAAGCCATTCGTGGCGCCGTAGCCGCTAATCATCGGCTGTGTGAACGCCATGATTTTCGCCTCGTGGATTGCAGCGACGCGGCGGTTGACTTCCGCCATGACACTCTTGAGGTCGTCGCCCTTGCCCTTGCGCTCATCCCAATTTTTCAGTCGCAGGAGGAACATACCATTATTGGAGCTCTGTCCAGCCATACGGCTGACACCCACGCTCTTGCTGTAAGCCTTGATTTGCGGAAGGTCCTTGATGAGCTGTTCCACGCGGTTCATCATCAAGTGTGTTTCCGCCTTCGTGCTTCCGGGTTGTGTCTGAACGGTCACGTAGATGACACCCATATCCTCATCCGGAACCAGCGCCGTCTTGGTAGTCCGCAGGAAGTAGGCGAAAGCAGCAAGGGCGGCGAGAACAGACACTCCCACCAACCATTTCCTGTTTATGAGCCATCTCACAGCGCTGTTGTAAACAATGTATGCTCTATTAATCCCATCAGTCCCATTGCCCCCATTAGACCCATTGACCCCATTAGACCCATTTTCCCCATTAGTCCCATTGACCCCATTAGACCCATTTTCCCCATTAGACCCATTTTCCCCATTAGTCCCATTGACCCCATCAGTCCCATTGACCCCATCAGTCCCATTGACCCCATTAGACCCATTTTCCCCATTAGCCCCACTTCCCCCATTAGTCCCATTATCCCCATTAGTCCCATTGACCCCATTAGACCCATTTTCCCCATTAGCCCGATTACTCCCCTGAGCTTTCTTGGATCTTCTTAGCAGCCTCGCACAGAGAGCAGGACTCAGCGTCAACGCATTAATCATCGATATCAGGACAGCGACAGCCATCGTCAGACCAAACTGCGTGTAGAAGATACCGCTCGTTCCACCCATGAAGCAGACGGGGATGAACACAGCCATAAAGACCAACGTGGAGGTGATGAGGGCGGTGGTTATTTCGTGCATGGCGGAGAGGGTTGCAGACCCACCCCCCGCCCGCCCTGTGAGGGAGGGAGTAGAATGAGTCAGACGGGCAGCATTCTCCTCAACAGTCAGTGGTGACTGCTCCCCTCCTTCACAGGGAGGGGTCAGGGGGTGGGTCCGATCTAATTTCGACTGCACCGCCTCCGCCACCACGATAGCGTCGTCCACTACCGTTCCTATCACCAGGACGAGGGCGAACAACGTCAAGGTGTTCAGCGAGAAGCCTGCGATATAAAGAAAACCAAAGGTACCTACCAGCGAAACAATAATGGCTACCAGCGGCACCAGCGTGGCACGCCACGAGCGCAGAAACAGCAATACCACCAAGACCACGAGGACAGCCGCTTCCAGCAAGGTTCGTTCCACACTGCTGATGCTGGCGTCCAGGAAGTCCTTGGTGGACATCAGGTCGATGAGTTCCATATCTGCTGGCAGATCCTTACGGATTTCCTCCACCAATTTGTCTATGGCGATAATGATTTCGTTGGCGTTGGAGCCCGGCGTCTGCGAAATCATACAGCTGGCACCGGGATGCCCATTGATCTCACCTTCGATGGCGTAGCCCTGCAAACCCATCTCCACACGCGCCACGTCTTTCAGGCGGAGTACCGTGCCGTCAGGGTCTGCGCGGATAACTAAGTTCTCGTAGTCCACTTCCTCCTCATAGCGACCACGATATTTCAGGACGTACTGAAACGTGTTGTCACTTTCCTCACCCAACGTTCCTGCCGGACTCTCCACATTCTGCTCTGCCAATACCGCCGTGATGTCCGAGGGCATCAGTCGTTGTTGTGCCATCTTTGCCGGATCAAGCCAGATGCGCATGGAATAGTTGCTTCCGTAAACATCCACTTCGCCCACCCCCGGCACGCGACTCAAACGCGGTTCGATGTTGATTTTGAAATAGTTGTTGAGGAAGGCGAGGTCGTAGGTTCCATTGGGACTGTAGAGGCCAAGTGATTTCAGCGTGGAAGTCTGGCGACGCATGACGGTGACACCTGTTCGGGTGACTTCGGCCGGCAGCAGTCCCTGCGCCTGAGCCACGCGGTTCTGGACATTCACCGTAGCCATATCCGGGTCTGTGCCCTGCTTGAAGAAGATGTTGATACGTGCCGAGCCGTTGTTGGAGGCATTGGAAGTCATGTAGAGCATATTCTCCACGCCATTGATGGCTTCCTCTAAAGGAACCACCACGGATTTCTGCACCGTCTCCGCATTGGCTCCCGTGTAGTTGGCCCCAACGCTGACCGTCGGTGGCGCAATATCAGGGAATTGCTCGATGGGCAATTGCGTGAGGCCAATGGCACCCACGATAACAATCATGATAGAAATCACTCCCGCCAAAATGGGACGTTCTATGAAGGTTCTAATGTTCATTTTGTGTCATTTTGCCTGCAAAGATAAGGAAAAGTTTATAGTTTAAAGTTTAAAGTCTTGAGTAATTTGACTATTTATCCCTATTTTTACTGTTTTTTCTGCCTCAAATGGATTTTTCACGAAACTTTACTCCAGAAACATTAAACTTTTTATTACCTTCGCACCCAAAAACATCGAAGTCATGGCAGAAAGTCCAATCACAATCCTCCAACGGCAGCGTGCGCTGCTGCAAACGGAATATGCCTACGAGAAGGAAGAATTTCAGCGGCTGACCGAAGCCACGGGCGTGAAACGCAAAGTGGAACGTGGCATGGCGTGGTTTCCGCTGACCCTGGGCCGCAGCTACCACAACTCGCTGGACCAGCTGGTTGTCGAGGTTTCTCGTTCCGATGCCGCCGAGACGACTTCGGAACGAGAAGACCCGTCTCTCTTCGAACCCGGCAAACCTGTCTGCTTCTTCTCCGAGGATGCATCGGGCGACTTCCACGGAACGGGAGGCCTCCTACATTATTATAAGTTCGTGGCGCAGGTGAGCTACGTGGAGGACGACCGAATGGTCATCGCACTACCCTCGCCCGATGCGCTGGAACAGCTACACGAAGCCTACCGCTTAGGAGTTCAGCTCTATTTGGATGAACAGACCTACCACCTGATGTTCGAGGCGCTGGATGACGTCATCACCGCCAAGACAGGTCGTCTGGCGGAACTGCGTGAAATCTTCCATTCCACCCTGCCTTGTGGAAAATTCACTTTCGACCCCGTCCGTTTTCCTTGGTTGAACACGAGCCAGCAGGCGGCGGTGAACGAGGTGCTCTGGGCAAAGGACGTGGCAGTAGTACACGGGCCTCCGGGAACAGGAAAGACAACCACACTCGTAGAAGCCATCTACGAGACGCTACGTCGTGAGAACCAGGTGTTGGTCTGTGCACAATCGAATATGGCTGTAGACTGGATTGCGGAGAAGCTGGTGGATCGCGGCGTCAGCGTACTGCGCATCGGCAACCCCACTCGTGTAACGGACAAGATGCTCTCCTTCACCTACGAACGACGTTTCGAGAGCCACCCTTCCTACCAGGATTTGTGGGCCATCCGTCGAACCATCCGACAACTCTACGACAGCAACAGCGGCAGCCGTGAGAACCGCCATCAGAAGATTGCACGGCTGAAGGACCGCGCCACGGACATCGAATACACCATCAACCAAGCCCTGTTCGCCGACGCCAAGGTCATCGCCTGCACCCTCGCCGGCAGTGCCAATCGCCTGCTTATGGGTATGAAATTCGGTACCCTTTTCATTGACGAGGCAGCACAGGCTTTGGAAGCGGCCTGCTGGATAGCCATCCGCAAGGCACACCGCATCATCTTTGCTGGCGACCACCGTCAACTGCCACCGACCATCAAATCACCAGAAGCCATGCACGGAGGACTGGACAAGACACTGATGCAATATATCGTCGAGCAGAAACCGCAGGCCGTCTCACTCCTCACGGTGCAGTACCGTATGTGCGATGCCATCATGCAGTTCCCCAACCGCGAGTTCTACGGCGGACAACTCACCAGCGCCCCGGAGGTGAAGTACCGAGGTATTTTGGATTGGGATACGGCCATTGAATGGGTGGACAGTAGACCCACCTCCCTGCCCCTCCCTGTGAGGGAGGGGAGTAATTACCCTACAGGGTATGCACAAAGCTCAAAGCTAAGGGACAAGGCGGATGCCCACTCAAGTCATCTTACTCCCCTCCCTAACGAAGTGCCCAGGGTAGCGAGGATAGTGGAGGTTGACTTGATGTCAAGCTCCCCGAGCGACCGAGGATTCGCTCGACCTTGGTCGCTTGACACTTCAAGAACTCCTAATCTGAGGGCGGAAATGCAGGGGAGTGGGTCTTCATGGTTTAATGTCGCCGAGGCCCAGCTGACCCTCGCCACCCTACAACGCTATTTTGAGAAAATAGGAAAGGAACGCCTGCTGGAGGAACGCGTGGACGTAGGTGTCATCTCGCCTTACAAAGGACAGGTGAACCTGCTACGCCGCATGTTGCGCCAGGACAGCTATTGGAAGCCATTCCGCTCGCTCATCACGGTGAATACCGTCGATGGCTTCCAGGGTCAGGAGCGCGATGTCATCGTCATCAGCCTCGTCCGAAGCAACGACCAGGGCGACATCGGATTCCTCCGCGACCTGCGCCGCATGAACGTAGCCATCACCCGCGCCCGCATGAAACTCATCATTCTCGGCGACAAGAACACTATCTGCCGCATGCCATTCTACAAGCGACTTGCGGACTACATTGATGAGACTTATTAGAATAAGTAGGTATTCAAAAAACTAATTATGAACACCTACTTATATAGAAGACTTATAGCAACTGTCAGACGCTTTTGCGTCGGCTTTTGCATCGGTTTCTGCCTCCTCCCCCTCCCCTCCCTCGCCCAAAGCGAGATAGACTGGGACGAATTGATGCAGCAAATGGCAGAAGAGCTGATGAACGACGACGAGGCGCAGCAATGGGAGGCGCAGCAGGAGCGACTGGCAGAACTGCACGAGCACCCCCTGGATATCAACAGTTGCTCGCGCGAGCAACTGCTGGCCCTGCCCTTCCTGAGCGAACAAGCTGTGGACGAAATCATAGACTACAGAACACGCAACGGTTTCTTGCGAACTCTGGGCGAACTGATGCTGATGCGAAACCTAAGCCCCCTCGAACGGAAATGGCTGCACCTGTTCGTCCACGTTCCAGAGGGAACACCGCCGAACGAGAAAGTGACCAAGCAGATGCGCTCAAAGAACGATACGACTTGGTGGGGAAAAGCCAAGCACGAAGCCCTCGCGCGCGTGGACGTTCCTTTATATAATCGGGCCGGCTGGCCATGGAAGCAGGGCATCGCCAACCGTTGGCGCTATACCTGGCAGCAGGGACGCCACCTGGAAGCTGGACTGCGAGCAGAGACCGACGCGGGCGAGGCGATGATGAACCGCGACACCCCACTATGGGACAGCTACGGAGGATACGTACAGCTGAAGGAGGCTGGAGTCCTGAGAACGGTCATCCTCGGCGACTACAAGGCTGGATTCGGCGAAGGACTGGTGATAAACAATGGACTACGCTTCGGCAAGCAGTCCATGGGGCTATGGCGGACAGGTTCCGGAATCCGTCCACATCGCTCGACCGATGAGGTCAACTTCCTGCACGGAGCTGCCGCACAGCTGGGATTCGGTCGCTCGTGGCAGCTGACAGCCCTTTATTCCTACCGCAAGCTCGACGCTACCGTGGCCGAAGACAACAGCGTGCAATCTATCAATACCACGGGGTTGCACCGCACGGCAGGAGAACTGCGCCGGCGTGGTAGCCTTGGCAGTCAGGTCACAGCGTTGCATATCTCCCAGGAAGTGCCTTTCAACGTCGATGCCCACGGTTATCGTCCTACCAAACTGCGGTGGGGAGCCACTGGGATGTTTCAATACTACAACCACCAGTTCCGCCAGGGGACTCCGCTCTACCGCCAGATTCTGCCCGAGGGCTATCAGATGGGAGCGATGGGCGTGGACTACGGCATACAAGCCATCCGCTGGCTGTTCTGCGGCGAGACGGCGCGCAGTTTCTCGCAGAATGCGCGTGGCGACAAGGGCGGTTGGGCTACATTGAACAAGGCGGTGTGGCGTATCTCCACAAACACACAGCTCGCTGTCATCCAGCGCTTCTACTCTCAGAAATATTACTCGCCCTACGCCTCGGCCTTCGGCGAGAACAGCCGTGTGCAGAACGAGAGCGGCATCGCCCTGCAAGTAGAAGCAGATCATGTGCTGGGCATGTCCCTGCGTGCCTTCCTGGATTATTTCTACTCCCCCTGGCCACGCTATACGATGACCCGTTCATCAGATGGATGGGAAGCCATGCTACAAAGCACCTACGCTCCCCACCGCGGTCGCAGCCTCGTCCTCCGCTACAGCGTCAAGAGCAAGGAACAGAGCGACCAGCGGCGCTACAGCCACCACCTCCGCGCCACCTACGCCCACACCTTCTCCCCCCACTGGTCCGCCCAAATCGCCGCCTTCCTCCACCACAATCGGGTTCTCCCCTCCTCCTCCCTTTCCTCTTCCCCTTCCTCTTCCTCCCTTTCCTCTTCCTCCCTTTCCTCGGGCAACTCCTCTTCCACCACCTCCCCTTCCTCCACCACCTCCTCTTCTACCACCTCCTCTTCCTCGGCCAACTCCACTTCCACCACCTCCCCTTCCTCGGCCAACTCCTCTTCCACCACCTCCCCTTCCTCGGCCAACTCCTCTTCTACCACCTCCCCTTCCTCGGCCAACTCCTCTTCTACCACCTCCTCTTCCTCGGCCACAGTGGCCGACACATCAGTGTCGGCTTCCACCTCTGTTCGCAGCACCGGTTTCGCCCTCGCCCCCCGCGCGGACTTCACCTCCCGCTCGCAGCTCCTTCGCCTTTCCCTCTTCGGCGTCCTTTTCCGCACCACAGACTTCGACAGCCGCATCTACCTCTACGAACCCTCGTTGCTGCAAACCTTCGGGATGCAACAGCTCTACGGAAGCGGCCTGCGCTTGGGCACCACACTCCGCCTGCGTACCAAAGATCACCGCTGGACGGCACAATTAAAGGTCGGCGTAACTCATTACACCGACCGTGATACGATTTCTTCCGGCTTCCTCCAGATCGACTCATCCTGGAAGGCGGATGTACAGATACTTGTAAGGATGCAACTGAGATGACATCTCGCTGCATCCTTGTGTTTGCTTTTGCCTATAATTCCTTGCAGAAACAGCGGCGGCGCTTGACAAACTGGGGGTTGAGGACCTTCCACTGCGAGAGCACACGGACGTTCTCTTCCAACTGCGGCCCCGTCTCGGCCCAGTGGATGCCCATCTGGTTATAGATGGGAATGAGGTCGTCGAAGAACATGGCATTGACACCCCAACCCTGATAATCAGGACGCACGGCAATGAGCAACATCTCCACACTGTCCTCACGGTTCTGGCGCAGGGCACGCAACAGATGCCACCAGCCGAGAGGTAGCAGACGGCCACGGCTCTGCTGCAAGGCGTGGGTCATACTCTGCATGGTAATCGCCACGCCCACAATCTCGCCTTCGGGATTCTCCACCACGGGCACCAGCCGCAGGTCAACGAGCGAGATGTACTTCTTCAAGAACTCACGCACCTGTCCGGGCGTGAACTCCGAGAATTCGAAGAGGGGTGAATAGGCCTCATTCAAAAGCTGGAACACACGCTGCCCATCTTCTCCGAGTACTTCCTTTCTTTTCATTTTGCGTACACGCAAGCCCTTCTGCTCGCGGGCGTATTGAGCCACGCGCTGGAAGCGAGCCGGAATCTCTGTAGGCACCTGAATGCGCACCTGCAGCCAGTCCACCGCCTTGCGGTATCCCAGTGTCTCTAAATGGCGGGGGTAGTACGGATGGTTATAGATGGCAGTCATGGAACCCACGAGGTCGAAGTCCTCCACCAACATTCCTTCTTTGTCGAAGTCGGTGATGCCCAACGGCCCCTGGATAAGTGTCATCCCGCGGTCGCGACCCCATTGCTCCACGGTCGAGAGCAGGGCCTCGGCCACCAGCACGTCGTCCTCGAACTCGATGAATCCGAAGCGGACACAAGCCTCCTGCCATTTCTTGTTGGCATGATGGTTGATGATGGCGGTAATGCGACCCACAGGCAGACCGTCGCGATAGGCCACGAAAGGCTGCACCTCGCAAAATTTCAGACCCGCATTATGCCCCGGACGGAACGTGTTGCGCACGTCCAAATCCAAATCCGGCACGTACTGCTCGCAGTGGGCGTACAACCTCCTGGGCAGTGCGATGAAATCCCGCATCTGCTTTCTTGTCCGCACAGGGCAAACTTCTATCTTTCCTTTCATTCGAATGACACTTTTTCAAAAACGGGCTCAAAGAAGTATTATGCCACCTTCTCCAAACGCTTCATCATGGCAAACATGAAGAGAGCCGAGAGGAGGCAGAGACCGGCGAAGACGAGCCACACGGTGGTCAGCGAGAGGCCACCCCAGAGGATGCCGCCCACGGAAACGAGGAGGTTGCCGATAGCCGTAGCCACGAACCAGCCGCCCATCATCATACCTTTATACTTCGGAGGAGCTACCTTGGAGACGAACGAGATGCCCATGGGAGAGAGCAGCAACTCGCCAAAGGTGAGGACGAGGTAGACGCTGATGAGCCAGTAGGGCGAAGCGGGATAGGTTGCCGTGCCTGCTTCGATGGCAGCCTTCTGCTCGTTGGGAGTCAACAATCCTTGCGAAGCAAAAATCATCAGACAGAAGGCCACGGCGGCAACAATCATACCGTAGGCTATCTTGCGCGGTGCCTTCGGCTCCTTACCCTTGGCGGCAAGGGAACCGAAAATGGCCATCGACACAGGCGTCAGAGCCACCACGTAGAAGGGGTTGAACTGCTGGAAAATGGGAGCACTGATGTCCACAGAACCAGTAGCCTGGGTGTACTGATAACCCAAGAAACAGCAAGCGGCGGCAATCACGACGGCGGCAATGCCCTTGCCCTTGGTGGTTTTCGACTGGAAAACAGAGAAGAGGCCGTAGACGATGAAGATGATAGCCACGAGGTTCCATACATTGAACGGCATCGTGTGGACGCCATCTGCTGTCTTCTGGGTGAACTGATTAGCGAAGTAGGTCAGCGAGAGGCCGTTCTGGTGGAAGGCCATCCAGAAGAAGATTACAACGGCGAAGACGAGGATGAGTGCAGTAATGCGCTGGCGGGTCTCCTCGGGAGTAAGTTCTTCGACAGCAGAAGCACCGGCGGCGGCATCCTTCTTCTTGTCGCCTTCCACGTGGCGGAACGTGCTGCGGAAGGCATAGTAGATAGCGATGGAGAGAATCAGCGACACACAGGCCACGGCGAAGGCAAAGTGGTAGGAGTCAGCGTGGCTGAAGCCCAGTTCCTCCTGTGCCCACTTCATGATTTCCACGGCTGCCGTAGGTGCAAACAGGGCGCCGATGTTGATGGCCATGTAGAAGATGGAGAAGCCCGAATCGCGGCGGGAGGCATACTGCGCCTCGTCGTACAGGTTGCCAACCATCACCTGCAGGTTGCCCTTGAACAGACCCGTTCCGAACGAGATGAGCAACAGGGCGGCGAACATTCCAGCCAGCGCTACGCCGCCACCGCCAAGAGGTACTGCCAGCAACAGGTAGCCAAAGAACATAATCAGGATTCCAATCGTTACCATCTTGCCAAAACCGTACTTGTCAGCCAGGATACCGCCCACGAGCGGCAGGAAATAGACAAGGCCGAGGAAGGAACCGTAGATGATACCCGAAAGGGATTCCGAGAGACCGAAATTCTCGCCGAGGAAGAGAGCGAAGACGGCTATCATCGTGTAGTAGCCGAAGCGTTCGCCGGTGTTGGCCAGAGCAAGTGCATACAGGCCTTTTGGTTGATTTTCGAACATAGTTTATTGGGTTAAAGTTTGTTTTCAGGGGGCAAAGATAGTGAATAAATCAAGAAAGTGTACACATTTTGTCTGATTTTCTTGCTTGCACTTCCGAAAAACAGCATTTCGAAGTACCTTTGCACCCGAATTTAGCAATGTTTTCCCATTTTCATCTCCATTAATCCATTAATTCGTCTATCCATCAATCCGATAATTCGTCTATGAAGCCATCAATTATAAGCAGTCTCAAAGGCTACAACAAGGAAACATTCACGAAGGACCTCCTCTCTGGTATCATCGTGGGCATCGTCGCCCTGCCGCTGGCCATCGCCTTCGGTATCGCCTCGGGCGTCACTCCAGAGCAGGGTATCATCACCGCTATCGTGGCAGGCCTCATCATCTCACTCCTCGGCGGTTCCAAGGTGCAGATAGGCGGTCCCACGGGTGCCTTTATCGTCATCATCGCTGGCATTATCGGGCAGTACGGTACCGCCGGCCTGGCCGTGGCCACCGTCCTTGCAGGCGCACTCCTTATATTATTAGGTGCATTCCGCCTCGGCACTATCATCAAGTACATCCCCTACCCCATTGTCGTGGGGTTCACCAGCGGTATCGCGCTGACCATCTTCACCACACAGGTGAAGGACTTGCTGGGTCTCACCGTCGAGGGCTCCATTCCCGCTGACTTCGTCTCCAAGTGGGTGTGCTATGCTGAGAACATCTCGAGCATTGACCCGTGGAGCACTGCTGTGGGATTGGGCAGCGTGGCCCTCATCGCCTGCTGGCCGATGCTCAACCGCATCAAGTACGTGGGCGGCAAGGCGTCGGCGCTGAACAAGATTCCAGGCTCACTCGTGGCCATTATTGTGATGACCGTGGGCATACTTATCCTGAAGAGCTACGGTCTGGCAGAACACGTGGATACCATCGGCGACCGCTTCCGCATCAATGCCTCACTGCCCTCGCCCGAAGTGCCTGCCCTGTCGTGGGAGGTCATTCGCCAACTGTTTGCTCCCGCCCTCACGATTGCCGTCCTGGGTGCCATCGAGTCCCTACTTTCCGCCACCGTTGCCGACGGTGTCATCGGCGACCGCCACGACAGCAACCAAGAACTCATCGCGCAGGGCGTGGCCAACCTCCTCTGCCCCCTCTTCGGAGGCATCCCCGCCACGGGAGCCATCGCACGCACCATGACGAATATCAACAACGGAGGCCATACACCCATCGCAGGCATCATCCACGCCGTCGTCCTCCTGCTCATCTTCCTGCTGCTGATGCCCTACGCGCAGTACATCCCCATGGCTTGCCTGGCCGGAGTCCTCGTGATTGTGGCTTACAACATGAGCGGTTGGCGCACCTTCCGCCAGCTGCTGAAGAATCCCAAGTCGGACATCTCCGTACTGCTCATCACCTTCCTCCTTACTGTCATCTTCGACCTCACCGTAGCCATCGAAGTCGGACTGATGCTCGCCTGCCTGCTCTGCATGCGCCGCATGGCAGAGACCACGCAGGTCAGCGTCCTCACCGACGAGATAGACCCCGCCACGGAAGTGGACTTCGAAGCCACCAACCTCGAGCACTTCAAGATTCCCGATGGTTGCGAGGTCTATGAAATCAACGGTCCCTTCTTCTTCGGCATCGCCAACCGCTTTGAGGAAATCATGGGACGCATGGGACGCCGACCCAAGGTGCGTATCATCCGCATGCGTAAGGTGCCCTTCGTGGACTCAACGGGTATGCACAACCTCGAAAACCTTATCCAGATGTCCCGTCAGGACGGCATCCACGTCATCCTCTCCGGTGTCACGCCCAAGGTACATGAAGTCCTCATGCGCAACGGCTTCGGCCAGCTTCTGGGTGAAGACAACATCCAGCCCCACATTAACCTCGCACTCCAGCGCGCCAAGGAGGTACTTGGTAAGTAAGTATTATAGAAGGAGAGGAAGAAGGCGAATGGGCTGGAATTTGTGGGTCGGGGAAGCGATGGCTGCTTGACATAAGATAATAATAAGAAAAAAAGTTTTTGCGAGGAACAACTTTTTTCCTGTGGTTCGCGGTGTTCTCGCAGAAAAGGTTGTAACTTTGCAGCTGCAAAGAAATCACTTTACTCTGTTCAGCCTATGGGCGGTTTTTTTGGAACCATCAGCACGCAGCGGTGCATCACCGATTTGTTCTACGGCACCGACTACAACAGTCATCTTGGCACCAAACGCGGTGGCCTCGCCACTTTCTCTACGGAGAAAGGCTTCTACCGCAGCATCCACAACCTCGAAAATCAGTACTTCCGCACACGCTTCGAAGCGGAACTCCAGAAGTTCCCCGGCGAAAGCGGCATTGGAGTCATCAGCGACACCGACCCGCAGCCCATCGTCATCAACTCACATTTGGGTAAGATGGCCGTGGTCACCGTGGCGAAAATCAACAACTTAGAGGAGCTCACCCGCGAACTGCTGGACGAGGGTGACCATTTCAGCGAGATGTCCAGCGGAAAGACGAACCCCACGGAGCTGGTGACATTGCTCATCGCCCGAGGACACACGTTCGTGGAAGGGATTGAGCTCGTTTTCGAGAAGATCAAGGGCTCCTGTTCCATGCTCATTCTCACCGAGAACGGCATCATCGCTGCCCGCGACAAGCTCGGACGTACCCCTATCGTCATCGGGCGTAAGGAGGGTGCCTGGGCCGCCACCAGCGAGACAACCGCTTTCCCAAACCTCGGATTCGAGGTGGAACACTACGTGGGGCCCGGCGAGATCGTGAGACTCACCGCCAACGGCATGGAACAGCTACGCAAGCCCAACGAGGAAATGCAGGTATGTTCCTTCCTTTGGGTCTACTACGGTTTCCCCACCAGCAGCTACGAAGGTCGCAACGTCGAAGCCATGCGCCACACCTGCGGAGTGCTCATGGGACAGCAGGACCAAACGGAGGTGGACAGCGTCAGTGGCATACCGGACAGCGGACTGGGAATGGCTACGGGCTACGCCGAGGGAATCGGAGCACCCTACCGCCGTGCCGTCTCGAAGTACACGCCCACGTGGCCTCGTTCCTTCATGCCTGGCAACCAGCTCACGCGTGACCTCGTGGCCAAGATGAAGCTGATTCCCAATAAGGCAGCACTGGAGGGCAAGCGTTGCCTCTTCTGCGACGACAGCATCGTGCGAGGCACACAGTTGCATGACAACGTGCGAGGACTCTTTGAATTGGGAGCCAAGGAAGTACACATGCGCATCGCCTGCCCACCACTCATCTATGGATGCCCGTTCATCAACTTCTCTGCATCCAAGAGCGACATGGAACTGCTGACCCGACAAGTTATCCACGACCTCGAAGATGACCACGACAAGACACCCGGCGGCATCGGAGGAGAGGCCAGCACACCCCACGAAATCCTGCAAGAATATGCCAGGACGAACTCCGAGAAGTATCGCGCCATGGTGGAGGAGATGGGACGCAGGCTCGGATTGACTTCTCTGAAGTTCAACACCTTGGAAATCCTTATTCAGGCAATCGGACTTCCAAAGTGCAAAGTCTGCACCCACTGCTTCGACGGCAGCAGTCACTTCTGATTCCTGATCCCATTCAGGTTCGGGAGCTATGTTAGCAACATAGAAGAATCTATACATTTGCTTTGGCGCGCTTGGCAAAGCATGTAACGGAATCAATCAAGTCACTTTGAATAATGGACATAGACGAGTGGACCGTTTGACACCTGTCAAACGATTCACTCGTCCGTACGTATTTACTACCTCGTCCGTACGTGTTTGTGTTTTCGTCCATACGTGTTTGCTGTTACATCCATACGAGTTTGCGATTACAGACTTATGTGTTCGGTGAAAGTTGGGATTTGCCCAGTCATCTCTCACGCGCGTATATACGCGCGCGGGCACGAAAGATAGAAAAATCCCGTCACTTCGTCACAAACGGTGATTTACATGCATCTAATTCTTGATTATTATACACTTATAAGTGTGACGAGAGGTGTGACGAAGGTGATAAATCCGTGATGAAGTGACGAAAACGCCCAAATTTATGATAAATTCATGGTTAAATTCTTGAAGTGTCAAGCGTCTCTTCGAGCCGAGCGCATGATAAATTCGTGTAAAGATGAATCATTCCCACCAACAACTTAGCAGCTCTGCAGCAATTATTCTCTTCTCACATAAATTTCCCATGCACTCGGCTCGAAGAGACGCTTGACACTTCAAGAATCAATTCACGAATTTCCCATGAATTATTGCTGCACAAAGTCGATAAGAGCCACCTAAATTGGGGCGATTCGTCACTTCGTCACACCTCGTCACGCTCTTCGTCACACATTATTTCATTGGAATACAATAAATTATATTAGGATGTGACGAAATGACGTAATTTTCAGCCCTTTCGTGCACGCGCGCGCGAAAACATTTATGAGATGGATAAGAAGGATTCTTCTCTCCAAATTACCTTCTTATCGGAATGTATCGGAATGATCGGATAGTTTTTGCGTCAACTTTTTTTCATTTCTTCGATACTCGCATGGTATTATTAAACCTCACGCAGAGTGAATGGCCACACACCTTATTTCATGAGTCATTTGTGGAGTCATTCGTAATAAATTTGTGTAAAAAATCACTTTTTAGTCCCTCTGGATACATTATTTATTGCCTTTTTGCTTCTGTTTCATAGAAACTCCCTATATTTGCAGCGGATTTCTCCATCATGAGGAGTCCCTGCTGACAGCGGTCGGCACATCTTATCGAATTAAAACGAAGCGTTATGTCAGAAGGAAGTGAAAGATACATAAACCCATATACCGATTTCGGCTTCAAAAAGCTGTTCGGCACGGAGATGAACAAGGACTTGCTCATCAGTTTCCTCAATGCCCTATTCAACAACAGCGAAAACGAGATTCTGGACATTCAGTATCTCAATAGCGAGAACCTCGGTGAGGGTTATGCCGACCGGCGTTCCGTCTTCGATGTCTATTGCAGGACGCAAGACGGCAGCCGCTTCATCGTTGAGATGCAAAAGGCTGAACAGGAATATTTCAAGGACCGCAGCGTCTATTACGCCACGACGCCCATCCGCCAGCAAGCCGTACGGGGCAAATGGGACTATCACTTGGAGAACGTCTATACGATAGGCATCCTTAACTTCGTATTCCCAGATGGTGAATACCCCGCAGACAGCTACCGCCACGAAATCAAACTGAAGGACGTGGAGGATAATCACGTTTTTTACGACAAACTGACATTCGTGTATCTTGAGATGCCGAAGTTCAACAAGACGGAGGACGAGCTGGAGACGATGTTTGACAAATGGATGTTTGTCCTTCAGAATCTCTATCGTCTTTTGGAACGTCCGAAGGCACTTCAGGACCGCATCTTCAAGAAGCTGTTCGAGCAGGCCGAGATAGCAAGATATTCAGAAGCAGAGCGCTGGGAATATGA
>JAFXTO010000026.1 GCA_017535725.1 Bacteroidaceae bacterium
ACACTCTACACTAATAGAAGCGCCAGCCCTCTGCGGGCTCGGCAGCGCACGAACCTCGGCGCTCGCGCCGTTCGTGCACCTCCTGCGTACTCACCGAAGGTCAGCTGCTATGCATTTCTGTGTTCTCAAAAAAAGTCCGAGTCTCTGCGCCTTTGCGCCTCCGCGTTTAAGAAAAGACACCAGCTTGCATAGATTTCTTTTTGACTTTACACTCTAAACTATTGAACTACTCTACACTCTACACTAATATGGATTAATTTGTGATAAATTTGTGTAAAAGCCGAATCATACTCACCAGCATATCAGCATCAATTCTCTTTTCTCACATAAATTATCCATGAATTATCACTGCGCGATGTGGGTTGTTTTTTTCAACGCCGAGCCGCGGACGCGCGGATATCTTTGAGACACCTTTTTGCCCCTCAAAACTATAAAAGTCATCATTTATACTCAACAAAACCGAGATTTTACGTCATTTCTTCATGCAATTACTTCTGTCTTTGTACATCATATCACTATTTGATGAGTTCTATTATTGTTTCTTCTTAAGGTTGGTTCTTTGAGGCTTTCAGAATAAACGTAGGACATCTTCAGGTAGTAGTGAGTTGCCTTGGTCTTCCTCTGGACGCACTTTGGTAAATAGTTTGATAATGACTTTCTTGCCATTCACAAAAGGTAGGAAAGGCACTATCATGTTGATGCCGTTTGTCAATAGCCGGCCATTTTCACCCGTCGTCCATTTGCACTCTCCTATCAGGATAGTTGTGTGGTCGAGCGATTCTGCCACTAAGTCCAATTCAATGTCCTTGACCTGCGGTCGAGCCAGCTCACGCTCGGCAGATTCGATGCAAGCATCGCTCTGCTCTCGCTTAATCGCAGCCTTACTATCAGGCTTGCCTTCTTCGTTCATCACGGTAATCTTTCCCCACCAGCGACGGCACATTCCGTATGCGATTCCATCTACCACGTTTCCGCTCACGGCATCCCGACAGATGTGCTCCCACCAGTAGCCGACATGTCCTGGGAAATCCCTTTCGAAAGCTACTTTTACAGGCACATCGCGTCTCAGTTGGATAAACGACTTGTTTGGAACAACGAACTTATTGTAAAAATGTAGAAAAGGATCCGCAATCCTATAAAGGCTTTTCTTTGACGATTTTGCAGATTCGCCAAAGGGGACTTCTTTCTCCAAATAACCTAAATCTGTCAATTTGGCCAAAGGCCTGGAAAGATTCGTCGCAGGTTCTCCAAGTCTGGAGGCAATCTCAGAGAGGCGATTGGTTCCGCTTCCGATGACGGACATGATGGTCGAGGTCTTGACGATATCTTTCATGTCATCCCGGAAGAGGCGCAGGGGTTCCTCATACAAGGCACCCATATCCGACAGGACATGTTCCCAAATGGCATCCCTCAGTGTGGGGGAAGACTCTGCCAATTTCCAGTAGCGTGGCACACCTCCCCATACGGCATAATGCTCGATGCAGGCCTGAGCATCCAGATCCAGTGCCTCCTGTAGATAGTTGACGGCAATAGCCTTCATGCCGAAGTCGGCATCTATCCTTCCGTACAATGGCGAGCTTTCGTCGTGGGTAAGGTTATACATCATTTGCTGGGACGAGCCACACAGAATCAAGTTGTACTTCAGTTTGTCTGTCTTTGAATCGAGCAAGCCCTGAATGATAGAAGGAAGTGATGGGCTACCTTCCACGAGGTAAGGAAACTCATCAAGGCAGAGAGTAATCCTTTCTGTTACGCGATGATTAATGGCCACAAGGAGTGCACGCCAGTCCTTATACACGGCATCATTGAAGCCTGGGAAGACATGAGCCGCCATACTGGAGAGCCCAGCCATTTGGTTGGCTGGATCTGTCCGATCGGCTTCATAGTAGATGTCTTTTTCTCCGAGAACCTTTCCAATAAGGGTTGATTTACCAATCCTGCGCCGTCCACGAATGATGACGAATGACGGCGAATCTGCCTTCACCAGCTGTTGAAGACGCGCCATCTCTTTCTCTCTATCTACGAATTTCATATTTCAAATAATTATGCTCGTTAAACATAATGTTCTATAAGCATAACGTTAAAGCGCTCACTTTTATTGTGTCATATTCTGCAAATTTCTCAAATAAATCATTTCTTCCTGACGTTTCCGCTGTATTCCCGCATTCGATTCTTACTTGATTGGTCATCTGTTAGTACAAATTATTGGTGTTCCTTTTTCAAATTTTAACAGGAAAAGAGCGCACCCGTCACCAATCCCTCTCGCGTGCGCGCGGGCACGAGAGAACGGAAAATCTCGTCACTTCGTCACATTCTCATATAATTTATTGTATTCCAACGCGATAAAGTGTGACAAAGGGTGTGACGGAGCGTGACGAAGTGACGAAATCGTCACATCGTCACAATAATTCATGGATAATTCGTGGGATAATTTGTGGATAATTTATGTGAGAAAGAGAATTGCTGTTGGGTCGTGAGATGTGGGTCGTTTATCTCAACATAGTTCTTATCTTTTTTATCTTCAACGCCGAGGCGCAGAGCCGCGGATGAAGTGTCAGCTGCTATGTCATTGTGACCTCAAAATCAGAACCTCTGCGATTCTGCGCCTCCGCGTTAGAGAAAAAAGGCCAGCTTACGTAGATTCATCTTTACATGAATTTATCATGAATTTAACCATGAATTTATCCATGAATTTATCCATGAATTCAGCAAGAATTAGGGTCAAATTCGATACAATTTTCCATAAAATCACCATTTTCGTCACTTCGTCACACTCCGTCACACTTTTCGTCACAATTATAAACATCTAATAGTCAATCAGTAGATTCATTAAAAATCCCGTCTGTGACGAAGTGACGGGATTTTTCTTTCTTTCGTGCCCGCGCGCGTACACGCGCGTACGCGAAGGGAGCAAAGCATAAACACATACGGACGTAAGTCCAATAAGATACGTATCTTAAGTCAAGAAGATACGGACGTGATGGCAATAAGATACGTATCTTAAATCAAGAAGATACTTATGTAAGTCCAATAAGATACGGACGTAATGCCAAACACATACGGACGAGTTGGCAAACACGTATGGACGAGTAGACCGATTGACAATTGTCAAACGATCAACCCATCTATATGGATGCTCTACCTCAACATCAAGAATCAGGAGATAAGTATTGATTTCTTGGAAAAAAGGAGAGGGGTTCCAATTATTTTCACTACCTTTGCCGCATGGACGAAGCAAATAGGAGTCAACGCAGCAAGAATATGGCGGCTATTCGGTCGAAGGACACGAAGCCGGAGATGATTGTGCGCCGTGGGCTGTGGAAACGAGGATTCAGATACAGGCTGAATCACAAGCGGTTGCCTGGGCATCCAGACTTGGTGCTGAGGAAATATCGCACGTGCATCTTCGTGAACGGATGCTTCTGGCACGGGCACCACATCAATTTACAATTTGACGATTTACGATTTACAATTTCTGACTCAGGGTGCTGTAAGATTCCAAAGACGAACAGGGAATTTTGGGTGACCAAGATTCGGAGGAACAAGGAACGGGACAAGGAGGAACTGCGCCGGTTGGCTGAGATGGGCTGGCACTGCATCACGGTGTGGGAGTGCGAGCTGAAGCCGGCGGTAAGAGAACAGACGCTGGACTCCCTCGCCTTCACGTTGAACCACATCTTCCTGCAAGATCATTCGAAGAGGCAACTCTACGTGACCGCGGAGGAAGAAGACGAGGGTGTGATGATGGCAGCCGAGGAAGAGAGGTGAAACAGGTATTGAAGATGAGGCTGACGCAGCAGCTATCCCCTCACTTCAGGTGGTCGTTAAACCACTGGATGATACTGCGGTAAAGGTGGAGACGGGTGTTGCCGCCGTAGATGCTGTGGTTGCGGTTGGTGTAAACGAGTTGCATGAAGGGTTGGTCGGCTTGCACCAACGCTTCGGTAAATTCAGAGGTATTACGCAGATGGACGTTGTCGTCTGCCGAGCCGTGGCAGAGGAGCAGGGCGCCATGTAGCTTGGAGGCACGGGTCATGGGATTCTCATCGTAGCCCGAGGGGTTCTCCTGCGGGGTGCGCATGAAGCGTTCGGTATATACAGAGTCGTAGAAACGGTAGTTCGTGACGGGAGCCACGGCGACGCCGGCAGCGAAGACACCACGACCCTCGGTCATAGACATCAGGGTGCAGAAGCCACCGTAGGACCATCCCCAGATGCCGATATGTTCCTTGTCAACGTAGGGAAGGGAGCCGAGATAGAGGGCGGTCTCCACCTGGTCTTTGGCCTCCAGAACGCCGAGGTGCTGGTAGGTCTGCTTCTCGAACTGTGCTCCACGTCCTCCTGTACCGCGACCATCGACACAGACGCAGAGGTAGCCCTGCTCCGCAAGGTAACGCTCCATCATGGCGCCACCCATATTGCCGACGTTCCACTGGTCCAGCACTTGCTGCGAGCCGGGACCGCTGTACTGGTACATGATGACCGGGTAGCGACGCTGCGGATTGAAATCCACGGGTTTGACCATGTAGCCGTTCAGCTGCACGCCCTCGCTGGTCTGGAACGTGAAGAACTCTGGCTGAGGCAAGTTTGAACGCTCTACCTTCGTCTTCAGTTCTGCATTATCCCTCAGGGTCTGAAGTACCTTGCCACGGGCATCGTTCAACGTGATGACCGGCGGGGTGCTGACGCTGCTGTAAGTGTTCATGTAGTACTTGAAGTTACGGGAGAAGACGGCGCTGTTGGTACCCTTCTGGGTGGACAGCGGAGTTATCTTGCCCTTGGAATCTGCCCGACAGATGGTACGATACTGAGGGCCTTCCTGATTGGCGGCAAAGAAACAGTCGCCGGTCTGAGGGTTGTAGCCATAGAAGTCCGTGACGACATACTGTCCGCTGGTCATCGTGCGAACGAGCGTCCCGTTGAGGTCATAGAGGTAGAGGTGGTTGTAGCCCGAGCGCTCGCTCATGAGCACAAAGCCATCGTCGAAGAGCTGCAGTGCCTTGTAGGGCTCTTCCGTGATATAAGGTTCCACCTGGTCGCGCACGATCAGCTTGCACTCCGTGGAGCGCGGGTTGGCGGCATAAATGTCCAAGCGGTCCTGATGACGGTTCTGAGTCAGCACCAATAGTTTCTCCGGGTCGCTGGTGAAACGGATGCGGGGCACGTAGCCGTCCTTGTCCAAAGGAAGCTTCATCTGGCGAATGACGTGGCTCTTGATGTCATAGCTGTGAACGGTGACGGTAGAGTTGGTCTCTCCAGCCATCGGATATTTATAGGTATAGGCTCCCGGATAGGTGGCGAACTCCTGTCGCTGGGGTTCCAGACCTCGGTAGAGGGGGAAGGAGTACTGGGGCACAGCGCTCTCGTCGTAGCGAATCCAGGCAATCATAGTCCCATCGGCATTGAAGTCAAAGGCACGGTCGAAGCTGAACTCCTCCTCGTTGACCCAATCCGGCTTACCGTTGATGACCTTATTGAACTCGCCGTCCTTAGTGACCTGACTTTCGGAATTGTTGTATAACAACTTGACGAGGAAGAGATTACCCTCACGGACGAAGGCTATCATCGTGCCGTCCTTAGAGAAGGCTGGGACCTCTTGCGGACCGCCGTCACTCAGGGGAACCAGGGTGTGGTTGCGTACATTATATATATAATACACCGCCGTAGCCGAATGGCGATAGATGGGCTTGCGGTCGGTCTGTATGAGGATGGTCTGCTCATCGGGACTGAGGATATAGCCCGAAACGTGTTCCACGCGGACGTCCCCTATGGTGTTGGTGGCATCGAAGAGCACACCCACTTCCTCGCCCGTCCGGAACGAATGAGCCACAATACGATTACCCTCCAACTGGGCGTAGCGTTCGCCGTCGGCCAGGGGACGCACTCCATGGATACTGGATGCGCCGTATTCACCACGCAGGATTTGCTCTAAAGTAAGGCTTCCAGCCTCCAAATGCATCGCAGCAAACAGCATTGTGAGCAGCGAGAGAAGAAAATGTTTCATAGTCGAAATATAACGTTTATTCGTGATTTCTGCCACAAAAGTAGCGTTTGTTTTCCAAATAACCAAACTTTCGGCACTTTTGATGCATCTTTTGACGAAAAAAGCATCATTCAGCAGGAAGGAACAGGTGGCATGGACTGAAAAAAAGTGCAAAAAGTTTTGGCTGATACAAAATTAAAGGCTACATTTGCGGCGTAAAAGGAAGATATCGGAGAAAACGCATCCACAAACGAACTTATAAACTCAAAAACTCATAAACTTATAAACTCAAAAACTAATAAACTTGTAAACTTGTAAACTTGTAAACTTATAAACTTGTAAACTCATAAACTCAAAAACTCATAAACTCATAAACTTACAAACTTATAAACTTGTAAACTCATAAACTTATAAACTTGTAAACTCATAAACTTGTAAACTCAAAAACTCATAAACTCAAAAACTCATAAACTCATAAACTTATAAACTTACTCTCATGAAAATTGAAACCATCATGGCCCATCTGGAGGCCAAACATCCAGGAGAGAAGGAGTACCTGCAAGCTGTGCGCGAGGTACTCATGAGTATCGAAGAGGTCTATAACCAGCATCCCGAGTTCGAGCGAGCCAAGCTCATCGAGCGTCTGGTGGAACCCGAACGTATCATCACCTTCCGCGTGCCCTGGGTGGACGACAAGGGTGAGGTGCAGGTGAACCTGGGTTACCGCGTACAGTTCAACAGTGCCATCGGCCCCTACAAAGGCGGCTTGCGGTTCCACGCCTCGGTGAACCTCTCGATTCTGAAGTTCCTGGGCTTCGAGCAGACCTTCAAGAACGCCCTGACGACCCTGCCTATGGGTGGCGGCAAGGGAGGTTCGGACTTCAGCCCCCGCGGCAAGAGCGATGCGGAAATCATGCGTTTCTGCCAGGCGTTCATGAGCGAACTCTATCGCTACATCGGCCCGGAGATTGACGTGCCTGCAGGCGACATCGGAGTAGGAGCCCGCGAAATTGGCTATCTCTTCGGACAATACAAGAAGCTGACACGCGACTGGAGTGGTGTGCTCACGGGCAAGGGCCTGGAGTACGGCGGCTCGCTGGTGCGTCCAGAGGCCACAGGCTTCGGCGGCCTCTACTTCGTGAACGAAATGCTGAACACGCACGGTAAGGAAATCAAAGGCAAGACGGTAGCCATCAGCGGATTCGGCAATGTGGCATGGGGCGCCGCAACCAAGGCCACTCAGCTGGGTGCCAAGGTGATGACTATCAGCGGCCCCGATGGATACATCTATGATCCCGAAGGCATCAGCGGCGAGAAGATTGACTACTTGTTGGAGCTCCGCAATTCAGGTAACGACATCTGTGAGCCCTACGCCGAGGAATTCCCCGAAGCTACCTTCTATCCTGGCCGCAAGCCCTGGGAGGTCAAATGCGACATCGCGCTGCCCTGCGCCACCCAGAATGAGCTGAACGGCGACGATGCACGCCAACTCATCCAGAACGGCGTGCAATGCGTAGGCGAGATTTCCAATATGGGTTGTACGCCAGAGGCCATCGATGCTTTTATCGAAGCCAAGATGATCTTTGCCCCGGGCAAGGCCGTCAACGCCGGAGGCGTAGCTACTTCCGGACTTGAGATGAGCCAGAACGCCATGCACATCAGTTGGAGCGCAGAGGAAGTGGACCAGCGCCTGCACCATATCATGCACGCCATCCACGCCCAGTGCGTCAAGTACGGAACGGAGCCCGACGGATATGTCAACTACGTGAAGGGTGCAAACATCGCCGGATTCATGAAGGTCGCAAAAGCAATGATGGCACAAGGAATTGTCTGATTCGACCTTTGCGGTTCTAACTATAAATTACCGAGTCCACTTCGGAAGTGGACTCGGTAATTATTAAGTAGGTATTCAAAATTAGTTTACATAATTATCCGTAGGTGCGTTTCACGTCTTTTAATTTCTCTTTGGCGCATATTTTCCTCTTATCCTCAGTCACATAGCTCGCTATTACCTCCGTCGCCATAGGAGTTATGGCTCCCCTCATCGGGTACGGATGGCCCAAGGGCAATCCTCTGAAAGCCCCTCTTCGCCTTCGGCTAAAAAAAAAATCTGCATCCAAATAGAAACTAAAATACATAAAACTAATTTTGAACACCTACTTTATAGGACAATATACCACATAAAAAAAGCCTTGAGAAGAAAGAGCTGGGGAAGGGAGAACGTGGGCGCTGACGGATTCGAACCGCCGACCCTCTGCTTGTAAGGCAGATGCTCTGAACCAGCTGAGCTAAGCGCCCTGGGCGCTCTTTCCTCTCAAAGGCGGTGCAAAAGTACTGCTTTTCGCTGATACCTCCAAATATTTCAACCCTTTTTTTCATTTTTCATGGCAGAAACGTGATTTTTTAAGGTCTTGAGGTGCTATTTGCCACATAAGATGGTACAAGAAAGCTAAGCCCAAGTCGGTCATAAGGATTAATTTGGGTTAAATGGCCGTACATATAAAAAAGCGCCCATCCAATTCCCGAAGGAACGGATGGGCGTAAATTCTGTCTTTATGGCTTATTCAGCGCGGAGAGTGAAGCGCTTGAAAGCAACAATAGTCAGTGCTGAGTCGATGCTCTTCAGGTACTGAGCCACGGTCTGGTTCTTGTCCCAGATGTACTCCTGCTCCAGGAGGCAGCTCTCCTTGAAGAACTTCTTCAGACGACCCTGTGCGATGTTCTGAATCATCTGCTCGGGCAGGTTGGCAGCCTTCTCAGCAGCCACCTTCTCCTTGATCTCGCGAACCATAGCGGCCTGCTCGGGAGTAATCCAACCCTTAGCCATGTTGGACTCGATGTGGTCCTCGCTGTCCACGTGGGCGGGATTGACACCAGCCTTGCGGATGGCGGCCTCCACAGCCTTGGCAACCTGCTCTTCCTTTGTCTTCTCGATGGCAACGCGCAGTTCGCTGTCCTTCACTTCCTGAGGCACGCTGCTCTCGTCGATGGCAACGGGGCTTGCGCTGGCAATCTGCATAGCGATGTTCTTACCGACGGTGGCGTCTTCAACAGCCTTGTTGAAAGCAACCATGGTGCAGAGGGTGTGCTTGCCCTGGTGGTCGTAGGTGGCAATGAATTCGCCTTCGACAACATTGTAGCCGTCGAGTTCCATCTTCTCACCGGTGATACCGCTGCGTGCAACAACGGCATCCTGAACGGTAGCATCACCCATAGGCAGAGCCTTCACCTCCTCCAGTGTCTTGCAGCGTGCAGCCACAGCAGCATCGAGGATGTCCTGAGTCAGCTTGACAAAGTCAGCATTGTTGGCAACAAAGTCAGTTTCGCACTTCAGGGCGATGATGGCAGCAAAATTGCCATCCACCTTGACAACGACGCAACCTTCGGCTGCCTCGCGGTCGCTGCGCTTGGCAGCAACAGCCTGACCCTTCTTGCGGATGATTTCGATGGCGGGTTCGAGTTCGCCATTGCTCTCTTCGAGAGCTTTCTTACAATCTGCCAGACCTGCACCAGTCATTTCGCGCAGTTTCTGGATATCTTTGATTGATACAGCCATTTTCTTTTTCGCGGGCTTGGCCCGCAGTTTTTATAGTTTAATGTTTAATGAAAATTGTTTAAAGTCTAAGGAATAAACTCAATGTGTAGTTACCACATTAAACTTTAAACCTTAAACTTTAAACTAAGCTTTATGCCTCTTCGGGAGCTTCAGCCTCCTCAGCCTCTTCGGCTTCGGCCTCATCTTCTACACGTGCGCTCTTGCGTCCACCGCGCTCAGCCTTTTCCTCAGCAGCCTCGGTGTCCACGCGCTCAGCCTTACGCTCCTCGATACCTTCGGCGATAGCCTCGCAGCATGCGTCGAGGATGACTTCGATGCTCTTGCTGGCGTCGTCGTTAGCGGGGATGACGAAGTCCACGTTGTCGGGGTTGGAGTTGGTGTCCACGATACCGAAGACGGGGATTCCCAGACGGTTGGCCTCGCGAACAGCAATCTGCTCCTTCAGGACGTCAACGACGAAGAGGGCAGCGGGCAGACGGGTGAGGTCAGCCACAGAACCGAGGTTCTTCTCCAGCTTGGCACGCTGGCGGCTGATCTGCAGAGCCTCGCGCTTGCTGAGGTTGGCGTAGGTGCCATCAGCGGTGAGCTTGTCGATGTTAGCCATCTTCTTCACAGCCTTGCGGATGGTGGCGAAGTTGGTGAGCATGCCACCGGGCCAGCGCTCGATGACGTAGGGCATGTTGATAGACGTAGCCTTCTCGGCGACGACGGTCTTGGCCTGTTTCTTAGTAGCAACAAAAAGGATTTTGCGGCCGCTCTTGGCGATGTTCTTCAGGGCCTCTGCAGCCTCGTCAATCTTCACAACGGTCTTGTGGAGGTCGATGATATGAATGCCATTCTTCTCCATGAAGATATAAGGAGCCATGGCGGGATTCCACTTACGCTTGAGGTGTCCGAAGTGACTACCAGCCTCAAGGAGTGTATCAAAGTTTGTTCTTGACATAATAATGTTTTAATGAATAATGGTTTACTTTCTTTTGGGTTAACTGTTAACCAATCCTGCGGTAACTATATTGGACAATTTGACAATTTACGATTGGACAATTGCCTTGAGGTCCGCACGATTTAGATACTAAACGCTTGCCGATTTAAGGATTTAAGGATTTTATATTTAAAGATTTAAGCGGCATCCGCCAACTTGCAATCAATAAAATGTAAATCGATAAATCGTAAATAGAATCAGCGTTTGCTGAACTGGAAGCGACGACGTGCCTTGGGCTGACCGGGCTTCTTGCGCTCCACAGCGCGTGGGTCGCGGGTCATGAAACCTTCTGCACGGAGGGCCTTCTTGTCCTCGGCGTTGATCTTAACGAGGGCGCGGGCGATGGCGAGGCGCAGTGCCTGGCTCTGTCCGGTGAAGCCGCCACCGAAGAGGTTCACTTTGATATCATACTTCTCAGCCACGTCGAGCAGCGTCAGAGGCTGCTTCACCACATACTGAAGGATGGTGCTGGGGAAGTACTCGGTCAGGTCTTTCTTGTTGATGGTAATCTTACCATTGCCCTCTGTTACATAAACACGGGCTACGGCGCACTTGCGGCGACCTAATGCATTAACTACTGCCATTTCTGTTTACTTATAGAGGTTAATATCGATGGCCTTGGGCTGTTGTGCCTCGTGCTTGTGCTCCGGACCCTCGTAGATATAGAGGTTGGTGAGCAGGCGAGCGGCCAGTTTGTTCTTGGGGAGCATACCCTTGACAACGCGGCGGAGGAGTTTCTCGTAGCCGTTGGGCTTGGCGATGATTTCAGCAGGTGTGCTGGCCTTCTGACCGCCGGGGTACATGCTGTAGCGGAGATAAACGCGGTCGGTCATCTTCTTTCCTGTGAGCTGAATCTTTTCGGCGTTGATGATGATGACGTTGTCGCCGCAGTCCACGTGGGGAGTGAAGTTGGGCTTGTACTTACCACGCAGGAGCTTAGCCACTCTGGTGGCGAGACGACCGAGTACCTGATCGGTGGCGTCTACGACTACCCATTCCTTCTGGGCGGTCACCTTGTTGGCAGAAATGGTTTTGTAACTTAACGTGTCCATTCTTGTTGTTAAACTTGTTTTTGTTGTACTACTAATGTTTCTTGTCACCGGGCTTTCACCGGCACGCTTTTCATACTGCGATTCCCTAACCACTTTCCCAGGCCAATGAAAAAGCTATTAACACGCAGATAATGAGCCTCTTGATGGCTCTCTGATAATAATCGGCTTGCAAAGGTACTGCTTTTTTGTGAATTGACAAGCATTTTTTGCTTTTTTTTTCGCTTTCACGCTATTTTTCCGATTTAGGACAAGACAAGGACGCAACGTGCAAGAGGCCAGGAAGGAGGCAAATAATATAAGGTACGTGCACATGTAGCCACGGGTTCGTAATGTGACAAAACCGATGCAAAAGAAGAAGAAAAAGGGCTCTAAAAAGGTCGAAAAGCAAAAAAAAAGGATATATTATTCCATTTTCTTAAAGAAATATTTGCTCATTCTATAAAATGTCCCTACCTTTGCAGTACAAATTACACTTATAGTACATTTCTGATAACGGAAGTCTGACCTTGATATGAGCGCTATCAATACATTTTTTCGCTGGTATTTTTCCCGCAACGCCCTCCCTTACTGGGGAGTTTTAATCTTTGATTCTTTTGTCGTTCTTTTTTCTGGTTTGGTGTGCTATGGCCTTGACCATGGCCCAGTGAGCACCTATCATAACTTCTGGCCTCTGTTGGGCACGCTGTTCTTCTATCTCATCTTTTTTATCATAGGTTTCCGCGTCACTCGGATTTATTCCGGTGTGCTGCGCTATTCGTCGTTCGCCGACCTCTACCGAATAGGCTTAGCGAACCTGATTGGCCTATCCTGCGTGGTCATCCTCCGTTGGTTCTTCCACGCCGACGACTACCTCGTTCCCATCCGCACGAAGGAACTTATCTTCATGGGCATTCTGGCTACTGCCATCATGGCGGCAATTCGGGTCATGGTGAAATTCATGTACGAGCGCGTGCTTGACAGCACCACCCACCGAGCAGCCTTCATCTATGGTGTCCGCACAGGCGGTATTGCCCTGGCGAAGGGTTTGCACGTGTCTGATCCTGTTCGCTTCACGCTGAAAGGCTTTGTCAGCGATGCCGATGACATGGTTGGCCACACGCTGCAAGGCGTTCGTGTCTACAAGAATGACGGAGACCTGATAGCGACGATGAAGCAGATGAAGGTGACGGCACTGCTCGTGTCACCCCTGAAACGCGACCGTCTTCTTGAGAACCAAGACATGGTGAACAATCTGCTGGATGCAGGCATCGGCATTTACATGAGCGACATCGCCCAGAAGTGGGACGGCAAGAGCGACCTCGGCGCAAACACCCTGCACGAAGTCCAGATTGAGGACCTGCTTCCGCGTGAAGAGATCCAGGTCGACCTGCAAGCCGTGGAGGAACTGCTCCGGGGCCAGAGAATCCTTATCACAGGCTCCGCAGGCAGTATCGGTTCCGAGATGGTACGTCAGATAGCCAAGTTCCAGCCTTCGGAGATGATTCTGGTGGACGAAGCGGAGACTCCCCAGCACGACATCCGCCTGATGATGGCAGGTCAACACCCCGACGTGCCGGCAGAGACCATCGTCACGAGCATCACCAACCAGTCGCGCATGGAACAGATTTTCCGCAGCCATCGTCCTGACTTTGTCTTCCACGCCGCCGCCTACAAGCACGTCCCGATGATGGAGGACAACCCCAGTGAGGCCGTCTTTAATAATATATATGGTACGCGCGTGATAGCCGACCTCTCGGTGAAGTATGGCGTGAAGAAATTCGTGATGATATCCACCGACAAGGCCGTGAACCCCACAAACGTCATGGGCTGTTCCAAGCGTATCTGCGAAATCTACTGCCAGTCGCTGAACCAAGCCATCTTGGACGGCGTCGTGAAAGGTCAGACACAGTTTGTGACCACCCGCTTCGGCAACGTTCTAGGCAGCAACGGTTCCGTCATCCCCCTCTTCCGCGAACAAATCAAGAACGGAGGCCCCGTCACCGTCACCCACCCCAATATTATCCGCTACTTCATGCTCATTCCCGAAGCCTGCAAACTCGTCCTCGAGGCAGGCACGATGGGCAAGGGGGGCGAGATTTTTGTCTTCGACATGGGCAAGCCCGTGAAGATTGCAGAACTCGCACGTCGTATGATTCTGTTGTCCGGAGCCATTAACGTCGAGGTGAAGTTCACGGGCCTGCGCGACGGCGAGAAGCTCTACGAAGAGGTGCTCAACGACCAGGAAATCACCAAGCCCACCTTCAACAAGAAAATCAAGATTGCCCAAGTGCGCGAGTACGACTACGCCGAAGCATGTCAGGCCATCGACCAACTCTTGGAACTCAGCCTCCAGTACGATGACATGGAGACGGTGCGCCAAATGAAGCAGATCGTGCCCGAATACAAGAGCCAACATTCCAAGTATGAAACCTTGGACAAGGCGCAGTAACATATTTTAAGGCAGATTTTTTGGCGCAATGGGCTGCAAGCAGTACCTTTGCGCCAAAATTGTAAAAAAGAGCCGTCCGCAAGGCGGTCAACCCCGAAAAAAGAGCCGTCCACAAGGCGGCTAACCCCAAAAGAAGACATGAACCTAAAATCCCACAAGTCCCTGGTCCTGCTCCTGCTTGCTGGAGCTGTGGCCGTGGTTGGAATCGTCGTCAGCGCCTGCAGCAAAGACGAGACCTACGCCGAGAAGAAAGAGAAGGAACGCGATGCCATTTCCAGCTTCATCCATCAAGACAAAGCCATCATGATTGATGGCGATACCGTTGTGTACATCGGCAACATCGATGTCATCACCGAGGAGGAGTTCGACGCTCAGGACAGCATCACCCAAATCAAGTATCACTACGACGCGCGAGGCCGCATGGTTTACGACCGCAACGAGTACGTCCTCTTCGGCAACGGCGTGTACATGCAGATTGTCCGTCCTGGCGTGGGCGAGAAGCTGGAGCCAGGCAAGTCCAAGCGCGTCATCGCCCGCTATCTGGAATACAACATCATGGGCGACTCGATTCAGACGCGCAACGATGTGCTGTATTTCCTGACAACGCCGGACATCATTGACGTTTCCAACAACTACGGCACCTTCACCGCCTCGTTCAACACCTCTGACGGGGGCGGCGCCATGTATCGTTTCTACAATGCCACCAGCGTGCCAGCCGGTTGGCTGATGCCCTTCAAATACATCCACCTGGGACGCCAGCTCAAGGCCGACGACGAGATTTCCAAGGTGCGCCTCATCGTGCCGCATTCCCAGGGTCACAGTCAGGCAAACCAGAACGTTCAACCCTTCTTCTACCAAATCACGTTCCAGCAGATGCGTGACTGATCACCCGTGCAATGAAGATCTTCGCCGTAGGAATGAACTACGCGGAGCACAATAAAGAGCTCCACGGTACGTTATATAATACAGAAGCCCCTGTCATCTTCACGAAGGCGGACTCCGCGCTGCTCACCAGCCCCCATCCGTTCTTCATCCCAGACTTCACCCAGCGATGTGACTACGAAGCCGAACTCGTCGTACGCATCTGCCGCTTGGGACGCAGCATCCCGCAGCGTTTCGCCCATCGGTACTACGATGCCGTGACCATAGGCATCGACTTTACTGCACGCGACCTGCAGCAGCAGCTGTCCGCCAAAGGGCATCCCTGGGAACTCTGCAAGGGATTCGACGGGAGTGCCGCCGTAGGACGTTTCGTGCCGAAGGAGAGTCTTGGGCGCGACATCCAGGACTTGCACTTCCATCTGGACATCAATGGCCAGACGGTGCAGCAGGGGCATACCGCCGACATGCTCCGCCCGGTCGATGAGCTGGTGAGCTACATCAGTCAGTTCTTCACCCTGAAGACGGGCGACCTCCTCTACACGGGTACTCCGGCTGGTGTGGGCCCTGTCCACGAGAACGACCACCTCTGCGGCTGGCTCGAAGATCAAAAGCTATTGGAATTCAACGTAAAGTGAAGCGACCATCTGTCATATTCCTCCTGCTGGTGCTCTGTTCCCTGACGGGAAGGGCGCAACAGCCATTCACACAGCTCGACTGGAACGTGCTGCGCATCGATTCCGTACTGCCCCACTACACAGAAGTAGTCCCCTTAGAGACCGACCATAACCTTTTTAATTATTACGCCCGCGTGCGTTATCCTGAATGGGCAGAGCTGACGGCCAAGGAGACGACGGTGGCCGAGGGACATGCCGATGAAGTCGCCGACACGCTGTGCATCCACACCTTCGTAGGTGTCAGCCGTGGTCAGGGGCTCATCGACCTGGACTTCATTCCCATCGTCCGTCGCGAGGGCAAGTACTGGAAGCTGCTCAGCGGCAAGGTCGAAATCGTGCCCACATGGAAGGGGGACGCAGGAATGAGAAGAGCGAACGTGCAGCATCTCCTGAGCCGCCAGGCGCAGGGAACAGCACAAGCGCGCAGCCCCCGCCACGCCTCCGCCGACAGCGTAGCCAGCTCCCGCTGGGCCTCGAACAGCGTGCTGGCCACGGGGCAGTGGGTGAAAATCCAATTAGAGGACGATGGCATCTACCACCTCACCACCAGCCAACTCCGCTCCATGGGATTCTCCAATCCCCAGAACATCCGCATCTATGGCTACGGCGGCCACCAACAAGCCGAATATATGCATCCCACCACAGACTGCGACGACCTGCAACCCGTGGCGTTGTTGCCTGTTGCCGACGGTTATCTCTTCCACGCCAACGGCCTCATCCACTGGACCAACGGTCACCATGTCCAGAACCACTACGCCCTCCACGCCTATTATTTCATCACAGAGGCGGACAGCACTGCCCCCACCATTACCACCCTGGCTGACAGCACCGCCACCACCACCGCGCCACTAGAGATTACCACTTGCCGAGCAGGTGTCGCCTTCGACCCGCAGGAGTTCGCCTGGTACCAAGGTGGTTGGCAGCTCTACGAGAACTACGACTACGCCAGCGGCAATGCCCGTACCTACACGCTACAGTTCCCCTCCTACCCCACCGACGCACAGGCTCAGCTGAGCATCCGTTTCTCCGCCAGCAACTCCACTTCGACGGAGATACAACCCAGCTTCAACGGCACAGCCCTCGATGAGTTCACAATCACAGGGAACGACAACGAGTATTACTATGCCAAGGAAGCCACGAAGACCTACACCGTCGATGCTCCACTGGCCTCCAACACCATCCGCATTGCCACCACCGCTGAGCAACATGCCCGCCTGAACTACCTCGAACTGACCTACACAAGCCAGCTCCGCATCGATGCAGGACAGCCTTACCTCCAATTTACCCACACGAACGGCGGCACGCCCGAAGTTCTCTGCATTGAGGTCGCCACGGGTCAGACGCCCGAGATCTGGCGCCTCGACGAAGACCGCCTGCCAGCCATGCGGCTGACCACTACCGAGGAGACCACCGACGGCAAACGCATCTTGCGCGCTGCGGTGGAAGCCGACGGCAGCAGCCATCGCTACGTCGTCTTCGACGCAGCCGACCCCAGCGTCTACGCATCCCCCACGTTCACAGGCTCCATTCCCAACCAGAACCTCCACGCCGCAGATTCCCTCGACTTGGTCATCATCACCCCCGCCAATGGTATCTTCGATACTCAAGCCCAACGGCTTGCGGATGCCCACTTGGAGCTGGACAGCCTACGCTGCGGTGTCTTCCGTGCCGACCAGATTTACAATGAGTTCTCCAGCGGCACGCCCGACGCCACCGCCTACCGCCGCTTCCTGAAGATGCTCTACGACCGCGGCCTGCCCAAGGACTGCGCGCCGCGCTACCTGCTTCTCTTCGGGGACTGTGCATGGGACAACCGAATGCTCACCACCACATGGCGAACCTTCGACCCCGACAACTTCCTGCTCTGCTACGAGAGCGAGAACTCCACCCACGACATCAGCTGCTACGTCATGGAAGACTACTTCGGTCTTCTGGACGACGGCGAAGGCATCAACCTCCAGCGCGAGAAGAGCGACCTCGGCATCGGGCGATTCCCCGTCCGCACCCTCAAGGAAGCTACTGCCTTGGTTGACAAGACCATCCGTTACATGCGCTCCGAGGAGGCTGGAGCGTGGAAGAACGTCGTCTGCTTCATGGGCGATGACGGCGATGCCAACCTCCACGAGGAGATGGCCGACCAGGTGGCCAACCAGGTAGCTGCCGCCCACCCAGAGATGGAGGTGCGCAAGATTATCTGGGATGCCTACAACCGCGAGAGCACCGCCTCCGGCTACCGCTATCCCGACGCCAAGCAAGCCATCAAGAAACAAATGGAAGAAGGCGCACTGATGATGAACTACACCGGCCACGCCTCCACCTACACGATGTCCCATGAGCAAGTGCTCCTCGTCGAGGAATTCCAGGAGTTCTCCACACCGCGTCCGCCTCTGTGGTTCACCGCCGCCTGTGATGTCATGCCCTTCGACACCCAGAAGGAGAACTTCGGCGAGACCGCTCTGCTCCATGAGACAGGCTCCGCCATTGCCTTCTTCGGCACCGCGCGAACCGTGTACGCCCCGCAGAACTCCGCGCTGAACAAAGCCTACTGCTCCGCCCTCTTCTCCACCGACGAGAAGGGGCGTCCCTGCCGCCTGGGCGATGCAGGCCGCCGCGCTAAAATCACCGTCATCAATGCAGGCCAGAACGACGTCAACAAACTGCACTACGCACTCCTTGGCGACCCCGCCCTGCGTCTGGGCGGCATCCAGAACCACGTCGTCCTCGACAGCATCAACGGTACCTCGCTGGATCAACTGCCCGATGACTTCACCCTGCACGCCGGCAGTGTGGCGCGTATCGCAGGCCATGTGACCGATGCCGGCAACCATCCGCTCGACGACTTCTCAGGACTCCTCTCCGTGCGCCTCTACGACAGCCAGAGCACCGTCCAATGCAACAAGTACGACAGCCGCTCCGACGCCGCCTTCACGTTCAAGACCTACGACAAGATTCTCTTCAATGGTCAGGACAGCATCCGCTCCGGCCACTTCTCGCTCTCCTGTCCCATCCCCTTGGATATCAAGTACAGCGACGCCTCCGGTCGCCTCCTCTTTTACGCCCTGTCCTCCGACCGCCGTACGGAAGCCAACGGCTACAGCCACGACTTCCTCCTTGGCGGCACCGCCCCCCACCTGACGGACACCATCGGCCCCTCCGTGCTGGCCACGCTGGCCGGACAGGAGTTCTCGGACGGCATCACCGTTCCCGCCACGCCCTTCTTCGAGGCCACGCTGGAGGACGAGAGCGGCATCAATAATTCGGGCAACGGCGTGGGACACGACCTGGAACTCATCATCGATAACGACGCCAGCCGCACCTACAACCTCAACGACCACTTCGTCACCGACATCGGCAGCTACCAGCGGGGCACCGTTGCCTACAGCCTCCCCTCGCTCACCGCAGGTGAACACCAGCTGACTTTCCGCGCCTGGGACATGCTTAACAACGCGGGCACCACGCAACTCCGCTTCCGCGTCGACCCCAGCATGAGCATGAGCGTCACACAGCTGGTCGCCAGCAACAACCCCGCGCGCAGCAGCACGCAGTTCCTCATCACCTACGACCGCCCGGGCAGCACCTGCCAGTTCTCCCTCGACGTCTACGACTTCACGGGCCGCGTCGTCTGGAGCCACTCGTCCAGCGGCAGCAGCACCAGCGGCCTTGTCTCCATTCCCTGGAACCTGACCACCAACGCAGGCGCACCCGTCCACTCCGGCATCTATTTCTGCCGCGCGCGAGTGACCTGCGACGAGAGCGAGGAGGCCACACGAACCCTGAAACTCATCATCAATCGCACCTTTTAACATTCTGCGCAGCGCCGTCGGACAATAAAACAGCCCTGCTTAGCGTTATATGAAGGACGAAACAAGAAAATACAAGGTAAAGCAACCAAGATGACAACGACACACAACCATACACATCTGCTGATTCCCCGCGCCCTGCGCACCAGCCGCAGGGGATGGTGCCTGCTGCTATTGCTGCTGGGCACCCTGTGCGCCTCTGCCCAAGACCAGCAGAACCTCTTCAACCCCGTGCAATACAGCGTGCCCATGCTTACCATCGCCCCTGATGCCCGTGGCGGCGGCATTGCCGACGTGGGTGCCGCCACCGAGGCCGACGTGAACTCACAGTACTGGAATCCCGCCAAGTACCCCCTCTGCGTCGCCCGTGCCGGATTGGGTCTGAGCTACACCCCTTGGCTGCGCAAGATTGTCAGCGACATCAACCTGGCCAACGTCTCCGGCTTCTACCGTATCGGCGACTATTCCGCCATCAGCGGCTCGCTGCGCTACTTCTCGCTCGGCGAGGTGGAGCTCTGGGACAACTTCTCCGAGAGCATGTCCTCCGGCGCTTCGTCCGGCATGACCGTGAAGCCATACGAGCTGGCCTTTGACGCCGCCTACTCCCGCCTCCTCTCCGACTACTTCTCTATGGCAGTGGGACTGCGCTTCATCTTCTCCGACATCACCTTTGACTACACGGAGGAGTCCTCCCCCGGCAAGGCCTTCGCCGCTGACATTGCCATGTACTACAACAATTACGTGAATATCGGCAACAGGGAATGCGGTATCGGCGTCGGACTGAATATAAGTAATATAGGTTCCAAAATCAACTATGGTGGAACGGAGAATCCCGAATTCATCCCCACCAACCTGCGTCTGGGCCTTAACTTCACCATCCCCTTCGATGAATACAACCGTTTGAACATCGCAGCGGACGCCAACAAACTGCTGGTTCCGACCTACCCGATGCAAGAATCCGACGAGTCGGGCGAAGACTTCCGTACGCGCGTTCAGAAAGAATACTACGACGTTTCGCCCATTGCCGGCATTTTCAAGAGCTTCCACGACGCGCCCAACGGTTTCAAGGAGGAGTTGCAGGAAATCCAATGGTCTGTGGGTGCCGAGTACTCGTACAACGACCGCTTCTTCGTCCGTGCGGGCTACCATCACGAACACGCCAACAAGGGCAACCGCAAGTATATCACCGCTGGCGCAGGCTTCAAGATGAGCATCTTCTCCATCGACGCCGCCTACGTCTTCTCCACCGCGCAGACGAATCCCCTCGACCAAACCATGCGTTTCTCCCTCGGCTTTGACCTCGATGGCATTCGCGACCTCTTTGGAAGGAAGCGTTAGACCTACCCCTCACCCTAACACACTTGTACTATGGAAAATAAACAACCGTCACAACATACTACTCCCCTCACTCACAGGGAGGGGCAGGGGAGTGGGTCTGCCCGAGGTGGGTCTATCCGAGTCGGTTTCGGCTTCGACGTCCATCAATTAGTTCCTGATCGTGACTTGTGGTTGGGCGGCATTCGTATAGAACACTCCCTAGGTCTTCTCGGCCATTCGGACGCCGACGTACTCATCCACGCCATCTGCGATGCGCTGCTGGGTGCCGCTAACCTGCGCGACATCGGTTACCACTTCCCGGACACATCTGCAGAGACCGACGGCATCGACAGCAAGATACTCTTGCGCCGCACCATTGGCCTCATCGCCGAGAAGGGCTACTCGGTAGGAAATATCGATGCCACCGTCTGCGCCGAACGCCCCAAGCTCAACCCACATATCCCTGCCATGCAGCAATGTCTGGCTGAAGTCATCGGCTGTGACCTTGATGCCGTCAGCATCAAGGCTACCACCACTGAGCGTCTGGGCTTCACGGGTCGCGAAGAGGGCATATCCGCCTACGCCGTCTGTCTCATCCAGAAATGTCCTTGACGATCCTCGCCGCCAGAATCGTGGCGCAAGACGACAAAGATACACACAACTTCTTCCACGTGGATGCACAGAACACCACGTGGATTTTTTTGTACTTTATCGTGTTGTGGCCAGACGGAGGGTGAGCTTGGAGGCTCCCTCGTGGGTGAGGTGGTCGGGGTCGAAGAAGTCGGAGCCGCAGAAGGTGGAGTCGCAGGAAAGGTCGAGGATTTGGGCTCCGTAGTTGTCGGAAGCTGCCTGTCGGGTGGCTTGCAAGAAGGCTTGTTGGTCGGCGGGGATACCTGAGGTGTAGGCGGCATAGACGGGTGTGCCCACGAGAAGGAGGCGGAGGTGCCGGTCCTGACAGTAGCGGGCGATGGCAATGAGGGTGGAGCGATTCACAGCTGCCTGCTGCCAGTCGCGACAGGTATGGCGCTGGAGCACATGTTCCACCTGCGTCGTGTTCCAGTCGGGATGGCGCTGGTCGATGCTGTTGTCGGTATTCCAACCAAGGGGTGTGCAGTCGGGGCGATGCTGCCGATTCCATTTCTTGATTTTCTCGCGGGTACTCTCGAAGTGGAAGATTTCCAGCCAGTAACGGGGACGGTAGTAGGGTCCCAGATGCATGTAGCGACGGTAGTAACCGCAACGGAACCATTCGTCGGTCAGTTGCATCGGAATGTCGAAGAGGTTGCTATTGTCGAGCGAGAGGATGATAGTATGTAGCCGGGGACAACGCGGCGCGTAGTACTCCAGCAGCAGCAGGTCGATGTCCAGGGTCTGCGAGACATTGGCGAGGTTGACGGCAGCGTAGGGTAGCAGTTCTGGGCGGATGCCGTAGTAGGTGTGGCTATTGCCGAGCACGATGGTCTCCACCGAGTCCGCCATGCGTCCCATCATCTGCGCCTTCGTGCGGTAGCTGTTGGGCAGTTGGCGCACATAGAACTCGGTGGCTGCGGCAAGGAGGAACAGCGGGAGGAGAAAAAGGGCAAGACGGCGCATGGGCTTAGAACTGGAAATAAATGAAGGTGTGCTGGTCGGCGTGGCAGAAGAGGAGAAGGGCGAGGAGGCCGTAATAAATGAACCAGCGGACGGGGCGGAAGCGCAGAAGTCCGCAGGAGGGGAAATCGAGGGCATGGGCACGATGGCGCTGCAGCCACTCGATGAACAACAGGGCAAAGCTCCACAGCAGCGCCTGCTTGCCCATCGTCAGGGAGGAGAAGGCGGTGAAGGTGGAGAGGTGGGTGAGGCCACCGACATAGTCTATGAAGGTCGCAAGGTCGGGGGCGCGGAAAAGCATCCAGCCGAAGGTGACACTTATAAAAGTGAAAAATGAAAAGTGAAAAATGAAAAATGAAAAATGTGGATAGCCCTTTACTGCTTTCTCTATACTCACCAACACCCCGTGGTACAATCCCCAGAGCACGTAGGTCCAAGCGGCACCGTGCCAGAGCCCGCTGAGAAGGAAGGTGACAAGGGTGTTCAGGATTTGGCGGGGACGGGAGCAGCGGTTGCCACCGAGAGGGATATAGACGTAGTCACGCAGCCAGGTCATCAACGAGATATGCCAGCGGCGCCAGAAATCACGGACGGAGGTGGCGAAATAGGGTGTGCGGAAGTTCTGCATCAGCTGGATGCCGAAGAGACGGGCACAGCCGACAGCAATGTCGGAGTAGCCGGAGAAGTCGCCGTAGATCTGGATGCTGAAGAGCACGGCACCGACGGCGAGCGCGAGGGCACTCTGCTCCGTGGGCGAATGCCAGATGATGTCCACGGCTTGGGCACAAGTGTCGGCCACAAGCATTTTCTTGCAAAAGCCCCAGAGCATCTGGCGAAGGCCGTCGACGACCTCATTATATTTAAAGGAACGCGCGCGAAGCATCTGCGGCAGCAGGTGGGTGGCACGCTCGATGGGACCTGCCACGAGCTGAGGGAAGAAGGCGATGTAGGCGAAGAAGGCGAGGACATCGTGCGTGGCGGACAGCTGACGCCGATGAACGTCGATGGTGTAGCTGAGGGCCTGAAAGGTATAGAACGAGATGCCGACGGGCAGGATGAGGCGCAGCGTGGGCAGGTCGGCATGAAGTCCAAATGCCTGTAGGAGTACAGTAAAGTTGTCGGCAAAGAAGTTGTAGTACTTGAAGAGAACGAGGATGCCGAGGTTGAAGAGGACGCTGGAAATGGTGACGAGGCGTCGCTGCCGTTCCCGTCCTTCGCAATGCTCCAAGAGGAGTCCGCTGACGAAGCTGACGGCCGTCGTCAACGCAATCAAACCCAGGAAACGCCAATTCCACCAGCCGTAGAAGACGTAGCTGGCCACGACCAGCAGCACGTTCTGCCAACGCAGACGATGCTGCATCACCCAGTAGAGGGCGAAGACCAGGGGGAGGAAGAGGAGGAACTGAAGGGAGGTGAAAGACATCTATTTTTCAATCGTTAACAGCTCCGCAGCGGGGACAGACGCCCTTGTCGCGAAGCTTGGCTCCGCAGCGACCGCAGAGGTAGTGGGCACGAACGTGACGGATATAATGGTAGATGGCGACGAGTATGTAGAGGAGGCAGAGTGCATAGGCAAGACAGATACTGAAGTAGGCAGCGAGGCTGATGGTGAGATAGATGAGGGCACAGATGGCAAGCAGTGTCAACAGGTAAACCATAGCTCCTGTAGCACGCAGGAGGCCGAATGCAGAGTCGACAACGGCAATGGTGAGGAGCAGGAACAACCACACACAGAACAGGAACAGACAGAGCTCGGCGGGCTGTGCCAGAGGGTTCAACGTCGGATAATAGTAAAAGTGTACCCACTGCCCGGGGAGGGAGTGCTGGATGTGGGCGTAGGTGGTGGCAGCGACCGCCAGTGTGGAGGTGAGCAACGTGGGATAGGCGCTGGGGATGTCGTGGACATGAAGCAGGGGGATGTTGCGTCGGCGGAGGTAGCGCATGGTGACGGCGAGGCACGCCAGCGCGATGAGTGCCAAAAACCAGAGCAGGTGACGGGCGGAGAAGATGCGGATGAACTGGCTGATGGGGTCATCGGGGGAGGCGGCATCAAGCAGGTTGCTCTCGTGGGTCCATCCCATGGTGCCCTGGTCGCGAGCCACCTTCACCCATACGCTATCCACACAGTCCTCTGGAATGACGATGATGGCAGCCACGACGAGGTGGTCATCGTGGAAGACCCAGAGGCTGTCGCTGGTTTGGGCTACGCCCTGACACCAGCGCATGGGGCGGTCTTCCTGCAGGAGGAGGCTGTCCGCGTGAACCAAGAAATTGTATCCGACGCTGTAGGGACGGCTGTCGGCTGGGCGTGGCGGATGGCAGGAAGTGAGCAGCAGGAATAGTCCTGCAAGGACAGACAACAAGTGGATGGTATGCTGGCGTTTCATTGTCATTCAGAATTCAGGGACGAAAGAGGTGCCGGCAGGAGGCATGACGTACATCTCGCAGCGGCGGCAGTCGAAGTGCAAAGGAAAACGGCGACCATCGGCGAGCTGGAGGGAAAGGGAACCGCGCAGGGTTGGCTGCTGCCGAAGACATTGGCCGAGGGCGTGGCGCAGGCAGTAGCGGCAAGTCATGAGGGGAACCGATAGCACGTGGTTCCACGTCGGCGAGCTGGAGGACACTTCGCCCTTGTGAGAGGGCGCTGGAGGGGAACTGCTGGGGGTGGTGCTGGTAGGGGTGGTATGAGTAGTGGTGCTGGCGGATAGCTTGATGCAGAGTTCCTCTGTGAGTTGGCGGCGCCAGTTGGCCAGGACGGAGGCAGGGATGAAAAAGTTGTCAGAGAGGCGTAGCTCGATATCCTCTTCCGAGCAGGCAAAGGGAGTTTCTCCCAGACGGAGGAGCTGACGGCGGATAGCTGCTTCCTGCGGGGTATAAGCGGTTTCAAGCGATTGCTCAAAGGTGTAGGATGACACGGAGATTCCTGTCTCCTTGGCGGTGAGTGTGAGACGGAACCCCGTTTCGTGGTCTTCCAGAAGCCAGCGGACAGGGAGACGGCGAACAGCGGTGGGACGGGAGAGGAGTCGTTCGAAGGCGGCATCGTAGTTGCGATAGAGCCGGGTACCTTTTTGGAAACCTTCGGGAATGGAGGCTGGGTAGAGGCGACCTTGTTGATCCACGCGGTTCACCCGGAAACCGACGAGGCGGTCATCAGGAGTGAAGAAGCAGAGGCCGTCGCCGTTGGTGAAGGGGGAGGTGCCTGCCACGGAGAAAGAGATGACGGCGGACGAACCGCCGCCCACAGGGCCTGCTGAAGCCTGCTTCGTGGTGGGAGTGGAATGGGAGGAGGAGGCAGAAGTGGTGGGGGGAGAGATGGTTATCTCCTTGACGGTTCCCACGAATTCGCCGATGGATTTTGGGGTGGCATGGCAGGCGAGGCCAGTAGTGCGCCCGTGGAGAAAATAGGTGGTGAATCCGCGGTTGAAGGATTTGGCAGGGTCGGGTGTGAAGGTGATTTCGCTGTGTCCGAAGCTGGAACGGCGATATTCGGTGGAACGACGCTGGAGGATGGCATCGATTTGCTGGCGGTGGTAGGCGGTGGTGTTCTTGACGTAGGCCACATCCTTCAGGCGTCCTTCAATCTTGAAGCTAGTGACGCCTGCATCCATGAGTGCTTCGAGGTCGGCAGCGCGGTTCATGTCGCGCAGGGAGAGGAGGTGGCGTTGTTTTTGGACAACGTGACCCGCGTCGTCCACGAGGTCGAAGGGCAGACGGCAGAACTGGGCACACTCACCTCGGTTGGCGCTGCGCCCGAAGCAGTACTCCGAGGCATAGCAACGACCGCTGTAGCTGACACAGAGAGCACCATGCACGAAGACTTCCAGGGGCATTTGAGGGACGGCGGCATGAATGGCACGGATTTCATCGAGAGAGAGTTCACGGGCGAGAACGACCTGCTGGTAGCCGGCAACGAGACGGGCAAGGACGTCGGCAGGGGTGCGGTTGTCTTGCTGGGTGGAGGAGTGCAGGGGAAGGGAAGAGAGGAGGGTACCTGCCTGGGAGGTGGGGGCGGAAGAAGAAGCGATGGCGGGGGGAGCGGAAGAGGTGATAGTGGGGGGAGCGGAAGAGGGGGCGAAAGAAGGAATGGTGGGAGTGGCGAGGTTGGCGGGAGAGGTAACGTCGGGACAACCGACGTTCACCAACCCTGGGGAGGGGATGATGCGGGGGTCTTGCGTGATAAGGGCGTCTACGTGGATGGCGGTGAGGTCGTTGATGAGGGATTGGGCGGCGGGGAGCTCATCGGCGCGGAGGAGGGTATTGAGGGTGACGTAGATGCGAACTCCAAAAAGGTGGGCATAGTCAACAAGGCGAGCGATATCTTCAAGGCTATTGCCAGCCGCAGCACGGGCGCCAAATCGCGGTGCGCCAATGTATACGGCATCGGCACCGTGGCGGATGGCCTCGATGCCGCATTCAAGGTCTCGAGCGGGGGCAAGTAATTCTATTGCTCTCATCTGTTGGCAATGGAAAAACTGTTGGCAATGAACAATGAAAAATACATTTTACTAGGGCTGAGTGGCAGGATTGCAGTTGGCTACAGGTAATCTTCACGCCTCATTACTATCAGACTATCTTTAGCCTTGCATTTTCATTATTATCAGATAATCTTCGTTCTCCATTAGTGGATTGCTTCGATGTCGTAGGGTGTTTCCTGATAGACGTAGTAGTTGAGCCAATTGGTGAAGAGCAGGGTTGCGTGAGCACGCCAGTTGACGTGAGGACCCAGTGCGGGGTCATCATCGCGGTAGTAGTGCTTGGGAGGTTGGATGGGCAGCCCCTTGGCGAGGTCGCGGCGGTATTCGGTATCGAGGGTGAGTGGCGAGTATTCAAGGTGTCCTGTGATGAAGAACTCGCGGCCGCCGCGTGCCATGACGATACTGACACCCGACTCCTCGGAATCGGCGATGATACGCAATTCCCTGTTATTCTCGATATCGGTGCGGCGTATTTCGGTATGACGGCTGTGGGGCATCTGGAAGACATCGTCGAAGCCTCGGAAGATAGGAAGGAGTGGGTCGGCAATGCGCTGCTCGAAGATACCGAACTTCTTCTCAGGGAGCGGATACTTGGGGATGCCGTAGTGGTAGTAGAGCCCTGCCTGTGCTGCCCAACATATATATAAGGTAGAGGTGACGTGGGTACGTGCCCAAGAAAAGATGTCCTGCATCTCGTCCCAGTAGTTGACGTCCTCGAACTCGAGGTGTTCGACAGGAGCTCCCGTGATAATCATGCCGTCGAACTTCTGTCCGCGCAACAACTCGAAGTCGTGGTAAAATGCACGCATGTGTTCCACGGGGGTGTTCTTGGAGGTGTGGCTCTTGATTTTCATGAACGAGAGTTCAAGCTGCAGGGGCGTATTGGAGAGCACGCGGACGAGGTCTGTCTCGGTAGTAATCTTGATGGGCATGAGGTTCAGCACCACGATACGCAGGGGTCGGATGTCCTGCGCCGTGGCGCGTGAGGTTCCCATCACGAAGATGTTCTCCTTCTTCAGGAGATCGATGGCGGGTAGCCGGTCGGGTAGCGTGAGAGGCATATTACCAGATTGTTACGCGTTCTGCTTTGGGAACAAACATCGGGTCGGCTTCGGTGATGCCAAAGGCATCGTACCAGGCGTCGATATGCGGCAGGGCACCATTGACGCGCCAGCGTCCGAGGGCATGTGGGTCGGACTTGGTTCGGTTGCGAATTTCCTCATCGCGGATATTTGCAGCCCAGACGCCGGCGTAGGCAAGGAAGAAACGCTGTTCGGGAGTGAAACCGTCGTGGTCTGCCAGCGGAGCGTCCTTGGTGGCATTCTTGAAAGCCTGGAAGGCGACCTGAAGACCACCGTGGTCTGCCATGTTTTCGCCGAGGGTCAGTTGGCCATTGGCTTTGAGCCCCGGCAGTACTTCGATATTATTGAAGAAGTCGCGCATGACATGGGTGCGTTCCTCGAAGTTCTTGGTGTCCTCTGTCGTCCACCACTGACGCAAGTTGCCGTCCTTGTCGAATTTGGCACCCTGATCATCGAAGCCGTGGGTCATCTCATGACCGATGACGACACCGATGGCACCATAGTTAAAGGCGTCGTCTGCCTGCATGTCGAAGAAGGGTGGCTGCAGAATACCAGCAGGGAAGCAGATTTCGTTGGTGGTCGGGTTGTAATAGGCGTTGACGGTTTGCGGTGTCATGTACCAGATGGTGTTGTCCACGGGTTTGTTGAGTTTCTTCTCAATCATATCGTGCATGGACCATATAGCTGTCGCCTTGATGTTCTCCCAGTAGTTCTTGCCAATCTCGAGGGTGCTGTAATCGCGCCACTTGTCGGGGTAGCCAACCTTGACTATGAAAGCATCCAGTTTCTCGTGGGCCACAGCCTTGGTGGAGTCGGACATCCATTCCTGTGCATCGATGCGCTGCCCCAGCGCCACCTGCAGGTTACGCACGAGCTGGGTCATGCGTTCCTTGGAAGCTGCGGGGAAGTATTTCTCGACATAGAGCTGTCCCACGGCTTCGCCGAGGGCACCTTCTGTGGAAGTGACAGCGCGCTTCCAGCGGGGACGGTCTTCCTGTTTGCCAGACATTACGGTGCCGAAGAAAGCGAAGCACTCGGCACGCATCTGATCGTCGAGGTAGCTGGCGGCGCCGTTGATGAGCTGCCAACGGACGTAATCCTTCAGTACAGCCAGCTCTGTTTCCTCCCAGAGTTTCTCGGCTGCCTGGATGAATTCGGGCTGTCCTACGCTGACTTCCTTGATGCCTTTGGCGCCGTGGACGTTGAAGTAAAAGCCCCAGTCGATAGCTGGAAAGGCTGCACGCAGCGAATCGTAGGACATCTTATTGTAGTTGCGCTCATCGTCGCGGAGTTCTGTGCGGGTACGGGATGCCTTTGCCAGTTCAGTCTCGAAGGCGAGAACGTCGGCCACGCGGGCGGCGGCAGCCTCTTCGCTATCAGCCAACTTGCAATAGAGGAAGAGATTCTTCATATACTGCTTGTAGGCCTCACGGATGGCAGTCGTAGCAGAATCCGTGTCGAGGTAGTATTCCTTCTGCCTCATGACGAGGCCACCCTGCCAGATTTGCAGGAGGTTCATAACGCTGTTCTTGATATCAGCGTCAATGTAGAACCCGAAGATTCCATCGACACCTTCGGCTTGCAACCCGGCGTAGAGGCGGTAGAGTTCTTTCTTGTCGTAACATTGGCCGATGCGCTGGAGGTCTTCGCGGATGGGTTCAATACCCTGGGCGTTGAGGCTCACGGAATCCATAGCGCTGTTGTACATCTGTGCAATCTTGTCGGCGATGCTGCCCGGCTCGTTCTCCTGAGCAGCCACGCCCTCAATGAGTTCACGCAGTTGTACGTTGTTGTTCTCTGCCAAGAGGTCAAAGCTGCCAAAGCGGGCATATTCGGCAGTGAGGGGATGACTGTCTGCCCAGCCGCCAGTGGCGTAGCGGTAGAAGTCTGTGCCAGGGGCGGCGGTGGTGTCAAGGTTGTCGAGGTTAATACCTGTGGTTAGGGGGGCGGTAGAGCCGCCGCAGGCCGTGAGGAGGGTGAGGGCCATGAGGGGAAGTGTGTTTTTGAGTTTCATTATGTTATTTGTTTTTTGGTTTGAGGGGGGGATAGTCGCTGTAACACAGCGACATACACGACGGGAGCTATAGGCCGGCGAGGGCTTCGGAGGCTTCGAGCCAGCGGTTTTCGGCTTCGTCGAGCTGGGCACGGAGGCGGGAATGTCGCTCATAGAGGGAACTATCTGCGACGCCTTCCGGGGTGGACATGCGTTCTTCGAGGAGGTGGATGGCTGCGTTGAGTTCTGCGGTCTCTGACTCCAAGTCTGCAATGGTGCGCTCCAGCTTCTTGCGTTGGCGGGCAAGAGCCTTGCGTTCCTCATAAGAAAGCTCTCTTCCCGCCTTCTCCACAAGGGAGGGAGCAGTATGTTCTGAGCGGGCATCCGCTTTGTTTTCACCTACGTTCTGTTCCGGGTTATCACTCCTTTCCTTATTAAAGAAAGGTTGGGGAGTGGTTCTGTTGGGCTTGCTGGGGGACGTCTCTTGCTGGCTCCTAATCCAATCATAGATACCTCCCAGATGTTCGCGGACACGACCACCGGCGAAGGAATAGACCTTCTGTACTAAACCATCGAGGAACTCGCGGTCATGGCTGACGACGATGACTGTGCCATCGAAGGCGGCGATTGCCTCTTTCAGCACATCCTTGGAACGGAGGTCGAGGTGGTTGGTGGGTTCATCGAGGATGAGGAAGTTAACGGGTTCCAACAGCAACTTAATCATCGCCAGACGGCTGCGTTCACCACCTGATAACACCTTCACTTTCTTGTCCGAAGCTTCACCGCCAAACATGAAGGCTCCGAGGATGTCGCGGATGCGAGTGCGGATGTCGCCTCGAGCCACACGATCTATGGTGTCGAAGACGGTGAGTTCAGGATCAAGTAGCTGTGCCTGGTTTTGGGCAAAGTAGCCAATTTGCGCGTTGTGGCCGACCTTCAGGGTTCCTTCAAAGGGAATCTCGCCCAGGATGCACTTGACGAGGGTGGACTTACCTTCGCCGTTGCGTCCTACGAAGGCCACCTTCTCGCCTCGACGGATGGTGAGGTTGACGTGTGATATGACAGGGTGGTCGTAGCTTTTACTGAGTTCCTCCACGATGAGGGGGTAGTCGCCGCTGCGCTCGCAGGGCGGAAACTTCAGGTGGATGGCGCTGTTATCGACTTCATCCACCTCGATGGGGACGATACGCTGGAGCTGCTTGATGCGCTCTTGCACTTGTACCGCTTTGGTCGGTTTGTAGCGGAATCGCTCGATGAAGTCTTTGAGGTCTGCGATTTCCTTTTGCTGGTTTTCGTAGGCACGCAACTGTTGTTCGCGTCGTTCGGCTCGCAATCGGACGTACTCATCGTATTTCACCTTGTAGTCCCAGATGCGTCCGCAGGTAATCTCGATGGTACGGGTGGTGACATTGTTCATGAAGGCGCGGTCGTGGCTGACCAGTACAAGTGCTCCCGCCCGCTGCTGAAGGTATTGTTCCAGCCACTGGATGCTCTGGATGTCCAGGTGGTTCGTGGGCTCATCGAGGAGGAGAACGTCGGGTTGGCGCAACAACAACTTGGCCAACTCGATACGCATCCGCCAGCCTCCGCTAAGCTCTCTCGTCGGACGCTGGAATTCTGAACGTTCGAAGCCCAGCCCCAGCAGGGTACGTTCTATTTCGGCGTGGAAGTTCAGTCCACCCATCAGCTGGAAATGTTCCTCGGCGCGGGTGTATCGTTCGCAGAGCTGCATATAGTCCTCCGTCTCGTAATCCGTACGTTCCGCCATCTCCTGCTGCATGCGTTCGATGTCCGCTTGCAGGTCGCGGATATGGTCAAAGGCCAGCAGTGCCTCGTCCATCACCGTGCGGTCACCCGCCAGTTCCATGACCTGTGGAAGATAGCCAACAGTGGTTCCGCGGGGAGAACTGACAGTCCCTGCTGTAGGCATCTGTTGTCCGGCGATAATCTTCATCAACGTGGACTTGCCAGCGCCGTTCTTTCCGGTTAGGGCTATACGGTCGCGGTCATTGATGACAAAACTGACATCGGAGAACAGAGGGCGGGCACTGAATTCTATGGTGAGATGTTCGATGGAAACCATGAGGTCAGAGTGCTTTTGCTGTTAGATGAATGCCTGACGGGCTTTCTTCAGGAGGTCCGACGCGAAGATAAAGTCCGTCAGTGCTTGGTTGTCGGATGTTGCCACCTGTGTCTTGTCGCCTTTCCATTCTTGTCGCCCCTCTTTGATAAAGATAATGCTATCGCCGATTCCCATCACGGAGTTCATGTCGTGGGTGTTGATGATGGTTGTCATCTGGTATTCCTCCGTTATGTCGTGGATGAGTGCGTCGATGACCAAGCTGGTCTTGGGATCCAGACCGCTGTTGGGCTCGTCGCAAAACAGGTACTTGGGATTCAAGGCGATAGCTCGTGCGATGGCAACGCGCTTCTGCATACCTCCTGATATCTCGCCAGGATATTTCTTTTGTGCTTCGCTGAGGTTTACGCGATCCAGACATTGTTGCGCCCGCTTCGTGCGTTCCTTTAATGTCATACTGGAGAACATATCGAGTGGAAACATGACGTTTTCGAGCACACTCATGGAGTCGAACAACGCAGCAGATTGGAAAATCATACCCATCTCGCGGCGCAGGAGTGCTTTCTCTTTCTTGCTCATGGCCACGAAGTCGCGGCCATCGTAGAGAATCTTTCCGCTGGTGGGTGCCAGCAGTCCTACGATGCATTTCATCAGCACCGTTTTTCCAGAACCAGACTGACCGATGATGAGGTTTGTCTTGCCATTATCAAATCGGGCACTTATATTTTTCAGGACTTCCCTGTCCTCGAATGATTTCTTGATGGATTGTATTTCTATCATGCGGTAGAGTTGGAAATGAGGCTGGATACTCAGGATAGAATCTTGGTGAGAAAGATGTCAGCAAAGAGGATGAGCATGGAGCAATGAACCACGCTGTCCGTGCTGGCCTTGCCGACTTCCACGGAACCTCCCTCAACGGTATAGCCGTAGAAAGCCGAGACGGAGGAAATGATGTACGCGAAGAAAAACGACTTGATGATGGACATCCATACGAACCACTGCTTGAAAGAGTGCTGCAAACCATAGGTTAAGTCCTCTGGTGTCAGGATTCCTGCAAAGCTGATGGCATAGGCGCCTCCGAAGCCTGCCGCCATAGAGAAGGTGACGAGTACGGGAATCATGGTCAGCAAGCCCATGATCTTCGGTAGGATGAGGAACGAGGCGGAGTTCACTCCCATGATTTCAAGGGCATCGATTTGTTGAGTAACACGCATCGTACCCAGCTCGGAGGCGATGTTCGATCCCACCTTACCAGCAAGGATGAGACACATGATGGAGCTGGAGAACTCCAGAAGCAAAATCTCACGTGTGGTGTAACCTGTGGTGAAACGCGGCATCCAAGGACTCTGGATGTTCATTTTCATCTGGATGCAAATCACGGCACCGATAAAGAACGAAATCATCAGCACGATGCCGATGCTGTCGACGCCCAATTGCTGCATTTCCTTCACATATTGTTTAAGGTACATGCGCAGGCATTCAGGGCGACTAAAAACTTTGGCCATGAGTTGGAGATAACGGCCAAAAGTGGCGAGTGGTTTTAGTATAATATTCATGATTTGTGAGGGTCCTCAGGGGGCTTAACTCTTCTTTTTCGGTGCAAAAGTACTGAAAAAAGCCTAAAAGATTGGTCGCAGGCAGTAGTTTTTTTGTGGAAAGTGGCTTAAAGTAACAAGTTTTATGTAATTTTGCGCACTCAAATCGCAACATGGCAGAAAAGAACGAACAATTAGTCCCCTGGAAACTCCCTCCTGACGACCCTCAAAGTACCCGTTGGAAGGCTCCTCACCAACCCGACCGCCTCTGTGCAGAGAACCTAAAGAAGATTTATGGAAAACGCACGGTGGCCGACGATGTGAACTTCCACGTTGACAGGGGAGAAATTGTGGGACTACTGGGTCCAAATGGAGCAGGTAAGACGACCTCGTTCTATATGACCACGGGATTGGTTATCCCCAATGAGGGACGAGTGTTCATCGGCGAGGAGGAAGTGACAGACCTTCCTGTGTACAAACGTGCAGAGAAAGGTATTGGCTACTTGGCTCAGGAGGCCAGCGTCTTCCGCAAGATGACCGTGGAGGACAATATCGCGAGTGTACTGGAATTGCAGAAGCGATTCAGTGAGCAGTATCGGCGTGATAGGCTGGAGCAGCTCATCTCGGAGTTCCGTCTTAACAAGGTTCGCCACAATCTGGGTGATCGTCTCTCGGGTGGTGAGCGCCGCCGTACGGAGATAGCCCGCTGTCTGGCTATCGACCCGAAGTTCGTGATGCTCGACGAACCTTTTGCAGGTGTTGATCCCATCGCTGTCGAGGACATTCAGCTCATCGTGTGGAAGCTGAAACAGATGAACATCGGAGTACTCATTACCGACCACAATGTCGAAGAGACACTCTGCATCACGGACAGGGCATACATGTTGTTCGAGGGACGCATCCTTTTCAAAGGTAGTCCTCAGGAGCTGGCTGCCAATCCTACAGTTCGCAGCAAGTACCTCACCAACAGCTTTGAACTTCGCATGAAGGACTTCGAGGCCATCAATCGCGAGCGGGAAGAAGAGAAAGCTCAAGCTGGATGAGGAATAAGAAGCGGGTGGGAATAAGCAGAATAAATAGGAAACATAGAAAAATAACATCTTAAAAAATCTACAATAGAACATAATGGAAATCAAATTTGAAAAAACAAGTACGGTGGCAGCCGAGCTGACCATCGAAATGGAACAGGCAGATTATCAGGAGCGCGTGGACAAGGCGCTGAAGAATACTCGCAAGAAGGCAAATCTTCCCGGTTTCCGTCCGGGTCAGGTGCCCATGAGTTTGTTGAAAAAACGCTTTGGTCGTGAGATTACAGCCGAAGAAGTCCAGAAATTGCTCTCTGAAAAACTCTATGGTTACCTCCGTGAGGAGAAAATCGATATGCTGGGTGATCCCCTTGCCAGCGAGAAGCAGACTGCCATTGATTTTGATGCAGAGAAACTGGTGTTCATCTTCGATATAGCACTCTCTCCCCAGTTTGATGCTAAGCTGAGCGAGCAGGACAAGGTGCCCTACTACACCATCGAGGTCACTGATGAGATGGTGGACGGTCAGGTGAAAGCCTACACTCAGCGAGGCGGTCACTACGACAAGGTAGAGAGTTTCCAGGAAGGTGATATGACTAAGGGCCACATTGCCGAACTCGACGAACAGGGCAATATCAAGGAAGGCGGCATCCAGAAGGAAGATGCTGTCATCCTCCCCGGCTACTTCAAGAACGAAGACCAGAAGAAGAAGTTCGAAGGAGTTCAGACCAACACCGTCATCACCTTCAATCCTGCCGAGGCCTACGAGAACAGCGCCATCGAGCTCTCCACACTCTTGGGTATCACCAAGGAAGAGGCTGAGAATGTTCGTGGTGACTTCAGCTATCAGATTACCGAGATTACCCGCTATATGCCAGCCGAGCTCAATCAGGAATTCTTTGACCAGGTCTTTGGTGAAGGTCAGGTGGCAAGTGAGGAGGAGTTCCGTGCCCGTGTAAAGGCACAGCTCGAAGCCCAGTTCGCTGAAGACTCGGCATACCGTTTCCTCATCGATGTCCGCGAATACCTCGAGAAGCGTATCGGCGACCTCGAGTGGCCCGATGCACTGCTCAAGCGCATCATGCGTGCCAACAACCCCGACAAGCCCGAGAGCTATGTGGAGGATAACTACGCTGGCAGCATCAAGGAGCTGGAATGGCATCTCATCAAGGAGCAACTGGCAGACCAGACAGGCATCAAGGTGGAACAGGAAGACGTCCTCGAGACCGCCAAGGCTCAGACACGTGCCCAGTTCGCCCAGTACGGAATGGCAAATATTCCCGATGAAATCATCACCAATTACGCCAACGAGCAGATGAAGAAGCAGGAACAGGCAGAAGCTCTTGTCTCACGTACCGTAGAGCGCAAACTCCGTGTAGCCCTGATGGATGTAGTCACACTCCAGAAGCAGACCATCTCGCTCGAAGATTTCAACAAACTTTTTGAACAGAAGTAATCATGCATAAGGATTTTTATAAATACGCCACTGGACACCTGGGCCTCAACGGCCAGGTGCTCGATGACGTCATTCGAACTCAGGCCAACTACTTGAATCCCTATATCCTGGAAGAACGCCAGCTGAACGTAACCCAGATGGATGTCTTCTCCCGCCTGATGATGGATCGCATCATCTTCCTTGGCACGGAGGTCAACGACTACACCGCTAATACGTTGCAGGCTCAGCTGCTCTACCTCGACAGTGCCGACCCAGGCAAGGATATCAGCATCTACATCAACTCCCCTGGTGGCAGCGTCTATGCAGGCCTGGGAATCTACGATACAATGCAGTTCGTCAACAGCGACGTTCAGACCATCTGCACTGGTATGGCTGCCTCGATGGCTGCCGTGCTTCTGGTGGCAGGCAAGGAAGGTAAGCGCAGCGCACTGCCCCATAGCCGTGTGATGATTCACCAGCCTCTGGGCGGCGTGTCCGGACAAGCCAGCGATATTGAGATTGAAGCCCGCGAGATTCAGAAACTGAAAAAGGAACTCTATCAAATCATTGCCGAACACAGTCACACCAACTTCGACAAGGTGTGGGCAGACAGCGACCGCAACTACTGGATGACAGCAGAGGAGGCTAAAGCCTACGGCATGATTGACAACGTGCTCCAGCGCAAAGCCTAATCGCGCGTGTACCTTATTAATAAAGAAATAAGTTAAATGGCCAGAAATAATAATCGCTGTTCCTTTTGTGGTCGGACGGATACCCAAGTTCGCTTGCTGGTAACAGGCGAGACGGGTGCTATTTGCGATGAGTGCATACAGCAGGCTTATGAAGTCATGCAGCAGCATCTCAATCAAGATACCATCCGTAACTCTTCGAAAGCGATGGGACTGAAGTTGAGCGATCTGCCTCGTCCTTCTGATATCAAGGCTTACCTCGATCAGTATGTTATCGGACAAGATGAGGCCAAGAGATATCTCAGCGTGGCTGTGTATAACCACTATAAGCGTTTGCTCCAGCCTGTCACCAAAGATGAAGTGGAGATAGAGAAGAGCAACGTCGTCATGGTAGGCCCCACGGGTACGGGCAAGACCCTGATGGCACGTACCATCGCCAACCTGCTGAAGGTGCCTTTCACGATTGTGGACGCCACGGTATTCACGGAGGCAGGCTACGTCGGTGAAGACGTGGAAAGTATCTTGTCGCGCTTGCTGCAAGTGGCTGACTACAATCTGGAACAGGCGCAGCGCGGTATCGTCTTCATTGATGAAATCGACAAGATAGCCCGCAAGAGCGATAATCCCAGCATCACTCGCGACGTCTCTGGCGAAGGTGTTCAACAGGGACTCCTAAAGTTGCTCGAAGGTACCGTTGTCAACGTTCCTCCCAAGGGCGGCCGCAAGCATCCTGAACAAGAGTACGTACAAGTAGATACGCGTAACATCCTCTTTATCTGTGGTGGTGCCTTCGATGGCATCGAACGTAAAATAGCCCAACGTCTGAACACCCATGTCGTCGGCTATGCTTCCGTCGAGAATGTAGCCCGCATTGACCGCAACGACCTGATGCGCTACATCCAGCCTCAGGACCTGAAGTCGTTCGGCCTGATTCCGGAAATCATCGGACGTCTGCCCGTGCTGACGCATCTCGACCAGCTCGATCGACAGACCCTGCGCAACATACTGACCGAGCCCAAGAACTCCATTATCCGTCAGCAGCAGAAGCTCTTCCAGATGGATGGTATCAAACTTATTTTTGATGACGACGCCCTGGAGTATATGGTTGACAAGGCTATCGAGTTCAAACTTGGAGCCCGAGGTCTGCGAAGCATCGTCGAAGCCATCATGATTTCACCTCAGTACGAGCTGCCCTCGACCGGTCAGAAGGAGTTCCGTGTGACCCGTAAATTTGCTCGCGAGCAGTTGGAGAAATCTGCTGTGTCACGTTTTGCTTCATAAGTGCAAAAAGTAGCCCTAAAAACAGGTGCAAACCTTCCTTTTTACGCTTTCAATCTCAATAAATGAGGTTCGAAAGCGTTTTTTTGTTGAAAAAAGCCCCCAAATACTTGCAACATTGGTGGTTTTTTGTATAACTTTGTAACGCACTTTTAATTGAACGCATGAATAAAGTAGACCTCAGTTCTCAACTGAAGCATTATTTTGGCTTCGACACTTTCAAAGGCGACCAGGAAGCTATTATCCGTAACTTGCTTAAGGGACGCGATACATTCGTCCTCATGCCCACGGGTGGAGGCAAGTCATTGTGCTATCAGTTGCCAGCGCTGTTGATGGAAGGAACGGCTATCGTCATATCCCCCCTTATTGCCTTGATGAAGAATCAGGTGGATGCCATCCGTCAGGTGAGTGCTGACGATGGCATTGCCCATTTCATGAACTCATCGCTGAACCGTGCCGCCCTGGATCAGGTGAAGACGGATGTCCTCTCAGGACGTACCAAACTCCTGTACGTTGCACCAGAGTCACTGACGAAGGACGAAAACATCGATTTCCTCAAACAGGTACATATTTCATTCTATGCCGTGGACGAAGCCCATTGTATCTCCGAATGGGGTCACGACTTTCGCCCTGAGTATCGTCGCATCCGTCCTATCGTGAACGAAATCGGCAAGTCGCCAGTCATTGCACTCACGGCTACAGCTACAGATAAGGTACGCGACGATATCAAGAAGAACCTGGGGATGCCCGACGCCGACGAGTTCTGCAGCTCTTTCAATCGTCCAAATCTCTACTATGAAGTCCGTCCGAAGACGAAGGAGATTGATAAGGAGATTGTGAAGTTCATCAAGCAGAATCCCGGCAAAAGCGGCATCATCTACTGCCTGTCGCGCCGCAAGGTCGAGGAACTGGCCGAGGTGCTGCGCGCCAACGATATCAACGCCCGTGCCTATCACGCTGGCATGGATACTCCAACGCGTACCCAGACGCAGGACGATTTCGTCATGGACCGCATCGACGTCATCGTGGCGACCATCGCCTTTGGCATGGGTATCGACAAACCAGATGTCCGTTTCGTCATCCACTATGACATCCCCAAGAGTCTGGAAGGATACTACCAGGAGACCGGACGTGCCGGACGCGATGGCGGCGAGGGCAAGTGCATCACCTTCTACACCTACCGCGACCTCCAGAAGCTCGAAAAGTTCATGGAGGGCAAGCCTGTCGCTGAGCAGGACATCGGGCGTCAGCTCTTGCAGGAGACTGCATCATACGCTGAGACATCTGTCTGCCGCCGGCGAGTACTGCTCCATTATTTTGGAGAGGAGTACACGAAAGAAAATTGTCAAAACTGCGACAACTGTCTGCATCCCAAGGCTTTGACTGAGGCCAAGGACGACCTGAAAATGGCACTCGAAGTCATCCGCGACATCAAGGAGAACTTCAAGGTGCCGCACGTGCTGGACGTACTCATCGGCAACCCCACCGAAGAGGTCATCGCCCACAAGCACGACGACCTCGAATGCTTCGGCTGCGGCGACCAGAAGGATTCGCGCTACTGGAACACTGTCCTGCGGCAGGCACTCCTGGGAGGCTATATTTATAAAGAGGTGGAGAACTACGGTCTGCTGAAACTGACCGACGAAGGACGTGCATTTATCCGCAAGCCTCATTCCTTCATGATTTCGCTCGACAACGATTTCAACAGTGACTATGTGGATACCGACGCAGGTGGAACAGGAGCTCTGGATGAAGAGCTGCTGGCCATGTTAAAGAGCTTGCGCAAGCGGGTATCCGAAGCTAAGAACATTCCGCCCTACGTCATCTTCCAAGACCAGAGTCTGGAGGCTATGGCCACCGTTTATCCGCTTACCATTGAGGAGCTTAAGACGATACCTGGAGTAGGAGAAGGCAAGGCCAAACGCTACGGACGTGAGTTCTGTGAGCTCATCTGCCGACATTGCGAGGAGAACGAGATAGACCGCCCCGTGGATATTCGTGTGCGCACCGTTGCGAACAAGAGCAAGAACAAGGTGAGCATCATCCAAAGCATCGACCGCAAAGTAGACCTGGAAATGCTGGCCAAGGGCAAGGGCATGGATTTCGAGGAGCTGCTGGATGAACTGGATGCTATCGTGGACAGCGGCACGAAGCTCGACATCAACTACTACATCAACAGCATCATGGATGCCGACCAGATAGAAGACATCTTCGAGTACTTCCGCGAGAGCGAGACAGATGATATTGACGACGCCCTCGATGAGCTGGAAGACGAATACACGGAAGAGCAGATCCGCCTCGTTCGCATCAAGTTCATCAGCGAACTGGGCAACTGATTGGGTGCTGTTTTGGTACCAAAAACGGGTGATTTCCTCTCGCCGCATTGTGCGGAGAGAGGAAATCCGCGTTAATCCGCGTTAATCTGGGGTTAAAACTGCTTTTCGTTTTGGCCATCTCGCGGAAAAACACTACTTTTGCGCGCAATAAAAGCAACATCATTTATTCCTATGGCAGACTTTATTGCAGATCGCATCGTAATGAATGGACTCACATTTGATGATGTCCTTCTTGTTCCAGCGTATTCCGAGGTGCTTCCTCGCGCCGTGGACCTCACCACCCACTTTTCTCGCCACATCGAGCTGAAGGTGCCTTTCGTCACCGCAGCGATGGACACCGTGACCGAGGCAACGATGGCTATTGCCATCGCCCGTGAAGGCGGCATCGGCGTCATCCACAAGAACATGTCCATCGAAGAACAGGCGCGCCAGGTGGCCATTGTCAAGCGTGCCGAGAACGGCATGATCTATCATCCCGTGACCATCCAGAGTGATGCCACGGTGGCAGATGCCCTGGAGCTGATGGCGGAGTATCATATTGGTGGTATTCCCGTAGTGGACAAGGACAACAAGCTTGTCGGTATCGTGACGAACCGCGACTTGCGCTTTGAGCGCAACGTGGGGCGTCCTATAGCCGAAGTGATGACGAAGGACAACCTCGTCACCACACACCAGCAGACCGACCTCTTTGCAGCCTCACAAATCCTGCAAGAGAACAAGATTGAGAAACTCCCCGTTGTCGATGACGAGAATCACCTCATCGGACTCATTACCTACAAGGATATCACCAAGGCAAAGGACAAGCCTATGGCCTGCAAGGACGAGAAAGGCCGTCTGCGCGTGGCAGCGGGAGTGGGCGTGACCACAGATACGCTTCAGCGCATCACCGCCCTCGTGGAGGCTGGTGCCGACGCTATCGTCATCGATACTGCCCACGGACATTCCAAAGGTGTCATCGAGAAACTGAAGGAAGCCAAGGCCGCCTTCCCCAATGTGGATATTGTTGTCGGCAACGTGGCCACAGGCGAAGCCGCCCTCATGCTGGTCGAGGCTGGTGCCGATGGTATCAAGGTGGGCATCGGTCCTGGCAGTATCTGCACCACCCGTGTGGTGGCAGGCGTGGGTGTTCCTCAGCTCTCAGCCGTCTACGATGTCGCCAAAGCCCTGGAGGGCACGGGCGTACCTCTCATTGCAGATGGTGGTCTGCGCTACTCCGGAGATGTCGTCAAGGCTATTGCCGCAGGCGGCTACTGCGTGATGGTGGGTTCGCTGGTGGCAGGCACCGAGGAGTCACCTGGCGACACAATCATCTTCAACGGTCGTAAGTTCAAGAGCTATCGCGGCATGGGTTCTCTTGAGGCGATGGAAAATGGCAGCAAGGACCGCTATTTCCAAGCCTGCGAGAAGGACGTGAAGAAGCTGGTGCCCGAAGGGATTGCCGGACGTGTGCCCTACAAGGGAACCGTGCAGGAGGTTATCTACCAGCTCATCGGAGGACTGCGCTCAGGCATGGGCTATTGTGGCGCTGCCACCATCGATGATTTGCATCACGCCAAATTCGTCCGCATCACCAATGCTGGCGTCCTCGAAAGTCATCCACACGACATCACCATTACCAGCGAGGCTCCTAACTACAGCCGCCCGCAGTAAGGATGTTGAAACGTTGAAACGTTGAAACATTGAAAAGTTGAAAGGTTGAAACGTTGAAACGTTGAAAAGTTGAAAAGTTGAAACATTGAAAAGTTGAAATGTTGAAATGTTGAAATGTTGAAATGTTGAAAAGTTGAGTAATTGAATAAGTGAAAGATTGAAATATTGAGAATTGAAAAAATGAAACATCACCTTTTTTATCTCTTATCGCTCGTTGCCTGTCTTTTTTCTCCGACGGTAAACGCCCAGCAGGACGACCCCATCGTGATGCGCGTCAACGGCAAGGACATCACACGTAGCGAGTTCGAGTATAATTACAACAAGAACAACACCGACGGCGTCATTGACAAGAAGTCTGTGGAGGAATATGCCGAGCTGTTTGTCAACTATAAGCTGAAAGTAGAGGCTGCCCTGGATGCCCAATTGGACACCATGACCAGCTACCAGCAGGAGTTCCGCACCTATCGCGACCAGCAGATTCGTCCGCTACTCGTTAGTCCCGAAGCCGAGGAAGCCGAGGTGCGCGCTTACTACGACAATATGCTGGCTCAGCTCGAAGGCAAGCAACTCATCCAGCCCGCACATATCTTCGTGCGCTTGCAGCAGCAGTCCGATGCTGACCAGCAGACAGCTGCCAAGAACCGCATTGACAGCATCTACTCCGTCCTTCAGGGCGGTCAGGATTTTGCGGAGGTGGCTGCCCAGTGCTCGGAAGATCCCAGCACCGCCCGTCGGGGTGGCGTTATCGGATGGATTGGTCCCCACCAGCTGTTGAAAGAACTGGAGGATGCTGCCTACGCTCTTCAGGTGGGTGAGATGGGAACTCCCATGCAGTCCACCGTTGGATGGCATATCCTTAAGCTTATGGATACCAAGCCCTTGGAACCTTACGATACGCTGGCTCCTCGCATCCGCACGTTCCTTGAGGCTCGCGGTATGAAGGATAAGGTGGCCGAGGCTGTCATTGACAGTTTGACCAAAGTGGATGGAGCCCAGAAAACCGTGGAACAGGTGCTGGACGAAGAAGCCGCACGCCTGGCAGCACAGGACGACGAACTGAAATACCTCATCCAGGAATATCACGACGGACTTTTGCTCTATGAAATTTGCCAACGACAGGTCTGGGAACCGGCAGCCAAGGATACCGTCGCCCTCGAACGCTATTTCAAGGAGAACAAGAAAGTCTACACCTTCGAACAACCACACTACACCGGTGCCCTCCTTCAGGCGCAGTCTCCCGAGTTGCTCAAGCAGGTGCAGAAAGCGCTGAAGAAGCAAAAAGACGAGAACCGATGGGCAGACATCGTGAAGACACAGTTCAACAAAGATTCTGTGCAGGTGCGCTTCGAACGCCGCATGTTCACCCAGGGCGACAATGCCCTTGTGGACTCCTTGATTTTCAAGGTGCGCGAGGGCAAGAGCCGCCTGAATCCCCGCTATCCCGCCGTGGGAGTCGTAGGACGTATGCTTAAGAAGGGGCCCCAGTTCTGGTACGACGTGAATACCCAGGTGATAGCTGACTATCAGGCAACCAAGGAACAGGAGTTCGTCGACGAACTACGCCGCCGCTATCCCGTAGAGATTTATAAGGAGGTCTTGGAAACTGTAAATAACCATTGATGATGAAACTCAGATATGCATGGGCTGTGGCCTTGTCGGCGTTGCAGCTGACAGCGGCTGCACAGCTGAACAATGTCATCGATGAGGTGGTCTGGATAGTGGGCGATGCAGCCATCTTCCGTAGCGACGTGGAGAAAGTGCGTCAGCAGATGCCGCGCGTCACCGGCAATCCCTACTGTACGATACCGGAGAACCTCGCCCTGCAGAAACTCTTCCTCCATCAGGCAAAGATTGACTCCATCGACGTGCCAGCAGAGACTGTCAACCGCTATGTGGAGATGTACATTAATGAGTGGGTGCAGACGGCTGGCTCCAAGGAGAAACTGGAGGAGTACCGTGGAATGACACTCTCGCAGATTCGCGAGGAGACCTTTGATATGGTTCATGACAACCAGGTGATGAGTGAAGTGCGCAAGTCGCTGACCAAGGACATCAAGGTGACGCCCGCCGAGGTACGCCATTTCTTCAAGGACATCCCCGAGGACTCCCTGCCCCTGATTCCCACACAGGTGGAAGTGGAACTGCTGGCCGAACATCCCAAGGTCAGACAGGAGGAAGTGGACCGTGTGAAGGGGCTGCTGCGCGACTACACGGAGCAGATCAACAGCGGAACCCAGTCCTTCTCCGTCCTCGCTCGTATGTACAGCGACGACACCGAGTCTGCCCGTCAGGGAGGCGAGATGGACTACATGAGCAAGATGGAGCTCGACCCCGCCTTTGCCAATGTGGCCTGGAGCCTGACCGACCCGAAGAAGGTGTCCAAGATTGTAGAATCGCAGTTCGGCTACCACATCATCCAGCTTGTGGACAAGCGCGGCGACAAACTGAAGCTGCGCCATATCCTCAAGCGTGTACACGTCGATGACCAGGACGTGGAGGCAGGCTTGCAGCGTCTGGATTCCATCGCTATGGATATCCAGGAAGGCAAGTTCACCTTCGAGGACGCCGCCAGCATCCTCTCCGACGACAAGGATTCGCGCAACAACCGCGGTCTGATGTTCAATGTCACCCAGGACCCAGCCACGGGAGAGCGCATCCGTACCTCTCGTTTCCGCATGGCTGACCTCCCCACGGAAATCGCCCGTGTGGTGGAGGGAATGGAGGTCGGCGAGATATCCAAGCCCTTTCAGATGCTGGACAAGACAGGCAAGACACAATGTACCGTGGTCAAGCTCAAGAGCCGCATTCCGGCCCATTCAGCCTCCATCGCCGAGGACTTCCAGATACTCAGACAGATTGTTCACGACCGCCGTGCAGAGGAATTCATCCAGAAGTGGATTCGCGAGAAACAGCGTTCCACCTACGTACGCATCAACCCCGACTGGCAGAACTGTGAGTTCCAGTATCCAGGGTGGGTGAAGGAGTAGTCGTTTAGTATTTAGAATTTAGGTTTAGTGTTCAGGTTTAGTGTTTGGAGCATTGAAGTCGCGTGTATCCCTTTTTCTCCTTGTGGCGCTTCTGGCAATCCTTCTTGTGGCTGCTCCGCCCGCTGGTCGGCGTTCCACCGTCCGCCAGAAGGGTTCGCTCATCCATCTGCTTCACTCGGATGAGCTCTACTTCAACCAGCGCATCAACCGCGACGCACAGATTCTGGTCGGCAACGTACGCTTCCGCCACGATGAAGTCATCCTCACATGCGACAGCGCCCTGTACTACCAGCAGTCCAATTCCTTCGATGCCTTCGGCAATGTACACATGAATCAGGGCGATACGTTGACCCTGGTTTCCGATGTCCTCTTCTACGACGGCACCAACCAGTTGGCACGCGCTCGTTATAATGTAGTGCTGACACACAACCAGACCCTGCTCTATTGCGATTCGCTGGACTACGACCGGCTCTACGAGCTGGGCTACTTCTTCAACGGCGGACGGCTGGTGGACGGAGACAACACCCTCGTGAGCGAATGGGGGCAGTACAGTCCACCCACCCACGAGGCTGTGTTCAACTACAATGTGGATTTGAAGACGCCCAAGAGCACCCTCATTTCAGACACCTTGCACTACAACACCCAATCGGGATTGGCACGCATCGTGGGTCCCTCGAACATCGACAACGGCGACAACCACATCTACAGCGAGAACGGCAGCTACGACACCCGTGGCGAGCGCGTGTACCTGCTGGACCGCTCCATCGTCAGCAACAAGGGCGTCAGCATCGAAGGCGACTCCCTTTACTATCAGTCGGATAGCACGCTCTCCAAAGCCTATGGGAATGTGGTGTATATCGACCGCGACAACAGCAACGAGCTGCGTGGCAACTACGTCCTCTACAGCGACTCCCTCGGCTATGCAGAGGCTGCCGACAGCGCCATCTGCATCGATTACTCCCAGCGCGACACGTTCTACATCCACGCCGACACGTTCAAGCTCTTCACTTATTACTTCGAGCCAGACACGGTGGTTGCGGACTCCATTGCAAGGGGAGGGGCGGTAGCGAGGAAGGAGACATCGGCCGGAAAACGACCGACCACCAACCCTGGATTGCTGCCTGCGGATTCGATATCCAAGCCTGCGAACTTGATCACCACGCCTGCGGACTCGGTTCCTTTGCCTGCTACTCCGCTTATGGCAGCTACGCCTGCGGACTCAGTTCCTTTGCCTGCTGCGCCGCTTCTGACAACTGCCCCTGCGGACTCTGTATCCACGCCTTCGGACTCCATTCCTGCAGCCCGCGTCGATTCCGTTTGGCGTGAGATTCGGGCGTATAACCATGTGCGGGCTTTCCGCCGTGATATTCAAGCCGTTTGTGATTCGATGGTCTACATCTCCAAGGATTCGTGTATGACCATGTACCGCGACCCTATCCTTTGGCAGGAAGGGCAGCAGTTGTTGGGTGAGGAAATCAAGGCGTGGATGAACGACAGCACCATCGACAGTACCCACGTCGTACGGCAGGCATTGTCCGTGGAGCGCATAGACTCGATGTCCTACAACCAAGTCACCGGTCAGCTCATGCGCAGTTTCTTCGTGAAGGGACAGATGGACCACACCATCGTCGAGGGCAACGTCCTCGTCAACTACTTCCCTTTCGATTCCGATAGCCTCATGATTGGCATGATTCACGCCGAAGGATCTCTCCTCCAGCTGTTTATGTCCAAGAACCAGGTCGACCAAATCAAATTCATCGGACAGGTGGACGGCTGCCTGCATCCACTCGCACTCATCCCACCCAATGTACGTTATCTTGAAAATTTCCAATGGTTTGACTACGTCCGTCCACTCAACAAGGACGACATCTTCAACTGGCGACCAAAGAAAGCCGGTACGGAACTCAAGGCTTCTGTCCACCACGAGAAACCACGTTCCGCCAAGCCGCCCAAAGGAGGCAAGTCCGATGGGGCAGCGGAGGGAAAGAAACTGCAAAACAAGAAAAGCATCCAACAGTGAGAAATAATCCGTTATTCCGTTAATCGCTAAACCGTTAATCGTATATGGCTCTCTTCTCAACTCGCAAACCGCGTCGCTTCCGTGGCGTCCATATCTATACCTCCGAGCGTCAGGACAAGCTCGATCGCCTCGTTGCAGAGGCCAAGCGTGAAGAACTCATTGCTCAGGGTAAGACTCCTGAATACCGCCCGGATATCGAGTCCTATCGTGGTAAGTTCGCCCAGAACCTGCGTAAGGCAGACCCCGACCGCAAGCGCCTTCATCCCGGTGTCGCCATCGCGCTCATCGTCGTGCTGCTCATCATCTGGCACTACCTCCTGACCGGTTCTTTCCGGTTCTAACTTGCTTACGCAACGTTTAAAGTTTAAGGTTTAAAGTTTAATGTAAACACCTTCTACTTTAGACTCAGCAACAGCAAAACTCAAAAGTATCCACATTAAACATTAAACTTTAAACATTAAACTGCAGCTTCGCCGCCCTCCATGGATATCATTCAACTCCTCCCCGATAGCGTCGCCAATCAGATAGCCGCAGGCGAAGTCATCCAGCGACCAGCCTCCTTGGTCAAGGAACTGGTGGAGAATGCTGTGGATGCCGGTGCCCATCGCATCGATGTCATCGCCATCGACGCGGGTCGCACCAGCCTGCAGGTCATCGACGATGGATGCGGCATGAACGAGACAGATGCCCGTCTGGCCTTCGAGCGCCACGCTACCAGCAAGATACGTCAGGCAGCGGACCTCTTCACCCTCACCACGATGGGTTTTCGCGGCGAGGCGTTGCCATCTATCGCTGCTGTCGCCCAGGTGGAGTTGCAGACACGCATGGCCGACCAGGAGCTGGGCACCCGCCTGATTGTAGAAGCCTCCAAGGTGCTCGCTCAGGAACCCGTGGCCTGTCCCGTGGGCGCCAACTTCCTCGTCAAGAACCTCTTCTACAACGTTCCTGCCCGTCGCAAGTTCTTGAAATCCAACGCTACGGAGCTCTCGAATATCACCTCAGAGTTGGAGCGCATCGTCCTCGTACATCCCGATATTGCCTTCACGCTGACCTCCAATGGTGCCACGCTGATGAGCCTGACACCCTCCAGCCTGAAAGGTCGCATCTCCGCCGTATTCAGCCAGCGCTTGTCGGACAAACTGCTGCCTGTTGACGTCCAGACGCCGATGGTGAACATCCACGGCTTCGTGGGCATCCCAGAGTCTTCCCGCAAACGAGGGGCACAGCAGTTCTTCTTCGTCAACCATCGCTACATGCGGCATCCTTATTTCCACCGTGCCGTGCAGGAGGCTTTCGCCCAGCTCATACCCTCCGACGAACAGGTGCCTTACTTCCTCTATCTCGAAGTGGCACCCGCTGAGATTGACGTCAATATCCACCCGACGAAGACGGAAATCAAGTTCGAGAACGAGCAGGCCATCTGGCAGATTCTGCTGGCCGCCGTGCGCGAGTCGCTGGGTCGCTTTGCTGCCGTGCCCTCCATCGACTTCGACACCGAAGGGCGTCCGGCCGACATGCCCGTCTACAACCCCCTCGACACTTCTTCCGCTCCTCCTCGCCAGCCGCAAGTCCACGTAGACCCCACCTACAACCCCTTCCACACCCCTCGCACTTCGGCGCCTTCAGGATGGGAACAACTCTACCGCGACCTCCAGAAGCCTGCCGCGGACGTGCCTCCCTTGGAGGTCGAAACACCTCCGGCCGCCTCTGCCTCGCTGACGCAGTACCGCGGTCAGTACCTTCTCTCTACAGCTGAGGAAGGACTGCTCTTCGTTGACCAGCACCGTGCCCACCTGCGTATCCTCTACGACCGTTACCTTGCCCAGTCAACCTCTTCGGCGCTACCTTCCCAGCGGTTGCTCTTCCCCGAGGTCATCCAGCTCTCTGCCACCGATGCTGCCACGCTCACTGTCGTACAGTCTGATCTCCAGAGCCTTGGCTTCGACCTCAGCGACCTCGGCGGTGGCACCGTCAGCATCCTCGGCATGCCCTCTGGACTCGAAGGCCTCGACCCGCAGACCCTGCTCCTCGACCTGCTTGCCGCCGCTGCTGACCGTGGCACCCTGCCCTCTGAAGCCATTCACGGACGGTTGGCACTCGTGTTGGCTCGTGCTGCTGCCATCCCCGTGGGGCAGGTGCTTAGCCCCGTGGAGCAGGACGATCTCCTGCGCCAGCTCGCAACCACCTCAGACCCCGTACATACGCCCGACGGTCACCTCATACAGGCCGTGCTCTCACAAGACACCATAGATAAGCTATTCAAATAAAAAGACCCACCCCTCACCCTCCCTGTGAGGGAGGGGGTGATTACACCTGCAAATAAGAATATAATACAAATAATAAATAATTAAATATGAGCGAAAACAATCAGTCAAATCATTCTGCTCCCTCCCTAACAGGGAGGGCGGGGGGTGAGTCGATCATCCTCACCGGCGACCGTCCCACAGGCCCCCTCCACATCGGGCACTACGTTGGTTCGTTGCGTCGCCGCGTCGAACTCCAGAACTCAGGCCTCTACGACCGCATCTTCATCTTCGAGGCCGATGCACAAGCCCTCACTGATAACATCGACAACCCCGACAAGGTGCGGCAGAATGTCATCGAGGTAGCCCTCGACTACCTCGCCGTGGGTCTCGACCCCGAGAAATCCACCCTCTTCATCCAGAGCCAGATACCAGAGCTCTGCGAGCTGACATTCTATTTCATGGATCTCGTCAGCGTCTCGCGCCTGCAGCGCAACCCCACGGTGAAGACCGAGATACAGATGCGCGGCTTCTCGGGCGAGAGCATCCCCGTGGGCTTCTTCACCTATCCCATCTCGCAGGCTGCCGACATCACCCTGTTCAAGGCCACCACCGTTCCCGTGGGCGAAGATCAGGAACCCATGCTGGAACAATGCCGGGAAATCGTGCGCCGCTTCAACTACATCTATGGCGAGACCCTCGTGGAGCCGAATATCCTGCTACCAGAGAACGCAGCCTGCCTGCGTCTGCCGGGCACCGACGGCAAGGCCAAGATGTCCAAGTCCCTCGGCAACTGCATCTACCTCAAGGACACCGCCGATGAGGTGGAGAAGAAGGTCAAGTCCATGTTCACCGACCCCGACCACCTGCGCGTCAGCGACCCTGGCAAGGTGGAGGGCAACACCGTCTTCACGTACCTCGACGCCTTCTGTCGGCCTGAGCATTTCGACCGCTATCTGCCCGAATACCCGAACCTCGAAGAACTCAAGGCGCACTACCGCCGTGGCGGGTTGGGCGACATGAAGGTCAAGCGATTCCTCGCCGCTGTGCTCCAGGAGACGCTGGAACCCATCCGCCAGCGCCGTGCTGAACTACAAAAGGACATCCCCGCCGTCATCGACATCCTGCGTCGCGGAACAGAAGTGGCTCGCGAGGCTGGAGCACAGACGATGGATGAGGTGCGCCGCGCCATGCATCTGGACTACTTCACCGACGCCGCCTTTACCGCCGAGCAGGTAGCCAAGTTCGAGTAGGAAACACCTATTCACCATTTCTCCCGTCATCTGCCTAAACAACAGCTACGGATTCCACGGGGCCGTACAAGTTGTGTTTAGGCAGATGATTCGTTTTTTTGTAAAACGAACCCTTGCAAGGCTTGCAGAGCGATTTTTAACACTTTTTTCGTGCTCCATTTCAAGAGAAATATGTACTTTTGCACGCGAATTTGCCTAAAGAACTATCAATCATTTTTAAGGAGTAGATAACTATGGAAAAGATCTATGGAACAGCTGGGAACGCTAATTCCCAGCAGATGAGGGATTCACGTCACGAGAGTGACGCTGGAATCAGTTTCAACCTGCCGACTGACAAGTCCGTAGGAATTATCAAGGTAGTGGGTGTTGGAGGTGGTGGCTGCAATGCTGTCAGAAACATGTTCGTGGAGGGAATCACGAACGTAACCTACGCAGCCTGCAATACCGATAGCCAACAGCTGGTGCGTTGTCCGGTTCCCGTAAAGCTGCAACTGGGAAGCGACGGACTGGGAGCTGGCGGTAATCCCGACAAAGGGCGTGAAGAAGCAGAACTGACTCGCGACCGCATCCGCGAAATGCTGAGCGACGGCACCAAAATGGTGTTCGTCACCGCTTCGATGGGCGGTGGCACAGGAACCGGGGCGGCTCCCATCGTGGCACAAGTAGCAAAGGAAATGGGCATCCTGACAATAGGCATCGTCACCATCCCCTTCTCTTTCGAAGGCAAACAGAAAATCCTGAAGGCCCTGAGAGGCATGGAAGAGATGCGCAAGAACGTGGATGCGCTGCTGGTCGTGCAGAACGACAAGCTGACGGGCGGCAACTTCAAGGAACTACCCGACGGAGTACGGCAACGCATTCCCATGAAGGACAAATTCAAGGAAGCGGACAACATCCTGAAGGATGCCGCCAAGAGCATATCCGAGCTCATCACACTACACACGGACGGCGACATCAACCTGGACTTCCGCGATGTGGAGACGACGATGAAAAACGGCGGCGACGCCATCATGGCGGCAGGACGTGCCAACGGCGAGCATCGTGTGGAACAAGCCATCATCCAGGCCCTGGACTCTCCCCTACTCTACGGCAACGACATCGGCCGCGCCCGCCGCATCCTCTTCGACATCTACACCAGCGAGGAGGAACCGCTGTATATGGATGAAATGCAGGAGATTGACGACTTCATGAAGCAACTCGACCCAGAGATCGAAGTCATCTGGGGCACCTCCACCGACAACCAGCTGGGCAAGGACGTCAAGGTAATCATCTTAGCAGCAGGCATGGCGCATGGTATGCAGGCACCCAGCCAAGAGAAGAGTCCACAGTCCCCTCTGGACGACGAATACTTCCAAACCCTCATGCAGCAACTCTATATGAGTCCGAAAGCTCGCATGCGAACACTTGTAGAGAAGCATCTCGAATTCAAGGACGAAGAGCCGCAGGGGGTATCCGCAAATGCGACTGATGCTGCAGAAGAAACAGATGCAGACGGCACCAAGGAAGGAGCGGAAGGGACAAACACCACAGAAGGGACAGAAGGGACGGACACCAAGGTAGGAACGGGCATCACGGATGACCCAGAAAGTCATGCAAACACGCCGAACTCAGAAGGCCCTAATCATCCCACCAATCCAAACGGTTCCACAATACCATCCAATCCAGATACCGACCCCAGTCCCAAGAAATCCTTCCTCGAAAAAGCAATGGACTGGCTCTACGAACTCACCAATGTAGACCACCAATAACCCCCACCTCTCAGCACCATTCTCGTTGTCAGGAATCTGCATGGCCTCCATCTTGTTCTCAAAAACGATATAATGGTCGTTTTCGTTCATATTCAAAGCGGATAGCCCACCTGTGTGTCGGGTTATCCGCTCATGTCGTTAATCATCGAGGTTGGTCATTATACGATCTTGCCCAACTCATAAAGTCACAACGGTACGACTGAGGTTGTGTGTAACGAAACAAGTAGATCCTTTGAATAATAGATATAGGCGCTTAAACCGTTTGACAACTGTCAAACAATTTACTCGTCCGTCCGTGTTTGCCTACTCGTCCGTACGAATTTGCCTTTTCGTCCGTATGTGTTTGGCATTACGTCCGTATCTTATTGGACTTACATACGTATCTTATTGATTTAAGATACGTATCTTATTGCCATCACGTCCGTATCTTATTGACTTAAGATACGTATCTTATTGGACTTACGTCCGTATGTGTTTATGCTTTGGTCTTACGCGTACGCGCGTATACGCGCGCGGGCACGAAAGAAAGAAAAATCCCGTCACTTCGTCACAAACGGGATTTTTAATAAATCTACTGATTGACTATTAGATGTTTATAAGTGTGACGAAAAGTGTGACGAAGGTGATAAAATGGTGACGAAGTGACGAAAACGTCCAAATTATGATAAATTCATGGTTAATTTTTGATTAATTTATGGTTGAATTCATGATTTAAGTTTCGGTTGTTTACAAAAACCTTAACGAACTTCCGCTGAATTATAAACAATGTGCTTGATCTTTCAAGAACCCCTCTTTCGATATTTAGCTCTCCGAGCCTTTGTGCCGATCTCATGGCTTTGTGCCTGTGAGCAAGCTCCCGCACCAGCCACGACATCATCACACATTGCTACGCAACGTTAAACATCTTCAGAGGCAAAGAACTTCCGCTGAAAAAATGACTCCGTGCTCCATACTTGGAGAACACCGCTTCGCTAAAAAAGCTGCGCATTGCTAAATACGGTTTTTCAGCCCGAAGGGCGGTGTTTTTTCCACCATGATGGCTGAGTTCTTGAAGGGTCAAGCGTCGCAGAGCGCCGAGCGTCGGAACGAAACCATACTGAGCTTCTGAATTGTGCAAGAGCTTGCTCTTAGGCACAAGGCCGGAAGAACAGGATGTTAGGCCGAAGGCCACAGCCGTCATGAGTGGTGTTTTTATTGTTTTTGTCTTCATTATATCAACTTCCGAAAGTTGAATTCATGATAAATTCATGTAAAGATGAATCCTTCTCACCTACAACTCAGCAGCAGCAATTCTTCTCTTCTTACATAAATTATCCATACGCTCGGCTCGAAGAGACGCTTGACACTTCAAGAATGAATTCCCGAATTTTCCATGAATTATTGTGACAATGTGACGATTTCGTCACTTCGTCACTCTCCGTCACACCCTTCGTCACAGTTTATTTTATTGGAACACAACAAATTATATTAGAATGTGACGAAGTGACGAGATTTTCAGCACTCTCGTGCCCGCGCGCTCGCGCGAGAACACATTCGTTTTTGTCGTTTTGCAGAAGCAAATATACGAAGTGTCTTTGGAATCACGCCGATTCGGGTGTGAAAAGTGCGAGACAGCCCCCTTGATGGGTGATTTTGATGCTTTTTCTCCCCTACATTATCAATTATACATTATCCGCTCGGCGCTTTGCGACGCTTGACACATCAAGAATTATACATTAAATATAACTTTTCTGCTGTTTTTCTTTGTCGATTCCCGACTTATTCCTAATTTTGCGGCGTAATAACCGCTTAAAAGAGTGTTTCCTATATTGATTTTCGCCCATGAGTACCGAAACGATGATAAAGTTAATCGCTGATTATTTCAAGACGCAACCCGTCCTGAAGGCATGGCTCTTCGGCTCCTACTCACGTGGTGAACAACGCCCAGACAGCGATGTGGACATCCTCGTTTCCTTGGATTACTCTCAACCCATTGGTCTACAGTTTTTCGGAATGTTTGAAGACCTGAAGGACTTATTGGGCCGCAATGTAGATTTGGTTACCGACCGTTCACTTGCTCCTTTTGCCAAAGAAACAGTCAACAGAGACAAAATACTAGTATATGAGAGAACCGCTTAGAGACAAAGAACGCTTAGAGCATATTTATAGGAGAGACACATCCCGAAACACCTTGGAAGTTGGTCAAAGGAATGAGGAATTACATCGTTCATGAATACTTTCAGATTGACGACATTGTCGTTTGGGATGTAGTTAGGAATAACATTCCAGTACTTCACGAACAAGTCATCCGCTATCTTAATGAAACCAATTGGGACGAGTGGGAGAAAACAGATATAGACTTGTAATAACTGGGCTTTCTTTTGTCTTTTTCTTTGCCTTGATGGTTGGTTTTGATGCTTTTTGGGCATCGGAAGGCACTTTTCTGCTGTTTTTCTTTGTCGATTCCCGACTTATTCCTACTTTTGCGGCGACTCCGATAGCCCATAAGGGCTAAGTGGGTCATATCTTATCGGTAAAAGGACGTTTACGAACGTTATCTTCAATTAAATAGGGATCCTCATTATGGCTACAGACAAAGTTAAATATTGGTTGGACATCGTGACAGACGACCTTGATACAGCAGAATACCTATTCAAAGGAGGTCGATGGCTGTATGTAGCTTTCATGTGTCATCAAGTCATTGAGAAAACACTGAAAGCCTATTGGACAGCAATCCGTGAAGACGACCCTCCATACACACATAGTCATGCAAAATTACTCGAGGGTTGTGGCCTCATGGGAGAATTGACAGAAGAACAACTGCAATTCATTGCAATGATGGTTCCAATGAATATTGAGGCACGCTACCCGCAATACAAGCAGCAAGTAGGCGCCGCATTAAATGAAGAAGCGTGCAAATACATCCTTGAACAGACAAAACAGATTCACCAATGGATACTCCAAAAACTCTAACTCAGGAAGAAGCGCTTGACCTCGTTCGTGCTTACAAGCGACTGATTGCACCTCGCTTCAACAATCGGGCCAAGGTTTATATGTATGGCTCTTATAGTAAAGGCTATGCTAATCCTTGGAGTGATATTGATGTGGCTGTTATTGTCCCCTCGTTAGAGGGTGGTTGGCTGCAGGTCTCCACAGATATCACTATGGATGCCTTTCGGTTAAGCACTCTCATAGAGCCTGTGTTAATGACTGAAGATGAACCATCCCCCCTCTATCGTGATGTAATGCGAACCGGTATTGCCGTTTAATTAAGCGGCACACCAATTTTTTCAATTATACATTATCCATTATCCGCTCGATCTCTGGTCGCTTGATACTTCAAGAATTATACATTAAATATAAATGCCTATGATTAAGATAACAAATAAAGACATAGACTGAAGTGTCCGCTTAGATTCCTGCCTCTCCACCACCCTCGGAGAGGCTTTCTTTTGTCCATTTCTTTGCCCATTTCTTCACCTTGATGGTTGATTTTGATGCTTTTTGAGCATCGGATGGCAATTTTCTGCTGTTTTTCTTTGTCGATTCCCGACTTATTCCTAATTTTGCGGCGTAATAACCGCTTAAAAGAGTGTTTCCTATATTGATTTCTCCCATGAGTACCGAAACGATGATAAAGCTAATCGCTGATTACTTCAAGACGCAACCCGTCCTGAAGGCATGGCTCTTCGGCTCCTACTCACGTGGTGAGCAGCGGCCAGACAGCGATGTGGACATCCTCGTCTCCTTGGACTCAGAAGCACATGTGGGGCTTTTCAAGCTTAGTGGTATGCACCTTGACTTACAGGATCTTCTAAAGATGCGTGTTGATTTGGTAACAGACAAAGGATTGATGCCATTTGCCCGTGAAAGTGCAGAACATGATAAAAAGTTAATCTATGAGAGAACCGCTTAGAGACAAAGCTCCGCTTAGATTCCGCCTCTCCGCCACTCTCGGAGGGGCTTTCTTTTGTCTTTTTCTTTGCCTTGATGGCTGATTTTGATGCTTTTTGAGCATCAGACGACACTTTTCTGCTGTTTTTCTTTGTCGATTCCCGTCTTATTCCTACTTTTGCGGCAAAATACAATAAAATTGTTACTCAAATATGCCGCAAATAAGTTTCTTCTATGGTATTTACATCTGGATGAACTTCTCTGACCACCAACCT
>JAFXTO010000027.1 GCA_017535725.1 Bacteroidaceae bacterium
GACCAGCATCTCGTAGTCGAATGATGAATGTTTCTTTGCCATGGTGCAAAGGTAACACTTTTAAACGACATTTGTTCCGTTGTGGGAAGATTTTTTGGTTAGGCTATGGGGCTATCCACGGAAAATCACACCTGCGCCAAAAATTCCCTTATTTTGCGACAAAGAATTCTCTGACGATACAATTTTACCACAATATTTGCAAAAGAGAGAATCTTCTTCAATCTGCTTACCACAATTCCTGCAAAACATATTTATAAGTCTACGTCTGTAATTACTTCGATTTTTTCTTCTTTTGTTGGACTCTCTTGAATATTTCCCTCCTTAGGAATTGTGTTAGAGTTCACAAAGTTTTGACTCGAAGGACTGGGACCGTATTCATTATCTCTATCACTCCCTTGCAACCATGCTATTAAGAGAATTAAGCCACCAACATACGGAATACAGCACCAAAGCGTATACCAACCAGAATGTCCACCATCATGAAGTCGTCTTACATTGACACAGAAGCCTGGAATATACATAATAATCATGAAACATATGGCTATAACAGCGAAAATATCTCCACCATTTTTCCCAAGTTGAGCCCCTATAATTATAGGAACAAATATCACTAATAAATTAAATAACTGAAACCACCAGAATTCAGCTCGTGTTGCTCGACCAGAAATAGTCGCAAACTTTTTTGTAATGCAAGTTTTAATTGCTTCTGTAAATGAAACCATATTCTTAAATGTTAAAATTAGTATGATTATAGAGTTCTTTATCTGAATTTTGTATTATTTTGTAACGACTAAACTACAAATGCCTGAAATTATGAGAGTTGAGCAGAAAAACCTTAAAATCGTTGTTATTACAAATGTAACGACAAAAGGCACGTGTATATTGTCTGTCAAACAGTGATGCGCTCTCAAGTTACTGATAATTAACGTGCTGGTAAAAACGCAATAATTGGTACAATTAAATGCAAAATCCAGAAAGCGAATGTCATAGTTGTTAGGAATAAGGCTATATAGTTCTATCTCATGGCTATCTGAGCCTTGTGCCTCCTGACCTCTCCAGCGTAGGCGGTTGTTGTTAGTATAGGTTAACCCCTATATACAAAAGAAGCGTGAGAGTCAGTACTGCTGCCTGTCTCACGTTCAGAAGCTCTGGCATCGCTTAGTAGTCGAGACAAGCAACGCCGAAGCCCACGCCGATATGCAAACGGCACCATGTCATTGATGACAAGTGCTTGGTATTACATACCCATGGACGTCATTGTTGCTTCGTTTTTGACTACTGTTTGTGGAACTGCCAGATTCCTGAACGTCAAGAACAAAGCGTCAAGTAACGCCTTTCTATATATAGCGACTCACATACCCACCCTTTCGGCGTGAGCGTCTTGGCATTACGGCGTTCTTCGAGGAATCGAAGCGACCAAAGGTCGAGCAGCAGAGCACGTCTGCGGGGCCAGAAGAGGCACAAGACTTCAAGAGTCGAGTGCAAAGATAGGGGATAATGGGATTCGCTCCAAAGAAATCTGAGCATTTTTTTCGAATGCCCCTTTAATTTGGAGCTAATTAAGGGAGAAAAGGGAGGGAAATGGGAAATATGGGTGTAGTATGTAGTCTGTTTTGAACAAAAAAATACGCCCCGCCACAGATTCGTGACGGGTGCGTTTTTTCTGTTAGAAATTGAAAAAGTAGAGGGAGGGGGAGACTGTGCTCCTTGTTTATCAAGCAGAAATCTATGATTTCTTATACTTAGACTTTTGAGCCCAGTCCTCTAATATAATGTTGGGAATAAAGTAAGTATTGTGCCATTGTCTCACCAACTTTCTACCGTGCGTCCATGATATTCATGATTTCGTAGTGCTTCTGCATCCACATCAGACCAGTCACCCTTGAAGCATGTGCGTAGATTAGGACGTCGACGCCTTGTATCTGCTGTAGTGCGCATGGAGTCAGACAACTTGGCAATCAGTTCAAGCTTGTCACTGTTACTTAGTGAAGCAAGTATAATCATATAAAGGTCTGATACACCTTTCTTGTTTATAGTTTCTACCATCATCCTTCTTTTCTTTTATGGTAGACCGCATTTTCGCGGCCCTACGTGTTTCGAGTGCAAAGATAAGTGGAAATGAAATTCACTCCAAAGAAATTAGATCCTTTTTTCGAATGCCCCTTTAATTTGGAGCTAATTAAGGGAGAAAAGGGAGGGAAATGGGAAATATGGGTGTAGTATGTAGTCTGTTTTGAACAAAAAAATACGCCCCGCCATAGATTCGTGACGGGTGCGCTCTTTTTCTGTTAAAATTGAAAAGATTGATAACAGGAAGCGCTTTCAACTACTTAGGGTTCGGTAATTATATGGTCCATTAAATGGTAATTACTCATAAATTCTTGTGTCTTCGACAAATCTTACGTGAAAAAAGAAAAGAATGTCGGATATTTGTCGTACCTTTGTACGCAAAATCTTAAAACAATGGGAATAATGGAAGCGACAACCGCAAGAAGACGAAACAGTGCACACCCCATGAGCTACTACCAGAACATGGTGAAGGACATGGACGACAGCCAGAAGCTGGAACTCGCCGCGATGCTCATCGAGAGCATCAAGCCCATAAGGACTTCGCCACTGGTCGATATTCCAATGGATGAGGAGTTTGCCGACATGGACAAGGAACTATATACGCCCGAAGAGGCCTACGAAATGACGATGAAGGACATCAAGGCTATCTACGACGATGCAGCAGTATAAGTACCTGTACGCCAAGCGCACCGTCGCCAAGATAAGGTCGTTCTACAAGAATGTGGCCAAGAAGTACCGTCACACCTACTCTTATGAGGATATGGAGCGCAACGTTCGCGATGCCTTCTTTGCCATCTACGCTATAGAACGTACGTTGCCGCGTTGGCAGCCTACTATCAGCCGATGGGCGGGCTACTACATGGCGAACACTGACAAGTGGTATTACGCTTACACTATCGATGGTGACACAATAAAGGTGGTTGATGCATGCCACGCTCAAAATATGCATGAGTAATACATCACGTATGTAGTCTGTTTTGAACAAAAAAATACGCCCCGCCACTGATTCGTGACGGGTGCGCTCTTTTTCTGTTAAAAATTGAAAAGTGGGCGAAGAAGCCAGATGAAATGATGATAAAATAGGCCAAGCGTACCTGACTTCCGAAAAAAATGCGTAAATACGCAAAATGTTCGGATTTTCATGGTATTCATGATTTCGTAGTGCTTCTGCATCCACATCAGACCAGTATGTAGTTTATCTGACGACTGCGTTTCCGTATAGTTATCACGGAAATAGCGAACGAGGTAAAAACCCGGTTCGGGGATATTGAGCTTATAGACTCTTTCTTCCCTGCCTCCGCCCGTATAAGCCTTGGGTAGTCCTTGGCCACCACGTTGCCATTGAGATCCAGGACATCTACACCAGCGATGTCCAGACGGTGGCTCCCGCTGGTGTATTCAGCGAAGCCTTGGCAGCATTGGCATCAGGAGTGAGATCCACGAGATTTACATCATTCAATGTCATTGCCGACGATGACACCTCCGTGCCGTTGCCCAAACGGATGCTGAACAAGTCGTCGCTGGGTTGTAAGCCCATCGCCGCACAACCGCCGAAAGTCAGTTTTCCATCGGCATGAATGAACGTTGCCGAGAGCAGGTCGTTGGCCAGCGTGTATGTATCCTCAGAGACAGAGGAGGTGGCCGTTCCCGCCTGTTGGGCTTGCGGGAAAATCACTTTTTGGGCGTATGATTGCGCCATGAGCAGCAATGTCACACAAGTCAATATGAGCTTTCTCATCATATTATCGTTTAATTTGGGATGGAAGAGGCGGGTGTGGAACGGGAAGGGAAGGGTAGAAAATCAGAGCTGGCTCTCGCTGATGCTGAAGGTGTCGCCACGGCTCATGTCGCCGGTCTGGAGTCCAAGCTTCAGCCATTTCATACGCTGGGCGCTGGTGCCATGAGTGAAGCTTTCGGGTTGTGAGTAGCCGCGGGCTTTCTCCTGGAGGTAGTTGTCGCCGATGACCTGTGCGCACTGGATTGCTTCCTGCAGGTCGCCGTCCTGGAGTGAACCGAAGGTCTTGCCCTCGTGGTATCCCCAGACACCGGCATAGAAGTCGGCCTGCAATTCGATACGCACGCTGACTTTGTTGGCGGAGGTCTCGTTCATCTTCGCCATCTGGGAGTGGGCGCTGTTGAGGGTGCCAAGGAGGTGCTGTACGTGGTGTCCTACCTCATGGGCGATGACGTAGGCGTAGGCGAAGTCGCCGTCTGCGCCGAGGGTCTTTTTCATGTCGGAGAAGAAACTGAGGTCGATGTAAAGTGCCTGGTCAGCAGAGCAATAGAAGGGGCCCACCTGAGCATTGCCCTGACCACAGCCGGTCTGCACACTACCCGTGTAAAGCACCATACGGGGCGGGATATAGGTCTTGCCGAGTTGCGTCTTGAAGACCTCGCTCCATACGTCCTCCGTACTGGCCAACACCTGACTAGCGAAGAGCGCCAGCGCCTGTTCTTCCTCTGTAAACTCGCGTTCCTGAGTCTCGCTGGTGCTTACGTTCTGATTGGTGATGGCTTCGAGGCCGCCAGCCTGCTGGAAAGCCTGGAACACATCTCCTCCGGAGAGCCATGCCATGAGACATGCGATGATAACACCTGCGAGGCCGCCGATACCGGCCTTCGTTCCGCCGCTAAGTCCACGGCGGTCATCGACGTTTGAACTTTGTCTTCTGCCTGTTAAATCCATAAGGGTGAGTTTTTAAGTTTATAAGTTGTTTAGTTTATGAGTATATAAGTTTTTGAGTTTATGAGTTGTTAAAGTTTATGAGTTTATAAGTTGCTAAGTTTATGAGATTTCTCTGCTATCTGCGTGCAAAAGTACACTTTTTGACTGAAAGTGCAAAGAAAATCGGCCATTAAGTAGGTATTCATAGCAAAAAGGGCATAAAAACCCCCTACCTCGGGGCGGGAGAGAATGAGGTAGGGGGAGAGGCGCCTGAAGATGGAAGGGAGGTGGAGATAGAAAGGCGCCTCAGAGAATGGCGGGATTACCGCTGATATTATTTCACAATCATCTTGCTGGCCTTGCCGTCGCGGACGATGATATAGAGGCCACGAGAAGTAGTGCTTACGCGACGACCGTCGATGGTATAGATGCCGTCCACAGCTGTGCTCTGTGCGGGTTTGAGGCTGTTGACACCAGTGAGCGGGCCTTCCCAGCCGTCGTTGTTACCCTTGGCAGTGAGTGTCAGGCTCCAGTCGACGACGGAGAACCAAGTACCCTCGAAGGGCTGGCCAGTGAGGAGGCTGTTGGTGGTCTGACCGATGGTCATGCGGTGATCCTTGACCTCAATGCCCTCGATGGTGACCCAACGCCAGCCGCGACCAGTATTCGCATTGCAGGTAGCAATGGTGGTCTCTGTTTCGTCGGCTTCGTTCTTCTCATACTTCTTCCAGGCTTCTTCCCAAATGCTGCCGTATGCATCGGTTGCATTGACGGTAGTGTCCTTATCCTCGCTGATTTGGTAGGTATAGGTCTCCAAGTGGATTTCCTTCCAGATGGTGTCAGCCTTGGCCTCGCCGGTAGCAGCGAAGAGGAAGGCACCCTTTCCAGAAGTACGAGCAGCTGCGCGAGCGGTGTAAGTACCATTGGGCAGACCTTCGATGACCTGCTCGCTGTAGATGTTCAGCTCACCGGGAGTGGGATTGTAGCTGTCGAAGTACTTGTGGTCAGCGTCGCCGGTATAGTACTGGCCAGCGTTGAGGGGACCGTTGCCAGTGCCCTTTTCGACATTCCATCCATCGATAGCTGCGAAGTCAGGATTGAGAATCCAACCCGTGTAGTCGGTGTTGTTCGGGTTGCGATCGAAGGTGTTCTGGGCTGTAGCCTTAATCATCAGCTTGTCCAGGTCGGCCACCATATCTTCAACGGTTGGGATAGAGAGCATCACGTTCTCTCCGGGCATCAGGCGAGCCTTCTGAGCTGCAATGGCATTCTCGACGACATTACGCGGACCAGAGCGGAATTCGCTGGCAGTCTCGGCGGCTTGGATAGCAGCCTGGCCGTAGGTGTTCACGTAAGCCTTCATGACATTCAGGATGCTGTCCACCTGCTGGTAGGTAGCGGTGCTGGAAGCAATCCAGGCGAGAGTGGCCTCGTTGGCGTACTTCACAACTTCAAGAGCCACGCCGTAGCTTTCGGGTTCGTTCTCGAGGGTTGCAGCCACCGTCGGCAGGGTCTTGCCCTCTTCCATAATCTCATTGTACTTGCCTTCGGACTTCTGTGCGAAAGCGATACCATTGTTCAGCACGTTTAAGTCCTTCGTCTGGTTGTAGGCAGCGATGGAGTCGTTCGCAGCCTTCTTGTCGGCAGCGAAGTGCATGGCATCGACCAGATCCTGAGCCGTCTTCACGCGGATACCCAGAGCAGCGTCAACCTGTTCCTGAGTAGCGGCACCATGATAGCGAAGCGTCACATTGGTGAACCAGAAGCTACCACGACGCTGAGCATCGCTGACATCTTCGATTTCGGGATCTCCGTGGGTAGAGCGTGCACCGATGGTCAGCTTGCCATCGACAACGATGACGGTCTGCTCGGTGGTTACGGTCTCCCAAGGATCCTCGCCGGCGAAGGGATATTCACCCTGATAGCCGTTGCCGTCGCTAATCCAATCATAGCAAACACCTGCCTCGGTCATATAGCCTTCGGTCTGACCCAGAGAGGAGGTAGCGTAGATGTGCTGGTCGCTGAGGGCGTTGGCGTTGGCAATCAGGTCCATACTGACGCTGTAAATACCATTGGGCAGGTTGGTCAGGTCGGCGTGTGCATCGAGATAACCTGTGAAATTGGTAGCCCAGAGCTGGTAACAGGTGCGGCTCACCTTGCAGTAACCGCCAGTAGTGCCACCAGCAGTGGAACCATTGACCCAAGCGCCATCAACGTGGATGTCATCAGCGGTCAATGCAGCATCGGCGATGACGGACATCTCATTGCTACCGGGTTCGCGGCTTTCCTGGCAGAACCAAGGACTAGGAACGAGGAAGCTGTAGTTGGCGGGATTCTCCATGTCAGCGGGCTGGCTGAAGTAGTACTTGTTCATGGCCTCTTTCAGCTCGGCCTCAGCGGCGGTGATGGTCTCTACGGTACCTGTTTCATAGAGGAGCTTACGGATATTTTCGCAGTAAGCAGAGAACTCGGCCTTGCCAGGATAGTCGGTGACATCCAGCAGGGTGAGGGCCTTAAGGTACTGAGCCTCGACGCGGCGAGCAGTCTCGGCAGCCTCAATCATGCTGTCATACAAGCCCTTGAGCTTATTGATGGACTCCTGAAGCAGAGCGGTGTCATCACCATCATAGAGGTATTCCCTCTGCAGGCTCTCTGCTTCCTCCACAAGTCCATAGAAGAATTCATTATCGATACCCATCAGCGAGTCGGGCAGGTTTGCCAATACCTCGTCGGTGTAGTAGTACAGGTCGGAGCGAAGCACCTCAGCGGGGTCGGCATCCTCAATCTTGTAGAGCTTAATACCATCGATAACCATCCAAGGAGTCGTATTCGAATTATTGTTGCTCACCTGAATACCAAATTCCATAGTGAACTTATCCACAGGCGTGAATTCAAATTCGTGATAGGTCCATTCGGTAGAATTCAGAGCTTCACCTCCTTCTTCCTGGAAGACATCGCGACGGCAGGTAATCTTAGTGAGGTCAGTAGCAGAACCGGAGGTGTTCGGGTTAATGTTGATGGTCCAGTACTCCAGGCGATACACGGCGCACGGGAGTCTCACTTCCTGCTTGTAGCTGAAGGTTCCGTTCCATCCAGCACGCAGATACAGGTAGCCCGTTCCTCCGTCGAAATCTTCGGGACGCTCGGGCACGGTGATATAGCCAGCTCCATCATCAGCGATAGGAATGGCTTGTTCTTCCAAGTCGTAGGGGAAAGTGCCGAAGTACACCCACTCGCAACCATCGTTCGTGCGGGGAGTAACCCAATCCCAACCCTTGATTTGTCCGACGAAACCGTTGGTAGCCTCGAACGTGCGGCCGTCACCACGGCTTTTGGGTGTTGACGGATTAACGGTAGCGTAGAGAGAGCCGTCCTCGGTTACATAGGCGATGGAGCGGTCGCTGAGCGTGGTCTCGCGCACCTTTTCGCCTTTCTTGGAGCCGTCCACGTTCCAAGTCAGGTCCTCGTCGAAGCCGGCGTTGGCGATGTAGTGGGTCATGTCTTCTTCCCTTTGTGCCGACATCGGCATAGCGGCGAAGACGCCCAGAGTCATGAGAAGTAAAGCTTTCTTCATAAACAGTTGTTTTTTGTTAGTAAATATAATAGTTATTAATAGTTTTGAAACATCTGTGAATGGTTTTTTGAAACATCTCCAAAACTGCAAGGCGCAGGCGAAATGCGGCGCAAATGTAGTACTTTTCGCGCAAACAACGACAAAAAGAGGTGTTTTTTTTGCTCCTTATCACACCTTTTTTAATAAATAAAGGGAAAAAACGGTCAGTTTTCATTCCCGAGGATGCGTCGTCCACTCAGGAAATGACGGTTCCAGTAGTCCGCCTTGGGGTAGCTGTCGATGCGCACACCATACGAGCTGCTGCTGTGGATGAATTCGAAGGTACCATTCTCGCTATCCACGGAGGTGACGATGCCCACGTGGTTCACGGCCTCACCCCGTCGGCCATTGTTGCCAAAGAAGACCAGGTCGCCGGGAAGCAAGTCTGCCACGGAGGCCACGCGTTCGCCCTGTGTGTTCTGTTCGCGCGAGGAACGTTTCAGCTGGATGCCCATCTGGCCGAATACGAAACTCGTAAAGCCTGAGCAGTCAAAAGCCTTGGGGCCGCTGCTGCCTCTGCGATAGCGCGAGCCTATCAGCTTCTTGGCGGAATCGATGAGGTCGGTGGCGACCGTGCTGCCGAGACCCGTCAGTAGGTTGGCGTGCACCATGGGACTGATGGGCGCAAGGATGGAAGCCAACGTCTTCTGGATTGTCAAGGGGCTGACAACAGCATCCGGCTCCGTGGTCAGGGTGCGATGGCGCTCCGGCGTACGGGCAGACAGGACTGTCGACAGACACAGGAACAAAACGAATACTTTTTTAGACATTCTTGATACCTTAGTTAATAAAGTAAACGCCCCTCTCACAGGGGACTTCGCTGTAAAATCGGGCGCAAAGGTAGACAAAAATCAGTAAATTGACAACTTTTCTGTGCTAAAAAGCCTCAAAACGGAAAAAAAGTCGTACCTTTGCGCCCGCAAATCAATGAAATACGCAATTTGTAAATCTTAAAACCCATAAATTAACAAGATGAACTTCGTTGAAGAACTCACTTGGCGCGGCATGATTCACCAGATGATGCCGGGCACGGAGGAACTCCTCCAGAAAGAACTGGTTACGGCTTACGTCGGCATCGACCCCACCGCCGATAGCCTGCATATCGGCCACCTCTGCGGCGTAATGATGTTGCGTCACTTGCAGCGTTGCGGCCACAAGCCCCTGGCGCTCGTGGGAGGCGCCACAGGTATGATCGGCGACCCCAGCGGCAAGAGTCAGGAGCGCAACCTGCTGGACGAAGCTACGCTGGCCCACAATGTCGCCTGCATCAAAGCACAGCTGGCCCATTTCCTTGACTTCGAGAGCGATGCTCCTAATCGTGCAGAGCTGGTCAACAACTACGACTGGATGAAGGACTTCACCTTCCTCGCTTTCGCCCGCGACGTAGGCAAACACATCACCGTCAACTACATGATGGCCAAGGACAGCGTGCAGAAGCGCCTCAACGGCGAGGCTCGCGACGGCCTCAGCTTCACCGAATTCACCTACCAGCTCCTGCAGGGCTACGACTTCTACTACCTCAACACCCACAAGGGCTGCAAGCTCCAGATGGGCGGCAGCGACCAGTGGGGCAATATCACCACGGGAACGGAACTCATCCGCCGCATGGGTGGTGGCGAGGCGTACGCCCTGACATGCCCCCTCATCACCAAGTCCGATGGCCGTAAGTTCGGCAAGACGGAGCAGGGCAACATCTGGCTCGACCGCCGCTACACCTCACCCTACCGCTTCTATCAGTTCTGGATCAACGTGGCCGATGAGGATGCAGAGCGCTACATCAAGATATTCACCAGCCTTGAGAAAGAGGAGATTGAAGACCTCATCGCCCGCCACCGCGAAGATCCGGGTCGCCGTGAACTCCAGCGCCGCCTGGCCGAGGAGGTCACGAAGATGGTACATAGCGAGCAGGATTTGAAGATGGCTCAGGAAGCCAGCCAGATGCTCTTCGGCAAGAGCACCAAGGAAGCCCTGATGGCACTCGACGAGCAAACGTTGCTCGACGTCTTCGATGGTGTGCCCCAGTTCCGCATCAGCCGTAGCCTGCTCGAAGGCGAAGGCATCAAGGCCATCGACCTCATGGCCGCCGAAACCCAGTGCTTCCCCAGCAAGGGCGAGATGCGCAAGACCACACAGGGCGGTGGCGTCAGCCTCAACAAGGAGAAGCTCACCGCCTTCGACCAGCCCGTCACCACCGCCGACCTCATCGACGGCCGCTACCTCCTCGTGCAGAAAGGCAAGAAGAACTACTTCCTGATCATCGCCGAATAACGGATATTCTGGAATTTTGAAATTATAGAATTGAAAACAGAGATGCCTCAAGCGTGAAAGAACGTTAAATAACACGCCATAAGCATCATTTTCAACTTTCAACTTTCAACTTTTATCTTAAAAATCCGTACCTTTGCGCCGCTTTTAGTGATAAAAGCTTCAGGATTGGGATATGGTGTAATGGTAACACAACAGGTTTTGGTTCTGTTTTTCCTGGTTCGAATCCGGGTATCCCAACCACTTAAAGGTCAAACCCTCAACTGCCAGTTCGCCCCCGCGAGCTGGCAGTTTTGCTTGATTTCGACCCAAATTCTGGCGAAAAGGATTCATCTTTTACAGGAATTTCTCACAAATTCTCGGCGAATAGTGTAGCATTTTGTGCAAAAAAATCATAAAAACACAGCGGGAAGTACACTTTTCTCGATGTGGGCGAGGAAATATGCGGGAAAATCCATAACTTTGCCATCGGAAAAATTAAAGACGCAAATTATGGACGAAAAGGATTTCAGACAATTGTCGGACAGCGAGTTCAAGGCAGCTCTTATCGCCACACTGAATCTGAAGAAGGAGTGGATGGCCTCGGTGGAGAAACGCGAAAAGGAACTGGGAATAAGATGAGACTTTCGGTTGACAACATCAACAACGGGTCGCCCTATTGGGTCATCCAGTTGGACGATTTGACGTTCCGCTTCGTGACGAAGAACGGCATCGTTTATCGTGTCGGCTTCTACAAGGATCCGTATTTCCTAGGCAGCAAGGCTTACCACTTCTTCATCGCCAACGAGAACGACGCATTTGCGCCGAAGGATGCGGACGTGTTCCGCGTCATCACCCGCGTGCTGGAGGAGTTCTTCCGTCAGGACGCCTCGGTGATGCTCTATATCTGCGACCCCTTCGACCACCGCGAGGCCACGCGCGACAGCTTGTACAAGCGTTGGTTCAACGGCTATTCGCGCCGCGACGAACTGACACTGCGGGCCGAGGCTATCGACTTTGATGGCTACGTGGTCTATACAGGCATGATTCTGCGTAAAGATCACCCGGAGTACGACAGCCTGATTGAGAAATACGACGAGTTCGTGAAACGCGCTAACAAACTGTACCGCATACAGCCGAAGTAGTCTCTTACAGATACGGAACATACATCGGTTGAAGATGAATCCGAGCAAGCAATGTGAGGTTGCTAGGGAAATAGATATAGATGCATGGACCGGTTGACGGTTGTCAAATGATTCACTCGTCCAGACGTGTTTGACTTCACGTCCGTACGTGTTTAAGTTTTCGTCCAGACGTGTTTGACTTCACGTCCGTACGTGTTTAAGTTTTCGTCTAGACGTGTTTGACTTCACATCCAGACGTGTTCGCTCAAATGAATATGCCAATTGGAAGAAAAGGAGGGAGGGTGTGAGAGGGGTTAATCCCAGCAGGATATGTCTTGCTCGATTTCAGGCAGTTGGCTGCGATGGAAGGTGGGGTGCTGGATGCCGCGGCGCTTCTGGCTGCGATAGTCGTCGAGCAGGCGGAAGGCGTACTTGCCGAGGCGGAGGATGGCGATGAGGTTGCAGGCGGTGAGGAGGGCCATGAAGAAGTCGCCCAGATTCCAGACGAGCTCCAGCGTGGAGAGGGCGCCGAACATCACCAGCACACCGCCCGAGAGCAGGCGGTAGATGATGAGGGTTGCGCGGTTGGAGGTGATGAAGCGGATGTTTGCCTCACCATAATAATAATTGCCGATGATACTGGAGAAGGCGAAGAGAAAGATGGCAACGGCGATGAAAGTGGGTCCCCACGCCCCAATCTCGGATTGCAGGGCGGACTGCGTCAGGGCGATGCCATTGAGCTCCGGAACATCGTAGAGGCCGCTGATAAGAATGACGAACGCCGTGCAGGAGCAGACGAGGAGCGTGTCCGTGAAGACTCCCAGCGCCTGTATCAACCCCTGCTTCACGGGGTGAGACACCGTGGCGGTGGCTGCTACATTGGGTGCGCTGCCCTCGCCGGCCTCGTTGCTGAACAGGCCTCGCTTGACGCCATTCATGATTGTTGCACCTATCATGCCGCCTGCCGATTGGCGTAGCCCGAAGGCATCGGCAAGGATGACATGCAGCACATGAGGTATCTTCTCGATGTTCATCACGACGATGACAACCACCAGCACGAAGTAGCCGACGGCCATCAGCGGAACCAGCACGGCGCTGACATTGGCAATGCGATGGATGCCGCCGAATACTACGAGCAACGACATCACGGACAGGACGATGCCCACGGCCATGGGATCCCACCCGAAGGCCTGCTGCATGGCATCGCAGATGGTGTTGATCTGGATGGAGTTGTAGGCCAGTCCGAAAGTGAGCGTTATCAGCACGGCAAACAGCACGGCCATCCAGTGCTTGTGCAGTCCTTTCTCGATATAGTAGGCGGGGCCTCCGATGAACGACTCCTGATGGCGTTGCTTAAAGAGCTGACCCAGCGTTGATTCCACGAACGCCGTGGCAGAGCCTATCAGCGCGATGACCCACATCCAGAACACCGCCCCTGGTCCACCGATGGCTATCGCCGTGGCCACACCAGCCAGGTTCCCCGTGCCGACACGTGTGGCGACAGACACGGCGAAGGCCTGGAAGGAAGAGATATGCTTGAGACCCCGTTCCTTATCCGTCGGGTGGTTGTTGCCCGTTCCGGCCGTGTCCGCGAGTAGGCGAATCATCTCTCCAAGCATTCGGAATTGTACGCCACGAGTGCGCAGGGTGAACCAGAGTCCACACAGCACCAGTGCTTCGATGAGCAGGTAGCTCCACAGCACATCATTCACTTGGGTAATAACATCATTCATTGGTTGTCGATTTTTGGTGCAAAGGTAGCAATTATATTTAAGGAATGTCCTAAAATCGGATGAAAACGTTCTGGAAAAGGAACAGATTGGGTGGAAAAACATTCGAAGGAGGTCGAAATGTAGTTAAAAGACCAAGTTTTCTTCCTCCCTCGATAGCTTTCACAGAATAAAATTGTATTTTTGCGCCGAAATCTAAACACTAAGGACTATACAACAAAGATTATCTGTCAAAATGATGAAAAGGATTCTTTTGGGGGTGCTGCTTTTCTGCATCGGTGGCGTCTGTAGCGCAGAGGACATCACCATCCGCTACAAAGGAAACAAGGCAACGGTACAGCAATCGAAGAAGGACAGCGTGCAGGTGACGGTGGACGGTGCCTGTGTGAACATCGAGAGCCGGTACGTAGAACATAAGCTCACCCTGCGCCTTACTGGCCGAAGCGACGACGGACAACTCATCCTGAAGACGGCAGGCAAGGCCAAAGTGACACTCGATGCGCTGGTGCTGACCAGTCAGGAGGGGGCTCCGCTCCACCTGAAGAACAAGAAGAAGGTGGAAATCGTGGCCAGCAAGGGAACGGAGAACACCCTCACCATCACCGCCTGCAATGATACTGCCAACCACAAGGCAGCCGTCATCTGGGCGAAAGACAAGCTTCTGCTTTCCGGTAAAGGGACCTTGAATATCATCGCCACCGGCGACGGTTGCCGAGGCATCAAGAGCAAGAAGGATATCACCGTCGAGGACGTGACGCTCCAGGTGACAACTTCCGGCAACAACCTGGGTGAAAAGCCCTTTGCCTTCGGCGGTTTCCCCGGAGGATCAGAAGGAGGATTCCCAGAAGGTGGATTCCCGATGGGTAATGATAGCATCCGAGGTGGCGGCTTCCCTGGAGGGCCTGGCGGCATGCCTCCGTTCAACTTCGATGACATTCCAGAAGAAGTGAAACAGCAATTCGAGGAAATGCGCAAGCAGTTTGAAGAGCGGATGGCTGCTGACAGCACCGGGCGAGGCGGCTTCCCTGGTTTCTTTGGCGGCATGCCTCCTTTCGGAGGGATGCGTCCAGAGGGCGGCGATAGTATTGAAGGTGACTTCCCGGACTTCGGCGGAGAAGGCTTCGGAGGGGACTTCGGAGGAGGCTTTGGCGGCAAGCACAAGTACGTGGCTTCCACCAAGGGCATCGCCTCGAAGGGCAAGATTACCATTAATAGCGGCAATGTCACCGTTCGCACCTCCACGGCAGGAGCCGAAGGCATAGAGGGCAAGAAGGGCGTCGTCTTCAATGGCGGCAACATCGATGTGCTGAGTCCCGATGATGCGGTCAACGCCAGCGGCTGCATCGAGTTCAATGGTGCTCATGTCCTTGCTCGCAGTACGGGTAATGATGCCGTGGATTCCAATCCCGCGAGCGGCTTCTTCTCGCCCTTTGGTAGCAATGAGCAGAGCAATGAACCAGCTATCGTCATTCGGGGTGGTACCGTTTATGCGTGGAGTCAGGTGGGCTCGCCCGAGGAGGGCCTCGATTGCGACTTCGCGGCACTCATCATCGAGGGTGGCAACGTCTTCTCGGTCGGCGGAGGAATGGGCGAGATGCCTTCTGTACCTACCAACGAAACCGCCAAGCAGCCCGCTGTCTTGCTCATCGGCATCCCAATCGCCAAGGACGAACCCATACAACTCCTTGATGAGGGAGGCAAGGTCATCGAGACCATCCACATTCCTTTTGCCCTTCGGCGCAGTGCCAGCCTGGTGAGCAACGCGGCCTTCAAGCTCGGTGGCACTTATACAGTGAAGACCAAAGGCTACGAAAAAACCTTCTGCCTGAACGAATCGTTCACCCAGGTCAGATAAGGAGGGGAATAATAATTAAAAAAAATGTGCGTCACGCTCTGACATTTGCAGAACGTGACGCACGCTTTAAATGATATCCTCTCAGTTAGAGGGACAGGGGAATCTTACTTGGCAATATACTTGCTACCGTTTTTGATAACGATGCCCTTGTAGTCCTTGTTAACACGCTGACCAGCGAGGTTGAAGGTAACGGTGGAAGCATTGTTGCTCTTCATGACGTTGTTGATGCCATTTGGATCAGTACCGAACTCATAAGGATCGGTTCCTGCGCCTTCCTTGACAAAGAAGTTCTTGGTGCCTTCCTGGTCAATGAGGGACTCGGTCTCATCCTCGAGCTTCCAGACGACGTTGGAGATCTTGTAGACGCAAGCGCCCTTGATTTCAGCCATGTTGAATGCGATGGTCTTCATATCCTTGCCAGCGCACTCGTTGGGAACGGTGAAGGTATATTCGAAGTGCTGCGATTCGGTAGTGAAGTTTACATCACCGATGCAACCCCAGTGGATGTAACCGCCAGGCATAGCATGGCACTGAGTCGTGGTCTTAGCATCGACGGTGCTCTCATAGTCAAACTCGAGGACGGTGACTTCACCAGCATCCAGCACACGGTTAGCAACGATGAAGAACTGGTTGTCCCAAGCCTGTCCAGGATTTTCGGGCTTGTCAACACCTGCTTCCTCAGCCTCAGCTTCGGTGTACTCTCTCTCCTGACCGTTGACGATAACAACAGTCGGGTTGGGATTGATCTCGATGGGTTCCTTGTTGGCTTCACCTTCAATCTTCTCGAATTTCATAATCCTGTCATCGGGGGCGACATAGATCTTCCAGACACCAGCTGCGGGGAGCTTAATCTTAGCAAGGCTACCTTCTGTGTAGTCCAGCCATTCATCTTCTTCGACAGAGCCGGTTGGTTTGAGGGTAGCGCCCTTGAAGGCAGCATCATTACCGCGAACGGTGGAAATCATGACTTCATTGACCCATGACTCCTCGTCGCCCTTGGTACCAACGGTAGCAACGAATGCTTTCTCGTCAGCGTCCCATACGAATTCGGTAGCGTTGGCGTAGTCATATTCGAGACCTGTTTCAGCATTCTGAGAAGCAACGAAGTAACCTTCGTCCAGCTTCATAATCTGCCAGGAGAGGTCGTCGAAATAGAAGACATTAGGCTCCTGAGGAGAGTCCACTGTAGACTCCGCGCAAAGGTTGAATGCGATAGACCAGCCACCACCTTGACTCTCATTGAATGTGATGGTCTTGTCAAACTCCTGCCACTCAGTGGAGAAGTTTATGTCACCAATAGCCTCCCAATGCAGGTAATCAGACGGATGCTGTTTGTGAATCTGAGTTGCTGTCTTAGCAGCCTTTTCGGCCTTATAGCGGAAGTGAACCTTAATCTGTGTGCCACTCTTCCAAGCCTGGGGAGACTGAATCCAGAACTGGTTAGACCACTGGATGGAATTGTCATCATCAATCTTATCGATTCGTGTCATATGAACAGCGAATACATGGTTGCTTTCATTACCTGGCTCTGCTTCAATATCAGCAGGGAAAGGACGAGAGCGTGGACTATCCTCTGAAATAACCGTATTCTGATCATCGAAGTTGCGACCCATCGTCAGATTCCATGCGCAGATTTCACCTGTACGGTCGCCGCGCCAGTTGGCATTAATGCCATCTTTCTCTTCAAGAGCCCATGCCGGCCATGCTTGTTCTGCATTACCGTTAACAATCTGTTCGAGCCATTCCACGGGGCGCTCTTCCTTCTTGCTATGGCCTACGGTCACATACTTCCATTCGATAGTGGCAGTGGAGGAACCGGGCTGAGCGACGAGGTTACAGGAAGTACCACCGACGCCGGTGTAATCCCATTCAACCTCTTCCCATTCTGTACCAATAGATACAGAAGCGCCTATGCTCTGGCCTTCGTTCCAGCCCCAACCCATGTTGACGTTGATGGTGCAAGCTTCGGAAGCCTTGACCATAGCCTTCACGGTGTAAGCGCCATCAAGTTCGGTGGGAATACCGTCAGCAATGAAATACTGGTGCCATGCCGGTTCTGCAAGTTCAATCTTGTAGTACTCAACATTACCCTGAGTCTTGACGATCACGTCGCTGGTCTCTTGAGCGCCCTCCACAGCTACATACTTGTAGTTAGCACCGAAGTCGGTCATCACACCGTCGATCCATTCGGGCACATAACCCATTACGTAGAATGGGAAGCCGGTGTTCTGTGAGTAGTCGATTTTGTAGTCTTCTACCCACTCTACTGCATTTGCCCCCAAAGTCATTGCAAAGAGAGCAACAAGAGTAAGAAATTTCTTCATACGAAAAAATGATTAAAGTTAATAAAAAAATGAATGTTAAATTATGATTTTTGAGAATCCTTCTATACCTTATTTTCCGCTGAGCGCATCGCAGAATGCCTTGTAGGTGGCGGTTCGCACCCAATCTTTGCTCTTGGAATCTACCGACCAGAGTCCGACAGGATCGTTCGTATCAGCCAAGTTGCCCTTGCAGATACCAGCCTGCTTCTCGTTAGGAATCTTGGTCATGTAGGTTTTGATGACAAGTGCATAGTAGTCTGCCAGCTTCTGGCGCTGGGCTGTTGTGATATCTTTTGCTATCACATTAGCGCCTGTTGCATCCTGGTACTTGATGTCGAAGTTGGAGAGACGAATCAGTTTGCCCGTCTTGGCCAGGTTGTCGAGGAGGGTGTTCAGCGTGGCCACGTTGGCGGTCTGCGTCGCTGCATCCTCGCTATAGACGAGACTCAGCTTCGCGTTGATGCCGTCGAGCTTGGCACCCTTGCCGTCCCAGATGTTCATCCAGTACTTGAGGCTCTCGAATTTCTTCGCGTCATCGAGACCGCTCTCGCTGATAAAGAACTTCATCTCGGAGGAATCGCCCTGATACCTCTGGAAAGCAGCACGTGCAGCCTTTGCTACAGCCGGAGCATAGTTCTCGCTACCGAGGATATCCTGCCAGAAAATCTTTTCCGTAGAGTGCTTGAGGTCGTACATGCCGTTCTCGAGCGTGGAATTCGCATCAATAGCCTCGTCAATGAGGTCGAAGGACTTGATACGACCGGCGTTGATCTTCATCAGACCATCGCACCAGGTGTTGAGTGCATAATTAATCGTATCACTCTTTTCTTGTGCCGTCTGCGGGCGGTGGTTGTCTGGATAGTAGCCGACCTGCACCTTCTGGATGTACATAACCGCCTTACGGGTGTTCTCGATTTTCAGGTAGCCTTCGGTCTCACCTTTGGCACTTTGTCCTTCCACGACAAACTTCGTCCATTTGCCGGGCTTCAGGATATACTTGCCGTCTGCGCCACTTCCTGCAATACTGTTGCCAGAGAAAACAACCGTGAAAGAAGCTTCCTTGTCGGCCTTAGCCCAGAAAGTGATGGTGTAGTTGGCGAGCGGATCCACGTCGAAACCTTCCACGATGCGCACCTCTGCTTGTGCATTCTTGGATGTTCCGATTTGGAGGGCGTTCTGTCCATCGTATTTGACGATGGAAGCGTTACCCTTTTCCACCTTGCCATCGAATGTGGTCATGGTGGTGAAGTCTACAGACTTCCCTTCGACATAGTCCACAGAAACCTCAATAGGAGCGGTGAGCGTATTCAGCCAGTCGTCAGCCTGGTTGGCATTGGCCACAATCGGGCTACCGAATACATTGCCTCCGATTTCCTCTACGTGGTCGAGCAGGTCCTTCATGTCGAGGAAGTTCATCACACCCTTGGCGTTGACGATGGCACCTGACATCAGGGTCGTCCCGAAGGCGAGGTCGTCGAAGTTGGTGACGGCGGCGGCATGTGCCAGTTCCTGCTTGTTGAATTCGGCCACCTTAAGTTGTGCGCCGAGAGACATATTGGGATACTTGGCTCTGTCGATGTAAGACTTCACGGTGGCGTAGTCCTTGTAGGGCTCCACGAAGTTAGGATCTGGTTCGGCCGTGAAATCATCTGTCACATTATAGTCGGCACAGGAAACGGCAAGTGCGGCCGCTGCCAACAGATAGAATGCGTTTTTAAACATCTTATTCATAATCTTAGCCTCCTATTAGGGTTTAACGTATTTGGGTGAGAAGAGCTCTCGCTTATTGGCCTCACGAGTCTGAACGACGAGGGTGTCGGTGGTTGAGATATCAATGTCATTTGCAAGGATTATGTCATTTCCTTTATCATCCTTTCCAATGACACGCCCTTGCTTGAACTTCACATTGTATGCCAGACGGAGTATGTCGCGTTGAACAAGTGCTCCGTTGTTGCTACCCCACTGGTAGTCCTTGTATTCCGGCTTCTCGGTTCCCTTGGTGATGAATTCACCAGAACCAGAGGCAGGCACTTCTGTGTCATCACTGGAAATCGTACATTTGTTGCCATCGAAAGTGAGGATGAGGTTGCAACTTTGAGATGCTCTGGCTTTTCCAGCTGCATCCTTACCTATATTAAAGGAAACGGGGAAGATGGCCTGAGTCATGTTCTTGGTGGTGATGCCGCAGACTTCGTCATTCTGGTTCACGGGATTTTCCTTGTAGTGTTCAAGGTCTGTGTTGACCAAGGAGGTATCCTTGCGGACAACCGTGGTGATAACACCAGCTTCGGTCAGCACATCAACACCACGGCGGATGTATTTACCCTGCCAGGGGTTCATATACTTCACGCAGTAGAGTACATAGTCCTTTGCCAGGACATCCCAATCCTCCGTATTCGTGCGGGAAGGAGAGAGGCCTTCGCGCGGGGAACCCGTCAGGATACGGTCGATACCCCTCACGTTAGTCATCAGGAGAGGAATGACGTATGTGTTCTCGATAGCCTTGGGGTCGTTGAAGAACGCGTCTGTGAACTGCACTTCCACATAACCACGAGAATTCCCATTGTATGGAATGACGTTGGACGAAAGACTATAGTATGCCGTGGGCATGGGAAGGACAGGATAGGCAGCATTGCCACCTTCATCGGTAAAAAAGAGGTTGTTGCAGAGAGTTTCATCGACAACAATATCCACCGCTGCATCGCGCCCGCCGTAGGCTCCACCCATGGTAGACCAGATCTGACACTTGTGCTCTTGGTCAAGTGCGTTGTCGTAGGTATCGTTTCCAAGGACGAGGGTACGGACGGGGAACTGATAGGCGAAGTAAGCGGTCGTACCTCCTTCATAGTCCGGGAATTTATTCTCTTTGTTGCAGGCTACAACTGTGAGAGAGAGTACTCCCAGGACTGCGCCATATATATGATTCTTAAGTTTCACCATAGTAATTCAATAATCTTTAAACTGTAAACTTTGAACTTTAAGCTAAGTGCTTGTACGTACTACTTCCAACCCTTGTTTTGCTTGAGGTTGCTCCACTTGAGTATTTCGCTCTTGGGAATGGGTCCGTAGAACTGATAGGAACTGTCGTATTTCCGATCCTCCACCTTAATGATTTTATAGGAGAGGGTACCAGTTGCTTCGTCGCGGTCAATCTGCACCCCCTTCACTCCTTCGTCAAGCGGCAGCATCCAACGACGGAGGTCCCAGAAGCGCTTGTTCTCGAAGCAGAGTTCCAGACGACGCTCGTTGCGGATGAGGTTGGTCATATCGGTCTGGTTGTTTGCACATTCTTCGAGATAGGCGTCGCCTTCGGGAAGAGGCATTCCAATGGCGTCCGTTCCGAGTCCGGCACGATTACGGATAGCCTTAATCACATCGTAGGCCGTGAAACCAACGCCTGTAGGATCGCTCTTGGGACCCCATGCATCGTTGGCGGCTTCGGCGTAGGCCAGGAAGATTTCCGTGTAGCGAATGCGGGGGTACAGGTGCTGACGCTCCATGAGTGAGCTCTGCAGGGGATTCGCGTCCTCACGTAGCAGTTTCCTCAGGTAGTAGCCTGTGCGGGTGGAAGTGCTTTGATTGTTAATGTTGTCAGCCGTCTCACTCTTATCGCCATTGACAGCAGGATAGGTACCGGTTATAATCAAGGATTTCCTGAATGTCGTACCATTGTAGAGAACGATGTTGGCCAGACGTGGGTCGCGGCCTGTATAGGGATCGTTCTTGTCGTAACCTGACTTGGCCACGTTGCTGATTGGATAACCGTTGCGCATGGGGAAGGCGTCAACAAGGTTCTGCGAGGGATTGACCTGACCGTCGCCATACAAGGTGGGAGGGAAGTTGTCGCCTTCTTGGCTTGCATTATTATCATAGTCCTTGCGCCAGAGAATCTCATCGAAATCTGACAGGCTTTGCAGCTTGGTGGAATTCATGTACCAGTTGATGTTTCCATCCTTATCGAATCCGTTTAATCCACCTATCCGATTGAGTACATTGCCACAAAGAGTTGCAGCCTCTGCGGAAGTCACGTTGCTTTGGTCACGGAAAGCAGGACTTGCGGCGAGGAGTGCGACCTGTGCCTTGATAGCCTCGGCAATCTTACCAGAAATAAGGTTCTTGGCTTTGGAACCAAATACGAGGTTATAGCCAGAGTAATTGGCACCCAACGACAGGTATTTGGCGGGAATGTCTTCGGCACTACTGATGTCGGTATAATCTAAAGGAAGGAGTGCCATTGCGCTATCGCAGTCGGCAAAGCATCGCTTCACACAGTCGGCAAACGTGGCGCGAGGCTGGTTGAAGTCGGAGCTACCGTCTTCAGCATTCGTCAGAAGGGGCACGCCATAGAGAACACCATCGTCTGCATAACCTCCATGGGCCTGGAGCAGATAGTAATAGAAGAGTGCACGAAGGCCGAAGGCTTCACCCTTCAGACGGTCGATGAACATCTGCTGCTTGGAAGCTGCGCTGGGAGCCCATTTGGTCTTTTCTACGATGGCAAGGAAAAGATTGACATACTGGATGCCATCCTTGCAGTTATCCCATTGGGACACAGGGTTGTTGTCCGAAGCCCATGCGCCCGTTGCCATATTCAGATAATTACTGTTTTTCAGGTTGGTAACAGCATCATCTGTAGCAATGTCCGTCTGGGTTGTCGTCAAATCAGGAATCCGATCATACGCATAGATCAGCAGGCCATGTGCATACTTGGACTCCTCGGTCATGTCTTCTGCCTGTCGGTTGTTCTCATCTGCCGGTACGAACATATCATCGCAGGAGCAAAAAGCGAGAACCCCGATTAAGTACATTATAATATTTCTTGTCTTCATACTATTCAATTTTCAATAATCAATAGTCAATTAGAATTAGAACGTTACCTTGACACCGAGGTTATAGAAACGAGTCTGAGGTGCATAGCCTACAGTGGTCTCCATCAGCTTGCGCTCCTTGGAGATGGTGAGGAGGTCGTTGGCGTTCAGATAGATGGAGAGGTCCTTGACAACCTTACCCATGAGGTTCTTCGGGAAGTCGTAGGTAAGCTGTATCTTGCGAAGGTTGAAACGGTTGGTGCTGTAGATCCAGAAGGTGGATGCGGCAGCATTGTGATTCGAACCCTGGGCGCTCAGACGGGGATGAGTAGCCACATCTGCGGTCTCGGGGGTCCAGCGGCCCCGTGCATTGACGGAGTACTTGGCGTCGCCACTCATATAATAGTAACCGTTGTTCTTCATACCGTAGGCTCCGAACTGACCGTTGCCGACGATGAAGAGTGTAAAGTTATTGTACTTGAGGGTGAGGTTCACGCCGAGTGTGAAGGGAGAACCGTAGCGACCGTCCTTGCCCAAATCAACCTGGTCCTTGGAATCGATAATTCCATCGCCAGTCACATCTTCATATTTCAAGTCACCAGGCTGGATGGTACCGCCAATCTTGGAGGTGGGGAGTCCATCCTTCAGGGTGTACTTAATATTGCCGTCGGAAGTCTTGGTCTCGTTGAAGTCATCGTACGTGTAGAAGCCTAAGCACTGGTAGCCGCGGATGGCGTCAATGGCATGACCCTCTACCTTCTGGTTCTCATATTCTACGATTTCGTCGTACTTCTTGTTGTTGGTTGCGAGATAGGTTCCGACCACACCAAGGGCTGCATAGACCTTGCCAAACTGCTTCTGGGCAGTGATGCTGAAGTCAAGACCCTGGCGTGTCTGAATGTTGTTGTTGATAGCCGGCTTGAAAGTACTACCTTGGAGGCCACTCTGCAGGTGAGAGGGGAAGGTGGTCGGGTTCTGGACAATGAAGCCGTCCATATCTGTGTGGAAGTAAGTGAGGTCTGCGGAAAGCAACTTATTAAAGATTGAACCACGCAGACTGACGGAGAATTCCTTGCGATGGATGAAGTCGAGGGCGGGATTGCTACCCATGGTGGAATAGGTGCGGTCTGCGTTAGAACCTTCATTCCAGGAGAAGCCACTACCGACGGTTTCCCACAGGGCATCGTAGAGATAGAAGTATTTTTCACCCATATAGACGTCGATGTCCTCACTCAGATTACTGTAGGAGGCGCTGAGCATCAAGTCATCGACCCAGCTTCCTTTTAGGAAATTCTCCCTGGCCATATTCCAGCCAATGGTGAAGGAGGGAGAGATGGCATTGCGATGGCCTTCGGCAAGGCGAGCGGAATGCACACCGGCCAAAGTTACATCGGCATAGTAGCGACCCATGAAGTCATAACCTGCCTGCAGGCCTAAGTTGGCATTTGCATAACGGTGGTACTGACCGCTGGAGGTGGTTGTGAACATATTAGCGAGGAACATACCCGTTACGTGGTGCTTGCCACCGAACGTATGGTCATAGTCAAAATGTCCATTCCAACTGATGGTCTGGCGATAGGCGGTATTTGACATTGACATGTGACCACTCACAATCTCGTCGTTCTGCTGGGTGAGACCTACAATGACATCCTCTGAGTTGTAGTTACTCCAAGTGGGGATGAACACAGCGTACTTGTTGTCGTACGAAAGGCCATAGTTGGCGGCATAGTCGATGGCGAACTGGGTCTTGAATGACAAGCCCTTGACGAACTTGTTCATGTCGTAGATGATGCCGGCATCAAACTGGAACTGACGGCTGACGTCCCTTGTCTGGCCACCGAAATAGCAATCGGCGATGGCATTGGTCTGGGTGGTCTTGGTGCCGCCGGGGAAATAGACTCCGTCAAGCAGGTTGAGCGACTTGCCAAGGATGGCAAGAGCTTTGCTGGCATTGGGGTCAACCATATTAATATGAATCAGCGGAGCTGCGTTTTCCGGGAAGTTAGGACGACCATATTTTCCAGTGTTGTTGCGATTTTCATCCTGACCAGCTGCCTCGCGCCAGAAGTCGCCTTTGTTCTTGTTGGCATTGTAGAAGGTAGCACTGGCGTTGGCATATCCCTTGATGAACTCGTTGATGACGAGATCCACATTACCACGAACACTGAATCGGTCGGTGTAGTTGTACTTAGCCTCTCCGAAGTTGAGGAGGTCGGCAACACGATAGTAGTTGACATTCGTGTAGAAGTGAGCACGACTACCACCACCCTGAATCTCTGCAGTAGCTTCTGTACGGTTGTATGCCTTGCGGACATATTCGTCAGAATAGTAGTTTACGTTGGGATAACGATAGGGATTGATACCTGAAGCGTGATTATAGATATCCTGTTGGCTATACTTAGGAACGTAGGGGTTACCTAAGCCACGGGCATCGTTAGCAACGGCTTCGTTGTAGAGGGTCATGTACTCTGCCGAACCCAGATACTCTGGGAATTCCTTGGCGACGTGCCAGCCAGTATTGGCGTTGGCTACAATCTGGAGGCCATCCACCTTACCGCGCTTGGTGGTAATCAGGATGGCGCCCTTTGCAGCCTTGGAGCCATAGAGGATCACTGCCTGTGCGCCCTTGAGGAAGGTGACCTGCTCAATTTCAGAGGGAAGAACATTGTTGGACGGACGCTTCACACCGTCGATAATCACGAGCGGCATGTTGCTGTTGTCGTTGTTGTCCAAGCGGTCGTTGTCCATTCCCCAAAGGTTGTTGCCATTCCAACCACCGACAAGCGCATACAGATCTTCGAGACTGCTCATTGTATAGTCTTTCTTCTGCAGATCTTCCATGTCAACGTATGAAATGCCTCCGAGCAGTTGGTCGGCATCCTTGTCGCGGAAAGCAACGTGGACTTTCTTGACTGCCAAGGTTGAATCCGCTTCGTCTGCGGCCTGGGCATTGACCGTCAGGGGCGAAACAGCAAACAAGGCAATGAGAAATATGTTTGTCTTTATTCTTTTCATAAAAGTGTCAATTTTCAATTTTCAGTATTCAATTTTCAATTGCCTTTGTATTACCATCCGGGATTCTGGGGGAATCCTTCGTAGAGATAAATGTCCTTGTCAGGAAGCGGGAACCAATAATGCTTTGATTCCAAACGGCGGACAATGAGCTCCTTCTTCTGGAAGTGTGCTACTTTCGCGTCTTTGGGATCGTGAGTCTTATACCAGTCATCCGTTTCCAAACGCTCGAACTCATGGGAGTATTTCACCGTGTAGGGAGGCTCGGTCAGGAGAAGCCAACGCTGCAGGTCGCACCAGCGGAAGCCTTCGAAGGCAAGTTCCACGGCGCGTTCGCGACGTATCTCATCCATGAAGTGTTCCTTGGTGTCCATGAGGTTAGCCTGCACGTGTTCCATCGGGAAATCGTCGGTGTTGACGCGGTCGCGGAGCGCGTTGATGGCTTCCACGGCAGAGAGCGTTGTGCAGTATTCTGGTCTTTCCTTCAGGGCTGCAACATTTGCTGCAACAACAGCCTGTGCCTCGGCATACATCAAATAGACATCAGCCAGACGCATGTAGGGGAGGTAGGATTGGAGAGCCCAGTCCCAATCATAGTATTTGTCACCTTGGTTACACTGGTGGGGTATCAGCTTCTGGATGAAATAACCCGTGCTGCTTCCGTCGTCCACACCGCGCATGTCACCACCAGTGGCTAAGGTGCAATAATCATACTTCTTCTGGTCTGTGGTCAGAGCATCTGTGCTGAGCACATAGTGGAAACCATCAAAGATGATATCATGGTAGAAACGCGGGTCACGATCCTTGTAGGGGTGCTCCGGATCCCAGCCCGAGGCGGGGTTGAGTACATATTCACCGTTACGAACCAGATAGATGGGCTGTCCGTTGGCCATTCCATACTGGTCAATCAGGTTAGCTGTGGGGTGGTGGATGATTTTGTCATGATCCACAATACCTGCGACCTTAGGGCCGAAAATCTTTGCGCAGTTCCAGTTGGCGCTATTCTGACCAGGATAGGCACCACGCATGATGGCTTCCGGTTCGCCCGGCATCTTCCAGCTCTGCTTGACGGTATAGAAGATATCCGAGTAGCAGGTCTCGGCGTTCTCATCCTTCGTGTGGTCGTAGAGGTTGGAATACTTGAATTCAGCAAGCTTGTAGCTGACCGTTCCTTTGTTGACCATATCAAGGGCCTTGCCTAAGGTCTGGGCAGCCTTCTGGCAGTATGCGACGTCATAATCATAGGTCTTGCCGTTGGAACTGGCACCTAACAACTGGGCCACTCCGCCGTTCTTGGTCTTTTCCATTTCCTTCATGAGCGGCGAGCCAGCCCAGAGATAGCACTTGCCCAGGTAGCAGAGAGCGGTGAACTTATTGACGCGCAAATCGTTGTTCCCGGAAGTCTGCATACCAGCCAGTGTTTCGTCCCAACCCGTAGGATCGGTAGGAAGCAGGTTATATGCTTTCTCGAAGTCTTCTGCACAGCGGTCTGCACATTCCTGGAAGGAAAGACGGGGTAGTTCAGGAATCTGATCTGCCTCAAATGCTTTGTCTATATAGGGAAGACCGCCGAAATAGCACATCAGTTCGAAATGCCACCAAGCACGGAAGAAATACATCTGTCCGAGCAGCAGGTCGCGCTCTTCGTCAGATCCTACGAGAGACTTGATGTTCTCAATACCCATATTGCACTTGCGGATGCAGTACCAGGAGTTGTCCCAAAGGGATTGTCTTCTGTTATTAAAGGTATTACCCTTCAGCCAGCACTGGTTGTTTTTATACCAGTTACGATAGTTGCCGAGGTCCACCTGATGATCCATGTGCGCAAAGCCTTCCGTGTTGTGAACGGCATCGTCGCCAAAGTTCCATGCGGTACAATAGTTGACTTTCTCTTTGTCCGGAATCAGATTATAGATTTCCTCAAGATACCCCTGGAAGTTGCGATAGTTCTTGAAAGCCTCATCCTCGGCCACAATGGACTCCGGATCCTTATCAAGCCAGTCGGTGCAAGACGTGAAGCAAACACCGCAGGTCAGCAGGAGAAGCAAACCGTATAAAAGGGATTTTATATTTTTAAAATCTTTCATAATATATACTATTAAAGGTAAAGCTTAAATCCGAAGTTGAAACGTCTGACCGTGGGATAGGCACCACCAGCACCGCTCCATCCATAGTTACTCTCGCGGTCGTCAGGCATCTTTGTAATCAGGAAGAGGTTGTTGGCATTCAGGTACAACTTCAGGCTGGTGAAACCAATTCTCCTAATCCATCCTTTCGTAAATGTGTAAGCGACTTCTACGTTCTTGAGTCGGAAGTAGGAACCATCGTAGAGGAACTGAGTTCCGTTGTTCCAGTCCTCTTCATTCTCAGGAGCGCCGGTGGTGAAACGGTTGGGTACGACTTCACCGTTGCCATCGACCGGATTCCACAGAGTACCAGTATTGTATACGGTGAGGAGGGTGCTGGGGAAAGAACGGAGTGTGACATCACGTGTGACGCCGAACACGCCATATAACTGAGCAAAAATACTCCAGCCTTTCCACTCCCAGCCGATTGTACCATTGTAGGTATGTTCTGGGATTTCAGTGTAGCCGTAGGGAGCCTTGTCATTTGTTTCGTCAACGATACCGTCGCCATTGAAGTCCACAAGGTAATGGTCACCGATGAGTACCTGACCGTCGTTCTTCTCACGAGCTGGCGTGCTGTAGAGCTGGTCGTAGGAACCTATGAATCCATTGTCGATGAACGAAACGTACTGGCCCTGAGAATAGCCCTGGGCCTTGCGGTAACTGGGAATCAGAGCGGGGTCATCCTTCAATTTAATGATGTTGTGCGCATACGTATAGTTGGCATTAGCCCAGAAACGCATCTTATTCCTCAACACCTTGTTGAAGCGAAGCTCCAACTCGAAACCGGAATTCTTGATCTTACCCTTGTTGATGTCAGGTGTCTTTGCGGCACTATACTGGGCATCGTTGAGTGAACCGAAATATGAGGGCACGGTACGGTCGGCACCCGATATGAAGATATCGTTACGGTCGTCACGGAACCAGTCAAAACTACCGGCAAACATGCCACCGAGGAATGCGTAGTCGAAACCGATATTCTTCTTCACCACGGTAGCCCAGCGGAGGTCGGGGCTGGCAACACCAGCCTCCTTATAGCCAGTGAACGGGCTGGCAGATCCGTCCAGATTCATTGCAATGGGATCAACGACAGACCACTCTGTCAGGTAAGCCCAGCGATTACCAGCATTGTCATCACCAATCTGACCGATAGAACCACGAATCTTGAACATATCGATAATGCCTTTGTCGCGGAACCATTTCATGAATTTCTCCTCAGAGAGCATCCAACCGGCAGCTCCTGAACAGAAGAATGCGAAGCGATTTTCAGGAGAGAACTTTTGGGAACCGTTGTAAGCGCCATTGAATTCGGCGAAATACCTGCTCTTCAGGTCGTAGGTGGTACGGAAGACCCAGTCCTCACGACGGAATTCAAGGTCGGCATTACCTGCATTGGTGCGACGCTTCCAGTTACCCATTGCAGACACGTTGTGAATGCCGAACTGACGTCCCCAATAGAGTTGAATGGACATTTCCGTGGCACGGCTTGTGGAACTTACGCTACCGGCTTGTTGTTGCCAATCACGACTTTCATAGAAATCGAAACCCGTGTTAGGATAAATTTCCGTTCCAGGAACAAACACACCGTTCTCAGGGAGGATATATGCAGTCTTCGTTGTATGCTGGTCAGCAATACCGCGGCTACCCTCATCAAACCGGTTGTCCCAGGATATCGTTCCGCGTGCAACCAGTCCCTTTGTCACGAAATCAAGATTCTGCTCCAGGGCGAAGTCGGTATAGACGCGTGTGATGGATTTCGTCTCAAAACCAGAAGTTGCCACATTCATGGAGGAGTTTGCAACGTTGGAGGCAAACTGCTTGGAGAAACCCCATGAACCATCGGAGTACTGAACCGGGAAGATGTTTGGCGGCATACGATAGGCACCAGCCCAGTTCTGCTGCTGGAAGAACTCACCATTATTACCATAATAATAACGCGGTGACTTCTGCTGAGCATTGGAACCTGCCAGGTTGACCCTGAACTGGGTAGTCTTCGTAATTTGGAAGTCCAGGTTGGAACGTACATTCAGACGGTTGTATGCATAACCACCGGTATAGCCCTGATGGTTATCCCAGATCTTGGTCATATCACCTTCGTTCTGGAAGTCGAATGCCACGAAATACTTCACAAAATTCGTACCACCGGAAATATTGAGATTCGCATTATAAGATAAGGCAAATTGCTTGAACATCTCATTCTGCCAATCGACGTTGGGATAGCGTTCTGCCTGACTATAGTCACCGAGGTACACACCAGCTGCATCATAATTGGGCTTTACTACAGTGCTCTGATTGCGGAAATTGTTGATGAAGGTCTGTGGACGATAGTACTGCCAAGAACCTGTTCCGCCTAAAGCAAGCTCATGCTCAATAGCCTGGTTACGGTACATATAGCCGTCGTATGAATCGTACTTGTTCGGTAGCTTTGACACGGCCTTCAATGTGGCGTTGAAGCCCACATCAATTCTTGCCTTGCCTTCCACGCCACGTTTGGTGGTGATCAGGATAACGCCGTTAGCACCTTCCACACCATAAACGGCTGTAGCCGACGCGTCCTTCAGTACGGAGACGGTAGCCACGGAGGTGATGTCGACGGACTTGATATCACGCTTGACACCATCGACGAGGATCAGAGGCTGTGCGTCCTGATTCCAGGCTGCTGCACCACGAATGTAAATACGCGGGTCCTCTTCACCAGGCTGACCAGAGGAAGCGATGGTGGCCACACCAGGCAGGTTACCCGTGAGGGCGGCACCCACACTACCGATACCGGCAGCTCGTTCCAATACTTCACCCGTGGTCTGCGTAATAGCTCCCACCACAGAAACTTTCTTCTGCTGGCCGAAACCGACAACCACGACTTCATCCAGCTGGGTGTTGTCTGCGAGCGTAATCTTGAGGTTACGCTGCTTGCCGACCTTGACTTCCTTCGTGGTCATACCCACGTAAGAAATCACCAGCACCGTCGACTCGGAAGGTACTTTCAGTTCAAAGTTTCCATCCATGTCAGCCATAGTGCCCACGCCGGGTTTTCCTTTCACTTTTACCGAAGCGCCTATTAAAGGCTCGGCAGCTTCATCGGTGATAGTACCCTTTACCGTGATTTCGTTCTGGGCAGACAGCATAGAGCTGAATGCGAAGAGCATCAGAATCGCGCAAAAGGCCTGTCTAATCAGCTGCTTTAGATTCTTCGATCTTGACAGAATTTGACTCATAAAGTTAATTTTTAATATTTGTTTTTATTTGGATTTAGCGTCTGGGGTTAGTTTTGCGTGCAAAGTTACATTATTATATATATACGCGACTTTAGTCTGTGATTCAAAAACCTTTGATTTTGTATCATTCATTGATATTCATGCCAAAGAGACGGGTTTGTGAGACCATTTAACCGATAGAAAAGGCCATTTTGATTTCAGCAATAATAGCTTTTATTAACATTCGGTAAGGTGTCGCCGTCTTCCTGAGGGTCTTGAACCAATCGCGGAAGAGTTACTCGTGCCGCCGTCTTCCAGAGGGCTTTGAACTAATCGCTGAATAGTTACGGGTGTCGCCGTCTTCCTGAGGGTCTTGAACTAATCGCGGAATAGTTACAATGCCGCCGTCTTCCAGAGGGCTTTGAACTAATCGCTGAATAGTTACGGGTGTCGCCGTCTTCTTGATTCGTCTTCTTTGGAATTTGAAGCCCGTACCTATTAACAAGTGTTTACATCACACAAGGCGGTTATTTGGTAGGCCATTTGCCGCTGCAATGCGCCCCACGTCCGCAGTAGGATTTTGCCTTGTTTCACGTCACTTTTTTAATTAAAATGTTACTTTCATGATGCAAATTTATTTAAAATTCATTAACGCCACAAAAAAATACTGAATTTTTTTACTTCTTCCCTCCAAAATCCTCCGTTTTTAACAAGATGCAGGGCCTTGGGCAACATATCCGCCAGCACCTTATTATATATAAGGCAAAGAAACAGCGCACGTATGACAACAATAGCGCGCATAAAACAAAAAAAAGGCGCACCACCCTGTCTCACGCTTTTTTCAGATGAGACTTTGATATGGGGCAACTTCTGGAAAAAAAGGAGGGAAATGGGCAGAATGTGTGTAGTATGTAGTTGAAATTGAAGAAAAAAAATACGCCCCGCCACTGATTCGTGACGGGTGCGCTCTTTTTCTGTTTCATCACATCTTCAACGCTGAAGGATGGTGAGGGGAGTACCCGAGAATTTGACGGCTATCTCGGAGAAGGTGCTGCCGGCGGAGCCGTAGACGTGGGAGGTACGGGCGAGAAGGAGCATCTCGATGAGGGCTTCGCGGATGCCAGCGACGCTGTCGCGGGTGGCCTGAGAGGGAGCTGTCTGGATGCGGTCGGAGCCGTAGCGTTGACGGAAGAGGGTCTTGGTGGGTTCGTCGTCCGTGGCGAGGTAAACGTGAAGGTCGTCGTGCTCCGCGAGTTCGTGGTCTACCACATCGAAGAAGAGTTCCACGGGGCTGGCGTCGATGGAGGCCTGGTTGTCGGTGCGACGGATGTGAAGCCCGATAGTGTAGGGCGTGAAGGCTGTTGTGCGGGCATTAACTTCCCGCTCGATGGCGGGCAGGGGGCGGAAGAGGAAAGGGATGAGGCCGTCCTCCCACTCGCAGAAGTCGCGGTAGGCGGTCATCAGCGTGCCGCCCTGCTGGAACCACGTTTCGAAATCGAAGCCGTCGCGCTGCAGGTAGTAGATCTGCGGTGACAGGATGATGTGGCGGTAGCAGAGTCGCTGTAGGAGGCGGGGAAGATAAAGGTTCTTCAACGTCGGTCTCGCAAATATCACTTTCTCGAAACCCTGAGCATCCCGAAGCACATATTCTCCTCCCTCCTTAGCAGCGGAGGGGGCGGGGGAGGTGATGAAGAGGTCGTCAAACCTGCACCGCATTCCCCATTGCGAGGTCCATAGCACGCGCATAGGTATGCCTGTGCGCTGGGCCATCGTATAAGCGGCTGCTGCTACACGCATGCGGTTACCGAGCCCGCCTTCGAGTATGATTGTATTCGTTTTCATTGATTATTCTGTGGTCAGATATCCGATGTGCTTATTCCCTTTCTTCTGCAGCTGGCGCAGATGAGCCTTGAGCGATGCGGGGGTGACTTGCTTGATGTAGGTGATGTCGTTGGCATCGATGACAATGTCGCCCAACTCGCGTGTCAAGTCATAGTAGCGACTGCCGTAGTTGGTGTCGTTCACATGCTTCTCACGCTCCTTGACGTAACTATCGATAAGGTCTTGGGTAATCAAGTTGTCCTCGGCCATCTCGCGGATGAGTTGGTCGGCGTCCTTAGCTATGCGTTCGCGCTGAGTAGGATTACAAGAGAAGGTGATGACGCAGGCCATGTGGTCCAACGGCAGCTGTTTGTCGTCAATTTTGCAATTCACTGAATAGACATCGCTGTGCTGTATGCGTAGCTTATTGAGCAGCAAGGCAGTAAGTACGCTTTGCAGCACTTGGTTGTGGGCGTGAGTTTCCTGCGAGAACGGGTAGTCTTTCTCCCAAGTGTAGTACATGTATGCTAAACAATAGGGCGTGGCGTTTGTGATTTTCTCAACAGCAACGGTGTCAGTTGTGCGGTAATGGTCGGATGGCCATATCGTGCGTTTCACGGGCTGTGGCTTCGATGGCAGCGAGCCTATGTACTTGCATACCAATGGTATGACGCTGTCGGTGGAGAACAGCCCCTTAACGATGAGCGTCGAGCCGTTGAAGTTCGAGAAGTAGTCCTTCACCACATCGCGGAAGCCGTCGACCGTCAACGCCTTGGCATCGTCAATGGAGAGAATTGCATTGCGCTTGGAAGGCATGAGAGGTAGGCTTTGTATCTTAATCTGCGAGCGCATAAACGGTTCGTTTAGCGTCATCGCAGTGGCCTGCATCTGAGAGATTTGCTCTGCAGCTGCCACCGAATCTACCTCTGTCGTGGTCAGCGAAGCGTACATCATCTTAAGATAACGCTCCACATCTTTATAGAATAACGTGCTGTCTTTAGAAGAATAGGTGCCGAGATCCATTCTGTCGTAGTAGGGATCGAACTCAACATCATTGCTTCCGCTGTCGAATTGAAACTTCCTTCGTCCGTTGAAGAGCAGGCTTTGATAGTGAAAGTCTTCGTCACACAGGGATGAGTAACCCAATGGCCGCCCAAATCTCAAGTCAATGCTGTAGGGAATGCTGTCTTTTGGAAGGGATTTCCACAACAGCACCTTCATGCCATTGGACAGGTGCAACTCGGTGATGCTGTCGTTTCGCATGGTGGTCTTCGTGATGGTGGCGGGTGTGAGTTCGAAGTCAAGGGAATCCACATGGAGTCGCTCCAGTTTCTGTCCTTTCTTGACGTCCATCGCGGCCAACTCCTCGTCGGTCATCGCTCTGACGCGGTTGATAATCTCGTTTACTTCGTCCTCCGAAGGCTGGGTGGCGCTTGCAGGAAACATCTCAGCCACGAGCATATTGCGCCCCGTGGTCATCTCGCGGAACGCCTCAAGGAGCTGCTCCTGAGTAATGGTGTTTTTGATGTGTCTCTTGCAAGTGTTCTCACTTTTGAAGTCATGGATGACGGTGCTGAAGAAGAAGTTGTTGTAGAACTTCTCCGCCCAGTCCGTGCTTCTGTGACTGCCGAAATCGCTTCCTGCGGTGTCGGGCAGCAGGATGGCTGTGGAGTCGGCGTTGTAGGCGTGGACATACCAGTTGCCGGGCTTCCGTTCGTAGTCCTTGAAACCGAAGCGGCGGGTGTGTTCAAGGGCTTTGAGGAGCGTTTCGAGAGTCTGTTTCCAGTTGTCGGCGTTCGTGCTCATCTCGAGGACGATGTTTTTGCTGTTTTTGATGTCGCCCAACGGAAGGAACGAGGCCGAACAGTTGATGATTTCCTTGCCTTTGAGAGCTTCGAGCTTGTCCTTCATCAGGTCTTTCAGCTTGTCTCTGACCAAGTCCTTGCGCAGGGCGGCAATCGTGTGGTCGGTCGTCACGTCCGGCACTCGGACGATGATGGAGCTACTGTGGCTCGATAGCCGCTGGTCTTGATAGAAACGGATGCGCGGTTGGTCGGCATCTGGTATTGAGGGCTGCGCTGGCACAAGGTTCTTGCCGCGCTTCAGCGAGCCGAACAGTTTCTGAATCTTCGCCACCATCGCGTCGGGGTCGAAGTCGCCCATCACCACGATGGCTTGATTCTGTGGCTGATACCATCGCTTGTAGAAGTTGCGCACTACTTTAGGCGGACAGTTCCGGATGACCTCCATGTCACCGATGGACAGGCGTTGGGTGTATATGGAATTATTCAGGAGGTCGGCTATCAATTGCTGCCCGAAGGACACGGTATTCTTTATTCGCCATTCCTCGACGATGATGCTGCGCTCGCTCTCGATGGCGCTATCGGCCATGGTGGCCGCACAGGCCCAGTCGTACATCAGCAACAGGCAGGAGTCCAACTGAGCCGTATCACCGCAGGGAATGCCATTGAGCAGGTAGCGCACCGAGTTGCAGCCCGTGAAGGCATTGCTGTCGTGGCCGAAGGGGATGCCGTTGCGGCGCATGAAGTTCATAACTTCCTGTCCCGGGAAGTGCTTGGTGCCGCGAAACAGCACGTGCTCCACGAAGTGAGCTACGCCCCGCTCGTTATCTTTTTCGAGCACGGAACCAGCCTTGACGAACAGGTTGAAGTCGACCTTCCCCTTGGGTTCCGTGCAGCGCCGCACGTAATAGGTGAGGCCGTTTTTCAGGACACCTATGCGCACGGAGGTATCGGCGGGTATCTCCTGACGGTCAATGGCATCCAAGTGCACCATCAGCAGCGAGTCACTCTGCTCTTGGGCGATGCATGAAGCAGACACTAATCCAAAGGCCATCAGTAGGCAAGTGATTATCTTTCTCATTGAGTAGGTCTTCTATTAATTGGTTGGTGACACATAACCTATTATTTCTTCCGCTTGAAGATATAGTCGATGCTCTCCATCAGAATCTGGGCACGGGCGAGCCAGAGGCTGCCGACGTAGAGGGCCACGGCGAGGAGGATGCGGAGAATCATGCGGAACCAGCTGAGGGGCATGGAGGAAGTGAGCCACCAGCAAGCAGTCATCACCCCGAGGGCAAAAAGGAGGAAGGGAGTGATATCCAGCAGGGCGTGGCGGTAGCGAAGGCCGATGAGACGACGGGCACAGGCCTGCCAGGCCACAAGCCATGCGATGTTCAGCACAACGTAGAAGACAACCATCTCACGCAACTCGTAGCCGAGGGCGTGGAGCATGATAATACCACCCCAGACGAAGGCGCAGTTCACGAGGCCGATGACCATATTAATAGTGGAACGCCCGCGTGAGACGACGAGGTTGCTGTAGAGGGTGACCACGGGCGCGAAGGCTCCGTAGACACAGAGCAGCGAGAGGAGGAACGCGCTCTCGTGCCACTTCTCGCCTGCCAGCAAGACAATGAAATCCTCGGCTATCAGGGCGAGGCCGAAGAGACAGGGGAAGGAAACGAAGCAGGTGAAGCGCAGGAGCTTGCGAAAGGCACCTGCGAGACCTGCGCCTCTGGTCTCATGGGCACTCTCCCGCAAGACTGGCTGTGCAACGCCATAGACCATTCCACTTATAGTACTGATAGCCATATCGTTCCACTTGCGGGAGTTAGAATAAATGCCAGCCACGTGGCCACCGGGGAAGAAGCGGTTGAGAAGGACGCCGAAGGCATTGTTATTCAGTTGGAAGGCAAGGCTGTTGACAAGCAGTTTGCTGGAGAAACCAAACATCTGCCAGGCGGGAAGCAAAGTAATGGAAAGTGAAGAAATGAAAAGTGAAAAATAAGATTTACTTTCGAGTGCAGTGAGTCCTTCTGTTGATTCTGGTGAGTTATATTTTTCACTTTTCATTTTTTCATTTTTCATTCTTGCAGGCAACGCCGGAAATGTTGGTCTCCACGGCGAGAAATACCAGGCGAAGGCGGTCATGGAGCAGATGTAGATAAGGCTCTGGGCGGCCAGTCCCCAGTAGGCAAAGCCTGCGTAGGCGAGACAAATGCCTATTACATTGGAAATGGTGATGGACGCCATCTGCATGATGCTCGTCTGCTTGACCATTAGGTGGCCGAAGAGGTAGGCACGCTGAGCGGTTCCGAAGCTGGCTGCCACAAAACCGAGGAAGGCAAAGCGACCTAGGGGGCATAGAATGGGGTCGCCATAGAAGGCTGCAATAAGAGGCGATGCGCAGAAGAGTACGACATAGAGCCCAAGACCCACGAGGACATTGAACCAGAAGACCGCGTTATACTCTTCGTGGGTGGGTTCCTGCTTGTTGGCCAAAGCTGCCGTGAAACCGCTCTCCTGCAGTACGCTGGCGAGGTTGGAGAAGATGACCAGCGCCGCCATTTTGCCGTAATCTGCAGGTGAAAGGATATTGATAAGCCAGATACCGAAGAGGGCACCCAGCAGCTGAACCATGCCATTACTGAACCCTCCCCAGATGAGCCCCTGGGCGGTGCGCTGCTTCAGGGAAACAGACTCTTTCCCCTTCCCCTCCCGCTCAGGGAGGGAATCCGTATGCATCTGTGAGGGAGTGTCTGTATTCAAGTCTTACTATGAAAAAATCTTCCGAAAGATATAATCCGTGGCACCGGCGTTGTCGGCGATGTAGCGGCGTGCTGCTTCGGCGGCACGGCTATAGGCTTCGTCATCACCAAGCAAGCGGTCTGCTATCTGCGTGAAGTCTTCGGAATTGTGAATCTCGAAGCAGGCACCGGCGTCCAGTAGGTGACGCGCTTCGCGGAAATTCTGATTGTTGGGGCCGATGAGTACGGGGATTCCATAGACGGCCGCTTCCGCAACATTGTGGATGCCCACGCCAAAACCGCCTCCGACGAGGGCGAGCTTTCCATAGCGATAGATACTGGAGAGGAGACCGAAGCAGTCGATGATTAGTACCTCAGCATCGGACACATTCTCCTCTGTAGCAGCGGAGTAACGAAGGACACAGCGTCCCTGCAGACGGCTCTCGATATCCCGGAGATGATCTTCGCCGATGAGGTGGGGGGCGATGATTAACCTCGGCGATGACATCGCCGAAGAGCCAACGGAAGGCGTTGTCGGGGAGAATTTCCCAAGGAACCACGGGATGAAGAGGGCTTCGTCGGGAGGCCAGCTGGAGCCGGCGACGAACACGGTGTGGCCGGAGGCAAACTTCTCGACAAGAGGCAACGGCCGCGCGGCAGCACGAATATCAAGGACGCGGTCGAAGCGGGTGTCGCCGACGACAGTGACATTGTCCGTGTGACCCAACGTGGCGAGGAGGTCGGCGGACTGCTGATTCTGGACGAAGAAATGAGTGACTTTGGACAGAACCTTGGCATAGCCACGACCGTACCACCGGAAGAAAATTTGATCGGGGCGGAAGATACTGCTGACGGAATAGACAGGAATGCCGAGGCGTTGACAGCCAGTCAAATAGTTCTTCCAAAACTCGTATTTGATGAGGAACAACATCTCTGGCTTCACGAAATGGAAGAACACGCGGACAGCTCCGGGCGTATCGAGCGGCAGGTAGCAGACGAGGTCGGCGCCCTCCCAGTTCTTGCGTACTTCATAGCCCGACGGGGAGAAAAAGGTGAGAAGGATTTTGTACTCCGGGTGCTCGCGGCGTAGGCGTTCCATCAGTGGACGGCCCTGTTCGAATTCGCCCAGGGAAGCCGCATGGAACCAGATGTATCGGCCATCTTTCTGTACTTGACGCTTCAACTGGAAGAAGGCTTTGCGATGCCCCACGGCAAGCTTGCGCGCCCGCTTGTTGAAGATGGCGGCAATGCCTACGGCACACATATAGAGGAAGATGACAATGCTGTACATAGAGCGCGGCGTACGCCGCAGTTTCATGTTTGAGGTTTATCCCAGTTCATTGATGGCGAAGTCCATACGACGCAGCACCTCGTCCTTTCCGAGGAAGGCGGAGAATGCGTACATATCCGGTCCCTGACCCTCGCCGACGAGACATACGCGCCAGGCGTTCCAAGGCTTGAAGCCAGTCTGTTCCACCCACGGATCCACGACTGCCTTCTGCCCTTCGGCGCTGAAATCATCGATGGAAGCAAGGACATCGCGCAACTGCTGCATCTCGGCAGCAGTATCGGGTTTCCAGTTCTTCTTGACAAACTTGTCCTCGCGGTCGAAGGAGGTGGGAGCGACGAAGAAGAAGCGGCAGAGGGGCCAGAGGTCGCTGACGAAGGAGATATTGCGCTTGCGAGGGCCTTCCTTGGTCTCGTATTCAATAACCTTGGACTTCATCAAGGCGACGACCTGTGCGGCACGCTCCTCGCTGCATTCGATGCCTTGTTCCTTCAGCAGGCGTACGAAGTCTGGAGCCCACGCGGAGTCGGGAAGCTGCATGAGGTATTCACGGTTGAACCAGAAGCCCTTGATGTAGTCGAAGCGGGCTCCGTTCTTGGAACATTTCTCGAGGTTGAACTTTCCAACCATCTCGTCCAAGGACATGATTTCCTGGTCATCACCGGGGTTCCAGCCCAGCAACGCGAGGAAGTTTACTACAGCCTCCGGGAGATAGCCTTGCTCGCGGTAGCCCGACGAGACCTCGCCGGTCTCGGGGTTGTGCCATTCCAAGGGGAAGACGGGGAAACCGAGGCGGTCGCCGTCGCGCTTGCTGAGCTTGCCTTTGCCGTCGGGCTTCAACAGCAGGGGCAGGTGGGCAAAGCGAGGCATCGTGTCCTCCCAGCCAAAAGCACGATAGAGCAGCACATGAAGCGGTGCCGAGGGTAACCATTCCTCGCCGCGGATGACGTGGGTGATTTCCATGAGGTGGTCGTCCACGATATTTGCCAGATGATAGGTGGGCAGCTGGTCGCCGCTCTTCCAGAGAACCTTGTCGTCGAGCACGCTGGAATTGATGCAGACATCGCCGCGGATGATATCATCGACGTGTACGTCCTCGCCCGGTTGGATGAGAAAGCGGACGACGTAGGGTTCCCCGGCAGCAAGGAGGCGGTCGGTCTCTTCCTTACCCAGGGTGAGGCTGTTGCGCATCTGCATACGGGTGCTGGCATCATACTGGAACTTCTCCTTCTCGCCACCCTCAGCGCGGCGGGCATTCAGTTCCTCGGCCGTATCGAAGGCGATGTAAGCACGGCCGTCATCGAGCAGTTGCTGTACATATTTAATATAAATATCCTTGCGCTCGCTCTGGCGATAGGGACCATGGTTGCCACCGTAGCTGACGCCCTCGTCGAACTGGATGCCCAACCAGCGGAAGGACTCGATGATGTATTCCTCGGCGCCGGGAACCAACCGGGTACGATCGGTATCCTCTATGCGGAAGATGAACTCACCTCCATGCTGACGAGCAAAGAGGTAATTGTACAAAGCGGTACGGACACCACCAATATGCAGGGGGCCAGTGGGCGAAGGAGCGAATCGAACGCGTACTTTTGGGGAATTCATAGGTCTTCTGATGAAATTTTGTGCAAAAATACAACAAATATTGCACACGGACGAAAGATTTATTGTATTTTTGCATCTGAAATGAGCAAACAACGCCTAAATCATCCCTTATGAGCAGATATAACAAGCCCGTTAACTTCAAAACGAAGGACATCCTACTGCAAGCAGTGGTTCTGGCAGGAACGATTGCACTGCTGGCATGTTTCATCCCACGCGACCACTCTTTCCTACAATACGAGTTGAATCATCCGTGGCCCTACAGCCAGATTATTCCCGATTTTGAATTCCCGATTCTGAAGAGCGATGAACAGCTGGCACACGAACGCGACAGCATCCATGAGCTGTATGAACCCTACCTGCAACTGCTGCCCCTCGTGGAGTCGGCGCAGTTGAACCGCTTCCGCTCGGACTTCAGACAACTTAACCCTCAAGAGTATCCTGTTGCGTACCGCTCGTTCATCGAGGGACGCCTGCGCCAAGCCTACGAACGAGGAATCATCAGCAACAGTGACCGCGAAGTGCTGATTGGAGACAGCGTTCACAACGTACAAGTATATTATGGTATAGAGGCACAGAGCCGTTCGCTGGCACGGTTGCTCACCCAGAAAGAGGCCTACGAATCGCTGCTTGCCGATACAGATACGCTGGGATATAGCAGCCAAAAGCTGAAAAAGCTGAACCTGAACCAATACCTCGAACCCAACCTGAGCTACGACAAGGCAAAGAGCGAGGCCGAATGGAAAGGACTGGAGGAAGGCCTGCTGACCAGCTCAGGTATGGTAATGGCCGGACAAAGTATCGTAGACCGCGGACAGATGGTCGACGAGAAGACCTACCTGATTCTCAAGAGCTACGAACACGCCTTGGACCAGCAAAGGAGACAGGGGACAGACGACGACCTTCAGCTGGCAGGGCAAGTCCTGTACATCGCCGTCATCTGCCTGGGTCTGCTTCTTTACTTTGACCTCTTCCGTCGCGACTACGTGAGCAGCTTGCGCAGTGTCACCCTGCTGCTGACCCAGCTGTTACTGTTTCCGCTACTAACCAATATTTTGGTCAGTCACGGCATGATAATGGTGTATCTCATCCCTTACGCCATGCTGCCAATCTTCGTGCGCGTCTTCATGGATTCCCGTACGGCCTTCATCACTCACATGGCCACGATTCTACTTTGTTCCATGACGCTGAAGTACCCTTACGAATTTCTGGTGACCCAGTTCGTGGCAGGTCTGGCAGCTATCTATTCCCTGCGCGAGTTGTCCACCCGCTCCCAGATTATCCGTACAGCCATCCTCGTGACAGTGGCCTCGCTGCTGGTATATCTTTCCATAGACCTGTTGCACGGGCGGACGCTCATGAAAGGGGATGGCATTATGCCGATTGAATGGAACTACTACAAGCATATCATGATCAGCGGTACACTGCTGCTGTTCTCCTATCCGCTGATGTATTTCTTAGAGAAAATTTTCGGCTTCACGAGTAATGTGACACTTGTGGAGCTCTCGAATATCAACAGTGACCTGCTCCGCAAACTCTCGGAGGTAGCTCCCGGCACCTTCCAGCACTCCATGCAAGTGGCCAACCTGGCCGCCGAGGTCGCCCTGAAAATAGGAGCCAAGAGCCAGCTGGTCAGAACGGGAGCGCTGTATCACGACATCGGCAAGATTCAGAACCCTGCCTTCTTCACTGAGAACCAGGCTGGTTCCATTAATCCTCACGACCAGATAGACAACCGCCAGAGCGCACAGATTATCATTCGGCACGTCAGCGACGGCGAACAGTTGGCCGAACGCCACCGCCTACCGCGCGTCATCCGGGATTTCATCTCCACACACCACGGACGCGGACTGGCCAGATACTTCTACGTCTCCTATCAGAATGCACACCCCGAGGAAGAAGTGGACCCCGAACCGTTCAGATACCCTGGACCCAACCCCTCCACAGCAGAGCAGGCCATACTCATGATGGCCGATGCCGTGGAAGCCTCGGCACGTTCGCTGAAGGACTACAACGAAGAAACCATCGGCGCCCTGGTTGACCGCATCATAGATGCACAGATGGCACAAGGGTTCTTTGTGGACTGCCCGATTACGTTCAAGGATATCAAACTGGCAAAAGAGGTGTTCAAGGAGAAACTGAAAATCGTCTATCACACCCGAATCAGCTATCCGGAACTGAAGAAGAAGGACGAAGGAGCAGAGGGCTCGGTTGTGACGCCGCAGCTGCCTACAGCTTAGTAACCATTAACGGTTACTTAGAGCGGGTCAACATCAAAGTAGATTTGCGCGGAACTGAAGGTCGATGCGGCCAGCAGTTCCGCTTTTGTCTGCATCAAGGCCTCGCGCACCTTGTCGCGGGGAAGGGCGGGTTCGAGCTTTAGCATCACCCTACGGATAAAAAGGCTCTGGACGCGCGCCACGGGAGGCTCGTCGGGACCCAGTACGCGCTGCCCGAATACAGCCTTCAAGCGAAGAACCATTTCCTCTGCAAGACGGCTGATGATGTCGGCACGACGGTGCTTCATATAGATAAAGGCCATCCGGAAAAATGGGGGATAAGCAAACTGGCGACGCTCCGTCATCTGGTCGATGTACATGGCGTCGTAGTCCCCCGCCACCACTTGCTGGATAAGTGGGAGCCTGGCTTCCATCGTCTGGAGAAGTACCTTACCACGGCGCTGACGACGACCAGCGCGCCCTGCTACCTGGGCCATCATCTGGAAGGAACGCTCGTAGGCGCGGAAGTCTGGTTGGTTCAACAGGTTGTCGGCAGAGAGAATGCCTACCACGCTGACCCGCTCGAAGTCCAGCCCCTTGGTGACCATTTGTGTGCCGACCAGGATATCTGTCTCTCCTGCGGCAAAGTCATGCAGTATGGCTTCGTAGGCCGAACGGGTATGAGTCGTGTCGAGATCCATGCGTGCCACGCGCGCTTCGGGAAAAAGGAGCTGGATGTCTTCTTCGATGCGCTCGGTGCCGAAGCCATGCTGTCGGAGCTCCGTGTTCTCGCAGTTGGGACAACGTGCTGGAATCTCTGCCGTGAAGCCACAATAGTGGCAGGTCATGCGGCCAGAACGGGCATGCATGGTTAGCGAGACATCGCAGTGAGGACAACGGGGCACCCAGCCGCAGACGTGGCATTCGATATGCGGTGCGTAGCCACGTCGATTCTGAAAGAGGATGACCTGCTCATGGGCAGACAGGGCCTGGCGCATCTGCTCCAGAAGCTGGGGTGAGAAAGGTCCATGCACCAGCCGCTTGCGCCGCAGTTCCTTCATGTCCACGATCTCGACCTCCGGCAGCTGCACCTGACCGTAGCGCTCGCTGAGACGTACCAACCCGTACTTCCCAAGACGCGCATTATAATAGCTGTCTAACGAGGGAGTGGCTGTACCAAGGAGCACACGCGCCTTGGCACGTGATGCCATGAGGATAGCCACATTACGAGCGTTATATCGCGGAGCGGGGTCCTGCTGCTTGAAGTTCACCTCATGTTCCTCGTCAACAATCACCAACCCCAACTTCCGAAAAGGCAGGAATACAGAGGAACGCACGCCCACGATGATGTCGTAGGGTTCGGAGGACAGTTGCCGAAGCCACACATGGGCACGCTGAACGTCGGTGTACTTGCTGTGGTAAACCCCCAGTCGGTCGCCGAAGACGGCTTGCAGGCGGTCTGTCAGTTGGCTGGTGAGAACGATTTCGGGCAGAAGGTACAGCACTTGTTCACCTCGTTGCAGAGCCTCTGCTATGAGGTGGATGTAAATCTCTGTCTTACCGCTGGAGGTGACACCGTGGAGGAGACAGACAGCGTGCTGCTGCCATTGCTGATGAATCCCATGGAGGGCGGTTTGCTGGGCAGGAGAGAGAGTAGGAAAAGAGCTACTCCCGAGGAAGGAACCGTCAGAGGGAAGGCTGTCAAGGGAAGGGGAGTCAAGAGAGGAGGGGGCGATGGTTCGTCTGCTGGTGGCCGGTCTGGTGGGGGCTTTCTTCATTTTACCAGGCAACGCTGCCTTGAAGACCTCGCCGATGGAACATAGGTAGTAGTCGGCTATCCACTGCCAGAGGCTGAGCTGATGGGGCAGAACAACGGGATTCTCATCTACGATTTCGAGGATTGCCTTGACCTCAATGCCTTGCGGCTCCTGATTATGCAGACGAGCAATGAGTCCTACGTGAGTCTTCTTGTTTCCGAAAGGCACAACAACCCGCACCCCCACCAGAGCACGCGAAGCGAAGCCTGCGGGCAGGGAGTAGGTGAAACACCCTTGCAAAGGCACGGGAAGAATAACGTCGGCAAAACATGTCATCGCGTTCAGAAATAAAAGTCCGCACTTATCTGCCAGGAGTAAGTTTTCATCTTGATATTCTCGGCCACCTGACGGAAGGTGTTGTAAACGACGGAACTATAGGTCCCCTGAGGAGTAAAAGGTATATTGTACGTCAGCCCGATATTTAAGTGGTTGAATAGCCATACGCCAGCACCCACGTTCCAGCTGAAAATGCTGTGCTCCAATTCGTTCTTGAACCGACCGGGCGAGGACCAGTCGCTCTTCCCTATATACAAGTCCCATTGCGGTCCGGTGGCTACGTAGATGCCCCACGACTTGATACCTATATCCCAGCGGATATTCAGGGGAACCTCGAGATAACTCATGTTGTTGTTTTCGTAGGTCTCGCGTTCGTATGAGCTCAGGTCATCGACCACATGAATACTCCTCTGGGCATAGCGCAAGGCAACGTCAGCTCCCAGACCAATCTTGGGAATGGATGCTTTCAGCTTAGGACCCACGAAGAAGCCTTGTCGGAGTTTGGAATCCGCTATTGCTTTTTCAAAACTGACCTGACTGAGGCTAAGGCCCACGTCCACTCCGAAACGCAGTTGAGCGCTGACCTGAATGGTTGCGCTCAATATAATAAGGAGGAAGGCGAGGGTTTTCTTCATGGAAGCAGGGTTTATAGAGGAGGTGTGGGATAAGGAATGCTATCGCCGCTGGCGCCGGGCCGAGACACGGGGCGAGGAACTGCCGCCACTGCTCTTCTCGCGCTTGTTGTTGGCTGCAGCAGCCGATGCCTTGCTGCGTCGCGAATCCGAGGCCTCCTTCTTGGAACGGCGTGAAGACTTCTTGTCATCCGCCGCCTGCTGCACGGCGAGGCTGTCGAGGCTGTCCTTTGGCGCGTGCCAGATATTCTCCTCGAAGTCCTTCAGCTGCTGCTCGATGCGCTTCTGCTCGCGGGTGCGGGTGCTGTCGGTGGGGATGGCACGACCCTGCAGGTTGTTCGTCATGTAGATTTGGCCGTCGTAGTGGTTGAGGGTGAAGTAGTCATCGGCCGTCATATTGGTGACATTATTGAAGTTCGACACCATCAGCGGCAGGCGAGAGAGGTAGATGGCGACATCGTCGTACTTAATCCAGAACATGGGCTTTGTAATTGCCGTGGAGGCGCTGTCGTCGATGGAGGCGAACTCATCCTCTTCCACCATCACAGGGCAGAGGGCCGTGACGCGCTTCTTGTAGGTTGCAGAGCGCTGGTCAAAGTAGCTGCTCTCCTTAATATATAACTGCTTGACGGCAGCCGAGGGGATATCGCTTTCGGCAATGTTAATCTTGCCGTCCTTCTCTTCGTAGTAGATGCCGAAGTTTTCAAGGATGTCCTTGGGCTTGACTTTGTTGCTGACCTCGAACGACTCGTTGCCGTCGAGATTATACTTATAGGCCTCGATGCGCCCTGAAACAAACAGCCGCAGAAGGTAGGTGAAAAGGTTCTGGTCTTTGCCGCGGGGCTCCACAGGGTAGTAGAGTGGGGCATTGGCATCCTTCAGGAGGTTGAGCTGACGGTAGATATCGCGTCGCCACACCACGTCTTCAGGCATTTCGGCCGATGTGGGAAACATCAGCGCCGCACGGTCGCCCTTCTTCTCGGTCGTCGTCGTTGTCGTTGTCTTCTTGGCTGCGGGAGTATTCGTGGTACCACTGGAAGGCACGGTGGTCATCCGGCGCTTGGCAGGCTGTGCACTGGCCGTCAGGGAGCCTATCAGCGCAGCCGTGAATATGATGAGCATTCTTTTCATAGTCTTCTGGTGTTTCTATGTTATCTGGTTAATCCAGTCTTTCTAATTAATAATCACTTCCATCGTGGCATCCAACGTGCGTTCCACGCCATCCGGTCCGATAGCCTTGATACCTCTGATGAAGAATCGCTTGCCCTTGCCGAGGCTGCGGAACATATTCTTCTGGCGGTCGGTGAACTGAGCAGCGTGCGAGACTTCGGGCACCGCATTGCCCATACGGTCGAAGAATAGGGTTTCAAACCCTAACACGCGGAAGGGGATATTCAGCAGGCCGTCGTCCACAGCAGCACCAAGGACATCAGCGTTCATAAGAATCTGCTTTGACAACTTGCCACCGCGGAAGCGGTTTTCGCCACCTTGACCGTCGCTATAGGCAATGAAGGCTGCGGGGTCGGGCAACTTGCGCACACGGAAGGAAAACTTACCCATCTCCTGAACGCGGCCCTCGGTCTTCGCAGATACGGAGAAGACGGCTTCGCCACCAGCAGAGGTGGGTCGTGCGATAAACTTGCCTTCGCCCTGGGGAGTCAGACTGCCGCCGGTCATCGAAACTTGAAGCTGGTTGGCTGCTATACCCGGAACGCTCACGGACATGGGGTTGTCATAACCGGCATAGAGCACATTCATCAGGTCGGCACTGACGGTGGCAGAGGGAGCTACGACCGTGTATTTCTGTTCAAAGTTACGGCGAACCAACTCGCCCTGGGCATTCATCATCTCGATATATCCCACGAGGTTGAAGTCACCCGTCTTGGAGCAGACGGTCTCGTAGATGCCTCGGTCACTCTTGAACTCCTTGCCGCCTATGTAGATAGTCGGGCGGTTGGTGGTGTCAACAGCAGCCATCAGAATCTGAGCGGTGAATTTGCCACCTTGTACCACGGTCTGTGCGCTGGGTATCACGTAGGCGTTGAGCTCGTTGACGCGGATATCCTTCACGCCGATATTCGATGCCAAGCCGTGCAAAACCTCGCCCTCTGCATAGCGGACGTCGCTCTGCAGCTTGGTCAGCAGGGTGACGGCAGCAGCCGTTGGCATGGATTCAAACATATATTCCTGCCAATTCTTGCCGAGAGTACGTATATTAGTGGGTACTTCCGTGGCAAGGTTGCTGGAAATGATGCGGCGCTGGGCAGAGTCGGTGACCATCTGAACGATGCGTTCGCGGTAGTTGTTGATGCCATCATAGAGTTCGCCACCGCGTCCGGTTCCTGGGGCAAGCATCACGCTGGTGGCAGCCTCCAGGTCTTCACGGTTCTGAATGGAGTCCACACGGCCGTCCTTGCCGTCGCTTTTGCGGACGATGAGGACTTTCAGCTCCTCGGCGAGGTTATAGAGTGAATCGGACATTTGGCGAACGACCTGTGCTTTGTCATACCACTCCTTCACCTTCTTCGGGTTAGCCTTCATCTGCTCTTCGAAATCATCATAGATGCCTTGGTTAACCTCCGTGGCATTCTTCGTTGTTATCTGCAAACTCTTGTCAACCAGAGAAAAACCATTGAGTACATCGCTCGACACATTCAGCGCGAGCATTGCCATCAGAACGACGTACATCAGATTGATCATCTTCTGGCGCGGAGAGACTGGTCTTTTCTTAACGGCCATAATAGCAAGACCCACCCCTCACCTTCCCTGTGTGGGAGGAAGTAGCTTGGACTCCAAGGATGAAAGGTTTAAGGGTCATATAATATAGGTTATTGTTTTATGATTCAATGTTTATAGGTGGGTACTCCCTCGCAGGAAGGGTGGGAGAGGAACCTTTTAAGCTTGTGGTGCTGCGCCTTTGGGCATATTGACGGTCAGGGCCTCAATCATTCGGGCGTAGATAGCATTCAGTTCCTCTATCTGGCGTGCCATCTTGCGCGTCTGGTCGTTGATTTGGTCAATGGTTCCCACCTGCTGACTGACACTCTTGAGCTGCATTTCATAGATGGTATTGATGCCAGTAAGCGTACGATTGAGGTTGACCATTTCCTCACTTTCCTGTGTCATGCGATCGGCTTGTTCACGGACTCTGACAAGCACCTCTGTGAGTTGCGAGAGCTGGTCAACGTAAGCCTCGATGGCATCTTCGACTTCGGGTGCATTGGCAGCCTGGGCGCTGGAGAGCAGGTTCTGTGCCTCCTGACCGAGGTTGGCCGCGTTGGCAGCAGCTTGTGCGGCAGCAGCCAGATTGGCGGCATCCTCGGAAGAGAGACCTGGGCCTCCGCCACCGACATAACCTCCACCGACAACGCCTCCGCTGACGGCACCGCCTCCGATGACTCCGCCACCAGCAATAACGGTACCCTCACCTGCAGCTTCGCCACCACTAACAACAGTTCCTCCGACCACGGGGGCACCGCCGCCGATAACGACCGTTCCGCCTGCGGGAGCTCCGCCACCACCAATAATGACGGTACCGCCGCCACCTTGAACGACAGCGCCACCGCCACCAGCGATGACCGTGTTACCACCATCAACGCCTTCACCAGCGATATCCTCACCTCCAGCGACTACGGTGCCACCACCCACGATGGCTCCGCCGCCTCCACCGACGACCACAGGCTGCTGGCCAGCTCCTACGGCTGTTCCGGCAGCGGCGGCAGCTTCTGCGGCAGCCTTCAAAGCTTCCATTTCGTCGAGGCTGACGAACTCCTCGCTGAGTTCGCCGTCTTTCTTTGCGTCGAACGGACGATCGAAACCAGAGATGAAAAACACGAATACTTCAGTACCCATACCGATGAACAACATCAGATTGGCACCAGGTATGTGGGTCAGCTTGAAGAGCGTACCAAGAATAACGACGGCAGCACCCCAGCTGTAGGCGTAGTTCATAAATGTCTGACCCGGCACGGAATCCATCCAATGCTGCAAACGGGCTATAAGGGAGAACTTTGACATATATTGATTTGAAGATTTAACGATTTGACGATTTTAGGATTTCTCGATTATCCGATTAAACGGTTATCCGAATCCTCGATTAAACGTTTTTTCGATTAAACGATTTGGTAAACTTATTTCTTTCCTTTATTCTTTATTCCACTGGCATCCTGCACCATACTGCGTACACAGCGGAATCCGATATAGCAGCGGGGCTGATTCTGATATTCGTAGGAACGCCAGGCAGAGCGAATCATACTTTCAGGGTCTTTCCATGAGCCACCTCGTACACTTTTCTTTTTCAGGCGGTAGGGATCTTCCTTGGCGGCGTTGTAGCGCAGCTCGGGATTCATGTCGCTCATGGCCTGCACTCCAGCTTCGGTATAGACGGTGCTGGTCCACTCTGCCACGTTGCCAGCCATGTCATAGAGCCCGTTGCTGTTGGCTGAGAAAATGCCACACTTGGAGGTGATGAGCGAACCGTCCTGGGTATAGTCTCCGCGGTCGGGCTTGAAGTTGGCATAGAAGCAGCCTTTGTCACTTTTCACCTCCTTGGCCTCCCATGGGAAGGGATTGCCTTCCTTGCCACGAGCGGCATATTCCCACTCGATTTCAGTAGGCAGGCGATAAGGCTGGAGTTCTGCGGGGTTCTGCCCGAGGCCCTTGGCCAGAAACTCCGTGCGCCAGTGGCAGAAAGCCGTAGCCTGTTCCCACGACACACCCACTACAGGGTAATCATCGTAGGCTGGGTTAGAGAAGTACAGGCGGAGGTAGCGCTCGTTCTCGGCATTCTGGAAGTCGTTGACCCAGCAAGTCGTGTCGGGATAAATATTAACAATGTAGGTATTCAGGAAATCCCAGGGACCCGAGAGGGGGCGGGTGATGGTCTGACGTACAATCTTACCCTCGTCGTCGATGTAAGCCGTGTCCTTCGAAATCATCACATCAGCCTCGGTCGTTTCGTGGTCGGTGTTCAGGTCGCGCATTTCCAGGGATGAAGCGCCGATGCCCTTCTCCTTATTGTCGGTGACGTTCTTGATACGGTGGCGGCGCATGGCAGCTGCAGCGTAGTCGTAGACCTCATACCGATAGTTCATCTGACTGGCATCCAGCATTTTGATTCCATTGACAGGGTGTATGATATACACACTCTCTATGGCACGCTGTTCGTCTTCATTAGCCTTGCGCCAAGGGATGGATTTGTTCCAGTCCAGCCGTGGAGTGATGGGGTTTCCTTCCTTGTCCTCCTCAATCTTGTAGGTCTCATCGCCGCCAAAAGCAGGGTCTGCCAACCGTTCGCGGATGATGCTATCGCGCACCCACATAACGAATTGGCGGTATTTGGCATTCGAGACCTCTGTCTGGTCCATCCAAAAGCCATCCACACTGATTTCACGCGAGGGGAAATCCTTCCCCCAGAGGGTGTCGTTCTCTTCCAGGCCTATTCGTAGCGAGCCTTTCTGAACAGCAACCATACCGAAGGGCGTGCTTTCACCCATGGCAGTACCACGCACACCTGTCACCTCGCCGCCTGTTGCCATGGCGTTGGACTTAGCGCCGGCGCAGGCAGTGAGCAACGTTGTGCAGAGACCAACGCAGAGCGCGTAAACTATTACCTTAGAATGATTCATATTTTCAATGTTTCAACTTTTCAATTTTCAATATCTTCGCGGTCTTCGTTATCTCGTTATCACGTTATTCCGTTATTCCGACGATTTATCGGCCGCTTTCAATGTTTCAACTTTTCAACTTTTCAATGTTTCAACTTTTCAACTTTTCAACCTTTCAACCTTTACAACAGTCTCACACTCTGATGGCGATTTCTCCCCTTCTTGAAGAGATCCAGGTCTGTGACGTAGCCCAGGCTGAGTTCGTGGGTTCCTTGCAAGGCTCCGATTCCACCCGTGTATATCTCATAGCAATAACCGAGTTGGACGCCATGGAAATTACCTCCGATGAAAACGGATGCAGAGATTGTGGGACTGTAACCCAAGCCAGCGTACAGCTTGCCTTTGGGGCCATCATACAGCAACCGTGCCGTCACGTCGCCTCGCCAGGCGGTCAAGTCAGAACGTACGATTGCAGAGGTCTGCACTTTAAATAACGGATTTTTGAGTTTAATATTGTATCCTCCTGTTAAATAAAATGTAGCTGGCACCTCATATTCGTTCGCTTTTGTATCTCCGAGGGACACTAAAGGCGAGAGTGAATGGAGTATAGAGAACCCTGCATACCACACTTTCGCGTCGTAGCGAAGACCTGCATCGAGGTCGAAAGCCGTGCCCTTGACATCCGATGTGGGAAAAGCCTGGTCGCCGGACTCCTCTGTGTCCACTCCAGAACCGTCGAAGCCCTCGGACAACATAGCTGCACGCACTCCAACACTCAGGCGCCCACCCCACAGCTTCTGATGGTAGGCATATTGGAGATAGAACTTCTGGTGGGAAAACAGACCTATCTTGTCATTGATGAAACCTGCTCCCACCCCATGAGCTGGCCCAATCATCCACAGCGGGATATCAGCAGTCAGGAGTATCGACATCGGCGCATGTGTGTAGCCCAGCATTTGCATGGAGAAGGCACCGTGAATGTCTAATTGGCTATTCAAACCTGCAGCGGCAGGGTTGTAGAATGACTGCAACGCCCAATAATGGTTGAACGCTGGGTCATACTGAGCCTGAACAGGAACAACCTGCCACAGACTCCACAACAACAAAAATAGGGCCTTTGTATGTCTCACGATGTGGATTTACCCTTGAATTCAGGCGCAAAGTTAGGTATATTCGTTGGATAAGCCAAACAAAAAACGCATTTCTCGCTAAAAACGTATCGTTGTATGATGATTTTATGTATCTTTGCACTCCAAAACGATAGGAAATACACCTTTATTTAATATATATTAGGAACAAATAAATGAAGAAAAGTCATCTTTACACCCGCTCAGGCGACAGCGGCATGACCAGCCTCGTAGGTGGTCAGCGCGTACCAAAGACTCATCTGCGTCTGGAGGCATACGGAACCGTCGACGAACTCAATTCGCAGCTGGGTCTCCTGCTGACCTACCTGGACGACGACGAAGACCGCGACATACTCCTTGCTGTGCAAAACCAGCTATTTGTCATCTGCTCCGAACTGGCAACGGCGGATGAAGACCTCCGAGCCCGGCGGTCTTGCGTTGTACAGGAAGATGTGGAATGGATGGAACGAGCCATTGATGCGGCTGAGGAAGGTCAGGGAGGCTGGAGGGGATTCATCCTGCCAGGAGGCACACGCGGAGCCGCTGTGGCCCACGTTTGCCGCACCGTTTGCCGAAGGGCAGAGCGACGAATCCATGCTCTCGCAGCAGAAGCAGAAGTGAACCCATTGCTGCTCGCATATATCAACCGTCTGAGCGATTATCTCTTTGCTCTCGCTAAGAAAATAAACCTCAAAGCAGGAAAAGAAGAAAATTTTTGGCATAAAAACGAAAAAAATCCAGAAACAAAAGAGTAAATCGTAAATTATATGTATCTTCGCGCCCGATTTCGGCAAAATCAGCACCAAACGTTAAACCTCGAACACTAATAAACGCTAAAATCTAAACTCTATATACACTATGTACTGGACACTTGAACTTGCATCCAAACTGGAAGACGCTCCCTGGCCTGCTACCAAGGAGGAACTCATCGACTATGCCGTCCGCAGCGGCGCACCACTTGAAGTCATCGAGAACCTTCAGGAAATCGAAGACGAAGGAGATATCTACGAGAACATCGAAGATGTATGGCCCGACTACCCCACGAAAGAAGATTTCTTGTTCAACGAGGACGAATATTAGTAGCTTATTTTAAGCGAGACTAATTGAGAAGAAATGATGTGTGCAAGTAGTGATTATTTGCACACATCATTTGTTAATGCACCCTATGACGTACCTTTTCCTAAGATTGATACAGCGGGGGAAGTATAGTCGGTCGTCGAGGGAACTATAGTTCCTCGCCCGATGAACTATAGTTCCTTGGCCGATGGAGTTTAGAGCGCTCTGTCATTCCTTTTGGCGCTTATCCATCCTTTGATGCTATCGGGTGTTTCAGTCACTATCTACTCGTAACCTGCTGATTCCTAATCAGAAGAAAAGTGACCGAAATTTGTTATCAGTCACTTTTCGGTCATTTTCGGTCACTTTTTTCCCATAGTTTCTACTTCTATATATAATAGAACGCAGAAAACAGGATTTTATTTTATGTAGATTAATTTTGAACACTTACTTAATTGATAAGTAGGTACTCAATAATAGTGTACATAATAATATTTAGGACACAGAGATACAGAAAAATGAAAAATGAAAGAATGAACTATTGGAGCAGCGAGTGCTATCAAGTTTGTTTGAAATGGCCGAGTCGTGAAAGGCTACGTGTTCTTGAAGTGTCAAGCGTCGCAGAGCGCCGAGCGGGCGAGCAAAGCTCGGGAATCAAAAGTCAACGAAGTTAAAAATGAAAAATATATGATACCTATGTGTCTCAGTGTCCTAAAACATGTCATTTATTTGTGATTAGTTACTTAGAAAATAAGTTTTAAAACAGGAATGGAACAGAATTTGTTTGCAATTTCAATTAGTTCTTCCATATTGTCAATAATGAAGTCAGCGCCAGCCTTTTGAAGTCCTTTTCTTGTTCCGTTTCCCCAAGTCACGCCACAAGTCTTAGCCCCGGCATTAACCCCCATCAGAATATCAACAGCCATATCCCCAACCACAAGTGTCTCACTGGCCTCGTAACCCATAGTTGACAGCGTATTCAGGACTGGCTCAGGTTCGGGCTTTGCTCTTTCCACGTCATCAGCTCCAATCAGGTAAGAGATACTTTCTGAAATCCCCATGCCCTTGGTAAGTTCAGATAGAGAGGCATGGGAACGGGATGATGCAATAGTGAGCGTGAATCCTTGTTCCTTCAGGGCCGTCAAGGTTTCCACTACATGAGGAAAAGCTTGCGGCTTGATGGCTCGCTGATTCTCATTGAAGATTCTCCTGTAAGTCTCAGCACAGAGTCGGTACTGCTCTGTCTGCAAATCTGGGAACAAAGCTTTGAAACAGCCAACTAATGGCAATCCGATGGTAGCAGCACATTCGTCATCACTACGCTCAGGCAGTTGCAGTTCCTTTATGGTCATTTGCATAGTGGTAACGGTAGTCCGTCTGGTATCACCCAGCGTACCGTCAAAGTCGAATATAATCAGTCTCTTCCTCATCTTTTCTTGCTCTTTACTAATTCGTATGACTTGCGGACTAATGCCTTAACTTCATCATCAGGGACATCTTGCCCTAACTGTACGCTTATCCAGTATCTCTTATCTCCATTGAACGGTTCCCCAATAGCTTGATAACGCTCCTTCAGTTCTCCCATTTCGGCAGGGTCGCACTTGACAGTAATGGCCGTGAAGTCATCGATGTTGAAATAGCAGAACATGTGACCGTTGACATATAACACGAGAATAGTGAACCTGCCCCTTGAAAACTTCTCAAAGGGTGTAGCCTCTGTCACTTCTGGCAACGAAAGGCAATATTCACGGAATTCTTCTATGCTCATTTAAACCACAAATAACCTATTAGTGATAACTGTATAATGGCTATTTAGTTCATCTTAGTCATGTGATAGCCCATCCGTTTCAGCTGAACGGCAACTCCGAAGAGATAGAGCTGATGCAGACAGGAGAGATATGCTTCGAAAGCCTCTTTGGTTCCTGGGTCTATGTTCTGGTGGCGTAGTGCGTTGTTCACACGGGAAGCACATTCACCTACCAGTTTCTCCAAGGCATCATAGTCATTCCCATTCAGACGGAGGACTTCTTCACGAATATACTCATCCAAACAATCGTAACCGCGTTTGTCTCTCATGTAGGAGTAGAGATCTTCCATGTTACCATAAATCTCCCATTCCTCATCCCAAAACTTAGCCACAGCCATACCAATATACATCATCCAACCGAGGGACGTAGAGGGATAGGCGGTAAACTCACGAATGCCATCCGGGAGGTAGGATTGAGCTATCGATTCCCACTTCTCTTCGACATCCTGACATTGTGGTAGCTTATCATCGACCTCATGCATACCAATGAGGTACTTATGGAGGTCATTATGTATCATTTCGGTGAAGCTTTCGGCCATTTTCTTTCTATTTTTCGTTAAATTGACTGCAAAATTAGAAGTTTCTGAGCAAATATGCCATTTTTAACGGGTCTTTTTGCTATTTTTGTACTCTCAAATATTGATTTCTAATGAAAATTAAGATTCAAACCACACTTGGCGACATCGTAGTTCGCCTATATGACGAGACTCCCATTCACCGTGACAATTTTGTAAAACTGGTGAAAGATGGCTATTATGATGGGACACTGTTCCATCGGGTGATTAAAGACTTTATGATTCAGGGTGGAGATCCAGATTCAAAGGGCGCACCAGCTGGAAAGATGCTTGGAGTGGGAGATTCTGGCTATACACTTGAAGCTGAGATTAAGGACGGCCTTTTCCATAAACGTGGAGCTTTGGCTGCTGCAAGACAAGGTGACGAGGTGAATCCTGAACGTCGCAGTAGTGGATCTCAGTTCTACATCGTCTGGGGACAGGTGTATAATGAAGGACAGCTTCGCCAGTTCTCCAAACAACTGAGGATGCAGAAAGTCCAGGCTGCTTTCAATGAACTTGCAGCAGAACATCGTGCGGAAATAATGCAGATGCGCCGTGACAGGAATCGTGAGGGACTACTGGAACTGCAAGACAAACTGGCTGCGGAAGCTGAGAGCAAGGTCGGGAAGTCTGGTTTGACCGATGAACAGTTGAAGATATACTCTACTGTTGGCGGAACTCCCCATCTTGACGGGCAATACACCGTATTCGGAGAGGTTGAGGAAGGTCTTGATGTGGTTGAAATGATACAAGGCACAACAACTGGACGTGCTGACAGACCTATAGATGACATTGTAATGAACATGACAGTTATTGAGTGATATGCTGGAAATAGGACTGAAACATACAAGCGAACTGACTGTAAGTGATGCTCTGACCGCTATTCAGATGGGGTCTGGGGATATGCCTGTACTTGCTACCCCTGCAATGATGGCCTTGATGGAAAACGCTGCTATGCTTGCCGTTGCTGATGAACTTCCTGACGGTAGCACAACTGTTGGTGGTCACATAGAATCCTCGCATCTGAAACCCTCAAAGATTGGTGATAAGGTGTCTGCAACAGCCGAAGTGACCAAGGTCGAA
>JAFXTO010000028.1 GCA_017535725.1 Bacteroidaceae bacterium
AAATTCGTCCATTGACAACGGACGAATTACCTCCAGAGACATTAGATGCCTTTCTTGCCGTTGGTTTTACGAACCATTATGAGATACTGGCCCAAAAGAAGGATGTAGAGCAACGATTGTTCTATATCGTGAATTGTGCCATTGGATTTTGGAATGGCGACAAGTTGAAATATTATATGAAGGACGATTTGTTTGGAAAGCGTGGCAACTGCCCAATAACTTTGCAAGAACCATTGCAAATGTGGATTTGCGCAGTAAGGCTTTACGCTCGTTCAAGGACGAATATCTGCTTGATTTTGTGAACATTGAAGATCCTGACGAGACAGATGAACGTGTAATAGAGCAGCAGATTGTTCACAATATCAAGAACTTCATCATGGCTTTGGGTAGTGATTTCTCGTTTATGGGTAATCAGTATCGTCTTGTTGTTTCTGAAAAAGAGAAATCTAATTATCTAATTTTCAAAATATCTAATTATCAGAATATGAAAAAAGAATATATAGCTCCCCTTGTGACTATCGTTAAACTCTCTAATAGGAACATGATTGCAAGTTCCATCATAAGCACTAGTGGTGTCGAAGATCTTGGTGTCGGTGGTTATACCGAAGGAGTCGTGTCCGAAGGTGCAGCCAAGGCCAACAACTACTCTGTCTGGGACGAAGACTGGTCAGACTAATAAGTATCATACATGTATTTTGGGAATAACATTCATTTGTTAGTTTAGTTTGTTGTTAGTTACGCCTTCATTTGAACCTTCTCGATGGTTGAATCTTCTCATCTATCATCATCGCATCACTGTTCTTCAGGGCAGAACTATATAAAAATACGTATTTGGAAGATTCTTACTACCATTTGACAGGATTCTGAAAGGATAATCTCGATTTTTTTCGTACCTTTGCAAAAATTTTGCGAAGATGGGCTGCACCTCAGCAATGTGAGCGAGCTCGATTGCATTCGGTTTGCACCATCATTGCAGCAGTTTTCAGAAACATTTACGTAAAAGAGTATAATGAAAAGAATGTTCCTGCTGGCGATGCTTGCCGCCATACTCCTTCCCTTCGGGATGCAAGCAAAGAAACGAGTGCCTGCCGAAAAGGAGATGGCGGGTTACTTGATGGTTTATCACAAGGATCAGGACCACGGGCTGCACATGGCCGTCAGCAGCGACGGCTACACATGGACGGCGTTGAATGATGACAAGCCAGTTATCGACGGCGACTCCATCGCCGTTCAGCACGGAATCCGCGACCCGCATATCTTCCGTGGCCCCGACGGAGGGTTCTATCTCTCCATGACCGACCTGCACGTCTTCGGTCTGCGCGACGGCAAACGAGACACCGAATGGGAGCGCGACGGTGCCCGATACGGCTGGGGCAACAACCGCGGCTTGGTATTGATGAAGAGCTTCGACCTCATCCATTGGACACGCACGAACCTCGACTTTTCCACCTTGCCCCCGCAGGAAGACATGAACTGGACGGAGGTAGGGTGCGTGTGGGCACCGGAGACGGTGTTCGATGAAGAGACGGGTCAGCTGATGGTTCACTTCACCACCCGCGAGGGCAATGGTATGAACCGCATCTACTATGCCTACGTGAATAACGAATACAATGCCTTGACCTCACAGCCGCAGTTACTGGTCGAGGCTCCGAATCGAGCCTACAACATTATCGACTCGGACATCATCAAGGTCGCCGACACCTATCACCTCTTCTATGTGAGTCATGAAAATGGTGCTGCACCCAAGCACGCTACAGCCCAGAAGATAACTGGTCCCTATCGCTTCGATGATACCTATCAGGACGGTGAGCGTCGTGCACATGAGGCACCTAATTGCTGGAAGCGGATAGGAAGCGACACCTACGTCGTCATGTTCGACAACTACAGCTTCCGCCCCATGAACTTCGGCTTCGTGGAGACCCGCGACTTCTTCACCTATCACCCTATCGGCTACTTTGACGCTCCAGGCTCACCCATGAAGCGCACGAACTTCAGCGAACAGAAGCACGGTGCCGTCACTTATATCACGAAAGAAGAGCTGAAGCGGCTGGTTGGCTACTTCGGTGTGCGGTAGTCAGATGGTAGGACGCCGAACATCTTCTTGAAGTTGGAGGAGAAGATGCGTGGTGAGTTGAAGCCGACGCGCTCTGAGATTTCGGTGATGGAGAGTTTTGTGGTGGTAAGGAGTTCTGCGGCACGCTTGAGGCGGACGTTGCGGATGAAGTCGGCGGGCGAGATGCCGAGCATGTTGCGCAGTTTGCCGTAGAGGTTGGTGCGGCTCAGGGCCACGTCGGAGGCTAACTGCTCCACGCCGTAGTTCTCGTCGGTGATATGCGCTTCAATGGCTTTCAGCAGTTTGGCGACTAATACTTCCTCCTCGGGGTTCACGCCAATCTTCTTCGGGTCAACGTTGGTGCCCACGGCAAACTGGTGGCGGGCTTCTTCGCGCATCTCAAAGAGCTGGTTCACGCGATTGTCGTTCTCGCGCATCAAGGCCGCCTTCTTTTTCCTTAGATATAGCGTAAGGAAAAAAGCAATAAGAGCACAAAGCAAAAGAGCATACAAGGTTTTTGCCCACCACGTCAGCCAGAACGGGGGACGGATGAATACTTGCACGGTCAGGGCTTCACTCCACTCACCATCTGCTGAGGCGGCCTGTGCCTCAAAGATATACTCCCCTGGCGGCAGGGCTTTGTAGTCGGCCTCGGCAAGACCGATGGTCTCGCTATCTGTGTGCCAGTCTTCCTCCAGTCCACGCAGACGGTAGCGGTAGCGGGTGTGCGAGGGATGGGCATAGTCGAGGGAAGAAAACTGAAAAGTGAGGTAATTATCGTCAAAATGCAGAGAACGCAGGGGATACAGAGGACACGGTGTAGAGAGCTCTGGCTGGCTGTTCACAAAGAGGGCTGTGAGCACCGGAGTGAAAGGCATGGAGTCGTCGCTCAACCATTCAGGGTGGAACACCGTTGCTGCCGAACTGTGATGGACAAACACCAGACGACTGTCATCCGTCAGGCATGCGGCACGCTCCATCATGGAAACAGGCGGTATTCCATCATCCTCACCATAATTGACCACAGTAGGTGTAATCCTCGAAATGCCGCACGCCGTTCCTGCCCATAACCGACCGTCGGCATCCAAGACAAGACTGCGGATGCAGTTGTTGGCAAGGCCCTCAATTCTGATAACCTCCCATTTTTCACTTTTCACTCTTTCTTCAGACTCGCGCTGCTCGAAGAAGCGTTCCTGGGGGCCGAGCGCACTTTTCACTTGAAACAGTCCGTTCTGTGTCCCCACCCACAGAGTCCCGTCTCGTCCTCGCAACATGCAGTTATACTTATCTGTATATTCCCCAATGACCTCCGCTGCCGGAAACGCCGCCAGCGTGTCGGCCTCGGTGTCAAGCAGACAGGCACCGTTTTGCGAATAGAGAACCACCCACGGTTCAGCCAGTACACAGGCTCCTACGATGTTTCGATAGCCATTTAACTGAGGCAAACGCTCGTTGAGAGGGTCGAAGCGGTTTGCGTCAGGCAGAAAATAGCCTATCCTATTCAGGCCACGCCTCTGCAACAGCCGTCCGTCACCGAGCCTGACATTAAATTCTGCAGCCCCTCGGGCAAATCCTATCAAAGGGTCGCCTTCAAGTATTTCCGCCATGTGCCGCTGAGGCGGCGTGTAGGCAATGCCGTTTCCCATCGTCCCCGTCCAGGTGCCTCCTTGCCAATCGGTGACGGTGGTGGGCGAAAGATGGAACTCACCCAGTGAGTTCAGCCGCCCTTCTATGTCGTAGCGTAATGAACGTGTGCGCATGTCGAAAAGATATATGCGGTAGAAGTCGCGCAGCCACAGCAGCGAGTCGCCTTGCCACTGATGGCCATAGCCCGCCGAGTCAGCATAATGCTCCAGCAGATACGCTTTCCGTCGGTCGCAGGGCACGACAGAGAAACCTGCACCATTACTGATACAAAAGATTCCCTCGCAGTTCACCAGCATCTGGTGGTTGGGCAGCGCGATAATCTGCCGCACTTCGCCCGTAGGCAATCCGTCCAGAACGCCCCATTGCCGTGTCTGTGCGTCCATTGTCACCCAGCAAAGCACCATGCTTATTGTCATCAATATCCTAATTCTCATACCCATCATATCATTTTGATGGTACAAAGGTACTATATTTTATCAAGAAAACTGCTTGGAACGTTCAAATTGTATGTCTGAAATGTACAAATTCACCATTTGTACGCCTTAGACAGCGGAATTGGGACGAAAGAGACACGTGTGTATGCGGTAAAACACCTAATTTTGCAGCAGGAAAACAAAAACAATAAGTAACGTTATGAATAGAATCAAGGCAATCGTTGGGCTGCTCCTGCTGATGGCGGGACAGGTCGTGGCACAGACAACCGAGTATGAAAGCAATCGCGGATTCATCCATCCGGGCGGACTGCACACACAAGAGGACTTCGACCGTGTTAAGGCGCAGATTGCTGCAGGTAACAAGACGGTAAAGGCCGCCTTTCAGAAGCTGACGTCTTCGGAGTACTCGCAGGCCAGTGTGCAGACTTACCCCACGGAAATCATCGTGCGCGGTGGCGGCAACGGCGAAAACTATATGAATGCGGCTCGCGGTGCAGCGATGGCCTATCAAAACGCGCTGCGCTGGAAGATTGCTGGCACGAAGGCTAATGCCAACGCTGCTGTGCGCATACTGATGGCTTGGGCACGCACGACGAAGGGAATTGGCGGCGATTCGAACTATGCCCTTGCGGCCGGACTCTACGGCTACCAGTTTGCGCAGGCCGCCGAGTTGATGCGTGACTACGAAGGGTGGAGCCGCGAGGACTTTGCTGAGTTCCAGCTCTGGATGCTCAATGTGTGGTACCCCTCGGCAATCGGCTTCCTGCGTGGACGTAATGGAACGTGGGAGAACGCCGGCAAGTGGTGGCAAGCTCCCGGACACTACTGGAGCAACTGGGGACTCTGTAATGCGCTATGTGTCATTAGCATCGGCGTATTGTGTGACGATGTTTTCATCTACAATCAGGGCATGTCTTATTTTAAATACGACCAATGCGGCACGTTCAAGGATCCGCGCACGGAGACTCCTATTAAGAATGATGGTTTGACAGAATTCCTTGGCAATCTGGTAGTAACGACCTACGAGAGCGAGTTGGAGACGGGTGCATACGGGCTGTTGGGCCAACTGAACGAAAGCGGACGCGATGCAGGCCACTCATCAATGTCGCTTGGCGTGGCACTCGACGTAGCAAAGGTGGGCTGGAACCAGGGCGATGACCTCTTCGCCTACATGGATCACCGCCTCGCTGCGGGCATCGAGTATCTGGCGGCGCAGTCGCTGAGTGTGGAGGGGTTGCCGTGGGTGGATTATATCTATGGCACGAACGGATATTACTACACCGACTCGCGTTGCTGGACAATGACCAGCCCAGCCATGGGCGCTCAGATGCGGCCCTACTGGGGCACCGTCATCGGCATTTATGAGGGCGTGAAGGGCGTGCAGATGCCTTTTGCCGAGCAAGCTTACGCGAATATGGGCATCGACGGTGGCGGTGCGGGTTCGACCAGCGGCGGCTATGACCACTTGGGCTTCTCCGTGCTGATGAACACACGCGATATACAGCTCTGCCCTGCCGACCAAGTGCCGACGGAACTGCAACCGCAGATGACCTACAGTGGTGCCGTGAACACAAATCTCATCCCCTCGCTCACGCAGGAGCGGACGCGCAAGCTGGTCAGCGGCAAGACCATCCGCCACAACGAACTGGGCGGGCTGGTCAATACCTTCACCGTAAACAACAACACCACCGTGCCTGCGGGGCAGACACTGACGCTGCAACCCCAACTGCCCGAGGGTGAGGAGGACACGGGCCGCTGGCTGTGGAGCACGGGCGAGACTACACGAGAGATCACCGTCGGCACAGACAGCAGCCGCATCTATCGCGTACATTATATCAATAAGAATGGCATTGAGAGCCAGCTGGCATTCTTCATAGCCTCCACGGGCGACTGCATCCCCGACGAACTGAGTCCCCGCGTCACCGTGGCCGGCGGCGAGGAACAGCAGACGGCCTCAGTAGATGTGCTTTACGGCAAGAGCGTGACACTGGGTGTGCAGCCCTCGCGTGGATGGGGAACCTATAAATGGAGCACGGGTGCCACCACGGCCACGCTCACCAAGAACGTGACGGCGGACGTTCAATATACGCTCGACTTCAAGAATCAGGGCGGTGCCTTGACATCCATCACCTTTGACATCCGTATGTTGCCCGCGTTGCCCTACGTTAGCCTCGGCACATCAGCGGCACAGGAGGGACGGACGCAGGTGGTGGCCTCACCAGGTCAGAGCGTCACTTTAGGGCTGACGCTGCCTTCGACCGTGAAACCCGCGGCTGTGCAGTGGAGCACAGGAGCCACGGATGCCACGCTGACGCTGGATGACGTGCAGACCTCCACCACCTGCACCGCCACCTTCACCCTGCGCAATCAGGAATACTCTTTCACCTTCGAGGTCTTTGTCTCTGCCACCGATGCAGCCCCCTTCGAGGACGGCACCTACCTGCTGCGCCACGTGGCCACAGACACCTATCTCACCGCCACAGAGAAGGGTCAGCCGGTCACCTTCCAGCCCGCAGGAACAGGTGATGGAGTGCAGCTCTGGCTGGTGCAGCACAACGCCACGGGGAAGTATGACTTTATAAGCCTGGCCACCGCAGACAGCCTCCACCTGGCCATAAGCGGCAAGCTGGCCGCGTCGGCCTACTATCCCTTTTATCTGGACCAGGCTGTGGGAAGCACGCACATAGCCCTCTGCACGGGTTCCAACTCTGCCCGCAAATACTGGGATGCCGCTGCCGACGGCACCGTCCTCACTGCCGCTTCTACAAAGCTCGATGCCTTCCCTTTCGAGCTGGTGGCCGTGAGTTCCACGGGAATTGAGGAAGTGAGGCCCCTCTCTAACTCCCCCCGTGGGGGGGAGGACTCTTGGGCAAATGGTCGCTCGGCCCAAGGGGACGCTTCACACTTGAAGAAATGGTATGACCTCAGTGGAAGACAAATCGCCCCCCTTGGGGGGCCACAGAGGGCTTTGTCATCTTCCGTACTCTCTAAGGGGGTATATATTGTGAACGCCCGGAAGGTAGCTGTCCGTTAATGCATGATTGGCGATGATCAAGTTCAAGTACTATTGTCTTTTGCTGGCATTGAACCCACTCTGGGTGAATGCACAATACAGATCGGAGGTCTGGTCGCCCGACCGCTCGGCCGAAGGACGCTTGCAAGGCAAGAACGGCGACGGAACCTACACGAATCCTGTATTGTATGCCGACTACAGCGACCCCGATGTGTGTGCGGTGGGTGAGGACTATTACTTGACGGCCTCGTCGTTCAACTGCGTGCCGGGGTTGCCGATTCTACATTCACGCGACTTGGTGAACTGGGAGATTGTGGGGCACGCACTGCAGGAGCTGGAGCCGAAAGAGTTGTTTGACAAGCCCCAGCACGGCAAAGGCGTGTGGGCTCCTTCCATTCGTCATCATAACGACACCTTATATATATATTGGGGCGACCCGGATCATGGAATCTTTATGGTGAAAGCCCCTGTAAGTGAAAAAGGAAAAGTGAAAAGTGAAAAATGGTCTGCGCCTAATTGTGTGATTACAGGCAAGGGGATGATTGACCCGTGTCCGCTGTGGGACGAGGACGGGCGCTGCTACTTGGTGAATGCATGGGCCAACTCGCGGGCGGGCTTCAACTCCGTGCTCTCTGTGAGGGAACTCTCTGCTGACGGCACAAAGGCAATTGGTCAGCCTCGCATCGTGTTCGATGGCGGGCAGGAGAATCATACAGCTGAGGGGCCGAAGTTCTACAAACGCGATGGTTGGTACTGGATACTATGTCCTGCTGGTGGCGTGGCGATGGGCTGGCAGTTGGCTATGCGAAGTAAGTCGCCATATGGCCCCTACGAATGGCGGCGCGTGATGTGGCAGGGCAAGACCGACATCAATGGACCTCATCAAGGTGCGTGGGTTCACACGGCCTTCGGCGAGGATTGGTTCCTGCATTTCAATGACAAAGGAGCCTATGGGCGAGTTGTCTATCTGCAACCTGTTGATTGGTCGAGCGGTTGGCCGATTATGGGACGCCTCATCCCCAACCCCATTCCCGAGCAAAGCTCGCCTACCCGTAGCCTTTCTCCTGTGGGCGAGGGGAGTGATTACATTGGAGAGCCTTATAAGAGCTATCACAAGCCAAAGTCAAATAGCAAATTAATTGTGAATCCGCAGGAGAGCGATGAGTTTAATGATGGCTTAGGGTTGCAATGGCAGTGGCACGCTAATTACCATCAGTTCTACGGTCAGCCCACAGCCTACGGTACCTACCGTCTCTACACGATGGACCCGCCTACAGAGTTTAAGAGTCTTTGGGATGTTCCCAACCTGCTGCTACAGAAGCCTACGGCGCCTCGTTTTACAGCTACTGCCAAGGTGCGTTTCGCTGCAAAAGAGGACGGACAGTATGGCGGACTGGTGATGATGGGACGCGATTATTCCGCACTTGTTATCTGTCGTGAGGGCGATGCGTTCCAGCTTCAACGGCACACGACCATAGGGGCCGATGAAGGAGCAAGTGAAATGCAACAGGCCATCACCACCTTGCAGCCTACTGACCGCGACACCATCCCCTACGCCCCTGCCATTTATCTCGACATCTTCCTCCGCCTCACCGTAAAGGACGGTATCGTGAACTTTTCTTATAGCCAGGACGGCAAACATTTCAAGTCTGCCAGCGATCCTTTCAAGATGCGTGAAGGCAAGTGGATTGGTGCCAAGTTCGGTTTTGTGGCCGAGTGTTGTGAACGCAAGGCGAGCCGCGGCTGGCTGGATATCGACTGGATAAGAATCACAAAATAAACGGCGATGGTGCCAAGGATGACATCCATTAACTTCTCATAATTACTTAGACTATGCGCAAGCTATATATTTCTCTTCTCCTTTTGCTGTCATTGCATGCCTCCGCTCAGTGTCGCCTCAGTTCGCCCGACGGGCGAAACCAGTTTGTAATCGCGCAGACTGGCGATGAGTTCGTTTATAGTGTTTCTCACGATGGCAAGGCGATAGTGAGCGACTCGCGTTTGGGGCTGGACTTGGATAATTATACTTGGGAGCGGGCTCTCGCACGCCATTATCCGCAGTACGACTGTTGGATGAATGGCTTTACGATGGATTCTGTCAGCACCTCTGAGCATCGAGCCACGATTACGAACCTATGGGGCGAACAGGCCGTGGTTCCCGACAACTACAATGCTGCCACGCTTCACCTCTCCAAACACGACGGTAGCAACTACCGGCTGGACATCGAGATGCGGGCATACAACGAGGGCATAGCTTTCCGCTATTTCCTGCCCGAACATCCGCAGGCGGTGTTCCACAAAGTCACGGCCGACCTGACGGAATACTCGTTTGAGCCTGGCACGAAGGTGTGGGCTGCCGAATGGGCGCAGGCTCCATACGAATTGAAACTGGTGGAAGAGGTGACCAGTCCCATTGAACGTGCCGTGACGGTAGAGCTATCCAATGGCCTCTACTGCGCCTTGGCTGACGCCGATGTCGATGACTGGTGTCTGGAGAAGAACGTGGCCTCAGCGACGAAACCCAGTACGCTCACCACTACGATGTACTCGCCCGTGGATATCGTGACCTACTACGCCACGCCCTGGAAGGTTATCATCACGGCAGAGAGCTACGCCCAACTGCTTGAGCATCGCTATATCATCGACAACCTGAACCCGCCCTGCGAGATACCCGATGCGGCAGAGTGGATCAAGCCCGGAACCATCATGCGCTGCACAACGCTTTCCACTGAGGCGGTTCTGCGCAACATAGACTTCTGTGCCCAGCACCATATCCCTTATATGCTCTTCGACTGGAAATGGTACGAGCCTTGCACCAGCCACGACGGAGATGCCACAAAGGTCATCCCACAGATTGATATGCCGCGTGTTGTTGCCTACGGACGCCAGCACGGCGTAGGCATCTGGCTTTATGTGAACCAGCACGCTCTTCAAAAGCAGATGCGCCAGTTGTTCCCCCTGCTGCATGAGTGGGGCATTGTCGGGGTGAAGAGCGGCTTCGTGGAATACGCTTCGCATCGCTGGGCAGTCTGGCTTCATGACATGGTGCGCTATGCTGCTGAGAACCATCTCATGATAAATATCCATGATGAATACCGGCCGTCGGGTTTCTCGCGCACTTATCCCAACCTGCTCACGCAAGAGGGCATACGCGGCAACGAGGAATTCCCCGATGCCACGCACAACACCGTCTTGCCCTTCACCCGTATGATCAATGGTCCTGCCGACTACACCATCTGTTACTACGACCGCCGTCTAAAGAATACTCACGGTCACCAGCTTGCGGCTTCGCTCGTCTATTATTCCCCGCTCACCACACTCTTCTGGTACGACAAGCCAGAAACAGCCAACGACGAGCCGGAACTCCGTTGGTTCGACAACCTTAAGACCGCTTGGGACGAGACTCGTGTCCTCGATGGTGCACCTGGTTCACACATCGTCATCGCCCGCCGCAGCGGAGAGGAATGGTATGTAGCTGCGATGACAAATACCGAGGCGCGGATGGTTACGATTCCCACCGACCTCCTCGAAGAAGGCAAACGATACACCGTCACGATATTTAACGATGATCCAGCGGTAAACACCCGCACGAAGGTCAGCGTTAAGACGATTACCATCAAGGCAGGAAAGTCTATCACTTTACAGCTGCAACCCTGCGGTGGAGCAACAATGCATTTTACATTATCACATTAATAGTCCCACTGATTATGCGAACTCGTTTATTACTATTCATTCTTCCTGTGTTTTTCTTAGCCTGCCGACAAGAACAAGCATTTGATGCTGATAGGCAGCTGCAGTATTGTCATCAACAAGTAGAACGAGCTTTGGTTGCACTGCGTGACAGCACATACAACTATGATTTTTCAATGATGCCACGCAATATTCTGGAAGGCGATACCATTTGGAACCTTCGTAAAGCCAAACCTGAAGAATGGTGTTCGGGCTTCTGGGCAGGCGTGCTCTGGATGGACTATGAGTATAAAGTGAAAAATGATAGAGTGAAAAGTGAAAAATATGATTGTGAAAAGTTGAAGGAGGTTGCAGAAGGCTATACGGAGGCACTGATACCCGTCGTGGAGGCACCCGTCTATGACCACGACCTTGGGTTCATCACCATCAACTCATTCTTGAAGGGATATGAGGTAACGAAGAATGATCGCTACCGCGAAGTAGCCCTGCGCGCTGCCGACTCCCTCGCCACGCTCTTCAATCCCACCGTCGGCACCATCCTCTCTTGGCCCCGTCACGTAAAAGACTATGGTGGTCACAACACCATCATGGACAACATGATGAATCTGGAACTGCTGTTCTGGGCAGACCACGACAGCATCGCTGTCCGCCACGCCGAGACCACGATGAAGCACCATTTCCGCGAGGATGGCAGCTGTTACCACGTCGCCGTTTATGACACGTTGGACGGCCACTTCATAAAAGGCGTGACACATCAGGGCTATGCCGACTCTTCTATGTGGAGCCGTGGACAGGCGTGGGCCATTTATGGCTACACAATGGTTTATCGCTACACTCACGACCAACGCTTCCTCGACTTCGCACAGAAAGTCACCGACATCTATCTGAAACGATTGCGCGAGACCAGCGATGACTGGGTTCCCTATTGGGATATGGACATTCCGGAAGTGAAAAATGAGCAAACAACTCGTCAACTTGTCAACTCGTTTACTCGTCAACTCCTCGGATTAAAAGATGCTTCTGCGGCGTGCGTGGTAGCCTCGGCTTTGTTGGAACTCTATCAATATGTAGGAGGTGAGAAAGCTACGACCTATCGCGAAGCGGCCATCAATATGCTCCTAGATCTCAGCACCGACCGTTACCAGAGCCGCGACCGCAACGTCGCTTTCCTAATGCACTCCACAGGCCACCATCCCGCAGGCTCCGAAATCGATGCCAGCATCATCTATGCCGACTACTATTATATTGAAGCTCTTAGCCGGTATAATAAACTATCTTTAAACTCTAAACTCTAAACCCTACGCTCGACCTATGGTCGCTTGACCCTTCAAGAACTCTAAACAATTCAACTCATGCGCACCCGTTCCTTATTATTTATCATTTCTTTATTCTTCACTTTTCACTCTTTCACTTTTCATTCTTTCGCCCAGTCCGACCTCCGAGACTACAAGATGGCAGGCCCCTACGATGTTGTGGCCCGCGACGGTGAGTTCCGTGCTTCGAAGGGCGGCAGCGAGCGGGATATGTGGACGGCGTGGCAGTGTGCGAAGAGCTCAGAGAGCACAGAGCAGACAGAGGACACAAAGGCTTGCACCACAAAGGCATTAGAGATAATTAATGCCTACGCCGCAACATTGCAACGCTTTGACGGTCATGATGCGCCGCTGTGTTGTATCCAAGGTTATTGGTTGGTGAGGGCGATGACCATTCTGCGGTCGCACGCGACAGCTGAATGGGGAAGCATGATTCGACGGGCAATGCTGCCGACCATCGACAAGTTCGAGGCAGACAGCCCATACGCTAATGGCAACTGGGGAGCGATTGTGAACCGTTGCAGGATGGCCTGTGCCATCTTCTTGGAGGACAGCACGCTCTATCAAGCCAGCATTGACTATTTCCTACACGCCAACGACAACGGCTCGCTGCCCAACTACGTCAGCGAGACAGGTCAATGTCAAGAGACGGGCCGCGACCAAGGTCATGCACAGTTGGGACTTGGTGCTATGTGCGACATCTGCGAAATGGCTTGGGAAGGGCTACGGGCAGGCGACGGCACGTCGGGGATGCAGGGCAATGACCTTTGGGGCGCTCTTGACAATCGCCTCATGAAAGGGATTGAGTACTCAGCGAAGTATAACCTCGGCTACGACGTACCTTTTGAGACATGGACGGACTGCACAGGACTTTACAACGACTGGACAGAGCCCGGCTCGATGGGACGTGGTCGCATCCGCTGCATCTACGACCTTCCCTACAACCATTTCGTGAAACGAAAGGGATTGAAGATGCCCTATACGAAGAAGCTTCTCGACCTGCAACGAAAAGCCGAGAAGCGCGGAGAGATACAACAGAACCCCGAGGCCAATCAGTTCACGGTGAAGGGTGTACAGGAAGGCGAGCGCCTGCATCAGGTCTTTACCTATCCAGCTCCCGATGGCGCTCCGCTGAAGCACGACTATGATGTGTTCGTACAGCCGCGAGGTAGTAAGGAATGGACGAAGGTGGATACGTATATGGCGAAGGTGAATAGCAGCCCCACCCCCGATCCCTTCCGTAATGGAGGGGAACCTGGCGGAGGGAAACACCAAGTATCGGAGATAAGTTACTGCGTGTTTGACTTCACTGGCGATGTCTTTGTGCGGGTCATTTCCAAGAACCGCAAGTTCACGACGGCGCGGATTCGTCCTGATTATCGTGGGACGATTGCCAATGTTCAGAACGATAGCACCGTTCAATTTCTCTTGTTTCAGCCAGAGAATGTCAGTGTGGAACTCGACGGCGACATCACCAACAATCTGCTCGTCTTCACCTCTAAGCCACCCGTGTCGAAGGAAGACGCAGAGGCAGAGGCTAAGACACAAGGACGTACCTTCAAGTATTATGCTCCTGGTTACTACGCTACGCCCGATAGCATCGCCGTACCCTCCAACACAACGGTCTATCTGGCACCAGGCAGCTACTTTGCAGGCACATTCAGCATTGACGATGCCCACGACGTGAGTATTCTCGGACGAGGTATCGCCCGTCCGACAAGAGGCTACGAGGGCTGTCGCATCAGACGCGGAAAGAATGTCCTTGTCGATGGTCTTGTGCTGAACACTTGTCCGATGGGCGAGTCGCAGAACGTCACCCTGCATGATGTACGCAGTATCTCTCATCCCTCGTGGGGCGATGGGCTTAACATTTTCGGCGGCTGCTCAGACATCCTCTTCGACCGCGTGTTTTGCCGCAACAGCGACGACTGCACCACGGCCTACGCCACACGCAAGGGTTTTAATGGCAATGTCCGTAATGTGACGATGCGAAACAGTACACTTTGGGCCGATGTGGCACACCCAATCATGATTGGACTACACGGGAACTCAGAGCGCGGCGACACCATTGAACACCTGCGCTACGAGAATATCGACATCCTCGGACAGGCAGAACCACAGGTGGATTATCAAGGCTGCCTCGCCATCAACTGCGGTGACAACAATCTGGTACGCGATGTGGTCTTTGACAACATCCGTATTGAGCAGATTCAGCAGGGAAGTATCCTACAAGCGAAAGTATGCTGGAACGACAAGTACTGCACCGCTCCCGGTCGCGGCATCGAGAACATCACCTTCCGAAACATACGGTATTATGATTTAGTTGACAAGTCGACAAGTAAACAAGTAAACGAGTTGGATGACCACAAGCATAACAAACAACTTGTCCGCTCGGTGCTTTGCGACGCTTCACGCTTTAAGAACTCGTCCGCTCGAGCTTGCTCGCTTGATACTTCAAGAACTAACCTCTCCATCATCAATGGTTACAACGAACAACGTTGTGTTCGCAACATCACTTTCGAGGGTCTGAAAATCAACGGCCGTACCATCTACGACGAGATGCCAGGCAAGCCACGCTGGTACAAAACTGCCGATTACGTGCCCATATATGTCGGCAACCACGTAGAAAATATCCTGTTTAAGAAGTAGATGACAGTTTTTTGCTAATTTTTGACAGAATAATGAAAAGGAATATGAGGAATATGCAGTACCTTTGCAAAAATTTTCGAAGGTGGGCTGCACCTCAGTAATCTGAGCGAGCTCGATTGCATTCGGTTTGCACCATCATTGCACCAGATTTCTGAAACAAAAACCATAGGACAATGAAGAAACTGACATTATTATTATTGATGGCCGTGGGCTTGCAGGCCTCGGCACAGACATTCACACAGTACACCACGACGGAACAGCAGCCGTGGCAGACGAAAGGCAAAGTCTCGCTCTCGACGAAAGCGAAGTCCAAATCAATTCATAATTCACAATTCATAATTCATAATTCAAAGCCCTTCCGGGCTTGGGGTACCTGTTTCAACGAACTCGACCTTGATGCCATCCGCCTTTTGACAAAGGAGGAGCAGGAGAAAATCATGCACGACATCTTTGCACCCGACGGCGACCTGCGGTTCACTCGCGGACGTCTGACGATGAACGCCAACGACTACAGCCGTGCGTGGTACTCGTGCGATACGGTGGCGGGCGACTTCGCGCTGAAATACTTCAATATCGAGCACGACAAGGAGAACGTCATCCAACTCATCAAGATGGCGCAGCGGTGGCAGCCCGCCATGACCTTCTGGGTGTCGCCATGGAGTCCGCCCTCGTGGATGAAGATCAACCAGGACTACTGCGTTGTCAGTTCGCCGTTTAACACGCAGCCGAAGGAGAAGGACTACTTGCTATTTAGCCCCTCTCTAACTCCCCCCGTGGGGGGGAGAATTTCCGTGGGTGACTCGGCTCTCCCCCCCACGGGGGGAACGGGGAGCGGGGCCGTTGATCCTAATGAGATGCAATTTATGGATGGTCAGCGCGGACGGCTCTTCCCCAAGAAGCTGGCCACGCAGAACTATTTCATCCAAGACCCGCGCTACCTGCAGGCCTACGCGAACATGTTCTGCAAGTTCATCGACCTCTATGCAGAAGAGAATATACCTATCGACATGGTGATGTACCAAAACGAGGCCTACAGCTATACGCCCTATCCGGGCTGCGCGTGGACGGCAGAGGGAACGATACGTTTTAATAAGGAATATCTGGCGCCCACGCTGCGCGAGAAGCACCCCGAGGTGAAGCTCTATGTGGGCACGTTCAACACCAACCGACAGGACTACGTGGAAAAGATAGTCAGTGGCCTCACCCCCACCCCCTCTCCCAAAGAGAGGGGAGTGGATATTGATGCGACAAAGGATACTTTGATTATTCAAGGTATAGGATTTCAGTGGGAGGGCCGCGAGAACCTCGACTTTATGCGCGAGCATCACCCCGACCTTCACATGGTGAGCAGCGAGAGCGAGTGCGGCAACGGACAGATGGACTGGCGTGCCGGCGAGCACACCTTCTACCTGCTGCACGAGTATATCGGTCGTGGCTGCGACGAGTACTACAACTGGAACTTCATCCTCTGTGACCAGGGACGCAGTGCGTGGGGCTGGAAGCAGAATGCGTTAATTCAGGTTGACAAGTTGACAAGTACACAAGTTGACAAGTTGACAAGTACACAAGTTGACAAGTTGACAAGTACACAGGTTGACAAGTTGACAAGTACACAAGTTGACAAGTTGACAAGTACACAAGTTGACAAGTTGACAAGTACACAAGTTGACAAGTTGGATGATGGTGATGGTAACAACTCGTTCGCTCGGCCCAACGGGACGCTTGACACTTCAAGAACTCGTCAACTCGTTAACTCGTCAACTGAATATACTTACCGCTACACCCCCGAGTACTACGCCTACAAGCACTTCTCGCATTTCGTGGAGCCGGGTAGCACGCTCCTTGCCTTCTACCCGATAAAGGACGGTCTGCAGGCCATTGTCTTCCAACGTCCCGACGGCAAGCGCGTCGTCATCTGTGGCAACACGAACAACGAGGCGAAGACTCTGAGCATCGGACTTAATGGTCAAATTGTAAATGGTCCAATTGTCAAATATTTGAATGTAACCCTCGCCGCTCATTCCTTCAACACATTTGTAGAAAAATAAGAAAAATGTATATGAAACGAATAATTCTTTCCCTATTGGCAATAGCTTTATGTTTGGGACTAACAGCACAGGTAACTACTCCCCTCGCCAGTCGGAGAGGGGCTGGGGGTGAGGCCTCTGGCTACCTTTTCGCCTACTTCGAGGGCGGTGGCGACAAGAACCTGATGGAGCAGCTGCGCTTCGCCGTGAGCGAGGACGCACAGAATTGGTATGCGCTGAACGGCAACAGGCCGATCATAGCCAGTGACAGCATCAGCGAGAGCGGCGGCATTCGCGACCCGCATATCCTGCGAGGCGAGGACGGCTGCTACTATATTGTGGCAACGGACATGCATGTGTTCGACCCGAAGCAGGGCTGGGGCGCGAACCCGGGCATCGTGCTGCTGAAGTCAAAAGACCTCGTGAACTGGACGCACTCGAAGATTAACCTCGCGAGGGATTGGAGTGAACACTTCGGCGATGCCTACTGGGTGTGGGCCCCGCAGACCATCTACGACCACAAGGCGAAGAAGTATATGATTTACTTCACGTTGCAGCGCAACGACCGCAAGACACTCATCACCTATTATGCATACGCCAATAAGGACTTCACGGCCTTCGAGAGCGAGCCGAAGGTGCTGTTCTCGGCCAAGTACGGCAGCATCGACAATGACATCATCTACAAGGATGGCGTGTACCACCTCTTCTATAAAGGCAACACGAAGGATGAGAACGGCAAGGAAATCAAGAACGGCATCCAGCAAGCGACATCTAAAAAGTTGACGGGACCGTACAAGGAGGATTTCGAGTATATTGATGCATACGCTGGAACAAGGACGCATGTGGAGGGCAGCGGAGTGTTTGAATTGAATGAAGTTGACAAGTTGACAAGTACACAAGTGGACAAGTTGACAAGTACACAAGTTGACAAGTTGAGAAGTACACAAGTGGACAAGTTGAGAAGTACACAAGTTGACAAGTTGACAAGTAAACAAGTGGACAAGTTGGGTGATGGCAATGGTAACAACTCGTCAACTCGTCAACTCGTTAACTTGTCAACTGATTATATTCTCATGTATGACTTATACAGCTCCGGCCGCTACGAGTTCCAGCGTTCGAAGGACTTGAAGACGTTTACCAAGGAGCCAGAGTCGTTCCGTAAGGACTTCTTTCCCCGTCATGGCACGGTGATGTCGGTGACGGCCGACGAACTGGAGCGCTTGCAGCAGAAGTGGGGCTATGTGCTGACCCACGAATTTGAGAGTGATGGCAACCCCATCATTCGTGACAAGCATACAGCTGACCCCGCCGTATTGGTGGAGGGCGACACGCTCTGGCTCTTTGCCGGACACGATGCCGCAGGCAACCAATCGGGTTACGTGATGAAGGACTGGCTGCTCTACTCGACCACCGATATGAAGCACTGGACAGAGTACCCCTCGCCCCTGCGTATCGATGACTTCAAATGGGCTGACAGCAAGCAAGCCTACGCTGGACATGTGGCTCGTGGCAAGGACGGCAAGTATTATTGGTATGTCTCGACCAACTGGTGCGGCATCGGCGTGGCAGTGAGCGATAAGATTACCGGTCCTTACAAGGACGCACTTGGAAAACCGTTGCTTACTAACAAGGACTGCTTCGCCTCGAAACACAGCTGGGCATGCATTGATCCCGCCATCTTTATTGATAGACCCACCCCCCAGCCCCTCCCTGTGAGGGAGGGGAGTAGATACTATCAAGGCAGTAGTTCAATGGAAGAGGTAACCGCTCCCTCCCTCACAGGTGGTTCGAAGACGGAACTATTAAGTGTTCCGGCTGGAGAAGCTGCAGGGGGAGGGTCTGATGGGACTGCTTATATCATCTGGGGAAATAAGGAATGTTACTACGCTAAACTGAAGGATAACATGATTGAGATTGACGGCGACATCCATCGCATCGATGTACCCAATTTCACCGAGGCTCCGTGGATGCACAAATACAACGGCAAGTACTACCTGACCTACGCTTCGGAGTGGCCCGAGAAGATTGCCTACGCCGTCAGCGACCACATCGGCGGTCCCTACACTCCCATGGGCATTATTAGTGAGATTGCCGGCAACTCGAACACCACGCACCTGGCCATCGTCAATTTCAAAGGCCAATGGCTTTTCTTCTCTCACAACGGAGGCCTTCCTGATGGTGGAAGCTACAGCCGTAGCATCATCGCCGAGCCGATGAGCTATGACGACGAAGGGGGCATCCGTAGAATTCCAGCCTCCACCCAAGGTGTCAGCGAGATGCCGAAGACATCAAGATGAGCATCTACAGCTCGCGGGTCATCCGTCGAACGGGCAACCAGACGGCGAGGAAACCGACAAGGAGGACGGTGAGGAAGGTGAGGAGGAGGTCGGAGGGTTGGATGCTGACGGGATAGGAGTCGATGACAAAACTGCCTTCGCTGGCTCCTAACTTGACGAGGCCAAAGGTGATTTGTAGCCAGCAAAGCCCCAGGCCTCCAATAATTCCAATTACGGCACCGATTCCAGAAATCAGCCAACCCTCGAAGAGGAAAATCTGGCGCACCTGACCGTCGTCGGCTCCGAGGGCGCGCAGGGTGGCTACATTCTCCTGTTTCTCAATCATCAACATGGCGAGGGAGCTGATGATGTTGAAGGAGGCGACGAGGAGGATGAAGGAAAGGAAGAGGTAGGCGATGAATTTCTCCACCTGCATGATGCGGAAGGTGTCTGCCTGCTGTTCGTAGCGGTTGAGCACCAGAAAGCGGTCGCCGAGGAGCTTTCGGATTTGTTTCTGGGCGCTGTGCAGGTTGGTGCCGGGCTTCAGCTTTAGCTCCACCGCAGAGAGGCGTCCTTGCTGGTCGAAGAGACGGCGGGCGAAGCTGAGGGAGGTCAGGATGTAGGTGGCGTCGTACTGCAACTGGTTGGTGTTGAAGACGACACCGGGTGAGTATAGTTCATCGCTGTTGAAGCTCTGCATAGGATTTCCCATGTTGACGCGCTCTCCACGACGGAGTGCATAGACGGGCAGGCCGCCTTCGTAGCTGGTACCGAGGCCGAGGGCGCTGGCCAGCCGGATGCCCATGACACCGTATTCGAGCACGTCGGCATGAAGGCAGAACTCTCCGTCGCCATAGCGGATGCTGCTGATGTCCACCAGTTTCGTGAAGTTGTCATCGACGCCCTTGATGTTGACCACCCACTGGCGTTCTTTCCCCACAATCAGGGCCTGATCCTGAAGGGTTTCTGTGAAGACGTCTATGAAGTCGAGTTCACGCACCTTGTCCAACGCAGGATCGTCGGCCGCAAAGGTTTTTCCCTCTGCTGGCATCACCTTCAGCTCCGGGTCAAAAGCGGTGAAGAAGGAGGCGACCATATCGCGGAAGCCGTTGAAGACCGACAGCGTCACTATCAGGGCTGCCGTCGCCAGCGCCACCCCACAGATGGAGATGACGGAGATGACGCCTGTAGTCAGATGGCGCTTGCGGGCAAAGAGGTAGCGACGCGCGATGAAGAGGGGAAAGAGAAGAACGGACCCACCCCCCGCCCTCCCTTTGAGGGAGGGAGTAGAATGTATTTGAGTGGATGCATTCTTTCCCATTGTCTTATAAAATTGAAATATTGAAATATTGAAAGGTTGAAAAATTGAAAAATTGAAACGTTGAAAGAATGAAGGATGGAGCGGCCGATTAGTTGTCGTAATAACGTAATAACGTGATAACGTAATAACGAAGGCCGCGATTTCAATTTTCACTTAAGAGCTTGTCGATATTCTCCGCGTAATCCAGGCTATCATCTACGAAGAACTTGAGTTCGGGTATGATGCGGAGCTGATGGCGGGTGCGTTGTCCGAGTTCGTAGCGTATTTGGGCAACGTTGGCATTGATGTTGTCGCAGATTTCCTGAGCACGTTCGCTGGGAAAGATGCTGAGGTAGCCGCGACAGACACTCATGTCGGGGCTGACGCGGCAGACGGAGACGCTGACCAGCACGCCGCGCGTGGCCTGGGTCTGGCGCTGGAAGATATCGCTGAGTTCCTTCTGGATGAGGCGGGCAATCTTCTGTTGACGAGTGGATTCCATAATGGGGCACGGCCTGAGGCCGTAGTTTAATGTTTGATATGCACGGCCTGAGGCCGTAGTTTAAAGTTTAAGGTTTAAAGTTTAATGTTTAAGGAGGGCTGCGCGGAGTGGTTTTCAAGCCGGAGGTCGTTAAACCTTAAACTTTAAACCTTAAACTACGGCGTAGCCGTGTCTTAACCTTCGCTCTTTGAGCGAGCCTTAAACGCGAGCGCGTACATCTTCATTTGTTTGAGCATTGCGAGGAGGCCGTTGCTGCGGGTGGGAGAGAGGTGTTCGCGCAGGCCTATCTGTTCGATGAAGTAGAGGTCGGCATCAAGAATCTCTTGTGGCGTATGGTCGCTGAGGACGCGGATGAGCAGGGTGACAATGCCCTTGACGATCAGGGCGTCGCTCTCTGCTTCAAAGTGGATAAGGCCGGCGGGAGTGAGGTCGGCGGTCAGCCACACACGGCTCTGGCAACCCTCGATGAGGTTCTGCTCCGTCTTGGCGCTGGCGGGTAGGGGCTGTTGTTCTGAACCGAGGTCGATGAGGAGCTGGTATTTATCCATCCAGTCGTCGAAGTCAGAGAATTCCTCGATGATGGAGTCTTGTATTTCGTTAATGGTCATATTTACACGGCCTATGGCCGTAGTTTAATGTTTAAAGTTTAATGTTTAAGGAAGGCTGCGCGGAGTGGTTTTTACACGGCCTATGGCCGTAGTTTAATGTTTGATATACACGGCCTATGGCCGTAGTTTAAAGTTTAATGTTTAATGTTTAAGGAGGGCTGCGCGGAGTGGTTTTCAAGCCGTAGGTCGTTAAACCTTAAACTTTAAACCTTAAACTACGGCGTAGCCGTGTCTTAACCTTCGCGCGTAGCGCGAGCCTATTTCCAATATTCAATTATCGTTGTATATCAATTGCAGAAGCGTTTGGCCAACGGCTTTGAGGACGGCCGGGTCAATGGCTTCGGGGGTATCGTTGATGGTATGCCAAGTGGGTCCGAAGTTGGAACGTCCATTTGAATGATGGGGGACGATGTCGATGGCTGGAATGCGCGCCAACTGATTGAGGGGCACATGGTCATCCGTGACATATCCGGACTTGTGTTGTATGAAGAACTCGCCGTAGCCCAGCTGGTCCGCCAGATGCCACACCATGTTTACCAAGGGGGTGGCATAGTGCACGGAGAAGCCCTCCATCTCAAAGCGCGCACCACGACCTCCTACCATGTCCAAATTGATGGCATAGCGGGCGGTGTAGCCTGTAGCATAGGCCGTTTCGGCCCAGTAGCGCGAGCCGAGACACCAGTAGTCGCCCTCGTCGGACAGTTCCACGTCAATCGTCTCGTCCTCTGCCCATTGGGGTGTCCCCTGGTCTTCGAGGTCGAAGCACACGAAGTCCACTCCGCACGCGAGGCCCTTGGTCATCAGGAGCCGGGCAATTTCCAGCATCACGGCAACACCCGAAGCGCCGTCGTTGGCAGCCATAACGGGCTTGTGGTGGTTGGCCGCGACGCGGTCGTTGTCTGCCCAGGCACGGCTATCCCAGTGGGCCGTGAAGAGGATGCGGTCAGTCAGGTCGGCATTCATGGATGCCGAGATATTGCGGCAGGGCATTAACTCGCCGTCGTAGCCACGCAGTTCCGTGCGCTGCTCGCGCACCTCGGCACCAAACTCCTGGAATTTGCTGATAATCCAGTCACCACAGGCCTTGTGCGCCGCACTCCCCGGAACACGGGGACCGAAGTTACACTGTGCTATGATATAACTCATGGCGGAGTCGGCCACGAACTTGGGTGCCGGAGCGAGGGCTATGGTGTCGCTCCCCTTGCCTTTCTTTGTGCGACCTGTGCAAGAGCCAAGGCTCATCATGAGCACAACGGCTGATATTATTAATAAGGTATGAGCGACGTAAAATCTGCTACGCATAGTTTCTTTTTTTTATGTCTTTCATTTTCTATTCATTCTCTTTGTCTGTGCATCACCCTCAGGAAGTTGCCTCCCCAAATACGACGGAGGTCGTCCTCTGAGTAGCGCTGACGCAGGAGGCGGCGTGTGAAATTGATGAGTTCGGAGGCCGAGGCCAAACCGGGCACGCCGCCGCCACCATCGAAGTCCGTGCCAATTCCCACGTGCTCCACGCCCATCACCTGCACCATGTGGTTTAGGTGCGCTACGGCATCGAGAATCGAAGCCTCGCCCTCCTCGCGCAGGAAACCTTTATAAAAGGTGACTTGCGCCACACCGTCTTTCTTAGCGAGGGCGCGCAGCTGGTTGTCGGTAAGGTTACGCGGGTGGTTGCAGAGGGCTCGGCTGCTGGAGTGAGAGCACACAATAGGTTTTTGGCTGATTTCCAGCGCATCGTAGAAACTCTGCTCGCTGGCGTGGGAGAGGTCCACCAGGATTCCCAGGCGGTTCATCTCGCGGATGACATCGGCGCCGAAGGCCGAGACACCCAGCGGCCGTTCCCCCTCGCCAGGCGAGGCCGAGCCGCAGATGTCGTTGTTGCCGTTGTGACAGAGAGTCATGTAGATGATGCCGTGTTCCCTGGCGAAGAAATCCAATAGCGAGAGATCCCGTCCGATGGCGTAGCCGTTCTCGATGCCGAGTAGGATTGCCCGCTTGCCAGCTGCCTTCAGGCGTGCTATCTCTGCACCGTTGTAGGCGATAGCTACGGCATTATCATTCTCTGCGGCCAGCTGCTTAACGCGCCGTAGCTGGCTGTTTGCGTAGTCAAACGCGTCCGCGTAGCCTTTGGAGGTAAGGGGTCCCTGGGGAATATAAGCTACCATGATACTTGCATCCAGTCCTCCTTCCTGCATCTTGTGCAAGTCCACGAGTATGCGCGGGTCGCGCTCTGCGAAATCGATGTCTTGGTCAAAGAACATGGGAGTGTCGCAATGGCTGTCGAGGGTGATGATGCGGCTATGTACGTCGCGGGCTTCCCGGTAGTTCTGTGCTTCGACCTTGAGCCAGTGGAAGAGCGGCATCATGGAGTCATCGCCTGCGAGACAGAAGCATTCGGGATGCCATTGCACTCCGAGAATGCTCTTGTGTTCCGACGACTCCACCGCTTCAATAACACCGTCAGGCGCAGTTGCCGCGATGCACAGATGAGGACCCGCCTCGCGGACAGCCTGATGGTGGAAGCTATTGACATATTTGAGCCCAGATATGATACTGTTCAACAGCGACCCACAAACCTGTATGGTATGCGATGCTACAGAGCGGTCCAACGACTGGTCGTGCTTGATGGGTTTCCAAGGTGCCGGAGTCTCAGGGCTCTCGGAGGCTCCTGGGTTCTCAGCGGTCTCTTTGGCTCTGGAGTTATAGAACTCTCCCAAGTCCTGCCAGATGCTTCCGTCGAGTGCGGTGACCAACATCTGCATACCACGGCAGATGCCAAGGATAGGAATCTGACGGTCGAAGGCCAGACGGATAAGCAATAGCTCACAGAGGTCGCGTCGCGGACAGATACCATGGAGGGCAGGGCTTGGTTCCTCGCCCACGAAAAGCGGATTGAGGTCCGCACCTCCAGAGAGCAGCAGGCCATCGATGTGATCGAGGTATGTTGTGAGGGCGTCGGTGTCGTCTGTAGGAGGAAGGATTAAGGGAGTGGCACCAGCACGAAGGATGCTCTCGAAGTACCCTTCAGCCAGTTCACAGCCTTTCTCACCGAAATTGCCCGTGATACCTATCACCGGTGTACGATGAGTTCCAGGGAAATCTGCGTGCAAATGATTGTAACAGGATTTCCAGTCAAAAGTCAAAGCCGCTTTCATATCATCATTCGTCATTCATCGTTATCCCCTCAGTCCTCCAGCATATCTGTGGTGAGTCCTGCCTTCTTGGTGGCCAGTGCCTGAATGGCGGCAACATCCTTATCGGAGAGTCCAATGGGAACCTCGGTCTTGATGCTTTGTTTCAGGGAGATAAGTGTCTCTGTGGCGATGACGCCAGGTATTTCCTGCAAGCGGTCATTCAGCAAGGACATCAGATGGGCATTGTCGCGGGCATAAAGCTTGATGAGCATGGTGTAAGGGCCCGTGGTGAAGTGGCATTCTACGATTTCCGGAATCTTCTCGAACTCCGAGACCACGTGTTTGTACATGGAGCCGCGCTCGAGGGTAATTCCCACGTAGGTGCAGGTGTTGTAGCCCAGTGAAGCAGGGTTGACGTGGTATCCTGAACCCGTAATGACGCCGATGTCAACAAGTCGCTGAACACGCTGGTGGATGGCTGCGCGAGAGACGCCGCATTCAGCTGCCACATCTTTAAAAGGTATGCGCGCGTTGCGCGTAATAATCTCGAGTATTTTCTTGTCGAGGCTGTCAATCTTTTCCATATTCGTCGGTTTTCTTTCCTTTTTGCTGCAAAAGTAGGTAAAAAGTTTCAAAGAGCCAGCATTTAAACGAAAAAAAAGACACCAAAAGGCCATTTTGGTGTCTTTTTGCAGTTTTTAGGTGTTGTGTTACTTCACAATCTCCAAAAGCTCGACGGTAAAGATGAGTGCAGAGAAGGGAGGTATCTTGCCCGACTCGCGGTCTCCGTAGGCCAGTTCCTGGGGGATGTATATCTCCCACTTGGAGCCCACGGGCATCATGGTCAGCGCTTCCGTCCAGCCCTTGATGACCTGGTTGCAGGCGAAGGTGGCGGGTTGCTTGCGCTTGTAGCTGCTGTCGAACTCGGTGCCATCGATGAGGTGTCCCTCATAGTTCACCTTCACCTTGTCCGTGGCGACGGGCACGGCACCTGTTCCGGCGGTAATCACCTTGTACTGGAGCCCGCTGGCGGTGACCTTCACGCTATCATTCTTGGTGTTCTCAGCCAAGAATGCTTCGCCGGCTCTGCGGTTGTCACCGAACTTGGCTTCCATTTTCACCTTGTGGTAATACTCCACCTGTTTGCTGGCAATAGCCTGTGCGCTGTCCTGAGTCATGCGTCCATTGTTCTGGATGCCAGCGCGGAAGCCTTCGAGGAACGATGCCTTGTCGATGAGATCCACGCTGTCGTTGACCTGACGGTTGGCCTGGGGGAGCAGTTGGTGTTCCAGCTGTTGGCGGATTTCGGTACCCGTGACCCAAGCCTTCAGCTTCTTCACCTCCGGCGTTGCCTCGTCGTACGCGAATCCCTGCATGAAGTCTTCGAGGTATTCGAGATCCACTCCGGCACGTTGCGAGAGGTAGTTCAGGAGCCCGTTGCTCTGGGCGATGCCATAGGCATAGCTAAACTCCTTCATGGGCACCGTGTCTACCTTCTCCTCCACCACCGGCTGCTTGGCTTTCTTGCTCTTGCGCTTCTGTGCGGAGACATTCGTGCAGCAAAGCAGGACGAGTACCAGCGAGAGATATTTCAAGTACTTCATTGTCTTCTTCTACTCAGAAGTCTTACTTCTCGATGCTGATAAGGTCGATGGTGAAAATCAGGGCGCTGAAGGGCTTGATGGTACCCATATCCTGTGCGCCGTAGGCCTGATCCTGGGGAATGTAAACCTTCCACTTGGAACCGACAGGCATAGTGGTCAGAGCAGCCTTGAAGCCGGGGATGACCTGGCTGGCTCCGAAGACGGTCGGGTCGCGCTCGAGGTTGCTATCGAAGACGGTGCCATCGATGAGAGTGCCCTCGTAGTGAACCTTCACGCGGCAGGTGTCAGCAGCGACTTCGCCGGTGCCCTCGGTCAGAACTTCGTAGTACACGCCGTTGCCGAGCTCTTTGACGCCGTCCTTCTTGGCAATCTCAGCCATGAACTTCTCGCCGTTTTCCTTGTTCTCGCCGTACTGCTTTTCCTTGGCAGCCTGCTGGATAGCATCCATGTGTGTCTGGACATAGTTATTGGCGCTGTCGAGATCCATGACCTTGAAATTGCCAGCAACGGCAGCCATGAAGCCAGCGTAGATATTCTTCTCGTTGACGGTCTGGGTGCTGTCTTCGCCGAAAATCATCTGGTTGATGTTCTTCACCATACCCTGGCTGACCTGCTGTCCAATCTGGATACCAGCATAGTAAGCGTTCTTCTTGGGATCCTTGCTGGCCTGTGCGCTCTCATAGAAGCCCTTGAGGAAAGCATCGATGTAAGTGGTGTCAACGCCCATTCGCATGACGAGGTAATCTTTCAGACCCTGGGTCTGGCTCATACCGATAGCATAGCTCAGGGTGTCAATGTCGCTCTTCAGGTTTGCGGTGGGAGCGGACTGGTTGCAGGAAGTCAGGATAGCGGCCATGACTACTGCGAGGAAAATAGAAATCTTTTTCATTTTGCTTTTTAATTTTTATTTGGGGTTAAAAGTTATTTCGGGGTTTGATAGATTTATATTATAGGACTTTGATGAGTTCCACGTCGAAGATGAGTGTGGAATAGGGGGGGATATTGCTTCCGGCACCGCGCTCACCATAGCCGAGGATATAGGGGATGAAGAAGCGGTACTTGGCACCCTCTTTCATCAGCTGCACGCCCTCGGTCCATCCGGGAATAACGCCATTGAGTGGGAAGTCAGCGGGTTCGCCGCGCTGGTAACTGCTGTCGAAGACATTTCCGTTGATAAGCCAGCCCTCATAGTGGCAGCGCACTTTGTCGGTAGCCTTTGGGCTACGGCCAGTGCCCTCGGTGAGCACCTGATATTGTAGGCCGCTCTTGGTGGTGATGACACCTTCTTTCTTGGCATTTTCTTCGAGGAACACTTTTCCCTCGGCGATGGCGTCTTTGGCTTGATCGCGGGCCTGCTTGTCGAAATACTCATTCAGCAGGGCTTGCGCCTCGCGGTGTGAAATAGCAGGTTTCGCGTCTGACAGCACATCGCTGATGCTTCTGGTGAAGTCTTCGAGACTGAAATCTTCGATGCCCATATTCTTAAGTTGGTGTCCGATACCCAAACCAAGGGCGTAACTAATCTTGTTCATACTGTTTTTTGCTTTTCCTTTTTTAAAATCGCGCGCAAAGGTACTGCTTTTTGTTCAAAGTGAGGCTTTTTTTATTTTTTTTAGCGCAGAAATTCGCTACCTTACGTGTTTTTTGCTTACTTTTGCATGGTTTTTCACTTCAAAAGCATCTTTTATGAAGAAAATTGTGGTCCTGACAGGTGCCGGAATGTCGGCCGAAAGTGGTATAAGCACCTTCCGTGATTCGGGAGGTCTCTGGGAGCAATATCGTGTGGAAGACGTAGCCACCATCGAAGGCTATGTCCGCGACCCCGAACTCGTAATCAACTTCTACAACGAACGTCGCAAGCAACTGCCCACGGTCACTCCCAACCGCGGACACGAACTCGTGGCGGCCTTGGAACAGTATTTTGACGTGACTGTTGTCACCCAGAACGTCGACGACCTACACGAGCGGGCTGGTTCCTCCAACATCATTCACCTCCACGGCGAACTGATGAAAGTCACCTCCACACGCTCGCCCAATGACCCCTCTCAGATTCAAACCCTCTCGCCCGACCATCTGGAGATTCATATAGGCGACAAGGCCGCCGATGGTAGCCAGCTGCGCCCCTTCATCGTCTGGTTCGGCGAAGCTGTTCCGAAAATCGAGGATGCCGTGGAAGCCGCGATGCAAGCGGATATCTGTATCGTCATCGGAACAAGCATGAATGTATATCCTGCAGCAGGACTGGTCCGTTTCGTACCCGATGATTCACCCATTTACCTCATCGACCCCGCTGATGTAGCCTGGACGGCCCAACGACCTTTCACGCATATTAAAAAAGGTGCATCGGCTGGAATGGCGGAACTGTTTGAAAAATTGAAAAACGAACAATAAGGAGGGCAGTATCGGCATCTCGACATTTCGTTCATTCGTTCATCCGTTCATTCGTTATTGCGTTCATTCGTTATTACGTTCATTCGTTATTACGTTCATTCGTTATTACGTTCATTCGTTATTACGTTCATTCGTTATTACGTTCATCCGTTATTACGCTCATTTGTTATTACGTTAATCCGTTAATCCAATAATATGAAGAGTCCTAAACTTGAAGCCTTAGTTGCCGAGCAGAAGCGTTGGCAAGAAATCGTGGGAATGCGCACGGTGGCCGAGTTGAATGGAGCCATCCGTTCAGGCCACGCCACGGAAATCATCAACGTCAGCGAAGCGCTGCAGGAGCGTAAGATAGCGAAGGTCGCCGACGAAATCTGCGCCCTCGGTCGCCGCCTGGTACTCTTGGCAGGCCCCAGCAGTAGCGGCAAGACCACCACCAGCAAACGACTGGCGATTCAGCTGGCCGCTTGTGGAATGCGCCCGATGACCATTTCCATGGATGACTACTTCGTCAACCGCGTGAACACCCCTCTGGATGAAAACAACGAGTACGACTACGAGTGCCTGGGTGCTTTGGACGTTCCATATTTCAACAAGCAACTGACCCAACTACTGTCGGGTGAGACCGTGGAACTGCCTCGCTACGATTTCGTCTCAGGTGAGCGTGTGCCCAGCGGTAGACGCCTGACCCTGAAGGACAATAACATCCTCATCATCGAAGGCATCCACGCCCTTAACCCCGACCTGACGCCGCAGATTCCGCGCGAAGAGAAGTTCCAGGTCTACGTTACCGCGCTGACCACGATTCAGCTCGACGAGGAGAAGAAGATTTCTACCTCTGACGCCCGACTGCTCCGCCGCATGTTGCGCGACAAGAACTTCCGCAACTACTCCGCTGAGGAGACCATCCACCGCTGGCCCAGTGTCAGGGCTGGTGAGGAGAAGTGGATCTTCCCCTTCGAGAACAATTGCGACATGATGATTAACACGGCGCTGCTCTATGAATTGTCGGTGCTGCGTGTCCACGTCCTTCCTATCCTGGAGGAGGTGCCCACTACGGCGCCCGAGTATTCCGAGGCCTTCCGCCTGCGTCAGTTCATCGGATTCTTCGAACCAATCTCAAGCAAGCAGATACCACCCACCTCGCTGCTTCGCGAGTTCCTCGGAGGCAGTAGCTTCCGCTATTGACGCATCGTGATAAACTGGAGAATCATCTGGAAAATTATCGGTCAGCTGCTCTTCATCGAGGCTGGCATGATGGCGCTGTGCGTAGTGATGTCCTTCGTCTATGGCGAGGATGACACCATGGCATTCCTCATCGCCGTCCTTGCCACAGTTGTGGGAGCCTGCCTGATGCAATGGGCAGGCCACGGCTCCTCTGATACGATGTCGCGCCGCGACTCGTACCTCGTCGTGACCATCATCTGGATTATCTTCAGCTTCTTTGGTGCCATCCCTTTCGTTGCCAGCGGCTACGTCCCCAGCCCTACGGATGCCTATTTCGAGACAATCTCTGGGTTCACCACCACGGGTGCCAGCCTCATCGACGACGTGGAACGGTTGCCGCACGCTTTGCTTTTCTGGCGAAGTTTGACGCAATGGATTGGCGGTTTGGGTATCGTCTTCTTCACGTTAGCCACTCTTCCCTCCCTCGTCGGCGGTAGCGTCAAGGTCTTCTCCGCCGAAGCCACCGGCCCTATGCGTTCCCGTATGCACCCACGCCTCAGCACCACAGGGCGCTGGATATGGGGTATTTATTCCACGCTGACACTTGTCTGTGCCATCTGTTTCTACCTCGAGGGTATGAGTCTCTTCGACTGCGCCAATTATGCCATGACGGTTACGGCTACCGGCGGCTTTGCCACTCACAACAGCAGCACAGGCTACTTCCACAATGCCGCCATCGACTACACCGCCATCCTCTTCATGTTCCTTTGTGGCACCAGTTTCACCTTGCTCTACCTGACGCTCTTCAAGCGCCGGCTCAGGGCGTTTCTCCACAATTCCGAATTCCGTCTGTACCTGGCTATTGTCGTAACCGCCACCTTAGCTATTATGGGAATCTTGATGTACAGCTGCGGTTACGACTTCTGGCTTGCCCTGCGTAACAGCCTTTTCCAAGTCATCTCCTTTGTCACCACCACAGGTGTCTTCAACGACGATGCAGGCCAATGGCCTCACATTACGTGGGTCATCCTTTCTATCTGTATGTTCATAGGTGGTTGCGCAGGCTCCACCAGCGGTGGCCTGAAATGTGTGCGAGGTGTGATGTTGATAGAGATGGTGCGCAACGAGTTCAAGCGCCTTGTTCATCCAAATGCCGTATTGCCGGTGCGCGTCAATGGTATATCGGTGAGCTATCAGAACCAGCTATCGTTGTTTGCTTTTCTGGTGATGTACTTCGCCCTCTGCATCTTCACTTATTTCGTCATGATTATCACGGGGGTCGATAGTACCAACGCCATCACAATCAGTCTCAGTTGTGCCAGCAATGTGGGTCCCACTCTCGGACTTGAAATCGGTCCTACGATGTCGTGGAGCATTCTCCCCGATATCGTCAAATGGTTACTCTCGTTACTGATGCTCATGGGACGTCTGGAAATCCTCAGCATCGTTGTTCTTTTCACCCCCGCTTTTTGGCGAGACAAATAATCCTGAGTTTGTAAGTGTTCAGTAGGCCACGGAGCAAGAAAGCCCGAGGTCGCGGACGCGTTGTGCGATGGCGTCGAGGGTTTCGGGCTGCGCCTTGCAGAGGGTACTGACGGGCGTCTCGCGGTCGATGGTGTAAATCATGACCTGCTGAGGACCAATGAGGCTGAGGGCCTCTAACCAGGGCTTGACGAAATGGTCGGAAGTGTTGGTGATGTCGCGACCATCGGCATCGGTTCCGCAAAGGAACATGGTCTGGATGATGACATGACCACGAAAACGGATGAGGCCTTCGACGATGGCTTCCACGAAATAGTGTCCTGTGGGACGGTCCACGGCATGAATGAAGTCCGTGTCCACCGTGTCTAATTTCAAGATGTTGTTATCCACTCGGCAGAGCGCGGCGAAGACATTGGGCTTCAGGATTTGCGTGGCGTTGCTCAATACGCTGATACGCGCTTCGGGAAAATATTGATTGCGCAGGCGGATGGTGTCGTTGATGATTTCCGCGAAGTGGGGATGCAATGTGGGTTCTCCGTTACCCGCGAAGGTGAATACATCGGGCCGAGGTCCTTCGGCCTGCATTTGTTGCAGACGTGCCTCGAGTGCGGCACAGACCTCTTCGCGAGTAGGCATCTTCTGGTTAGGATGCCGTTCTGCATTCAGTCCGCATTCGCAATAGATGCAGTCGAAGCTGCAAACCTTGCCATCGGCAGGCAAGAGATTGATGCCCAGCGAGACACCTAAGCGGCGGCTGTGGATAGGCCCAAAGATGGGCGAAGGATAGATTACGGTACTCATTTCGGGGACAAAATTACAGATTTTCTTCGAAACGGCGCGTCGTTTCCCAGAAAATCTGTACCTTTGCACCCGAATTATGTTAGATTCCATTCGAAAACCCATCCAAATGGAGTTGGAATGCTATCAGCAGCTGTTCCGCTCCTCACTTCAGTCCGACAACGTGCTCCTGTCGGCTGCCCTCGAGCACTTGACGCGCAAGCTTGGGAAGATGATGCGTCCCACCTTGGTGCTGTTGTGTGCCCGCGAAGCAGGTGTCGTCAACGATGAGGTATTGCACGCGGCCGCCGGACTGGAGATGTTACATACCGCCAGCCTGGTCCATGATGACGTGGTGGATGAGAGCGACATGCGACGCGGCCAGCGCAGTATCAATGCCCTCTTCGACAACAAGGCAGCGGTGCTCGTCGGCGATTTCATCACCTCCAAGGCGCTCTCTGAGATTGCGCAGACCCATAGCCTTGAGGCCGTGGAGCGCACTGCATGGTTAGGACAGACCTTGGCCGACGGCGAACTCCTGCAACTGGGTAATACTCAGCGCAGTACCTTCAGCCAGGAATCCTATTTCAAGGTCATCAGCATGAAGACGGCGGCACTCTTCAGCACTTGTGCCCGACTGGGAGCCCACCTCAGCGGTGGCGATGCGGTTTCGGTGACGCGCCTCGAACGCTTCGGCCACCTCGTAGGACTTTGCTTCCAGTTGCGCGATGATATTTTTGATTTCGACGAGTCGCTGAATGTGGGCAAACCCAAGGGTAACGACCTTCAGGAAGGCAAGCTGACACTTCCCGTGCTCCACGCCCTCGACGGGTGTGACGACTATCACCGCCGCCTTGCTCTGAAAGTGCGTGCACACGAGGCCTCGCGACTGGAAATACAAGAACTCGTGGACTACACCATTCAGCGTGGTGGCATCCAGTACGCCGAGGCGGAGATGCAGCGCCTGCGCAACGAAGCCCGTGGGTTGCTCCAAGACCTGCGCGACCAGGAGGTAGCCACCGCCCTCAGTTTTTACCTCGACTACGTAGTACAACGCAACCTATAGACTATGAAGAAGATTCAAATCATCAACGGCCCCAACCTGAACCTCCTCGGTCGCCGCGAGCCGGGAATATATGGTGCTCGCAGCTTTGAAGACTACCTCGAAGAACTGCGCCAGCAGTACCCCGACGTACAACTCAGTTATTATCAGAGCAACCACGAAGGCGACCTCATAGACTGTATTCACTCGTGCGGCTTCGAGGTGGATGGCATCGTACTTAATGCCGGAGCCTACACCCACACCAGCGTGGCTTTGCACGATGCCCTGCGGGCCGTGCCAGCTCCAGCGGTGGAAGTACATATATCTAATGTTCACACGCGCGAGGAATTCCGCCACCGTAGCCTCATCAGTGCCGCTTGCCGCGGTGTCATCTGCGGCTTCGGCCTCGACTCATACCGCCTGGCCGTGGAAGCACTAAGTAGGTGTTCATAATTAGTTCTTTGAATACCTACTTATGTGTTTAGATGACTACATCCTTGCCCACATAGACCCAGAACCGGAGTACTTGCATCGGCTCTGGCGGGCGACGAACCTGCATCTGAACTACCCGCGTATGGCAAGTGGCCATCTGCAAGGGCGTCTGCTGCGGATGCTGGTCCACATGATTCGCCCGAAGAACATTCTGGAGATTGGCACCTTTTCGGGCTACAGCACCCTCTGTATGGCAAGTGCCTTGGAGCCTGGTGCCTTCATCCACACCATAGAAATCAATGATGAACAGGAGGATTTCACCCGACCCTGGTTAGAGAAATCACCCTGGGCAGACAAGATTCGTTTTTATATTGGTGATGCACTAAGGAGCCCTTTCCTTGCATCTCCTCAAGGGGAGGAATCCTCTTCTGTCGGATTCTTTGTCGGTTCCTCTGAAAAATTGAGTTCCTCCCCAATGGGAGAGGAACCTATTCTCTTTGACCTCGTCTTCATCGATGCCGACAAGCGTCACTATGTGGATTATTATCGAGCCGTGTTGCCACGTGTCCGTCCCGGAGGTTTCATCCTGGCGGACAATACCTTGTGGGACGGACATGTGGTTGATGCATCTATCCATGTCAAAGGTGAAGGAGAAAACGAGCGAGCTCCCTTGAATGCCAAGGACTCACAGACCCAAGGCATCCTCGACTTCAACGACCTCGTGGCTTCAGACCCCGCCGTAGAGCGAGTCATTCTCCCGCTTCGCGACGGACTCACCCTCATCCGCAAGATTCCTTAATAAGAAAATTAAAGAATGAAAAAATTAAAAGTTAGATAATAAGATAATGAGATAATAAGTAGGTGTTCAAAACTACATAAAAGTAATTATGAACACCTACTTACTTAATACCAACTTATTATTTAACGCTTACTTATCTTCTTATTTCACCATTACCTTGTGCGTCCGTCCGTCGGCGGTACGAACGATGTTCAGACCCCGACTGACCGTAGCGCGGCGACGTCCATCGACGGTGTAGATGGAAGATGAACGAGTGTTGGTAGATAACCATTCGTCGTTCCTCATGCGCAGGTCTTCGACACCTACTGGTGTGATGTCGTTCAGGCGGCACTCAAGGAGCAGAAATTCGCTGAATCCTGTTCCGTTGTTGGCAAAACGGATGATGTAGTTGCCTGCGGTGGCGACAGAGAACTCCAGTTCATTGACTTTGGCGCTGGAGAGGTTGGCGCTATTGTTGCCGCCGGCATTGGGTGTTGCTGAGAGTAGACTGCTCTCGGCAATCTTGGAGTTGTCGGCATCGAGAATGCTGGCGCGGTAACGGGGCGTTCCCTGCCAGGCGGCGCAGACGAAGATGAGCTTGTAGGTGCCGGGATTGAGATATAGCGGATAGGCAGCTTGACGACCATATTCTGCGCAGTTCTCGCGCCAATAAAGACCCTGTCCCTGATAGCCTTTGAATCCAGTCATGATGCGGGCTCCGGAGCCATAAGAGTTGGGGTATTCGTGAACCTCGTTGTTGCCTTGCACACAACGCCAACCCTGAGGAATCGAGCGACCGGCGGCAGCTGCGAAGTCCAGCGCATAAACCTGGCTGATGTCCGTGAACACGGGTTGCAGGGTCACATTGTCATCGGGCATCACGAAGGTGACGCTGGTACGGTCTTCACCCAGTTCGATGGTACGTGCCATGGTGAAATAGACGGAGTTGACGACACGCAGCTCCGTCAGCTGGTAGCCTTCTTCCGCATCCACGCGGAGCGTCACTTCCTGTCCTTCGGCAGCTTCGGTGAAGTCTGCGCTGATGGTTCCGTGCTCAGCAGGACGCACCGTGACGAGGAATTTCTCGGCTTCTGTTCCAGCGGGCGAATAGATAATCTGGTCGATGACAATAGGCAACGCTCCGGTATTGGTGAGGGTGAGTGTGTTGGTGCCCTCCTTCAGGGTGGCGTCGAAGGTCACCTTTACCCATTCCTTTTCTCCCGTCTGCTCGCAATGCACGTTCTGCCTGACATTATTCACGTTGGTCGCCAAGTTGCCACTCTTCGTGGGACAGTTGTAGCGCACGGCAATGGTGTAGTCACCTCCCTCGGCCAACTTCAGCTGATGGCGCAACGCGGCGGAGGTGCTGGTCCCCATTTCCACGAATCCGTTTCCTGCAAATTCTTCGCGTTCAGGAGCATACCACCCACTGCTGGTGAGTGCTACGGACTTCACGTTCTTGTAGTCCATATCTTCTGCCTCCACAACGATGGGACCATGGTAGGCTTCTGGCTGGCGCGGCAGGTCGGCGGTGAGGGTGGTGGCAGCAGCTGCATCCGTGGATCGCTCGGTGGCATCACCAGCACAGTTGACGCTGATGTCGAAAGGTCCGAGGTGCTTCACTTGCAGGGTGAGCGTTCCCTCCTCGGCATTCCATTCCTGCGTGACTTTGCCCACAGCTTTGCCACGCTTGGTGGAGGTGACGGTGGGTTCGGCCTTGATGCCCTTGATGATGAGCTCGTCCACCACTTGCGTGGTAGTGTCTGTGCGGTAGTTGTTCAGATAGAAGTCGATGCGGTCGGCATGTTCGCGCACGAGAGCCGTGGAGAGTTTGCCCAGCGTCATTTCCAGCGTGTCGCAGGTGTTGTAGAGCAGAGGCACGCTGGCGGTGGCCGTCGTGTGGGAGTTCAGGTAGGAATAGGGGGTGTAGGTGACGAGCTGGTTCTTGATGCGCGCCACAAAGAGGTCGCCCTCAGATACTTCGGGATAGAGCTCGTTGAACTCCTTTGTCTTCTTGGTCAGGGTGCTCCAGCGGGAGCTGTATGCCGACCGCTTCACCTGTACGGGAATCGCCTTGGCAAGGTCGTCGGCGAGTTCGGGCGTGATGGGTACGGCTCCGTAGCGTCCTGTGCTCTTGAAATAGCAGAAGTTGTTCATCCACTGGCCGTCGCCCTTGTTGAAGGGGTCTTTCTGTTTGTAGAGTCCGTCGTAGAGGTTGCCCCATGCAGCATACTTATCCTCGTCGCTACCGGAAGTAGCGTTGGCGAGGACGACGACCTTGGTGCGTTCCACGACCTCCTCGCGCGAAGGTATATATAAGGTGCCGTCGATGACCTTGCGGAACATATCAATCCAGATGTTGTCAAAGCCGGGGAAGGTACCCCAGTTGCGGCGTGTGTAGTTGCTGACGGTGGTGCTGGCCAGGTTCTGGAAGTCCTCTGTCCAGATGAGTTCCGGCCCGTCCCATACGGCACCTCCATTGATACCCGTCTGTTCCATCACCGTTCCGATACCTGCTGCCACGGGATATTTCTTTCCGTGGTTGCTTCCCAGGACGCCATCCAGGGCTCCATTCCATCCACAGTTGTCGTAGCGCACGCCATAGTTCTTGGCGAGGCCAGAAACGAAGGGACCGAAGGTGACGCTCTCGTTGTTGTAAAAGCAGGAGGACGTGGTGTATTTATACAACCAGAGGATGGCTTCGGGATAGTCTCGGCAGGCCTGTAGCAAGTCCTTGTTGCGCTTCATCATTCCTACGGGGTTCAGCGGGTGGCTCCATATATTTCCGCAGAAGGAGATGGTCAGGAAGCCTCCGTACTTATGGGCCATCGGCACCAGCTTGGCGAAGAGGGCGATACGCGATGCCTGTGTGCTGGAGCTCTTGTCGCCCGACTCGTCGAAGCCCCAGAACTGCTCGGCGTAGTTCCAGCCGAGGAAGTTGGGGAAGCGCCGGAAGAAGTATTCGAACGTCTCGAGGTCGTCGTCCTGGATGTGGGTGTGACCGCCGGAGGCAGGCTGACAGGTGAACCAGAGCCCGTTCTTCTGGCAGATGGTTCCCCAGGACTTATAGGTCCTCACCGCGCAGCGAGGCATCTTGTAGATATTCCGCTCCGTGTCGTATTGGCAGGAGAACGAGAGATTCATGCAGACGTAGGGTCGGATATCCTCTGGAATGAGGTCGATGATTTTCTGGGGATCTGCGGTGTTCCACACATCCACATGAATCATCCACATCGGATGGCGGGAGTCGATGGGCCGGCGTTCCTGCGCCGAAAGGAGGTTAAAGGCAAAGAGCGGCAACAATAGTGCCAGCAGAAGGGACTTCTTCATATTATAATATAGGTGTTTATTCGTCATTCATTACCCTCTTGTAGCGGAAATCCTTGAAGTCCGCATAGCCTCCGAGCGCTTTGGTGGCGTAGTTGAAGAGTGCGAACTTGGAGCCCATGAAGAAGCGGCGGTAATCGAAAATCATCCGGTAGTTCGTTGTGCCTATCTGCTTCCATGTCTCGCCGTCGAGACTATAGAAGAAGTTGGCGGCATCCCGTCCGCCCCGTTCACCTGCACGGAAGTCGGCGTCGATACGCAACCACACCTTCTTCTCGCGCGGCGAGAGTTGGGAGAGGTTCTCCTCGGCGACCACCTTCTCATCCACCTTGGTGACCGCCTTCTCGCGCTCGGTCAGCGCCACGGACTGTTCGCTCATCTCCAGGAAGAACTTCTTGCCCTTGCGCTTGATGGTCAGCACGCCGGAGTCGCCGTTGAATGCCGAGAAGCCAGCGCAGTCGCCATCCTTCATCTGGGAATAGTCCACCACTACGGTAGCGGTACATTGCGGTCCCTCCATTCGCTGGGTCAGCGTATTGGGAGCCAGATAGAGGTTGTCCACCACGCGTGCCGTCTTCAAGCGGAGCCATCCCTGCCGTTCCGTCAGCGACCAGGCCTCGTCGATTGGGTTGTGGTTCCATTGCCAGTGCAGTCCCAGCTTCGGGCTGGAGAAATCATCGCTCTGTACCACGCCCGTCTGAGGTTCGCCCGAGACCAGTGGTCGCAGGGTCTGCGGCACCTTGCCGTCCTCATCTCCAATCATAGGCCATCCGTCGAGCCATCGTACGGGCGAGGCCGTCAGTATGCGACCCACGCCGCCTCGGTCCTGGAAGATGATTCCGTACCAGTCGCCGTATTCCGAGTCCACGATAGTACCCTGTCCCACGTAGGGGAATCCCCCGAAGTCGCTCTCCAGAATCACCTTCTTCTCGTAGGGACCCTGGATGTTGTCGGCGCGGTAGCACACCTCGCGGCGATGCCTTCCAGGCGCCCAGACATGACTGATCATGAGCAGGTAGTACTTGCCGTTGTGCTTAATCATGCGTGACCCTTCCAGGAGCCCCGTCTCGTCTGCCTCGCGCTGGAAGATTCGGCGGTGGGAACCCTCGATGACATCGCTCAGGTCGCCTTTCAGCTCCATCATCTCGCCAGTACCGTAGATAACATACACCCGGTCGTCGTCATCGAAGAACAATGAGCAGTCGTGGAAGTGACGCATGCGGGAGACCAGCGTCCAATTGCCCGTCGGGTCTTCCGTGGAGAAGATATAGGTGTCACCCATCGGCCCTCCCTCATTGGGAGCGAGCAGGGCGTAGAATTTTCCCTTGTGGTATTTCAGCGAAGTAGCCCATTGCCCACGGCCATAGACCGACCCTTCCAGAAGGTCGTATTTAGGCGAGTCCGTCAGGCGGTCGAAGATATATCCCACCGTCTTCCAGTTCACCAGGTCACGGGAACTCATGATGGGTGCCCCCGGCATCAAGTGCATGGTCGTTGTCACCATATAAAACGTATCCCCCACGCGGATGACATCGGGGTCAGGACAGTCTGCCCACAGGATAGGGTTGTGTCCGACTGTTGTTGTTTCACTTGCAACAGGAGTGTCCTGCGCCATGCAGGGCACCATCGCGAGGCTGGCACCAATCATCGCCATCCCCAGCACCTTTCTTAGATGTTTCTGAGCCATAGTTCTTAACATATCACTTATTTACTTCAACTTGTCAACTTGTCAACTCGTCAACTCGTCAACTAATCAACTCGTCAACTCGTCAACTCGTCAACTTGTCAACTCGTCAACTTGTCAACTCGTCAACTTGTCAACTTGTCAACTTGTCAACTCGTCAACTTATCAACTTATCAACTTATCAACTCGTCAACTTGTCAACTCGTCAACTAATCAACTTGTCAACTCGTCAACTAATCAACTTATCATCCTTTTGCGCTGCAAATATACAAAAAATTTTGTAAACGAGACGCTATGTGTCTCCAAAAACACGAAAATTAGTTAAGAAGTACGAAAAAATGCCTCTGCCGCGTATAGTTTTTGTCCTAATCACACCTCAGATGATAACATAATGTGTATCTTCGCACCCCTAATCATAGGCATTACTTGTCAACTCGTCAACTCGTCAACTTGTCAACTTGTCAACTCGTCAACTTGTCAACTTGTCAACTCGTCAACTTATAAACTCGTCAACTCGTCAACTTGTCAACTCGTCAACTTGTCACTCGTCAACTTGTCACTCGTCAACTTGTCAACTCGTCAACTTGTCAACTTGTCAACTTGTCAACTTATAAACTCATAAACTCCTCAACTCGTCAACTCGTCAACTCGTCAACTCGTCAACTTGTTTACTCATAAACTCCTCAACTCATACACTCATGACCACACTTTATTTAGCACGTCATGGCGAGACGGTAGATAATGTCGCCAGAATCATGCAAGGCCAACGCCATGGAGAGCTGACGCCAGCGGGCATAGCCCAAATCGAGCAACTCGCCATCTCCCTCGATGCCGTACCCTTCGATGCCATTGTGTCGAGTGACCTGCGGCGATCCTACGAATCGGCCATGATTATAGCCCGGAAACGGGACTTGGAGGTCACCCAGACCCCTCTGCTGCGCGAACGAGACTGGGGCGACTTCACAGGATTATACATTCCCGGTCTGAAGAACCTGCCCATGCCGCTGAACGTAGAGCCGATGCCCGACCTGCTGCAGCGTGCCGGCAACTTCTTGGATTGGATCCGGACAAACTACCCGAATCAGGTCGTCCTCGCCGTGGGGCACGGCATCATCAACAAGGCCATCCAGGCCGTTCACTACGGCAAGCTAACTCGCGAAATCCCGCGAATGGAAAACGCCGAATGCAGAATCCTCAATCTGTAGCGCATAGCCCATCTCTCATCTTAAGATAATAATGTATATACGTGTTGTCCAAGTCGTATATACGTGTTGTCCAAGTCGTATATACATGTTGCCCAAAACGTATATACGTGAGGACGAAAACGAACGGACGTGAGATTCTTGAACGCAGTAACGCAGTAACACAGTAACACAGTAACACAGTAACATGGGTGGCTTTGTATGTTTGCTGTTGGGGGTGGGGAGGTGGTATGGAGAGGGATGGAGAAGGGAGAGGTAGGTGGAATGTAGAGAGGATGAATAAGGGGCGGAGAGGTGAAATGGAAAGGGAATGAAAAAGAGAGGAGAATCATTTACTATATATTTATTATATATATTATATA
>JAFXTO010000029.1 GCA_017535725.1 Bacteroidaceae bacterium
GCCAGCAGGAGTCTCGGCATACAGATACACAGCGGTCTCGTCGCCTTCTTCCAGTTCGGATTCGAAGCCACGGCCAGAAGTGTAGGCAGCAGCGCCGTACAGCTCAATGTTGTAGACGCCATTAGCCAGCCCTGTCAGGGTACGTGAGAAGACAACGCCCGTGTTTGCACAAGTGCCCTCATACCTCTCGCAAGCTGCGGTCGAGCGACCGTCGTTGGTCGTAACAGCGGGAGCAGCCCAGCCAACCAAACCGGTAGCACCATTCCAGCCCTGATAGTCGAGTGGGAACTGAGCGGTGAGGTCAGATTCGATGTAGATAATCTCCTTCTCAGATTCTACCTTGAAGGTGGCTGTGATGTTGACTTTGCCAGCAGGCATATCAAAGGTGTAGCTCTTGCTTACCTCTACGTCCTCATCACCAACCTTTACGGTCAATGCGTCGAGTTCATATCCCTCGGCGGGAGTGATGGTCAGTCTGATCTTTTCACCAGCCTTGGCTTCTGCCAGGTTTGCTTCGACAGAACCGTTCTCGGAGGCTGCGATGGTGATGGAATAGACAGGAGTTGCAGGCGTGATGCGGAAGGTTGAACCGTTGTCGGTCTTACCGCTTGTGCTGTTCCAGAACTGCAGAGGACCGCTGGAACCACCATTTTGGTTCACCCACATATTATCACGGCCTTCGCCCTCCATAGGACGCATAACGAAACCGTCGGAATTGCTGAAGATTTCCCACTTGAACTCGCCGTCACGCATAACGACATTACCGTCGGCATTTGTCAGGGTCTTGCCTTCACCGGCAGCGCGGTTGTAGATGACAATGCCGCTGTAGGCATCGCCGGCGAACGCCCACTTGCTGGCGTCAGCGTCGAGGTCCTTGTCAGCCTTTGGATAATAAGGCTCGCTCTCATCCATAGCAACCCAGTAGTCGCCGCGGATGGTCATGTTGTACCAAGTAGCATCAGCATAGTTTGAAACAATCTCGAACGGGAAGTTCGGGGTGGCCGTGAACTCAACAGTTGTGTTGACCTCGCTGATGGTCACGTCAACCTCACTGTAGGTGGTGAAGCCCTTCTTATAGTCGTCGGGCAGCGTCGTAATCTTCTGACCGGGAACTGCGGGAGCAGGTTCGGATGTGAAGAGGACATTGCCTGCGGCATCCTTAACCACGTAGGTCACGAAGTAGCTGGGATGGAAGAAGTCTTCCAGAGACTTCAGGGCATCGGTAGCGTCGAAGTCGGCAGCCTCAATCATATAGTACTGGTTGCCGGCATCGGCATTCATCCAGCTGTTGATGACGTAGCCATAAGGGCCGTTACCATTCGTGTTGAGACCGTAGTTGGTTCCCTCAGCAACCGTGAAGTAACCCATGAAGTAGGGGTTGTTCTTGACATCAAAGCAGATAGCATCCAAGATTCCATGAGTGGGCATGTCGGCCAGGGCGCCATTGTTCGTGACAAACTGCTTGTCGGCTACGCTGTAGAGATAGAAGTGCTCCTCATAGCTGACGATGGCGAAGTTGGTTGCCTCAGCATCAGCGTAAGAGCTGTACGCCGTTGAAACCATATAGCCGTCCTTCGTCAGGAAGGCACCGCGGTCGCAGCGGATGGTGTAAGCCTTGTCGTTGCTCAGCTCGGTCAGGGCTTGTACCACGCCACTCTTCATGGAGCGGATAACATTGATTGTACAGTCTTCACTGCCAATAGTGCCCTCCGTGGTATAGTCATAAAAAGCGACTGAGGTGAAGCTCGAAGGAATGCGAATCTCGCTGTTACCTTCCTGCTTAGCAGTCACAGGATCACCAACAAGAGTACCATCGGACTCCATCAGCTGATAGGACACGGTGATGGGTGTAACAGCCTCAAACTGCCATTGATACACCTGTTCGTAGGTGTACTGGGGAATGGGAACTTCCTCAACAGCCCAGGTAAAGAATACGCGGCCAGCATCAGCCCAGCTGCTCTCGCCGTAACCCGCATTGGTAGCTCGGATGGCGTACTTGCCGTTCTCATTCAAGAATAGAACCTGAGCTTCCCAGTCAGCACGATTGTTAGAAGTGGTGCTGTAGTTGGCAACGTTCAGCACGGCTTGGTTATTACTCAGGGGAGCGTTCGTGAAGCGAGTGCCGCCACCATCGATATAATAACCAGCTGTTCTGTAAGCACCGCCCTCGACCTTCGACAAAGTGAAGATGCAGCCGTCGGCACGGACACTTGTCAGCTTGCCAGCTGCGGTCACGTAGTACGGCACTCCGTTAACATCTGTCGAAATGAAGTACGTGCCACCTTCTCCGATTGCAGCAAGTGCTGCCTCATACTCGGCATCCTCTTGTGCCCTTGCCGTGAAGGAGAAGAGCATCAGGAACATCATCGAGAAGAGAAATAGTAGTTTTTTCTTCATAATGAAAATTTTTAGTTAATAATAAGGGTTAATTAAACTTTCAAAACGATAGTGCAGAGGGCATATTTCACCCTTAGCGGGGACAAAGATACGGCTTTTGACGATACAAACAAGAAAAAAGGAGAAAAAAAACTGAAAAGGCTCTATTTTTAGCTCAATTTTTATCCCTTGCAGACCTTTTTGTGTATTCGCCACGTGCCTTTTATGAGCTCACAAACGGCATTTAATGCGTTAAATGCGTGCGTACCTTATTATATTATTGTTTTGCTTGGACATCCTCTTTCGGCAGAACTCGACTTTCAGCGTCTTTGGTGTGACAATAAAACATACTGAAAGTCGCACAAAACACGCTGAAAATGGTTGACCTGTATAAGAAATTGTGCAGCTCACTTGCTTTTTTTGCCTTTTCGTGCGCGCGCATTCATCTTTTATTTGTAACTTTGCACCCAAATTCGCACAACAATGCACACAAGACAAGAGAAAATGGACGCGTTCGGGCGACTGCTCGACGTGATGGACGACCTCCGCGAGAAGTGTCCCTGGGACCGTAAGCAGACCAACGAGAGCCTGCGCCCCAACACCATCGAGGAGACCTATGAGCTTGCCGATGCCATCATCAAGGATGACAAGGCAGAGATTTGCAAGGAACTGGGCGACGTTCTCCTACATATCGTTTTCTATGCCAAGATTGGCTCTGAGACGGGCGACTTCGATATTGCCGACGTCTGCAACAAACTCTGTGACAAACTCATCTATCGCCACCCACATGTATTCGGTCCCGAAGCCGAGCGCATCGAGCGAGGGGAACTGACGGTAGACCAGGTGCTCCAAAACTGGGAACAGCTGAAGGTGAAGGAGAAGGATGGCAACAAGCGTGTGCTCAGCGGAGTGCCCGAGGCACTGCCATCACTCATCAAGGCCTATCGCATTCAGGATAAGGCTCGTGGCGTGGGATTCGACTGGGAGACCCGCGAACAGGTTTGGGATAAGGTGCGCGAAGAGCTGGACGAGCTGGAAGCAGAACTCAACCGCGATGACAAGGAGAAGAGCACGCAGGAACTCGGCGACTTCATCTTCGCAGTCATTAACGCAGCCCGGCTCTACAAGCTCAACCCCGACACCGCCCTCGAACTCACCAACCGCAAATTCATTCGCCGCTTCACCTATCTCGAGGAACACAGCATCCGCATCGGAAAACCGCTCACCGAGATGACACTTGAAGAGATGGATGCTATCTGGGAGGAGGCGAAGAAGCAAGAAGGAGAAGACTCTCCCCCCGCCCTCCCTTTTAGGGAGGGAGCATATACCTGACTAGATTTGATAGGATATAAAGATAAAAACAACATATTATGAGCGAAAACAAAACTTCAAAAGAAACTGCTCCCTCCCTAACAGGGAGGGCGGGGGGAGAGTCCGGTTGCGGGCTTCCTCCCAAATATTCCCCCTCCGAGGTGGAAGGAAAATGGTACCAGTATTGGTTAGACAACAAACTCTTCAGTTCCAAGCCCGACGGCCGTGAGCCCTATACCGTGGTCATCCCACCACCCAACGTGACGGGCGTCCTCCACATGGGCCATGTGCTGAACGAGACTATTCAGGACATCCTCGTGCGCCACGCCCGCATGGAGGGCAAGAACGCCTGCTGGGTGCCCGGCACCGACCACGCCAGCATCGCTACCGAGGCCAAGGTCGTCAACCGTCTGGCCGAACAGGGCATTAAGAAGACCGACCTCACCCGCGAGGAATTTCTCAAACACGCTTGGGCATGGACCGAGGAGCATGGAGGTATTATCCTCAAGCAGTTGCGCAAGCTCGGATGTTCTTGCGATTGGGACCGCACCGCCTTCACCATGGACGGTCCCCGTAGTGAGAGCGTCATCAAGGTCTTTGTGGACCTCTACCGCAAAGGACTCATCTACCGCGGCGTGCGCATGGTCAACTGGGACCCCAAGGCGCTCACCGCCCTCTCCGACGAAGAAGTGGTTTATAAGGAAGAGCACACCAAGCTCTACTACATGAAGTACTATCTAGAAAATCTAGAAGGTCTAGACAGTCTAGGATATCTAGATAATCTAGAAAATCTAGAATCTGCTGGCAACGTCATCCACCGCGACTCCCGCGGCTACTACGCAGTGGTTGCCACCACCCGTCCTGAGACCATCATGGGCGACGTCGCCATGTGCATCAACCCCAATGACCCGAAGAACCAGTGGCTGAAGGGAAAGAAAGTCATCGTGCCCGTCGTGGGCCGCGTCATCCCCGTCATAGAGGACGAATACGTGGACATCGAGTTCGGTACAGGCTGTCTGAAGGTCACCCCCGCCCACGACGTCAACGACTACATGCTCGGCGAGAAGTACAACCTCGAGGCCATTGACATCTTCAACGACGACGCCACCCTCTCAGAGCGCATCGCCACCGCACAGCAGGCAGCGCTCGCTGCCAACACAGTGCCCGATGATTTTGTCATCGGGTTAGAAAAGTACGTCGGCATGGAACGCTTCGCTTGCCGTAAGCAGATTGCCGAGGACATGGTGGCCGCAGGCCTCATGGAGAAGATTGAGGACTACGACAACAAGATTGGCTGCTCCGAGCGCACAGGTGTGCCCATCGAGCCCAAGCTCTCCATGCAATGGTTCCTGAAGATGCAGCACATGGCCGACATCTCTCTTGCACCCGTCATGAACGACGACATACAGTTCTACCCTGCCAAATACAAGAACACCTACCGCCACTGGCTCGAGAACATCAAGGACTGGTGCATCAGCCGCCAGCTTTGGTGGGGACATCGCATCCCGGCGTGGTATCTGCCCTCCGGAGGATTCGTCGTCGCCGAGAATGAGCAGGAAGCCTTGCAACTCGCCCGTGAGAAAAGTGGCAACAACCTCCAGTTGAGCGAGTTGAAACAGGACGAGGACGCCCTCGACACCTGGTTCTCCAGCTGGCTATGGCCCATCAGCCTCTTCGATGGCATCCGCAACCCCGGCAACGAGGAGATGAAGTATTACTATCCCACCGCCGACCTCGTGACGGGTCCGGACATTATTTTCTTCTGGGTGGCCCGCATGATTATGGCAGGCTACGAATACGAGGGCAAGATGCCGTTCCGCCATGTCTATTTCACAGGTATCGTCCGCGATAAGCTCGGCCGCAAGATGTCCAAATCCTTGGGCAACAGCCCCGACCCGCTGGATCTCATCGAGCGCTTCGGAGCCGACGGCGTGCGTATGGGTATGATGCTTTCTGCCCCTGCCGGCAGCGACATCCTGTTCGACGAAGCCCTCTGCGAGCAGGGTCGTAACTTCAACAACAAGATATGGAATGCCTTCCGTCTCGTTAAGGGATGGGAAGTGGCAGACGTCGAGCAGCCCGAGGCCGCCAAATTGGCTACCCAATGGTTTGCTGCCAAACTGCGTCTCGCAGCTGAGGAGCTGGCTGACGACTTTTCGAAGTACCGCCTCTCGGAAACTCTGATGACGGTCTATCGTCTTTTCTGGGACGAGTTCTCCTCCTGGTATCTCGAGATGGTTAAGCCCGCCTACGTGGATGGCAAGCCGCAGCCCGTGGACCGCACCACTTACGATGCCACCCTTCAATATTTCGAGGTGTTGCTGAAGATGATGCATCCCTTCATGCCCTTCATCACCGAGGAACTGTGGCAAGCTCTTTATGAGCGTCAGGAGGGAGAGAGCATCATGCGTGCTGAACTCCATCTGCCCGCCGCCACGGAGGAAGACCGCCAGCTCTGTGCCGACTTCGAAGCTGTGAAGGAAGTGGTGACATCCATCCGTGCCATCCGTAGCCAGAAGAACATTGCACCCAAAGAAAAGCTCACCTTAGAGATTGTCTGCGAGGACAAGCAATCTTCAACGCTTCATAGTTTCAACGTTGCAATATCCAAGATGGCTAACCTCTCTGCCATCGATATGGTGACAGAGAAGTCGAAGGGCAGCGCCAGCTTCCTCGTCGGCACCAGTGAGTATGCAGTGCCTCTGGGCAACCTCATCGACCTTGATGCTGAGCGCAAGAAGCTCGAAGCAGAACTCCAGCGTATTGAGTCCTTCCTTGCCAGCGTGGAAAAGAAGCTCGCCAACGAGCGTTTTGTCCAGAATGCACCCGCTGCCGTGGTAGAGATGGAACGTAAGAAGCAGGCCGATGCCCAGCAGAAAATCGTATCCATCCGTGAGACCTTGGCTGGAATGTAATATCATCTTGAAAACTGATTCTGAATATCTACTTATTAATAAATCCTTAAACGAAATATAATATGGCAAAGAAAGCTCTGCTGATGATCCTCGACGGATGGGGCATCGGCAACAAAGGTAAGGGTGACGTCATCTATCAGACGCCGACACCTTACATGGATTATCTGAACGAAAATTATCCCCACAGCCAGCTGTTGGCCTGTGGTGAGAACGTAGGTTTGCCCGATGGACAGATGGGCAACAGCGAGGTCGGTCACCTGAATATCGGTGGCGGACGTATCGTCTATCAGGACCTGGTGAAGATCAACCGAGCCTGCCGCGACAACAGCATCATGCAGAATGCCGAGGTGAAGAGTGCCTTCGAGTATGCGGTTCGTGAGGGCAAGGCAGTCCACTTCATGGGACTGACCAGCGACGGTGGCGTACACTCCAGCCTCGAACACCTCTTCAAACTCTGTGAGATATCGCAGGAATACAAGGTGCGCGAGACCTATGTCCACTGCTTCATGGATGGTCGTGACACCGACCCGAAGTCTGGTGTTGGCTTCATCCGCCAGCTGCAGGAGAAGTGCAACGAGACGGGCGCACATATCGCCAGCATCATCGGACGCTTCTACGCCATGGACCGCGACAAGCGCTGGGAACGTGTGAAGATTGCATACGACCTGCTCATCAGCGGCGAGGGGTATCAGGCACAGGATATGGCAGAGGCCATGGAACTGTCGTATGCCGACGGCGTCACCGACGAGTTCATCAAGCCTATCAACAATGCTAAGGTTGACGGCACCATCAAGGAAGGCGATGTCATCATCTTCTTCAACTACCGCAACGACCGCGCCAAGGAACTGACCATTGTGCTCACCCAGCAGGATATGCCCGAACAGGGAATGAAGACCATCCCCGGCCTGCAGTACTATTGCATGACACCCTACGATGCCAGCTTCAAGGGGGTTCATATCCTCTTCCCGAAGGAGAACGTGGAGGACACCTTAGGTGAGTATATCTCGCGCCAGGGGCTGAAGCAACTGCATACCGCCGAGACGGAGAAGTATGCCCATGTCACCTTCTTCTTTAACGGAGGACGCGAGGCTCCCTACGAGGGTGAAGACCGCATCCTTGTTGCCAGCCCGAAGGTTGCCACCTACGACCTCAAGCCCGAGATGAGTGCTTACGAAGTGAAGGACAAGCTCGTCGCTGCCATTAAGGAAGACAAGTATGACTTCATCGTCGTGAACTTCGCTAATGGCGACATGGTCGGCCACACGGGTGTCTATGAGGCCATCGAGCAGGCTGTCGTTGCCGTTGACAAGTGTGTCAATGAGGTCGTGGAAGCTGCCAAAGCTACGGGTGACTACGAGGTCATCATCATCGCAGACCACGGTAATGCCGACAATGCCATCAATCCCGACGGCACACCCAACACCGCTCACTCCCTGAACCCCGTGCCCTTCATCTACGTCACGGAGAACAAGGCTGCCAAAGTCGAGGATGGTATCCTCGCCGATGTAGCCCCCAGCATCCTTCACATCATGGGACTTCCCCAGCCGAAGGACATGACAGGCCGCTGCCTCATTCAAGATTGAACAAGAAGGGACTTCTGATTCAGGAAGTACTCTTCAACCATAATTCATGGCCGCATCAGTTTCATTACTTGATGCGGCCATTTTTTGATAAGCCCCATTCTGTCATTAGGATTGATGCCAGATTGGCTTTTGTTTCGAGCAAATTGGTCATATTGTTTCCTGCCAATCTTTATGGTACTGTGCCAGAAAGCACGCGGCAGATGGCATTCATCAGTTCAAAACGCCCTTTGTTAGGGCGGTTCGAAAGAGGCTGTTCTGGCCAAGGCGCCAGCAACAGCATCTGACCGCAGGCAACGAATGGCAGATAGCGGTCGGATGGGGCGTAGAATGTGGACATGGCCTCATGCTGCAATCGGATGACACGATGACCAGCTGCAAGGAGGGAGTCCACAATGGTTTGTTCTCCCTGACTGACGCAAGGAGTGATGACTACGGCTCCCTCTGTTATACATCGTTCATCAAGTAAGTCACAGCATGTCTTTATCTCAGCCGATGTGGCGCGCCGCGACATCCGCAAAGGCACCAGTACGGTCTCGTTCGCGAGGAAGCAGTTGCCCATGGCGCGGAAACGGAGGCTCGTACGCACTTCCTCACCACCACGATCCTCCAAGAGGCATTTCTCCAGCGCATGCACCTCTCCCAAAGCGCGAGACTCTCTGTAGAGAGCGCGAGCCAATTCCACCGGAATCGGCAGGTCCAGCGTCCACTTGTCATAGAAGAGACGTGGGTGCTGCCGTTTTATCCACGCCCTTCGCGGATTGTCCTCCACATAATTCAACATCTTTGTCAGCTGCCCATACTCCGTAAGCACCCGGTCGTGGTAGTTCTCCTGCCACAACCGCTGCACGAAAATCACCTCCCCCTTCATTCCATCCGCATCCTCCCTCTTGTCCGCCCCTGTTTCCTGCACTCCATCCGCAGAACCTTTCCCCCTTCTATCCCCCTCAACCTCCCCCTCGTCCAGCCCTGTTTTCTGCGGTCCGTCCGCAGAATTCCTCCCCCTCTCTTCGTCCGCAGAATTCCTCCCCCTCTCTTCGTCCGCAGAATCCATCCCCCTCTTTCCGCCCGCAGTCTCTCCGTCCTCAGCCCTCTTCATCGCCTCCCTCTCCCTCTTCGAAAGGCGGCTGCCCTCAATGCGGTGCATTCCTCCCTCCATCTGGTCCAGCTCCCTCAGATACGCCACCGTGCTTAGATATTTCAACCGCCGCACCACCTCTCCCAGATGCCTGTTCATCACCTCATGAACCTGCACCACCACATGCAGATGATCCGGCATGACCACCCAGCGGATAAACTCCACCTCCTCATATTCCACACTCAACCCCTGCAGCGCTTGCTCCAGCGCCTCTCCCAAAGGAGTGAGGCACACCGTGCCCTTGCCTGATTCATCAGGCACCAGCCGCCCGAATAGCGGGCGGCGTCCCTCGGTGCATAAAGTCAGCATATACACACCGCGCTGGCGGTAGTCGTGCCAGGTTGCCCGCAGGGTCTGTGGATGGGATGATTTGTTATCGTCGGACGAACCGCCTGAAACAGGGTGATGCTGAGGAGTGACTGAATCGTCTGAAGGATGCATAGTTCTGGTTGCTGATTAAGTAGACAACTGGACGCCCCAAGGATGGCGCGTCCAGTTGTTCAAAGATACCTATTATATATAATAAGGTGTAGGTGGATTCCAGTCGTTGCCCTTAGTCGAAGATGGACTCGCCGTAGAAGTTCTCCTTGACATCGGCTTCTTCGGGGGCATCACCCACGCCAAGCTCAATGTCAGTGTCGCCGCCAATGCCGGTGATGCTGGCTGCAATCATCGTTTCTTCCTGTACGTACTGCACGTCCAAGGCAGGTGTCATATATTTCTTTTTCATAATCATATATTGTTTTTGAAATTAATCAAGATGCTCTCCTCGCCCCTCCCTTGCGAGAGGGGGTTGGAGGTGGGCCTTTTTTACTTGATGATTACCTTCTTGCCGTTCACGATGTACAGACCCTTCTGAGCCTTGTTCACGCGCTGACCGGCGAGGTTGTAAACAGTGCCGTTCTCGGTGGCATTGTCATTCATCTCGCTGATGGCAGTTGGCAGATTGAATTCTTCACCGTTGACGAGGAACTTCACTTCTTGACCTTCACCAGTCTTTTCGTGGATATAAGCGCGGAAAGCCTTGATGGTGGTTTCACCAGCACTCCTGTAGATGGCTCCGTTACCGATGAAGTAGTCACCAGCGGCGATGGCTGTGATATCAGCATAAGTGCCGACAAAGTCGAAGTTATTGCCGGATACCACAGGATAATTGCCAGTAAAGCTCTTGAACATCACGGCGCTGAAGGTCTTCGCTCCTGTGGAAGCAGTAGCATCGCCGATGAGCACGGGCACGTTAGCTTGAATGGTGTTGTCTGCCTTCGTGCTGAAGTTGATGGTTACATTGTCAGCGTCATCGCAGGTCTCAGAGTAAGTATAAACTTTTGCATTCTCTCCGAAAGCATAAGCTACCTGTTCAGCATCGAGATCGAAGGGCAGGCAAACAGTATTGTAACCAGCAACAACCTTTCGGGTCATGGTGACGGTCTCATAGTAGGTGCGGTTGATGGGCTCGAAAGTGGTTCCTTCGTTCAATGCGAGTGCAGCAGAAGCGACTTTCACGAGGCAGACATCAGTGAGATGAGCATTACCATTCTGCTCAATGCTCAGAATGTAGTTGCCAGCGGCACCTGTGGTGAAGTAAGCTTCAGCTGTAACGAAGTTCGTGCCATTCTCTGCAGCTGCGAACTCTGTTATGGGCAGAGCCTCATTATCGCCGTTGATTACGCTTGCCTTCATCCAATTTTGCCAGTCATTGCCATGCTTGCTATATTTGAATGAAAGTTTATAAGTTTGGTTTTCTGCCAGCGGCATGGTGTAAGCGCCTTCTTTACCATATTCCCAAGCACCATTCGTGTTGTAGTACCAAGCCGTGGTCGTTCCTTCTGCAACGCCATTAGCTTCGGCTGTAAGACCCGTAATCTGCTGGCCCCAACCGTTGTTACTGCGGCTCCATCCCTTAGGATTGTTGCCTGTGCCGGTCTTAGCAAATGTTCCGTTGTAGATAGCATCCACATCAGTAGCGTTGATTGCCCAGTTCTCATCTTCGATAGCTGCGGTAGCTGCGGTAACCTCTGCTGCGCTAGCAATTTCTGTGTCTAAAGTCTTGGCAGCGTCCAGTGCTGCGAGTACCTCAATGTTGTTGTAGGGAGCATATTCATCTTTACTGAAGCCCAGCGTCTTGCTCTCAGCATTGGTAATCGCATTAGCCAATGCGTTCTTCTGTTCGGTTGTCGCACCAGTGAATACAGCATACTTTACATTCTTGAATGCCAACCAGTGTGCGTTGTTGTCTTCTGCTACGTTGATGTTAATGTTCAAGACGCCATCCTCACCAACAGTACCAATGGCACGGAAAGTACCATAGAAACGGGCATTGGCATCTTTCTCGCCTGTGCAGAGGTCGGTGGCCTCGCCGCCATTGATATCAAGTGTGATGCCTGAAACAGTTGTTTCCTCACCTGCGTTCTTTGAAATACGGACTAAGACATCAACGGAATACACCCCTGGCGTAACTCCAGTAACTGTTGCCGTCAGGGTGCGTTCAGCCAGTTTTCCTTCTGCTGTGTAATCAACGTAGTATTCAAAGAACGGGGTAGTCATACCAGAACCATCGGTATTGCCCTCAGTTGACCAAGTATTAATATAATAAGGTGAATTCTCCCCGTCAAAGTTTGGAGCGGAATTCCACGCGCTGAGCAGGAAGTTATCAACGGTAATAGCTGCGTGCCAATCTGTTTGAGTTGAGGGGTTCTGCAGGGCTTCGGCTTCCTCATCAGTCAGACTGTTGTCTTCATACTTGCTCTTCGGTGTTGTGTAATAGGTATCAAGAGCCTCGGCCGTATAGACATTTGTTGCATCAATTATTGCCTTCATTGCTGTCAGTTTTTCATTAGCTGCAATGTAGGCATTCTTAGATGCATTGGCTGCGGCGATAGCCTCCTCCAAAGCACCATAATTCTCCATCGTTTGCTCGCTCTCAAATGCATTCAATGCAGCAGTTTGCTCAGCAGCAATAGTGCTGTTCATCTTATCAGATACCACCGTTGCCTTCAAGGCAGCAGCAGTTTCATCATCTACAGCATTACCCTTGAAGTAGAGGTGGTAGTCATCGGCACCAGCCCAGCCTTGTCCTGTTGTCTTCGCATAGAAGCCGATAGTCACATCACCCGTTGCATGTACTTCGAAGTCAACTTCTGTCCAACCCCAACCATTGCCAAGTTCGCCACCAGTACTGCCATCACGATGGTTGTCAGTACTTTTGTTCAAGGCACTGTTTTCTTGGTTCACATAGACATTGGCATCTGTAATCTCGGAAGCCTTGGCTCGTGTCGCAGCCTTCAACATGTAGTAACCGGCAGGCAGTGATTCCACCTTTTGGCTCTTATTGAGAGTAGAGTTCCAACCGCAATCGAAATATCTGTTATCAGGAGCGTCTGTGTATTGTTGTCCACTGGCTGTTCCTGCCGCAGACCAACCAGTCCCCGTAACAGCAGCATCGGCAATCTTGAAGGTATAGTCAAACACTTTGCCTTCAGTTGGCTGAGCACCACCTGTAACGTATGCCTGACGAGCCTCCTCCAAAGTTGTATAGTCATTTGCCAGATTACTTGCATCGGTGCGAGTCTCAATTGTTGTTGTTGCGTCATTGATTGCAGTTTCAAAGTTTGTCTTATCGCCTGTGGAGTTGGTTTTCTCAGCAGTTGCCAATGCGAGAAGGTCCTTTACTTTGTCGTATGCCGCCTTGATGCCATCATAGCTGTCAATAAGTGCCTGAAGGGCATCTTTAGCGGAATTATAGCCATCAACACTTGTGGGTTCAGTTTTCCCTAATTCATCTGTTATTGCAGCTTCTGCGGCATCAGGCAGGGCTGTCGCATTAAGAGCTTCAAGAGCATCATGGACTTCGTCCCATGCTGCCTTTGCACCAGCGAGGAAACTCTGATAACCGATGGTGATGTTGTCAAAGAACACCTTGGCGTTACTACCCGAACCACCGCTGATAGCCTGACCACCTACTTGGATGTAACCCTCGGTAGCTTCATTGAGTGTGAAGGTTACTTGGTCTGTCTCCCATGTGCCGTATGTGAAAGAGGTCTTAGTAGAAAGTATAGTCGAGCCCGAAGTGGAAACAAATCCAAACAAGGATTTGAATTGTGTCACACCAGAGAGTGCATTATAGGCATTAACCTTGATGGTATATACACCAGCAGGCAATGTTGCAGTAGCGGACTTATAAGTTACGGTGCCGCCCCATCCAACACTCACACCAAGAGCATTACCTGTATTGCCAGCATTATCGGTAGCTGGAGCATTGACTCCATTCACCTGACCATCACCGCCATAAGAAACTACAGCAGAACTACTCCAAGCTGCAGAATTTGTCTGAGTCCAGTTGCCAGCAATGTCCAGAGGGGCAGCAGAGTCAGTTGCCGCTGCATTGGTAGTGGTTTCCGTGCAGCTTTCGAAGCCGAGGTTAGGAATCAGGAATGAGGCATCGCCTGCGGCAGACATAGCCAGCTCAACGGCAGCGTTCAGTGTGGCAGCTGCAGAATTCACTTCGTCCTGAGTGGCATTGTCGTTGTCATATACCGCCTGTGCGGTAGCGATTGCGTCATTTAATGTTCCCAGCGAAGCATTGGCGTTGTTGGCTGCCGAAATGGCAGTCTCAAGCACATCCTTCACCACAATGGCTGTAAACTCTATCTTCACACAATCGATGAAGAGCATGGGGTTTGCACCCGAACCGCTGCCTGTTGACTGGTAGCCGATACGGATCTGACCTTCGGTGTCATCAGCCAACGTGAAGGTGACAGTCTGATTGACCCACTGACCGACCGTGGGATTCACAGCCACAGTCCTATTTGTCCCACTTGTGGGGAAGAAACCTGTATATGTGGTGTTGGCCTGCGTGCCGCTCTGATTGTACATTGGAACGGTGATTGTATATTTACCGGCAGCCAGTGTTACAGTCTGATAGTAGTAACCGCCGCAACCCCATACCCCGAAGAAACCGAAGCACTGGCCAGTAGCCTCACCATCGGGATTCGTAGCTGGTGCAGCCTTGGCGTTACCTTTAAGCTGAGTGGCTGAACCATAGCTGAATGTGCCGGCAGCAATGGCAGAACCAGCATAGCCCCCATCAGAGGCATCTTTTAGCACCACCGATGTCCAACCGGTGATAGTCTGGAAACCATAAGGGGAACCATCCTTACCATAACCATAAAGGTAGGTAGATGTAAGCGCCTCATCCGTCTCAAAGTCGGCATTCGTCAGGTACGTGGTGGTCACGTCCGTCTGTGCCCATGCCCCAGCACTGCAGAACAGCAATGCTGCGGCGAATAATTGTTTCACTTTCATTTGTAATATAATTTTAATTAAGTTTGTTTGTTGTGCCTGAACTGGACTCACGTCATGTATATGGTGCACATAAGAGAGTGAATGATAATGCCTTTTGTACATAAGGCGGTGCAAAGTTATGAAGAAATCCGCGTTTGGAACGTTGTGGCCGCGTTAATTTTTATTAAACGGTGATTCCGTCTGTTATAAATCGCCTGAGACCATGGAGTTGACGTCACATCTTCGATGCAATCTTTGGGATACAAACAGCGCGCGAGGCCGTGAAGCCTCGCGCGTACATTATTATAATAAGTAAGTTCCTTAGTCGAAGATGGACTCGCCGTAGTAGTTGTCCTTGACATCGGCTTCATCGGGGATTTCGTCTTCTTCGTCGGCAAGGCCAATTCCAGAGTTTCCGCCAATGCCGGTGATGCTGGCTGCAATCATCATTTCTTCCTGAACGTACTGCACGTCCAAGGCAGGTGTCATATATTTCTTTTTCATAATCTTATAGTATTTTTGAAATTAATGATTAGACCTTCCTCACCCCTCCCTTTCGGGAGGGGCTTGGAGGTGGGTCTTTTTTTACTTGATGATTACCTTCTTGCCGTTCACGATGTACAGACCCTTCTGAGCCTTGTTCACGCGCTGACCAGAGAGGTTGTAGATAGCATCGTTCTCAACTGCTTCACCATTGATTTCGCTGATGCTGGTCTCGATACCGCCGATGAAGAGCTTGACGGCATTGGTAACATTCGGGTTTTCGAGTAGGATATATGCACGGAAGGCTTTGATGTTGGTTGAGCCAGCGCTCTTGTAGATAGCGCCATTACCAATGAAGAAGTGGCCTTCGCCAATGGTGGTGGGACCCCAAACACCAACGAAGCTGGCATTCGTACCCGCAACAATCGCACCCTCAGTAGGAGCAACAACCTGCACACCATTGAATACCTGAGCATCGCTGGCCTTGGTAGCCTTTACGAGGACAGGTGTGTTGGCGGAGATGGTTCCTTCAATAACCTTGTTGAAGTTGATAGTAAGGTCCTCAGCATTCTCTTCACCATTTTCGCTGAAAGCATATACTTCTGTACCTTCACCGAAGGCGTTCTGCACCTGACTTGAAGTCAGGTCGAAGGGCAGGACTACAGTATTGTAACCATTCTTTATGGTGCGAGTCATGGTCACGTTCGCAACGTCGACATCCTCAATGGTGTTGTTAGAATCCTCTTTGTAAGCCACAGCGGTAGCGATGTTGGTCTTGGAGAGAAGTTCGCCATCACAGACGCTGAACCATTGCATGACACCATCAGCCTCAGCATGTACGGTCATCGTGACTTCTGTTTCTTCTGTGAGGGTGAAAGGCAGATAGTTCCAGACAAATCCGCGACCAGTACCACCATTTGCAAATTCGCCTTCGTCAAAGCTGGCTACACCAGCGGTGGTGATACCCTTACCCGTGTCACCCAAGTTGGGGATTGGACCATCCATTGTGGCTGCGGAACAGGTAATCTTTGCCGTTGTGTTGGTTCCAGAGGCTGCACGAGCTGCAACCTTGATAACATATTCACCAGCGGGTAAGGTGCAGATCTTCTGATAGTTGGCAGTAAACGTTGCTCCACTTGTGCTCCAACCACCTTTAGGCTGTTCATAGTAGGTACGTGCGGTTCCGCTCCAGTGCTGGCTGGTCAGAAGTTCAAATTCAACTTTAGTGTTGCCGTTCACAGAACCTGATTTATCCCAAGTGGTGAAATCTCCAATCTTAGAGGTTGCGGAGTAGGGATAAGCGTCAGCAACGAAGGTGTATTCTGCAACCTTCAAAGTCTTGAATGCTGCCAAAGCCTCATCTGCAGTGGTGGGTGCATCAACGGTGATCGTGTTGCTGATAGCTTGAGCGATAGCCAACTCGGAAACATAGAGATTATAGTTCAAAGCAGCAGCGGTGAAAGCTGTGGTAGTAGTTGTCAGGGCTGTAGCTGCCTCTGCATACTCAGCTGCAGTTGAAGGCACTAGTGCAATGGCAATAGTCAAATTATCCTTCTCTGCACCAGTTACGTTCTCATAGGCATCATCAGCGATTGCAGCATCTGCGGCTGCCTTAGCTGTATTGTAAGCTGCAAATGGCTCAATGAAGGCGGCTGCAGCAGCTGTAGCCTCTGTTAGAGCTGTTGAAGCGGTGTTATACTGATCGGCAGTTCCACTCTCCAACGTGTTCTCATTGATTGCTTCCTGCAAGCTGTTGTATGCGTTTGTAGGAATAGAACCCTGTTCAATTGCCTTGGCAGCAGCAAGAGCATTGTCGTATATATCTTTCGCAACGGAAAGCTTGTCCTCATCGGTAAGCTGGCGAACATATGTCAACTTGAAGTTATCGCAAGCAAACCAGCGACCAGTTAGGGCGGCGATGTTCTTCACACCGATGCGAAGCTCACCGTCAACTACGAGGATTTCACCTGTGGTATAAGGAAGGAAGGTCTCACCATCGGTAGTTACAAGAGCTTGTACTTCGTTAGTTGCAGTCTTTCCATAAAGGCCTGCTTTTCCACCACCATCCCATGATGCGCCTTCTTCGCCATTCGTGGAGTTCAGCATGTCAGCACTAATCGTGTAGGCACCATTGGGCAGACCAGAAAGTACTTGATAGTAGTCGAAGGACTTTCCTGCTGCCTTTTCATCTAAAGTGTATTGCCCCCAGAATTCCATAGCATCATTAGAGGGCTTAAGAGGACCACCTGCATAACCGCCATTAGCATTGATATCGCATGTCCAACCATTAACATTGCCGTCAATGCCAGGATTAACGATGTAAGCCGTCATGTCGCAACCATCGGCGGGCTGAGTCTGAGCTTTACATGCAGTTGCAAGGGCAACTTGTGCAGCGGCCTTTTGTTCGTTTGTAACACTCTCTAAGGTGTTGTTGTCGTATGCAGCCTGAATAGTAGCAATAGTCTCATTTGCAGCATAGCTTGCCTGACCAGCTGCATCATATATGTTTGCAGCATCAAGAATGGCCTTTGCTTCTACATAGTTGGCAATAGAAGCCTCTGCATTGGCAACAGCGGTATTCAGAGCTGCGGTAGCGGTCCGAATAGCTTCCTTATCAGTCATATCTACTTTGCCTTCATCGAATGTCTCAATGGTTTCACTCAGAGCTGTACGTACAGCTGCAGCCATCTTGTCTTCCGTGGCAACTGTCGTCTTTGCCGTAGCAAGAGCTGCTGGATATGCCTCGTAAATTGCAGCAGCAGCGATGAAAGCTGAAGTTGCAGCCTCCAAAGCTCCTATCTTTTCAAGATAGTCTGCCTTCTTGGAATTTCCGTCGGGAGCATCGTTAATAGCAGCTTCCAAAGCGTCATACTCTTCAGCGCCTTCTATCAAAGCAGGATGATCTTCCTTAGCCTTATTAGCGGCTACAACAGCAGCAGTCCACTGGTCTGCATATACAGAATAATCAGGAGCACCATAGAATTTCAGTGTAAAGTTGCGGAAGATAGTCCAGCGGTCAGTTCCAGTATCTTCGTTAATGATACCTATCTTAATGGTATTACTCTCATTTTCGAGCAAGAATTTAAGGGCAACCTTACCATTACCATTATTAAAGTACGTCTGAGCGTCAGCCATCGAGTTCACAACATCAGAATTCTCACCAGGGAGGAGAATGCGGTCCTCACTAGCATAGAAATAAGTCTGGTAGGTACCTGCGCGGTGGAAACCGGATACCCCGAACTCCCATGTACCAGCAGGAAGGGTCACACTCTGGTTGAAATCGAATCCACTCTGGTAGAATTCTGTCTCACCATAATTAGTGGTAGGACCTGTTGACCAAGAATAATGACGGACAACATTCTCAACATTCCAGCCATCAACATTGGCACTTACAGTGGGATTAACAACCCAAATATTGGTGACATCGAAATATTTATTTTCATTAACTGTGACAGAAGTGATGAATTCACCAGCTGCTGTGCGAAGCAGATTGATAGCTGCATTGACAGCATCTACAGTTGTAGCCTGTGAAATAGCAGCATCTGCGACGGAAACGTCAATCGTTGCAGAACCTGTATAAATAGTTTCATCGTCGTCAAGAGCCAAGACTTCTGACCTGATAGCATTATAATTAGCATAGTTGGTCTGCAAAGCCTTGGCTGCATTCACGTGAGCTGCTAGCTCTGTGGAAGCTGAAGAGATAGCCTCTTCGGTAGTCAGAGCATCCATATCAATGCCATCAGCATAGCTCTTGGCAGCATTATAGGCGGCTGTTGTGGTTGTGCCTTCGAGCGCAGATACAGCATCAATCTGTGTCTGAAGGGCATTTTTTAGTTCTGTGAGATCCACACCCTTATAAGTGAGCTTGAAGTTATCCCAAACACACCATGTGTCGGTGCGAGTACCGCGCACGCCAATAGTCAGTGAACCATTGGTTACAACAACGCGGATTGGACCTACAACATACTTGCCAGCAGTGAAACTTGTGGAAACCCCACCCATTGAGTTTTCACCCTCTGTCATGGCTGTGAAAGGAGTGCTCTGGTCACCAGCATAAACTACTGGAAGATTAGCACCAGTAGCGGTATATTCAGTAACGGCAGCCTGGGCAGTCAGTTCATAAATACCGTTAGGAACAGTGAGCACCTGACTTAAGGTGAAGGAAGAGCGCCAAGATTCGGCGTTGGGATTGTAAATTACACCTTCGCCGCTAATGTTACCGCCGCAGGGATTGTAGTTGTTTGCATCCATTGTCCAACCATCACCTTTCTTGATTGCATCGAAACTGAAATTAGCATTCACGATGAGCGAAGTGGCATCGACAGGATTATCCTCAGAAGCGTCTGCCATACCAACAGGCTGAGCGGGAATAGCCATCAGCTTCCATTTAGCTCCGTCTAATGTACCATCGTTGCCAGGAGTAACTTTGGTGCCATCAACTCCAGCTGTCAGATATGCACCTGCGCCACCGCCGTGGTTATCTTTTGAAACAATGGTATACACAGGACCGTTGTCAGTACCAACCTGCGTGAATGTCCAAGTAGAGTTCTTGCCGTTAGCCTGATCGGTGTAGATTGTTCCACCGCTTAAGTGCTCAAGACCCTTGGCATCACCATTAATACCAGTGAACATCTTGAAGTCACTGCCAGAGCCGGCAAAACGTAAAGCAATACCATTACCAGCATTGGAAGCTGCGGTAATACTGGCCTGAGTACCCCAGCCATTACCTCTGGTAAGATACTGACGTGTACCGACGTTGTAGAGCATGAAATAGCCCTCTCCAACCTCGGAAGCTGTCCACGACTGAGCGTTGACGCCCATCGTGACCATCGCCGCTATAACGGCGAGAAGAAGTTTGATTTTCTTCATTTTGTTTTTGTTTAAGTTAATAAATAGAGTTATTTAATAAAATATGTTGTTATTGTTTGTTCTGGATTTTTTCCAGAAAATCATGAGGAGTAAAGACTTCAACTTGCGAATTCGTGAAATCCTTTATATTGCGAGTTATGATATAGTCAATATCCTTTGTGAGAGCTGAAAAGTGTTGAAGTTGATGTCGTCTTCATCTACAGCATCTGCAATGCCTATCAAGCTTTGTACAATTTCAGGGAGCTCGTTTTCAGAAGTAGCGAGTGGGATGCCGTTGAGCTGCTCAAGTTTCTTGCCTTTCCTGTCCGCTTCAGTCTCTTCTCTCGCAGCTTCGTACAGATGATCTGCCAGCCATTTCTTGTTGTTGGCTGTCAGCGTCAAACTCTGGAGGTAGGACCATAGGTTATTGAGGGATATCGAATTCATATATTGTTGTCAGAAGAAGTTCGAATTTCTTCGTTTTGTTTTTAGTTAGAAATTGTACGCCATATATTGGGTTTAATAGTGCGTAATATTATTAAGTTCGCGCGCAAAGGTAGGGCTTTTTCGGGGTTCCCGCAAATTTCTGTGCACTTTTTTCTCTAATTTGTGGCCGGATTCATAAAATAGGGTGAAAAAATAGAGGATTTGCTGTGCGACGTGGGCTGATTTATTCAACGCAGAAGTCGTTTTTATGTTTTTAAGCGCAAAGTATAGACTTTTCAACACAGCGCAGCAGAGATGGTGCGTATGGCGTACGCGCGGGCACGAGTTGGCTGAAAAACTCGTCACTTCGTCACATTCTGGTGTAATCTATTGGATTCCAGGGAAATGATGCGTGACGAATAGCGTGACGGGGTGTGACGAAGTGACGAAGTCGTCAAGTGCAGCATAATTCATGGATAATTCGTGGGTAGATTCATGGATAATTTATGTGAGATGTGAGAAAGAGAATTGCTGCATGCTGTGTTGTTGGTGAGAAGGATGAGAAGGAAAGGATTCATCTTTACATGAATTAATCGTGAATTTGACCATGAATTTTTCATAAATTAAGGCATTAATTTTCGTAAATTGGGCGTTTTCGTCACTTCGTCACACCCCGTCACGCCTTTCGTCACACTTGTAAGCGTCTAATAGTCAATTGGTAGATGTGCTAAAATTCCCATTTGTGACGAAGTGACGGGATTTTTCGACTTTTCGTGCCCGCGCGCGTATATACGCGCGAGAGATGACAAGGCACATCCTCATTGGTTCCAAGAACACAATAGAATGAAACTGCCAACACGTAAGGATGTAACCACAAACTGGTAAGGGCGAAACAGTAAACACGTACGGACGTAATGGCCAACACGTATAGACGAGTGGACCGTTTGACAGCTGTCAAACGGTCCACTCGTCCGTAAGGATGTTCGGGTATTACCTACTTCTTTATTTGATATTACCTACTTCAATTAGGTATTCAGCAATCTGGACGGCATTGAGGGCTGCGCCCTTCTTGATCTGGTCGCCGCAGAGCCAGAAGGTGAGGCCGTTGTCGTTGGCAAGGTCGCGGCGGATGCGGCCCACGAAGACATCGTCCTCGCCTGCCGTGAAGAGGGGCATGGGATACTGCTTGTTGGCGGGATCGTCGATGACGGTGATGCCCGGAGCCTGCTCGAAGGCTGCGCGGGCAGCTTCAGGGCTGATGGGCTGCTCGGTCTCAATCCACACGGCCTCGGAGTGGCTTCTTAAAGAAGGTACACGCACGCACATGGCGGAGCAGGCGGCGTCGGTGTGCATGATCTTGCGCGTCTCGTTGAACATCTTCATCTCTTCCTTGGTGTAGCCGTTGTCGGTGAAGACGTCGATTTGTGGGATGACGTTGTATGCCAGCTGATAAGCGAACTTGTTGACGGTGGCGGGGCGGCCGTCGAGGACTTCGCGGTATTGCTGTTCAAGCTCTGCCATGGCGGCAGCACCGGCACCGCTGGCGGCCTGGTAGCTGGCGATGTGGATGCGCTTGATGTGGGAGAGCTTCTCTAAGGGCTGGAGGCAGACAACCATCATGATGGTCGTGCAGTTGGGGTTGGCGATGATGCCGCGTGGACGGTTGAGGGCGTCCTCGGCGTTGCACTCGGGCACCACGAGTGGTACGTCCTTGTCCATGCGGAAAGCAGAGGAGTTGTCAATCATCACCGTGCCGTGCTTGGTGATGGTCTCTGCGAAGTCCTTGGAAGTGCCGCCGCCAGCGCTGACGAAGGCGATGTCGATGCCCTTGAAGTCGTCGTTGTGCTGGAGGAGCTTGACCTCATATTCCTTGTCGCGGAAGGTGTACTTTCGTCCGGCGCTGCGTTCGCTGCCGAAGAGCACCAGCTCGTCAACGGGGAAGTTGCGCTCGTCGAGCACACGGAGAAATTCCTGACCTACGGCGCCACTGGCGCCAACGATAGCAATTTTCATTTATGTTTAGAGTTTAATGTTTAATAGTTGAGGTTTCATGTTGTGTGCTCATGATTGAGGACAAACCGTGGAAATCGGGTGCAAAGGTACGGAAAAAACGGTTTAAAGATGAAAGTTTGGAGTTTAAAGTTTCTTTTGGAGGCTAAAATTGTGTAAAATCAGCTTTTGAGAAGGCAAAAACTTTCAACTTTAAACCTAAAACTTTAAACTTTTCCGTACCTTTGCACCTGCAATGGAAGCAATGGTAACGAATCCGACGTGGATTTTCCTCGTCATGCTGCTGATTATCCTGCTGGCACCTGTCGTGCTGCGCAGTCTGCGTGTGCCCCATATCATCGGGCTCATTCTGGCTGGCTTGATTGTGGGTCCCAACGGGTTTCACGTGCTGGACCGCGACAAATCCATCGAGCTCTTCGGTCAGGTGGGCATCTACTACATCATGTTCCTGGCGGGACTGGAGATGGATATGGGCAGCTTCCGTCGCCACGGACGTCAGGGTTCCGTGTTTGGTCTGCTGACCTTCACCATCCCCTTGCTCTTCGGCTTTGCCGTAGGGCGTTGGGTGCTGGGACTGAGCACCGCTTCCTCCTTGTTGCTCAGTAGCCTGCTCTCTTCCCATACCTTGGTTACCTATCCTATCGTGGGGCGCTACGGCTTGGGCAAGCATCCGAGTGTCGTTCATGCTATCGTGGCAACGGCCATCGCTTCCTTCGGGGCGTTGTTGCTGCTGGCTATTGTGGTGCAGGGCGTGCGTGGCGGTGGCAGCGGCTGGTACTGGCTTAGTTTCGGCGTTGGTATCGTGGCGTATATTGCAGGTGTAGCATACGTGTTCCCAAAGTTTGGACGCTGGGTTCTGCGGCGCAACGAGGATGCGGTGACGCAGTTCGTCTTTGTCCTCGTCCTCGTCTTCATCAGTGCCTGGCTGGCCTCCTTGGTGGGATTGGAAGGACTCTTGGGCGCGTTCCTCGCAGGACTGGTGCTGAACCGCATCATCCCCCGTGGAGGACCGTTGATGGTACGTCTGGAGTTCGTGGGTAATGCCATCTTCGTACCTTATTTTTTAATAGGTGTCGGCATGATTATTGACATCCATGTGCTCTTCGGGAATACCCAGACGTTGTGGCTGGCGTTTGTGATTATCACGGCAGCCGTGCTGAGCAAGTGGTTGGCAGCGGTCGTGATGCAACATATTGCCAACGGCAGTCTGGAAGACCGGCGGATGATGTTCGGACTGACGAACTCCCATGCGGCAGGTGCGCTGGCTATCGTGATGATTGCCACGGCACCAGAAGTACAGCTGATGGACGCTCAGGTGTTGAATGCCACGGTGTTGCTCATCCTCGTCTCGTGTATCATCAGTTCCTTCGAGACAGGACGTGCCGCCCGGCGACTGGCCCTGCAGACCACCGAGACGGAGCGCAACCGAGGCAGTTACCATGGCAAATGCCTCACGGCCTATGCCTACCCGCAGACGGTGGACACCCTGACGCAGTTGTCCATCATGATTCGTAATCCGCATATCGCCGACTCGCTGATGGGCCTGGCCGTGTCCATGGACGACGACCCCGATGATGAACTGCGCATCAAGGGACAGCATAACTTGGAGCGGGCCAAGCAGATAGCGGCTGCAGCCAATGTCAGGATGTCCACCATGAGTCGAGTGAGTTCGAACGTTGCCAGCGCTATCGTCCATACCATACGAGAAGTCGATGCCGGCGAGGTCATCCTCGGTCTGCACGAGACGTCGGACGGAAAGCTGGCGGGTAAGCTGGGCGTTATTTCCCAGAGTATTCTTGCCACGACACACCGCGAAGTGTTGCTGGTGCGTCTGCAGATGCCACCGGGAACGGTGCGACGTATCATCGTTGCCGTGCCGCCGCAAGCGGAATTCGAGGTGGGCTTCTACAAATGGCTGGAACACCTCTGCCGTATCGGGGAACAGACAGGACAGGTCATGCGCTTCCACACCTGTGGCAACACGGGTTATTATATTAAGGAGTACTTAAAGCAGGCGCACCCAGCGGTACAGGTGGAGATGCACATCGAGAAAGGTTTCGGTACCATGCTGATAGGATTAAAGAAAGAGGTGAATGATGACCACCTGTTGGTCATCGTCTCCTCGCGTACCGGCTTCATCTCCCATACCGCAGCCTTCAATTCCTTGCCCTCCGTCATCGCACGCGACTTCTCCCACACCAACCTCATTCTGCTCTATCCCGACCAGTACGGCGACCCGCAAGAGACCCACTCCATCTTCGCACCAAACGGACAGAGTGTGACCCAGCGGCAGTTGCTGTTCGAGGAGTGGCTGAGGAAGTTGAAAAGTTGACGAGTTGACGAGTTGACAAGTTGACGAGTTGACGAGTTGACAAGTTGACAAGTTGACGAGTTGACGAGTTGACAAGTTGACAAGTTGACGAGTTGACGAGTTGACGAGTTGATGAGTTGACAAGTTGACGAGTTGACAAGTTGACGAGTTGATGAGTTGATGAGTTGATGAGTTGACGAGTTGACAAGTTGACGAGTTGACGAGTTGATGAGTTGATGAGTTGACGAGTTGACAAGTTGAAGTGGCCGAAAAATCGTCGTGATAACGAAATAACGAAATAACGAAGGCCGCGAAAAAGACTAAAAATAGAAAGATTGAAAGATGATTCAATTAACAGATATACATAAGTCCTTCGGCGCGTTGGAGGTGCTGAAAGGTATTGACTTGGAAATTGCCAAGGGTGAGGTGGTCAGCATCGTTGGTCCCAGCGGAGCAGGCAAGACCACGTTGTTGCAGATTATGGGAACCCTGGACCGAGCAGACTGCGGCTCTGTGGTCATCAATGGCACCGATGTCTCGCGCCTCGGACAGAAAGCCTTGGCGCGATTCCGCAATCAGCAGATAGGCTTCGTCTTCCAGTTCCATCAGCTGCTGCCTGAATTCACGGCATTGGAGAATGTGATGATTCCGGGCCTCATCGGAGGACGCAGTCGCAAGGAGACACGTCGGCGTGCCGAAGAACTGTTGGCGTTTATGGGTCTCGGCGAACGTGCTGACCACAAGCCGTCTGAGTTGTCGGGCGGCGAGAAACAACGGGTGGCAGTCGCCCGTGCCCTCATCAATGATCCGGCCGTGGTGATGGCCGACGAACCCAGCGGAAGCCTCGACAGCGCCAACAAGGCCGAGCTCCACCGCCTCTTCTTCGACCTCCGAGACCGACTCGGACAGACTTTCGTCATCGTGACGCACGACGAGGAGCTGGCACGCACTACCGACCGGACCATTCATTTAAGAGATGGGAAAATAGAAAATCCTAGGTAGTCCTAGGTAGTCCTAGGAAACCCTAGGTAATCCTAGGACGTCCTAGGCAAACTTAGGCAATCCTAGGCAATCCTATGAAGAAAAGAAAGAACTATGAAACTTCAACTTGGAAAAATAAACACCCTGACCGTGGCACGCCGTGCCGACCACGGCCTATACCTCTCTGGAGGACCAGAAGATATTTTGTTGCCGATGAAATATGTGCCGGAAGGAACGGAAATCGGCGATGAAATCGATGTTTTTGTGTATCTCGACTCGGAAGAGCGCCTTGTGGCAACGACCGAGACGCCGAAGGCTCAGGTGGGTGATTTCGCGTGGCTGCGAGTGGCTTGGGTGAACAATTTCGGTGCTTTCCTGGACTGGGGACTGACGAAAGACCTCTTCGTGCCCTTCCGCGAACAGAAGATGAAGATGCAGAAGGAACGCAGTTACCTCGTGCATGTACACCTCGACCCCGAGACCTATCGCATCATGGCCTCCGCCAAGGTGGAGCGTTACCTCAGCGACGACTATCCTCCCTATCACGGCGGCGACGAAGTGGACTGCCTCGTGTGGCAGAAGACTGACCTGGGCTTCAAGGTCATCGTGGACAACCGCTTCCAAGGACTGCTCTTCGAGGATGAGATTTTCCGCCAGCTGCACAGCGGCGACCGCATCACGGCCTACGTGAAGCAGGTGCGCCCAGATGGCAAGATAGACCTCTCGCTGCAGAAAAAAGGACAAAAGGCCGTGGTGGACTTCAGCGACATCCTGCTCCGGCACCTGCAGACCAACGGAGGCCAGACACCCCTTGGCGACAAGAGTCCTGCGGAGGAGATTTATGCCCTCTTCGGCGTCAGCAAGAAAGTGTTCAAGAAAGCCGTGGGCGACCTCTATCGCCGTCGCCTCATCACCATCGAAGACGACGGTCTGCGCCTCACTGCCGAGGGCGCAGCACAATAAAAAGAGGTACACGCGCGTTATTCTATATATGAAACGTCTGCTTTCCCTTATTACCTGTTGGGCTTTTCTCCTTGCTCAAGCCTCGGCTCAGGAGCCGCGCATCCAGAACCGTCCGTATCTGGACACCCGTTTTCTGCACTATGGCTTCTTTGTCGGTGTGGATATGATGGACCTGGAACTGACGAACAACGGGTATGTGGATGTGGAGTCCGGCGAACAGTGGTACACGGAGGTGGACAACTACCAACCCGGCTTCGTCGTCGGAGTACTGGGAGAGTTGCGGCTGAGTAAATATGTGGGTCTACGCCTACAGCCCGCCATCCACTTCGGACAGAAGCACATCGTCTTCCACGAGCAGCTTTCTGGCCGTGACTCCACCCAGAACCTGAAGTCCACCTACCTCACCGTTCCCATCGCCTTGAAGATAGCCGCACCACGCTACAACAATTTCCGTCCTTACATCAGCGTGGGTGTGGCACCCACTATCGACCTCACGGCTCGCAAGAACTTCGCCTTGCGCACCGAGGTACTGGATTGTTATTTGGAGTTCGCGGCAGGGTGTGACATCTACCTCCCGTTCTTCAAATTGATTCCAGAGCTGCGCTTCAGCTTTGGCTTGCGGGATATCCTCGTTCATGAGCGCGATGACCTGACCGACGCCTCCTTGCTGAAGTTCACCAAGAGCTTGGAACGTGGGCGCTCCAAGATGATAACCCTTGCCTTCTATTTCGAATAATAACTACTTACTAAATCAATCGGCATGAAGAAATCTCTACTCCTTTTCGTTATGGCGGTCTTGGCCGCCTGCCATCTCAATGCTCAGGAAACGTACAGCGGCACAGTTGTCGCTGACGAAGGCGCCTGGTGCTGGTTTGCTGACCCGCGAGCCTTGCACTACGACAACACCTCCGTGGAAGGTGCTACACCCACCGTTCCCATCAATGCCACCTACATCGGCTATATCGATGTCCACGGCAACGTGAAGGCTACGCAGTACGATTGGATTGCCAAGCGCAAGACCGACGTGCTTATCCGTAGCTACTTCCAGCCAGATGACCATAACAATCCTACCTTTGTGATACTGCCTGATGAGCGCGTGATGATATTCTACACCCGCCATACCGATGAGGCCAAGATTTGGTACCGCGTCTCCCGCAAGCCGGGTGACATCAGCTCCCTCGGCGAAGAGAAATACCTCGCCACGGCGAACAATACCACCTACCCCTCGCCTTTCATCCTCAGCGACGACCCGCAGCACGTCTATCTCTGCTGGCGAGGCATTGGCTGGCATCCCACCATCGCCCGTATTACCCTGCCCGACGAGAACGACAATTGTTCCTTCGACTTCGGACCGAAGCAGATTGTGCAGAGCACGGGAGCACGTCCCTATGCCAAATACCAGAGCAACGGCAAGGATAAGATCTACCTCAGCTACACCACAGGTCATCCTGACAACGAGATGCCGGACTGGCTCTACTTCAACGTCATCGACATAAACAATGGCAACGGTCCCATCCTCCGAGACCTCAATGGCAATCAACTCTCGGTCATCGCTAATGGTACATTTAACGTCAACAAGACCGACAACTATGCCAAGTCCTACCCTGCTACTATCGTGGATAATACGGCCAACATCCGTAACTGGGTCTGGCAGATTGTGCTGGACAAGGACGAGCATCCCGTCATTGCCTATCCCCACATCGACGATGCCAAGACGACGCACGTCTATTGGTATGCCCGCTGGACTGGTAGCGCATGGCGACGCACGTGGGTACAATACGCTGGCCATGCCTTCCACCAGAACTGGAACAGTACCGAACGTTGCTACAGCGGCGGCATGAGCCTCGACCCCGACCACGTCAACGACCTCTATCTCAGCATTCCCACGAAGGATGGTCAGTACAACAAGGACGGCGTCTACGAAATATGGAAATACACCATCGACGACGAGGGCAATGTGGCTGGCAGTGAGCAGATTACCAAGAATTCTGCGAAGAACAACGTACGCCCCTTCATCATCCCGGGTTCCAAGAATTCCCAGATGCGACTGGCGTGGATGAACGGCGACTACTACTATTGGATGGTCAAGCAGGGTTATCCAAAGGGCTATCCTACGGATATGCGCTGTAACTATGCATGGGAAGAGGAATTGACCGCAGAGGAGGAGGGAGATCGTACGGACTGCTGGTGTCTTTATGCCGGCAAGACCCTGAACCTCGCCTTTGCCATGAATGCCTCGAAGTACGCTGGCAGCACCCTCTTCCACCTTGGGAACATGACCTATTCGCTGGATGATGATAACTACCCCGTAGTTAAGATTGGTAATCAGACTTACCGCAGCCAGAACCGCCTGCTGACCTCCGATGACTGGGCAACCCAAAGCACTGGCACCAGCGGTGATAACCACCCGACGAAAGTCACCACCTGGGTGCTCTCGATGACCTACGACGGCAAGGTGCTGACCACCTACCGCAACGGCTTCGTGGATCAGGTCATTGAGAACGAGGCTCTGGAAGGCGGTACCGCCAATGCCTACGATGAGGACTGCCCCCATACGTTGTTGACCCAGAACGACTACTATGCATGTGCCTCGCCCATCACGGTGCAGTTCTTTGTGAAGCAGATGCAGGCACAACTCGAACGCGAGGCTGCCAAGAACGCCTTGATGATGATAGATCTACCTGCTGAGACGCGCACCGACCTCGTCCTGCCCACCTCCAAGCTTGGCCTTGGCATCACCTGGACGTCATCCAATGAGCAGGTGATTTCCTCGACAGGCGTACTCTTCGCTATGGCCGAAGACCAGACCGTCACCCTCACTGCCACTATCGGCGAGGAGAACCGCACCTTTGCAATCAAGGCACTGGCCCGCGACATCCAGCAGAACCTGCGTTATCAGCGGGATGACATCGACCTGACAAGGAACACCGCCACGGGCTTCGATACGAATACCGCCGTCACCGCTCCCGAAGGACTTCTCACAGGACTCCGTTCCTACACCTTCCTGCTCACCGCCACGATGACCACCGCCACCAAGCAGCCGCGCCTCTATGACTTCGGTTCGGGTTCCGGTAACAGCCTCTTTCTGCGTGCCGATGCACTCTCGGCAGGCATCAAGTACAACGGCGGAACCACGACGATGGTCACCAGCCAGACCAAGTTGCAAGTCGGGGTTGAGTATAAGCTTGCCGTAAGTTACGATGCCGCCTCGCGCACGACGCGTATATATATTAATGGTGTGGAGGATGTCAGCGGAACAGCCAACCAGTTCGAGGCATACCAGTTGGCCGAGCTGTCGGCAGACAGCCGCAACTACATCGGCCGCACGCAGTGGTGGGACGGGCAGTATAAGGCCGACAACCAGGACTTCTGCGGCACCATCGACGGCTTCCGTCTCTATGATGTCTGCCTCACCCGTCAGGAAATATGCCAGCTGCAGGGGCTCCCTTTTGAGCAGAAAGAGTTACCGACGGCACTCCAGAATGGTGACTTCGAGGGCAATTACAGTGAACAGAGTGGTAGTGGCGTCAGCAGCGACCGAGCCATCTATGTCCCCGAAGGCTGGACGGTGGACCGCGCCAATGGCGACCAGAACGACCTCACCGCCCTGAAGACAGGCGACAAATACTTCAGTAACTTCTTCGCCTCGCTGGCCCAGCCTGCTGCCCATGGCCAGCAGACCTACTGGATTCGTCAGAACTGGGGCACGCCCACCCTGACGCTCTCTCAGGAGCTACGGCTGCCAGAAGGGAAGTACACCCTGACCTGCGACCTCTGGAAGAGCGGACTCGGCGGCGATGCCATCGTCACAATCCAGACAGAGGGTGGAGCCGCGGTGAAATCGCCTTCTTTGGAAAACAAGGCTGAGTGGCAACAAATTTCCCTGGACTTTGAGAGCGACGGACAAGCCAGCACCACCATCCAGCTGGCTGCAATCCATACTTCCGCCGGCAGTGAGAAAATCATCGGATGGGACAATGTGGCGTTGACTCAGCACGTGGCTGATGGAGTAGGGGAGACAAAGGTTGTCCGTGGCGAACAGGACGAGACAATCATCGACCTCAGTGGCCGTCGCACAAACGGTGCGACCAGTAACCTGAAAAAAGGAATCTATATCCAACGCGGAAAGAAAGTAGTCAAGTAATCCTATTCTACTTTCAGTCCGACTTCCAATATCCCACTTATCTCCTGCTTGGGCATAATGTGATACACAAGCAGGTGGAGTGGGATATTTGGTGGGGTCTGTGCTGCTGTGCAGACCGCCTGTACCTCATGGCAGACAACCCCTGTTGCATTCCATTTCCCTTTGTCGTCGGTCAGGGGAAGATAGAGGGTGTCGCGACGAGGAGGAGGTAATTGCAGGGCCTTGTCTGTGAGGAAGGGACGCTGTTCCAATACCAGCCAGAGGCCGCTGAAAGCGACCTCTTCGGTGAAACGGACTCCTAAGGAGTAGGTGTGGAGCGCTGCCACAGAGTCTGCCGACAGTTCGAAGTGCAGGGTGTCTGTGCAGTTCCAGCCGTGGGGGTCTACAGGCAGATAGCTATAAAGCACCACGCTGTTGCGGCAGGAGAGGCAACAGAATAACAGCCCTCCTACCAGCGCGTACAATAGTCCAAACTTTCTGATTATAGGTTTTTGGGCAAGCATCGGGAGATGATTAGGAACCAGCTTCGGTCGAAGCACTTCCCTTCTTCTTTTTCTTCTTCTTGGCCTGATCGAAGCGGGTCAGTTCCTCCTGGGTGGCGAGATCCACGGGCTTGGTGGGTGCCGCCTTGCTCTCGTCAAGGGCTATGGGCTTCTTTCCTTCCTTGTTCATGGCGATAATCTCCAGGGCGCGCTCGGCGGTGATGGTCGTGAGGTTGGCAGCTACACGACGGTCGCTGCTGTAGGTGACCAGTCCTGCCAGGATGTCAGCCTTGAAGAAGTAGTAGGTAGCGTCTTGCGTCTCGAGATGTACCTCGCGGCTGGGCAGGCGACGCCCTGCCTCCACGTATTGGTCCACTTCAAAATTCATGCAGCACTTCAGCTTGGCGCATTGTCCGGCCAACTTCTGTGGATTCAGGCTGAGATCCTGGAAGCGGGCAGCAGCGGTCGATACGCTGGAGAAGTTCTTCATCCACGTGGTGCAGCAGAGCTCACGTCCGCAGGGACCAAAGCCTCCGATGCGTCCAGCCTCCTGTCGGGCACCTATCTGCTTCATTTCAATGCGGACATGGAATGCCTCGGCCAGCACCTTGATGAGCTGGCGGAAATCCACTCGTCCGTCTGCGATGTAATAGAAGATGGCTTTCAGGCCGTCGCCCTGATACTCGACGTCGCCAATCTTCATCTCTAACCCCAGCTCCTTGGCTATCTGACGGCTGCGGATCATCGTCTCATGCTCGCGGGCCTTGGCTTCCTCGAATTTCTCCATGTCCACCGGACGCACCTTGCGGTAGATGCGTTTGATGTCATCGGGATTCTTGGGCGGTGTCCGCTTCATCTGGAGCAGGACGAGCTTGCCTGTGAGGGTGACGGTTCCGATATCATGTCCGGGCGATGCCTCCACGGCCACCACATCCCCTTTCTCCAACGGGAGATGGTTGCTGTTGTGGTAGTACCCTTTCCGGGTGTTCTTGAACTGAATCTCGACGAGGTCTGTCGTGTCGGTATTGCCAGGAACGTCAGCGAAATAGTCGAAGACATTCAGCTGGGTGCTCTGTCGTGGACAACCATGGATGCTGAGACCACGGTCGCCAAAGCGAGGGAGGTAGACAGGCTCTGTTGTCACAGTACGTTCTGCGGGCTGAGGCTCGTCCTGTGAAATGGGGGCTGTATCTTGTATAAGTTGGCTATCTTCCATTGTCTGTTCTCAATATTTCAATTTTCAATTTTCAATCTTTAGCTTCGCTGACTTTCGTCACGACTCGGCCATTTCAAGCAAGCTTGATGGCGCTCGCTGCTCCGAAAGTTCAATATTTCAATTTTCAATATTTCAATTATCAATTATTTAATCAGCAGTACGATAATCTTCAGCGCCAAGGTGAAGAATACCATGCGGCTGTTGACATTTTGTGCGATATCCCTTGTCGCCCGTGCAAATTCCTCGGTGATGGGAATGACGTTGCGCTCGTTGATGAAACGTGCGAAGTTGTGGCTGAATGCGGCTTCTTCATCACTTTGGTCATTGAGCTCCGACAAGTGGAAGTTATAGATGAAATTCTCGCGTGTCTGTCGTTGGCAGAAGTTGAGGAACGCTTTCTGAGGTTCACGTCCCATGCCTGCCATCTGCTCTGCCCAGTCGCGCAAGTCCTTGACCTTTCGCTGATAGCTTAAACGCATCAGCTTTTGGAAGAGTTCCAGGAACTGCCGTTCGTCACGAGGAGGGTGGGCTTGTCGGTATTCCTCGCGGGAGAGTGGGGGTACGAGCAACCGCTGGGTACGGCTGAGGATGGTTCCCAGCACCAAGTCTGGTTCTTCCGACACGAGTAGAAAGTGCGTACCAGCAGGTGGCTCCTCAAAGAGTTTCAGCAGTTTGTTGGCCGTCTCCTGGTTCATCTTCTCCGGCAACCATACAATCATCACCTTGCGGCCACCCTGGTTGGACTTCAATGCCAGCTTACGCTGGATGTTGTCGCTTTCCGCCACGTAGTAGCTGGCTTGCTGGTTGGCTGCATTCATGTCCTCTAACCAGTCGTTGAGGTCGAAATAGGGACTTGTGAGGACACGTGCGCGCCATTCCTTTATATAATAGTCTGACAACGCATCCTTGGCATCCTTGATTTTGTTGCCGCGGACGATGGGGAACGTGAAGAGCAGGTCTGGGTGTTCCAGTTTGGCCGCCATCTTGCAGGACACACATTCGCCGCAGGCACTACCGTCCTCGTGGGGGTGTTGGCAGAGCAAGGTCTGGGCGAAGGCTACTGCCAGTGCCAGCTTGCCGGAACCTGCGGGGCCACAGAACATCAGGGCATGAGGCACGCGGTCGGCCACCAGGTCGGCGAGCAAGCGTTGCCATGTGGCAGCCTGGCCGATGAAAAAGGGAGACTCTCCCCCCGCCCTCCCTGTTAGGGAGGGAGCGGTTTGTATTTGACTGGCCGTTTGCTCTTCCATATTTTTTATAAAGTATGCTTACTATTCTTGATGGTGACCGCTCCCTCCCTAACAGGGAGGGCTGGGGGGGGCGTTAATATATTTTCTTCGCAATCGCCCGAATGCTCTCCACCGCGCTCAGCGTGTAGAAGTGTAGGCTGGGGACTCCGTGGGCGATGAGGTCGCGGCATTGCGTGATGGCCCATTCTATGCCCACCTGCTTCACTTCTTCGTCGGTCTTGCAGCGTCGCAGTTCCAGGTACAGCGGTTGCGGTAGGTCGCAGCGGAATGTCTTGGGCACCATGCTCAGTTGTGAGAGTTTTGTCAGGGGCTTCAGTCCAGGGATGATGGGGATGGTAATCCCCGCTTCATGAGCTCGTTCAAGGAAAGAGTAGAACTTCTCATTGTCGTAGAATAACTGGGTGATGGCCACCTTGGCACCTCGTCGTTGCTTCTCCAAGAGGACGTGGATATCGCTGTCGAGGTTCGGTGCCTCCTCATGCTTCTCGGGATAACAGGCCACTCCGAACTCAAAGGGTGTTCCCTTCACTTTCATGGCTGTTCCGTCTGAGAAGATTCCTTCGTTGAAGCGGTTCACCTGGTCGATGAGTTCCAGTGCGTGGGTGTATCCTCCGGGCGTCGGCTGGTACATAGATTCTTCACGTGCCTTGTCGCCTCGGAGCAGAAAGATGTCCGAGATTCCCAGGAACTGCAAGTCCAACAGGGCGTACTCGATGTCCTGCTTTGTGGAACCTGAACATACGAGGTGCGGAATGACCGGGATGCCCCACCGCTGCTGGATGGCCGCTGCGATGGCGATGGTTCCCGGACGACGCCGCACACGACTGCGTTCCACCAGTCCACTCTCCACCTCGCGGTAGACATACTCTGCCCTGTGCGTGGTGATATTGATGTGTATAGGATTGAACGGCGCCAATGCCTCGATGGTCTTGAATATCGTTTCCGTCCCCGTTCCTTTCAGAGGTGGTAGGACTTCGAAGCTGAAACCCACGGAGGATGACTCCCGATTATATAGTTGTTCTAACATGTCGTATCTATGAATTTGGGGGCAAAGATACGTAAAATCTATGAAAAAGAGACTCGTTTAGCGATAAAAAGCAAGAAAAAGGGTAAAATACCTGTAGCAATGACGAAAAGGACGTCCTTTTGTGATTTGGTGGACGTCATCACGTCGAATGCCTAAGCGCTTCGAGGGGGAGCGTTAAAACCTTGTTTATCTGAGGAACTTGCGGCCGTGCGCGACGACGATGCCCTGATAGGTATCGTCCACGCGCTGGCCGTTGAGATTGAAGAGCTGTCCTGCCTGTGCGGAGGCAGCTGGTGTTGTGGTGATTCCGGTGTCTGTGACGTCCGTGAGGGTGACTTCGATGACATCGCCGGCAGTAGAGGTGGGGATGGTGAAACTGCCGTCGGCATTGGTGGTCACGGTGACGTCCTCGCCATTGACCTTCGCGGCCACGGTCTTGTTCCTTGGCAGGTTGCCTACGGTCAGTGTCAGCGGCTGTCCCTGGTTGTTGAGGATGCGTGCCGCCACGAGTGTGCGTGCGCTCCACTCCTGATCTACGGTGAAGTCCCCCACGGCCTTGAGTCCCCGTATGTGTCCGCTCTTCCAGGCTGTAGGCAGGGCGGGCAGCAGGTGGATGTTGCCGTCGTAGCTCTGGAGTAGCATCTCTGCCACGCCGGAGGTATATCCGAAGTTTCCGTCAATCTGGAAGGGCGAATGTGCGTCCCAGAGGTTGTAGTAGCACCCTCCTTGTCCGGACATGGCGATGACGTAACTCTGTGAGTGCTTGAGCATAAGTGCGAAGACGTTGCGTGCCTCGTTGCCTTCGAGTGCACGGGCGTAGAGGTTGACCTTCCATCCCCCAGACCAGCCCGTGACGTCGGTTGCATTGCGCACATGCAGGGAGTTGACGGCCGCCTTGTAGAGTCGCTTGCCCTCGGCATCTGCGGCGTAGGCGGACACTTGACTATATGGGAAGAGCGCCATCAGGTGGCTGAGGTGTCGGTGTCCTGCCGCGTCGCCCTGGGAGTTGAGGGTGAGGTCCGCCCACTCGCGCAGACAGGTCTTCCCGTTGTAGTTCTCGGTGTGCAGGCCTTGGTCGAGCACTTCGTAGAAGTCGCGCATCTCCTGTAGGTCTGAAGCTCTGATGGGACTGTCGTCCCCCAATATCTCAGCCCCCTGTATGAGGCTTCGCACCACTTCTGTCGTGTTCTGTTGTGCGAAGGCTGTGGAGTGTCCGCTGGGTCCGTGTTCCGGCGAGTATTCGTCGGCTACGAAGTAAGTGCCGTCCTTGGCCTTCGTGCTGATATCCTTGAGGAACTGCGCGGCTCGCAGCATGGCAGGCAGGGCACGGCGCAGGAAGTCGCGGTCGAGGGTGTAGCGGTAATGCTGCCAGAGGTGTGAGCAGTTCCAGGCGGCCAGCGTTTTGATTTGGAACGCCATCCACTGCGATGTCCCTCCGAAGATATTGGTCTCGGTGGGAACCATCCATCCGCGTACGCCCTCCTTGTAGCGCTGTGCTACGCGGTGGAAGTTGTAGTCATCGCCGGAGAGGGTAATGATATTATTGAGGAAAGGCAGGTGCATGGTGCTGAGGTTCGTCGTTTCCGTGGGCCAGTAGTTCATCTGTACGTTCACGTCGGTGTGGATGTCGCAATGCCAGAAGTTGGTTTTCGAATCATCGTTCCAGATGCCCTGCAGGTTGGCGGGTACGTTGATGGTCAAGTTATTGCAACTGACGGCGAGGTATCGTCCATACTGAAAATAAAGCTGTTCGAGGAAGAGCCCGTCGGCGCGGTTGCGGTTGGCAGACTTGGCGTAGTTATCCACCAGCGCCTTGGTTGTCATGGTGCTGGCAGCATCGCCCAACTGGAGATCTACGCGGTGCATGAGTTCGGAGAACTGTGCGGTGTGTGCGGCGAGTATTGTAGGCCATCCGTCCTGCACTGCGGCATCGATGATTTCGTTGTTGCGGTTGGCTATGCTACTGCGTGTGCCGCTGACACAGGCAGGCTTGCTGTCGTCGAAGTTGGTAGCTGCGACGAGATAGATGGTGATCTCTGTGGCGTCGCTGATCTCGATGCCTTTATCCGTCTTGGTGAGGTTGCCGTCAGCCGGTACCACTCGGAATGCCGTGCTGTAGTCCACGGTGCGTAGTTTGCCGCCAAAGGAGGCTCCGTCCTCTGAATAGGTTACCTTGGTCGCATTGATATAGGAGTCGGGCGCGTAGTTGACGCGCAGGTGTAGCCGCCCGTTGCCCTCGGCGCTGTAGTGGATGGCCAGCACGCGATGCGGTGCAGAAGTGATGTATCGGCGGGAATAGCGCGTGCCGTCTGCGGCCGAGAAATCCACTCCGGCCACACCCTGTTCGATATCCAAGTAGCGAGTATAGTCGTTGATGGGTCGGCTGTTGTCTTCCATGGATGCCATCTCGCTCAGGTCCTGTATGCGCAGCAGTCCGAGACAGGCGTATATGCCGTGATCTCCCCAGTCGGTGGGTGAACCGTTGTAGAGCGTCTTCTCGTTGAGAACGATTTCATCGTTAAGCACGCCCCCTAAGAGCGTGGCACCCACCTGTCCGTTGCCTATCGGTAGTCCGTATTCCATCCAGGGATGTTCAGACCCGGAGAGTGTGGCCGGGAAGTCGTACCAGAGACTCAGCGGACTGATGTGTGTCGGCCGCTGTCCCCCGATAACGGTGTTGTAGTCCAGCGGGAGAACCTCTGCCTCCTCCACGAGCATCAGTTTGTTGTTGGCGTCGCCAGCAGACCAGAACCCGATGCTTTTTCCGGCAGCCATGCCTCCCCAGGGGTTGAAGGTCGTAGCGGTGTTGCCCTTGCGTGCAATTTCCACGGTGCCGTCCGCATTGGAAATCAGTGCGAACTCCGTTGCTTCGGTGGAAGAGGCCACCGTGCAGCAGAAGGTAGAGGAGGTGTTCTTCAGTCCGACATAGTGCCCTTTGTTGCTGAGGAGCTTGAAGCTGGCAGCGTCGCCCACCAGTGCCCAGGAAACATCCTGCGTGCCGCGCGTCACCAGCAAGTCACCGATGGCGGCTCCCTCGGAGATAAAGACCGCACCACCTTGGAACTTCAGGCCGAAGTACACGGCATCGTCGGGTGAGGTGGAGAAGATTTCAGACTCTTGGGCAGAAGCGGTAAACAAGCCCGCTATGCAGAGGAATGCGCAAAGGAAGATACGAAGTTGTTTCATGAGTTGTATGATTGGTTAAGTTAGTGAATGAATCCTTTTGTTGGTACAGACGTCGCCTGTTGTCAGCCTGTTTCGGGTGCAAAGTTAGTGATTATTCGGAGATAATCCCTTTCTTTTCACCCTTTTTATTCATAGAAAGCAGTTCTTTTCCTGCTTTTTACTCCTCTTAGATACCTTTTTCCCCCTTGAAAAGACGAAAAGAGCCCAATAAATGAGCTCTTTTATTATAAATCTGTAATTCCCCGTTTTGCTTGGGAGCCAGAGTACTACCGTGGTGAACAGGGTAGTTGCGATTTGCTAAGTATGAATATAAAAATAGTTACATGAATTAGTGGATAATTTGCCTTTCCAAGCTTATTGACTGAGGAGGAAGGCTTTGAAGTCGTCGAACTTGTTGGATAGTGGAATACTCTGTTTCTGTCCACGCATGAATGCCTGTAACTTCTCTGGTATGGGGAGGTCTAGGTGTAGGATGTTGTCTACGGTGTTCTTGAACTTGGCGGGGTGGGCGGTCTCGAGGAAGATGCCGACTTCTCCCTGTTGCAGTTGTTCTTTCAGGGCGCGGTAGCCACAAGCTCCGTGTGGGTCGAGGACGTAGGCGGTGCGGGCGTAGCAATCACGCATGGTGTCTGCTATCTGTTCATCGGAGTAGGTTGCGCCGTAGATGAACGAACCACCCATAACCCCTCCCAGGGAGGGGAGTGGCTGTGAGATGCCGCGTTGGTTCAATCGCTGTTGAACGTCCTCGCGGCTATAGAGGTCGAGGATGCGTGCGAAGTTGGAGGGATCGCCGACATCCATGGCGTTGGCTATTGTTGGCAGGGAGGGCTGAGGGGTGTAGATGCCCGTCTGCAAGTAGTTGTAGAATACGTCGTTGGCGTTATTGGCGGCGATGAAGCGGGTGATGGGCAGTCCCATGACGTGGCCGAAGAGGGCTGAGCAGATGTTGCCGAAATTGCCAGAGGGGACGGCAACGACGAGGTTGCTGTCGGCGGCGGTGAGGTTGCTGTCGGAGGACAAACCACCGACAACACGAGCCTTGCGGAGTTGGGCGTATGCCCAGAAGTAGTAGAAGGCCTGGGGGAGGAAGCGGGCGACGTTGATGCTGTTGGCGGAGGTGAGGCGCATGTGGGCATTGAGGTCAGCATCCATGAATGCCGATTTGACGAGTCGCTGGCAGTCGTCAAAGACGCCATCGACCTCGACGGCGGTGATGTTGCGTCCGAGTGTGGTGAACTGGCATTCTTGGATGGGAGAGACCTTGCCCTTGGGGTAGAGGACGTAAACGTGGATGCCCTCGACACCGAGGAATCCGTTGGCGACGGCCGAGCCCGTGTCGCCAGAGGTGGCGACGAGTACGTTGACCGCCTCGTTTGTCCGCTTATCAGCCTTGATGAAGTACTGCAGCAATCGCGCCATGAAGCGGGCCCCTACGTCCTTGAAGGCGAGGGTAGGGCCGTGGAATAGTTCGAGGGCGTAGATATTGTCTTCCACGCGGACAAGAGGGGTGTCGAAGGAGAGGGTGTCATAGACAATGCGGCGTAAGTCTTCGGCTGACACGTCCTCACCAAAGAAGGCATCGGCAACGCGATAGGCTACTTCTTGAAAAGTGAGGTCGGCAATCTCGTCCCAGAAAGAGGCGGGCAGTTGTTTGATGACTTCGGGCATATAGAGGCCACGGTCTTCGGCAAGGCCGCGAACAACGGCTTCACGGAGTGTGGCACGGGCGGCGGTGTGGTTGGTGGAATAGTAAAGCATAAATAAAAGACCCACCCCTCACCCTCCCTGTGAGGGAGGGGGTGGAATGTATTGAGGTATGTTATTATTTGCATAGGTGACCACTCCCTCCCTCACAGGGAGGGTGAGGGGTGGGTCCGTTCATAAATAACTTAATGAATTCGTCGCCTTGGAGGAGTCCGTAGCTTCCGTCCTTGCAGGCATCTTCGTCGAAGGTCTGTACTGCATCGGGATCAATACCAGGGTAGTAGATGCAGAAGGGGATAGGTTCGGCGGTGTGGGTCCGGTGCTCGCAGGGCGTAGGATGGTCGGGGAGGAGGGCGATGGAGACGGGGGGAGTGGTGGGGGCGGAGAGGGCCTCCAGTATGGGCTGGATGAGTCGGTGGTCGAGGTCCTCGATGGTCTGGAGCTTGAGGGGTACGGAGCCATCGTGCCCTGCCTCATCGCTTGCCTCTACATGGAGGTAAACGAAGTCATCGCCATCGGCGGGGGCAGCGGGGTCATGCCCAAGGAGGGCATCGATGGCGGCCTGCGCCTTGCCCTCGAAGTTGGTGTCGTAGAGACCTGTGGCTCCAGGGACGTTGATGACCCGCAGGCCGGCATAATGCCCGATGCCGCGGATGAGGTCCACGGCTGTGATGACGGCGCCGCTGTGGATTTGATCGGGGAAGCGCTGGGTGAGTGGCACCATCTGAGGGCGGTAGCCACCACCCCAAGGCCAGATGCTGGAGGCCATGTCGCGTCCTTCGCGCGCGCGTTCCTTATTTGTATTATGAAGTGGCAAGAGCTCCTGGGAGCGGCGAACGAGGTCGCGCAACAGAGCTGCTGTCTCCTCGGCCTCGGGCTCTTCAGCCTCAATCTGATAGTCCTTCCATGGGTGGAGGGGAATGTCGTGAGGAGGGGTACAGCGGAGGTTCTTATTGCCTCCGCGTATGACGAGTAGATGGCGATATTGCACGCCTGTGTAGAATCGGACACGCCCATTGTATTTGGGGTCATTGGCGAGTTGCTCGTTGAGAAAATCAATGAGTGGCGCAGCCTCCTCGGTCTCGAGTCTCCCACAGGAGTGGTTCTTGAGGATATCGCCCTCTATACATACGAGGTTACAGCGTAGGGCCAAGTCGTCTGGTTGGAGCTCCACACCGATGGCTGCGGCCTCGAGTGGTCCGCGTCCTTCGTAGACAAGATGCTGGTCGTAGCCGAGGATGCTGCTATTGGCCACTTCGGAACCCGGATGGAAGCCGTCGGGGACGGTCTTCAGCATTCCACAACGTCCATGAGCTGCCAGCCAATCCATAGCTGGAGTATTGGCGTGTTGCAGTAAGGTCTTATTGTCGAGCGAGGGCACGTGCCAGTCTGCCATGCCATCGCCAAGGATGATTAAATGCTTCATATATTAGCAATACTCATGATATCCGCAAAGACGCCAGCAGCAGTGACGCTGGCTCCGGCACCATAGCCTTGAATGAGCATGGGGTATTCGCGATAGCGTTCTGTCGTGAGCAGGACGATGTTATTGCTACCTTCGAGTCGGTAGAAGGGGTGGTTTTCAGGAATCTCGAGTAGAGCAACACGGGCATGTCCATCCTCATAACGTGCGACGAATCGCCATCGTTTGCCTTCGGCTTCCACCCGTTGGCGACGCTCCTCAAATTCGGCGTCGAGTTCTGGTAGGTGTTGCCAGAAGGATTCCACATCCCCAGTAAAGAATGTCTTCGGAATGAAAAGGTCGGCCTCGACATCGGACTGTTCAATCTGGTAGCCCGCCTCGCGGGTGAGGATAACGAGCTTGCGGATGACGTCATGACCGCAGAGGTCGATGCGGGGATCGGGCTCGCTGTAGCCCTCTTGCTGTGCCATGCGTACGGTCTGACTGAATGGCACGTCGGCTGCAATCTTGTTGAAGATGAAGTTTAGGGTGCCGCTGAGTACAGCCTCGATACGCAGAATCTTGTCGCCGCTGTGAATGAGGTCGTTGATGGTACGGATGATGGGTAGGCCAGCACCCACGTTGGTCTCGAAAAGGAACTTGACGCCCCGTCGTTGCGCTGTAGCCTTCAGTTCACGGTAATTCTCGTAGTCGGAACTGGCTGCGAGTTTGTTGGCTGCCACAACATTGATGTTGTGCTCCAGAAAATCGCGATAGATACTGGCTACCTCAGGTGATGCGGTGCAATCGACGAATACGGAATTGAAGATGTTCATGCCGATGACCTCGTCGTGTAGTCGCTGTATGCTGCTTTCTGGCGCTTCGTCAAGGAGCTGTCGCCAGTGTGTGAGGTCAATGCCCTCACGGGAGAAAACGGCTCGCTTGCTGCTGGCGAGTCCTACGACATTCAGTTTCAGTCCTTGCTCGCGCATCAGCTTCTCCTGCTGCTGTGCCAGCTGTTCGATGAGGCTGCTGCCCACGGTGCCAACACCGCAGAGGAATAGATTAAGAACTTGGTATTCTGAGAGGAAGAAAGCGTCGTGGATGACGTTCAGGGTCTTACGCAGGTAACGTGAGTCAACAACGAAGGAGATGTTCGTCTCGGAGGCTCCTTGTGCACATGCAATGACGCTGATACCCGATCTTCCGAGTGTTCCAAAGAGTTTTCCTGCAATGCCTGGAGTGTGCTTCATTCGTTCGCCGACGACAGCAACCGTAGCCAGTCCTCCCTCTGCCTGCATGCGGAACATAGCTCCTGTCTCAATTTCCTTTGCGAACTCTTCGTTGAGCACCCGGCAGGCAGCTTCTGAGTCTTCATCGCGTACGCCAATACTAGTACTGTTTTCGGAAGAGGCCTGAGAGACCATGAAAACGGAAATCCCATTTTCTGCCAGTACGGAGAAGATGCGACGGTTCACACCGATGACACCTACCATGGAAAGACCTGAAACGGTAATGAGTGTAGTCCCCTTGATGCTGCTGATGCCCTTGATGAGTCGTTGGTCGTCGGAGGCTTCCTTATTGATGATGGTGCCTGGGGCATCGGGGTTGAAGGTGTTCTTGATAAGAATGGGAATGTTCTTGACGCAGACAGGATAGATGGTGGGCGGGTAAACCACTTTGGCTCCAAAGTTGCAGAGTTCCATTGCCTCGACATAGGACAACTCTGGAATCACGTACGCACTGGTGATGACGCGTGGATCGGCGGTCATGAAGCCATCCACGTCTGTCCAAATCTCCAGGACGCTGGCATCGAGTGCTGCTGCGATGATGCTTGCGGTGTAGTCTGAACCGCCACGTCCGAGGTTGGTGGTCTCGCCACTCTCGGCATCGGTGCTGATGAAACCTGGCACAAGGGACACCTTGGGAACCTGACACCATGCTTCGCGCACGAGTCTATTGGTTAACTCGCTGGCCAGACGTGAACGACCGGCTTTAACTTCCGTCTTGATGAACTCGCGGCTGTCGAACCAGACCGCATCGTTAACGAGTGTGGCGACAATCTGGCTGCTGAGTCGCTCGCCGTAGCTTACAATGGCGGCGTGGGTCTTCGGCGAAAGGTCGCGGATGAGGTAAACTCCCTGGTAGATGCTGCGCAGTTCCTCGAGCAGGCCATCGACGATGCGGATGAGCGACTCGCGCTCGTTGCCAGCAGGGATGATGGCTGCGATGAGATCGTGGTGACGACGTGTCATCTCGGCGTATGAGACCAAGTATGCCACATCACCACTCAGGGCTTGCTGGGCTGTACGGATAAGCTGATCGGTGATGCCGCCCAGTGCCGAAACGACTACAATAACCGGTTCGGACTGCGACTCCACGATTTTTTTTACGCTGAGAATGCTCTTAACAGAACCTACGCTGGTTCCTCCAAACTTGAGTACTTTCATGTGCTTGTAAAGATTTGGGTGCAAAAGTACGAAATATCCTTCATATTCTCATTATAAGGACGTAAGAAATGCGCTACGTTGTCATAAAATTTTGCTATATCGCAAGAATGTCTTCTTCCAGAAGCATCTGATGCAGCACTTCGGCCACCTTGCGGTCGGCCACTCCTTCGAGGTGCAAATCCTCGAGCGCATCGCGCCCTTGTTGGCGGAAGAGCTCAAGGATACGCTGACGGATGTCTTCTTTCTCGTCCACTTGCATGGGCCTTTGGCCAGGCAGAAGGGTCTGGTTGCCGATGCAGTTGTCACAGTGTCCGCAGTCCTGTGCTTCCCCTTCGCCAAAATAGTTGAGGAAGTAACGACTGCGACATTCATCGGTATGAAGATAGCCGATGATGGTCTGGATGCGCTGTTCCAGTTCTCGCCGCCGGTCTGCATAAATACTACGGGGCAGTATGATTTCATCGTTGTCCAGACGGCGCTGGGTGAAGGTCACATAAGGAATGAACTTACGTGGTATAAAATTCAGGATGTGTGCTCTGCTGAGTGTGATGAGTGCCTCGCTGACTTCAGCCTCCGTGACACCCAGCTCCATAGCCATGCGATTTTCGTCGATGAAAGCATATTCACTGAAGATTCCCGTGTAGGAGCGTAGCATCAGGCCCAGTAATCGGTCGGCCGTGGATGGTATGTGCAGCCCGTAGAGTTCATCGCGCCGACAGGTTATCATCACCCTGCTCTGATTTTCCTCGGCATCGACCCACTCGATATACCCAGCCCGCGAAAGTAATTGTAAGGCATTGTAGGCCCGGACGGGATAGTGCCGGAAGTTTCGGCAGAAGTCATCAAGCGAGAACTCTCTGGTGACTCCAAAGCCGTCACCAATGGCCATCTGCAGGAAGCAGCACATATCCTCGTAGACTTGCACGACATACTCTTCGGGTGGGTAGGTCTCGTCAATTCGGCGACGAAGGATGGCTTCAGCACGAGGGCTGCGCAAAAGTATGGCGTGAGCCGGCTGTCCATCGCGCCCGGCACGCCCTGCCTCCTGGAAATAGGCCTCCGGCGAGTCGGGCACATCTGCGTGAATCACCGACCGCACATCAGGTTTGTCGATACCCATTCCGAAAGCATTCGTTGCTACCATGACCCGTATATCACCCTGTTTCCACGCACGGGCCCGTTCGTTTTTTTCTTTATTGGTGAGGCCTGCATGGTAGAAGGTGGCGAGAATGCCCTGGCCAGACAACCATTCGGCCAATTCGCGGGCACCCTTTCGACTGCGGACATAGACGATGGAACAGCCTTCGATTTCTTGCAGGAGTTCCTTGACTTCCTGTTCCTGGGTACCCGTATAAAGCCGTACGCTGTAGATGAGGTTCTTCCGTTCGAAACTCATGCGGAAGACATTCTCATGACTGAATTGTAGCTGCTTTTGGATGTCCTTGACTACGGCAGGGGTGGCCGTGGCCGTCAGTGCCAGGACTGGGGCGTTGGGTTGTACCTGTCGCACCTGGGCAATGGCGAGGTAGGAGGGGCGAAAGTCATAACCCCATTGTGAAATGCAATGTGCCTCATCGACGGCGATGAAACTGACGTGCATCCGGCGTAGCTTGGACAGAAACAGTTCGGAGGAAAGACGTTCTGGCGAAACGTAGAGGAACTTGAAATTCCCATAGATGCAGTTCTCCAAGGCAACAATCACCTCGTCGCGGGACATGCCCGTATAGATAGCAACGGACTTAATGCCCTTCTGTCGGAGATGTTCCACCTGATCCTTCATCAAGGCAATAAGAGGACTGATGACCAGACACAAGCCTTCCTTGGCCAATGCCGGCACCTGAAAAGTGATACTCTTGCCGCCTCCGGTGGGCATCAGCCCGAGGGTGTCGCGGCCAGCACCGATACTCTCGATAATCTCCTGCTGAATACCTCGGAAACTATCGTAGCCGAAATACTCCTTGAGCACGGAAAGATAAACGGATTCGCTCATTCTTCCTCGCTCGGCCGAATATCTTCGATTTGCAACTGAATCTCGCCACGCTTGTGGGTGTTCTCTTCCACGGTGTAGCAGATGTCAAAGGCATGCTTGCTCTTGATGAAACGGGCCTGGGAACTTAGGCCGAAGGCAATGCCGCTGATTACATTTGAACTCTTATTGTCCACAAGCTCCAATTTAATGTGCTCCTGATGATGCCCTACGACCTTGCTGGTGCCGTAGTCATAGACATGTTCCGTGCAGAACAGTGGATTCTGGTTGTCGGGACCGAAGGGTGCGAATTTGCGCAAATCCAAGAGGAACCGATGGGTTATATCCTTGAAGTCAAGCATCCCGTCAATAGTCAGTTCTGACTGAATTTGGGTCGGCAGTATATTCGCTTCCACATATTCTTCGAAACGGCGCTTGAACTCCGGTACGTTTTCTACCCTCATGGAGAGTCCAGCGGCATAAGTGTGCCCTCCGAAGTTCTCCAGCAGGTCACGACAGCTGTCAATGGCTCGGTAGACATCAAAGCCTGCCACGCTGCGGGCAGACCCGGTAGCCATATCGTCTGTGCGGGTCAGCACGACAGATGGACGGGTGTAAATTTCTGTAAGACGTGAGGCAACAATACCAATGACGCCCTTGTGCCACTCCTCATTGTAGATGACGATAGCCTTGTGTTCGTGGCCGGGATCCAGCCGTTCGACGATGGCATTGGCCTCTTGTGTCATCTCTTTGTCGAGGTCCTTGCGCTGGTCGTTGTAGGCATTGATCTGAAGTGCCATGCGATGTGCCTTGTTGGGGTCCCGCTCCACAAGGAGTGCCACGGCCTCTCCGCCATTCTGCATGCGGCCGGAAGCGTTGATGCGGGGGCCAATTTTGAAGATGATGTCGCTCATGGTTACCTCGCGGTCGCCCAAGCCACATATTTCGATGATGGCTTTCAGCCCCACACTGGCGTTGGCATTGATTTGCTTCAGCCCGTGGTATGCCAAGATGCGATTTTCTCCCATGATAGGGACAATGTCAGAAGCAATGCTCACGGCACACAAGTCCAGCAAAGGCGTAAGCTGGCTAAAGGGAATGCCATTGTTTTGTGCGAAAGCCTGCATCAACTTGAAGCCCACGCCGCAGCCCGAAAGATGCTCGTAGGGATAGGTGGCATCTGTCCGTTTTGCGTTCAGGATGGCAACTGCCGGCGGCAACACCTCATCTGGCACATGGTGGTCGCAGATGATGAAATCGATACCCAGCTTCTTGGCGTATGCGATTTCCTCGATGGCCTTGATGCCGCAGTCCAGTACAATGATAAGTCCCACTCCCGTGGAGTGAGCATAGTCTACACCCTTATGGCTGACTCCATATCCTTCTTCGTAGCGATCTGGAATGTAGAAGTCAATGTTGAGTGTAAATTGCTGTAAGAACCGATAGACGAGAGCGACGGCAGTGCAGCCATCGACGTCATAGTCTCCGTACACAAGGATTCGTTCCTTGCGGCCGAGCGCCTGGTTGAGTCGGTCCACCGCCACATGCATGTCACGAAAGAGGAAAGGATCCAGCAATCCCGTGAGCTGCGGACGGAAGAACCGCCTCGCTTCCATGGCCGTGGTAATGCCACGGTCCAGAAGCATCATGCCAAGCGCAGGGTGAATATTCACTTCGTGCGCCAATGCATCAGCTGCTTCCCGACGTTCTTGTGAAGGAGGTTCGTAATTCCATTTGTAGTTCATTTATATGTTGTTTTTTTCCTATTTCTTTCGCAAAGAGCCATGCAAAAGGCTCGAAAATGCCTATAACAGCGCGTAAAGGTAGTTAAAAAAACGCGAACTACAGCACCTTTCTATGTTATAATTCCATAAAACCGTCCTTTTTACCTAAAAATAGTGACTGCACCCACGAAAACGCGGGTGCAGTCGATGTCTTGTATCCTTATTTTTTGGTATTAAATACCAAGTTTCTTGCGAATATCCTTGGGGATGGCATTCTTGTTGACGAGGAAGTCCATAGTGCGAGCTGCGACGAAGGCTTTGGTCATGTACCAGATGCCCTTGTATTCGCCGGCCTCACCCCATGAATTTTTTACCATGTAATATTCACGGCCGTTCTGATCCTTGGCCAGTCCGTAGATGTGCATTCCGTGGTCGTCGGTCAGTTCCCAGCTGTCGAAGTCCTTTTGACGTTGCTCCTGAGTGGGGACGATTTCAGGTGCTGCGATGCCAAGGCTGTCGATGAGTTGAGCGCGTTCAGCTGGTTTCATGTTTAACCATTTGGCCTGGTCGCTGCCAGAGAGTCCGTCGGCAGTCTTGGTGTTATAGAGCACGCCGAGTCCCTGACGGGTGAAGCCTTCGTCCGAGACGTCGCCGCCCCAGGCGATGGTGTAGTCGTTGGCCAGAGCGTTGTCAATGATTCGCATCATCTCGTCCATCGGAACGTTGAAGCTGTGGTCCCAACGCCAGTTGTCCTGTACTTCGACGGCGAAGCTGCTGTAGAAAGGATGGTGGGTGTAGCTGGTGATGCTGACGTAGTCATTCCAGTCGATGCCGAGGCTCTGGGCGAAGGTCTGTGGGGTGTAAGTGACACCTTCGTAGGTGAAAGTCTCTGGAGCCTTGCCGAGGTAAGCGTCGAGAATACCCTGTAGGCCAATCTTCCACTGGGGGGTAATGGTTTTGGATTTGCTGGTGGCGATGGCCTTCACGTAGGGAGTCATCACGCTGAAGAACTCATTGAAGTTGGCCAATGTGTCGCCAATCATCGTTCCCGGTTTGGCCATGGCGTCCTCTGGGATAATGCCGTGGTTCTTGATGATGATAAGTACGTCGCCGGCAGAACCGCCCTGCGAGAAGTCGCAGTCGCCATGCATGCGGACGGTGACATCGGCGCGCTCCATGTAATCCTTGTTGCAAACGAACATTTCGGCCAGGTCGTAGGTCTTGCCGGTCTTCTTCAGAATCTCGGACTCGAAGAAGCTTAGTGTGGAGTAGGCCCAGCAAGTGCCGCTTCGGTTCTGGTTCTTGACGCTGGTGATAGGAAGCTCTTTAATGGTTGTGAAGACGGGCTTCTTGTTCGACGTTTCTTCCTGAGCTTGGAGGCCGCTGGCACAAAAGAGGGTCAGGAGGGCGAGAGAGAGAAATTTCTTCATAGGTTGTTTAATATTGGGTTGTTGTTTTATGGGGCTAATAGGGTTAATGGGGTTAATGGGATAAATGGGGTTAATGGGATAAATGGGTCTAATGGGGAGAATGGGTCTAATGGAGTAAATAGGGCTAATGGGACTTATGGGTTATTCTCTGGCTGCAAGAAACTCTTCGAGCTCCTTGACATGATAGGGAATCATCTTGTCACCGAGGTAGCGGGCACCGTCTGCTGTGATGAGCAGGTCGTCCTCGATGCGGATTCCGCCAAAGTCCTTGTATTGCTCGATGCGGTCGAAGTTCAGGAACTCGGCACAATGCTTCTTCCCACGCCACTCGTCGATGAGTGCTGGGATAAAGTAAATTCCTGGCTCGTCGGTCATCACATAACCTTCTTGCAGGCGGCGACCAAATCGCAGGGCGTTGGTTCCAAATTGTTCGAGGTTCGGACGTACTTCGTCATCAAAACCAACGTAGATTTGTCCGAGGCCTTCCATGTCATGGACGTCCATACCCATAGCGTGACCCAGGCCGTGGGGGAAGAAGAGGGCATGAGCGCCGGCAGCCAGGCTGTCGTCCACGTTTCCTTTCATCAAGCCGAGGTCTTGCAGGCGTTCGGTGATGACACGGGCAGCTGCGAAGTGGGCGTCCCACCACTTCAGCCCGGGACGGGCGATGTCATAGACATGGTCGTGTGCATCAACAACAGCTTGATAGACATCGCGCTGTCGTTGGTCAAAGCGCCCGCTGATAGGCGTGGTGCGGGTGTTGTCCGAACAGTAGTTCTCGTTGGTCTCGGCGCCGCAGTCACAGAGCATCAGGCGTCCAGCTTCCAAAGGCCGGGATGAAGGATAGCCGTGCATGATTTCGCCATGCATAGAGAGAATGCTTGGGAAGCTGACGATGCAACCCTTGGAAGCCGCGATACCGCTTATGCGACCGGCAATCTCTTGTTCGATGACGCCTGGACGACACATCTGCATGGCTGTAGTGTGCATCTCATAGCCGATGGCGCAGGCACGTTCAATCTCGGCGACTTCTTCAGCGGACTTGACGATACGCTGGTCCACGACAGCCTGAATGAGCTTCAGGGAGGCAGCGGCGCGCTGGTCACGCGGGTGAATGCCGGTAAGATCCATGAGCTGAATCATCTGGTCATGGCGGTAGGGTGGGAGGAAGTGGATGTCACGTCCGCTGTCCTGTGCATCGCGGAAGAGGCTTTCGAGACGGCTCATGGGAGCGCTCTTGGTGCATCCCGTCTGCATGGCCATATCTGCCACACTGTCCACGGAGCCGAACCAGACGATATCTTCGATGTCGATGTCATCGCCAATAAGCCACTCGTCGCCCGAATCGGCATCGATGACACCAACGAGTCCATCGCGCTGGAGCCCAAAATAATAGAGGAAGGAGCTGTCCTGACGGAACTTGTAACCATTGGACGGATAGTTCACGGGCGATTCGTTGTTGCCGAAAAGCACAACGAGTCCCCTCTCGATACGCTGGCGCAGGGTGGCGCGCCGGTTGATATAGGTCTGTTTGCTGAATAACATAGATATGACAATTTACTAATCTTCAAAGTTGGGGTCTTGGCGGAGTGTCTCCTGGACGAGACGCAAGATGGAGAATTGCCCTTCAAAAACCGATGACTGATTCAGGTGAACCTTCAGCGATTGGATACTTCGGCGGGCGAAACGAGGGAGGTTCAGGATGTTCAAGCCTTTCACCTTTATACTCTTGGGCAGGCGATCCATGTGCTCTTCGTACCAACGAAAACACTCATCACGCTCCTGGGGCGTTGTCCTTGGTTTGAAATAAATATTCTCTGGCATAGGCATTTACCAATTTGTTGCACGCATGCCGGTGGCCTGATACCACTCCAGCTGGTGATAGGAATCATTCCATCCTTTTGACTCATTCTGTTCGCGGGGGATGTATATGGTGACGCCTCCACAATGGGGGATGTCGTAGGCATACATTCGGGTTCCTGAGGGGTACGGATATGCTGAATACCAGGAGGAGGTTAATTTCTGGACGGGTACTGCTTCGTCAAATTCGCGAACCCATGAGGAATAGCTGACGGGGTCTAAGTAGTTATATAATAAGTTCTTCAGGTCGTAAAAGGCTGTGAAGGACGCGGTATTCGGCCAGGGATAATAATTCTGAATGCCAGTGGTGTTGAGTTCCGTTCGATTGGCCAGGAGGCTGTTCATCAGAGGAGCCGTGACTTGTGCCAGATGTTCGAGTTTGTCCGTGCGGATAGCCGACAATTCAGCGCCCCCATAGGAGCCTTTCCCTCTACCATTAATATAATAGTCCACATACATTTCTACCCATGTCGTCGGATCCGCGGGAACGGTACACATCGAGCGGAGCATCTGGGTATAAGGGGCTCCATCGGCGGGGATTTCAGCAGGTGAGGCAATGATGTAGTCGGCTACATGCCGCAGTTCGTAAGCCACTTCGATACATTGCATGACGCAGGCATCAAAAAACACATAGTCAAAATGCGGGCAGTCCGAAAGTACGCCGGCCAGCACGGGGATGTTCATCTTGCGTCCATTATTGCTGGTCGATCGTACACCGTTATCTATTCCGAAAGAACGGCGAGGGCTCTTTTGAGTCGATTCCCCTGGGTCGTCGAAGAGCCAACCAGAAGCGTGGCTGCACATAGTCAGGGCGTAGGTGCGAGCGGGATAGAGGCGAAAGATGTCCTGTAGGATATTCGCCATCGTCTGGCTATCGGTGGAACATATATTGCCGTCGTAGGTCTTCACTGTGCGCAGGCGCTCCCTGTGTGTGCCCACGCAGAGGCGCGAGCTCTTCCTGTCGTCTATGAAAAGGACTATACGGGAGTTGTCGTCAATGCTGTCCAATCCCCATGCTATCTCCATCGAATCCGTTCGCAGGTAGTTGTCTAAGGAATTCTCCGCAGCCATATAGACAATCAGCGTACGTGCCAGCGTGTCGCCCGGCATTCCGGGCAATCGTGGCTCGATGTCTTTCTCATTACTGCAAGCATCTGAAAAAATAGCAGTCAGGAGGAGTATAATATATATAAGGTGTACGTTTTTTGCGTTCATCGGGTGCAAAATTACTTTTTTTTTCTCACATTGCACAAGAAAACGGGTGTGTTTTTCGTTTCTTTAATAAAAAGTCGCTATTTTTGCCCCATGCAATGGACTGATCGCATACGTCAGGTGAAATTCCTGCTGGTCTGTGCAGCGGTGATGATATGTGCCGCTTCTCTCACTTGGACCCATTACCTCGTGGCCGATTTGGCTCGCGAGGAACGTGGTCGTATGGAGGTGTGGGCGGAAGCCATGCGCACTTTTGACATGGCGGACGATCAGACCGATCTCTCTCTCGTTCTCCAAGTGATCAATGGCAACAACACCATTCCCGTCATCGTCCTCGACGAGAGCGGCCAGGTGCAGACCTATCGTAACCTGGAGGTGCGCGCCAAGAATGCAGCTGACGTGGATAGGGTTGTCTTGCGGAAAGCTCAGGCGATGAAAGCCGAAGGGCGTTCCATACGTATCGACCTGGATGAGGACGAGGGCACTTACATGGAGGTCTGCTACGATGAGAGCATCATGCTTCGGCGTCTGGCTCGCTATCCATTCATCCAACTGGGTGTGGTGCTTATCTTCGTTGCCGTGGCAATCTTCGCCCTGCTGAGCAGCAAGCGTGCCGAACAGAATAAGGTGTGGGTGGGGCTCTCGAAGGAAACGGCCCACCAGCTTGGGACCCCGATTTCATCGCTGATGGCTTGGACCCAAGTATTGCGCGAGACATACCCTGACGATGAGCTGCTTCCGGAAATGGATAAGGATGTCCGGCGCCTGCAGCGTATCGCCGAACGCTTCTCGAAAATAGGTTCGCTGCCTGAACTCAGGCCGGAAAACCTCAATGACTTAATCGGTCAAGTGATGGAGTACATTGAACGGCGTACCTCCAATCGTGTCCGGATAGTCACGAAATTACCAGAACATCCACTCATCGTCCAATTGTCGGCCCCCTTGTTTGAATGGGTGGTGGAGAACTTGTGCAAGAACGCTGTTGATGCCATGGACGGCAAGGGCACCATCACCATCACCGCCGCAGAGGAGCCCTCGCGTTTCGTCGTACAAGTTTCCGACACAGGTAAGGGAATCCCCAAGGCCCAATGGGGCAATGTTTTCCAGCCGGGCTTCACAACGAAACAGCGTGGATGGGGCCTGGGACTCTCGCTCGCAAAACGTATTATCGAGGAGTATCACCACGGCCGTATTTTCGTCAAGTCGTCAGAAGTAGGACAGGGGACTACCTTCCGCATCGAATTGAAGAAAAATTGACCAAAGGACAGCCTTAAACGGGAGCGTAGAACCTTCTTTTAGGTCGAAAAGAGCAAAAAACGCTAAAGACGAAAGCTTAAAAGCAAAACTTTTTGTTGCTTTCCTTTGTTAATACAATAAAAACCACTACTTTTGCCGCCCGTATGGACACAAAAGAACTATTCAAGGTTGATTTCCGGGACCTCGACGAGGGTGAACTGACCCGCACGTGGGAACTCGATGATACCTTCTTTGGTGCCCTCGACGAACAGGAAATCGAGCACGGAAGGCTCACAGCCACGCTTCGGGTGATAAAGAAGGCTGCCGGCTTCCGACTCGTAATCCACGCCATAGGAAACGTGGAGATTCCGTGTGACCGCTGCCTCGGACCGATGTCTCAACCCATCGAGGCCGAGGATGAGATAGAAGTCCGCTTGGGCGAGACTTTCGAAGACGATGGCGATTGCATCACACTACCTCAGGACAGACCTGTCCTCGACGTAGCCTGGAATCTCTACGAGACCATAGCGCTGGCCATACCCATCTTCCACACGCATCCCGATGGGGAGTGCCTGATGGATGTCAGCCAGTATCTCGTTGCAGACGACGAACCCGTCGGCGGCGAAAGCGAAGGCGATGCAACCGAACAGCCCACCGATTCCCGCTGGGAAGCGCTCAGGGCGTTGCTTGATAAACAGTAATTTGCAAATCGAAAAATATAAAATAAATAAATCGTAAATCAAAATGGCACATCCTAAAAGAAGACAATCCAAGACACGTACGCTCAAGCGCCGCACCCATGACAAGGCAGTAGCACCCGCTCTGGCCGTTTGCCCCAACTGTGGTGAGTTCCACATCTACCATACCGTTTGCCCCGCCTGCGGTTACTATCGTGGAAAGGTCGCTATCGAGAAAGAAGAAGCGTAACCCTTGAAAAGATTGAAAGGTTGAGGAGTTGAAAAGTTGAAAGGGACCTATGCAGGTAATCCATCTGGCAAGGTGACCTTCAACGTTTCAACTTTTCAACCTTTCAACATAAACCCGACCTTTATGGAAAAACTTCATGCCATCATCACGGGTGTGGGAGGTTATGTTCCAGACTACATCCTGACCAATGATGAACTTAGTCGGATGGTAGATACTTCCGATGAGTGGATAATGACGCGCATCGGCGTCAAGGAACGCCGTATCCTCAATGAGGAAGGCTTGGGAACCAGCTACATGGCTCGCAAAGCTGTGAAGCAGCTATTGGAGAAGACAGGTACCGACCCATTGAGCATCGATGCTGTCATTTGCTCCACCTCCACGGCAGACTACCACTTCCCCTCCACCGCCAGCATCGTGCTGGGCAAGTGCGGAATGACCAACGCCCACGCCTTTGAACTGTCAGCTGCCTGCTCTGGTTGGCTCTATGCTATGGAACAGGCTGTCTGTATGATTGAGAGCGGACGCTACAAGAAAGTCGTTGTCATCGGTGCTGACAAGATGTCGAGCGTCCTGGACTTCACCGACCGCCAGACGTGCGCTATCTTTGGCGACGGCGCCGGCGCAACCCTCGTCGAGGGAACCACGGAAGACCTCGGATGGCAGGACAGCTACCTCCGTACCGACGGCCAGGGACTGCCCTTCCTCTGCCTGAAGGCTGGTGGTTCTGCCACACCACCCTCCTATTTCACCCTGGAGCACAGGATGCACTATGTACACCAAGAGGGACGTACCGTCTTCAAGTTTGCTGTCACCAATATGTCAGATGCCTGTGCACGTATAGCAGAGCGCAACGGTCTGACCAAGGACAACATCGACTGGGTCATTCCCCATCAGGCTAACATCCGTATCATCGAGGCTGTAGCCAAGCGGCTGGAACTGCCCATGGAGAAAATCATGGTGAATATCCAGAGGTATGGCAACACCTCCAGCGGTACCCTGCCTCTTGCCCTGTGGGACTACGAAAAGCAGCTCAAGAAAGGCGACAACCTCATCTTCACCTCTTTCGGTGCAGGATTTACCTGGGGAGCAGCCTACATGAAATGGGGCTACGACGGAAAGTAATATGCACAAGTCTGGCTTCGTCAATATCGTCGGCAACCCGAACGTCGGCAAGAGCACGCTCATGAACCTCCTCGTGGGCGAGCGTATCTCCATTGCCACCTTCAAGGCGCAGACCACGCGCCATCGCATCATGGGTATCTTGAATACCCCTGAGATGCAAATCTGTTTCTCCGACACTCCTGGTGTCCTGAAGCCGAACTACAAACTACAGGAGCAGATGCTTCACTTCTCTGAGGAAGCCTTGGAGGACGCTGATATTCTGCTCTATGTAACAGATATGGTCGAGACGCCCGATAAGAATGCAGACTTCTTGCAAAAAGTACAAAACCTGCAGGTTCCCATCCTGGTGCTCATCAATAAGATAGACCTCAGTGATCAGCAGTCGCTGACGCAGAAAGTCGAGGAATGGCACGAAGTGCTGCCCTCGGCAGAGATTTATCCCATCTCAGCTCTCCACCGCTTCGGCGTTGATCAGGTGCTTGCTCGTATTCGGGAACTGCTGCCGGAGTCGCCTGCCTACTTCGACAAAGACACGTGGACCGACAAGCCTGCGCGCTTCTTCGTAACCGAGATTATCCGCGAGAAGATACTCCTATATTATAATAAGGAGATACCCTATTCCGTGGAGGCTGTTGTCGAGAGCTTCAAGGAGACCGATGACCTCATCCGTATAGAGGCTGTCATCTACGTGGAGCGTGAGTCTCAGAAAGGCATCATCATCGGACACCAGGGCGTGGCCCTCAAGCGCGTCAGTTCCGAGGCTCGTCGTGAGCTCGAACGCTTCTTCGGCAAGAAAATCTACCTCCAATGCTTCGTCAAAGTCGATAAGGACTGGCGCAACTCCGAACGCGCCATGAAGCAGTACGGGTACGATCTGGAATAACGGGCCCAGCCCCCGCCCTCCCTGTGAGGGAGGGAGTGGATACCAAACAAGAAATGAATATTAAATAACCATTAGCAAAAGTGTCCGCTCCCTCCCTCACAGGGAGGGCAGGGAGTGGGTCTATTCTTCTTATGCTCGTAGCCATCGTCGGACGCCCCAATGTGGGCAAATCCACTCTCTTCAACCGCCTGACCAACACCCGCCATGCCATCGTCTCGGACGAAGCCGGCACCACGCGCGACCGCCAGTACGGCAAGTGCGAGTGGGTAGGCCGCGAATTCTCTGTCGTAGACACTGGCGGCTGGGTTGTCAACAGCGATGACATTTTCGAGGAAGAAATCCGCAAGCAGGTCACCCTCGCTACGGAGGAGGCCGATGTCATCCTCTTCCTCGTGGATATCAACACGGGCGTCACGGACCTCGATGAGGCAGTGGCTGCCATCCTGCGACGGTCCACCAAGCCCGTAATCCTCGTAGCCAACAAGACCGATAACAACGACCAGCAATGGCAGTCCGCAGAATTCTACACGCTGGGACTTGGCGACCCGTTCTGCATCTCGTCCGCCACGGGCAGTGGTACCGGCGACCTCTTGGATCTGGTGCTCCAGAAACTGCCGCAGACAGATGAGGTTCAGGAAGAGTTGGACCTCCCCCGCATCGCGGTCGTCGGACGACCCAATGTAGGCAAGTCCAGTCTCACCAATGCCTTCATCGGCGAAGAACGCCACATCGTCACCGATATCGCCGGCACCACCCGCGACAGTATCTACACCCGCTACCAGAAGTTTGGCTTTGACTTCCTGCTCGTGGACACCGCCGGCATCCGCCGCAAGGCCCGTGTCAGCGAGGACTTGGAGTTCTACAGCGTCATGCGCAGCATCCGCGCCATTGAGAACTCCGATGTCTGCATCCTCATGCTGGATGCCACACGCGGTATCGAGGCTCAGGACCTGAGCATTTTCCAGATTATCCAGCGTAACCAGAAGGGACTGGTTGTCGTTGTCAACAAGTGGGATCTTGTTGAGGATAAGTCCACGACGGCCATCAAGTATTTCGAGGACACCATCCGCGAACGCATGGCGCCCTTCACCGACTTCGAAATCATCTTTGCCTCCGCGCTCACCAAGCAGCGTATCTTCAAGGTCCTCGAGACCGCCGCTGCCGTGGACAAGCACCGTCGCGCTCGTGTGGGGACGACCAAGCTGAATCAGGAGATGTTACCGCTCATCGAGGCATATCCCCCGCCATCCATGAAGGGTAAGTACATCAAGATTAAGTACTGCGCCCAGTTACCTGACACGCGCATCCCCAGCTTTGTCTTCTACGCCAACCTGCCGCAGTACGTGAAGGAGCCATACCGCCGCTTCCTGGAAAATAAGATTCGCGAACGCTGGAACTTCAGTGGTACGCCTATCAATATCTTCATTCGTCAGAAATAAACCTGTTCAAAAAGGCTTTTTTTTCAGCCCTCGGACAACATTTTCACAAATATATTTCGGTTTCTGACGGAAAATGAGTATTTTTGCCGTCGAAAACACGCACCAATACACCAATAGTTATGAAGAAAAGAATACAATTCAGCCTCGTCTACCGCGATATGTGGCAGAGTTCCGGCAAGTTCCAGCCCCGTAAGGATCAATTGGAACGTATCGCGCCCGTCATCATCGACATGGGTGTCTTCGACCGTGTGGAAACCAATGGTGGAGCCTTTGAGCAGGTGAACCTCCTTGCTGGCGAGAACCCCAACGCTGCCGTGCGCGCCTTCTGCAAGCCCTTCAACCAGGTGGGCATCAAGACCCACATGCTCGACCGTGGCCTCAACGCACTCCGCATGTATCCCGTGCCCGACGATGTGCGCGAACTGCAATATAAGGTGAAGCACGCTCAGGGTGTGGACATCCCCCGTATCTTCTGCGGCCTCAACGACGTCCGCAACATCATCCCCTCCGTCAAGTGGGCCAAGGCTGCTGGCATGACCCCGCAGGCCACCCTCTGCATCACCACCTCCCCCGTACACACCGTGGAATACTACTCCGAGATTGCCGACCAGGTCATCGCCGCCGGTGCGGAGGAGATTTGCCTCAAGGATATGGCAGGTATTGGTCAGCCTGCACTCCTCGGAGCGCTCACCAAGGCCATCAAGACCAAACACCCCGATGTCATCATCCAGTACCACGGCCACAGCGGTCCCGGACTCTCCATGGCCAGCATCCTCGAAGTCTGCAACAACGGTGCCGACGTGATTGATACCGCCATCGAGCCTCTCTCCTGGGGTAAGGTGCATCCCGATATCATCTCCGTGCAGTCCATGCTGAAGAACGAGGGCTTCGAGGTCAAGGAAATCAATATGAACGCCTACATGCAGGCACGCTCCCTCACCCAGGAATTCATCGACGACTGGCTCGGCTACTTCATCAACCCGGGCAACAAGCACATGTCCTCCCTCCTGCTCGGTTGCGGACTGCCTGGCGGCATGATGGGCTCCATGATGGCCGACCTCGCTGGCATCCACGGTGTCATCAACAACACGCTGAAGGCTAAGGGCGAACCCGAGCTCACCACCGACGAAATCCTGGTCAAGCTCTTCGACGAGGTGGCGTACGTATGGCCGCGCGTTGGTTATCCTCCATTGGTGACTCCCTTCTCGCAGTACGTCAAGAACATCGCTCTGATGAACCTGCTCACCATCGCACAGGGCAAGGGACGCTTCGTCATGATGGACGATTCCATGTGGGGCATGATTCTCGGCAAGAGTGGTAAGATTCCTGGCACCATTGATCCCGAACTCGTGGAACTCGCCAAGAAGCAAGGCCGCGAATTTACCGACGCCGACCCCCACACCCTGCTCAAGAATGCCCTTCCCGACTTCATCAAGGAGATGGAGGAAAATGGATGGGACCGTGGACAGGACGACGAAGAACTCTACGAACTGGCCATGCACCCCGAGCAGTACCGCAACTACAAGAGTGGACAGGCCAAGAAGAACTTCCTCGCCGACCTACAGAAGGCAAAGGACGCCAAGCTGCAGGCAGCAGCAGGCCCCAAGCTCTCCGTCGAGGAACTCTCCGCCTTCAAGCACGCCAAGGCCGACGCCATCACAGCACCTTCCAACGGACAGATCTTCTTCGAGATTTCCGGCGATGCAGGTGTCATGCGTTGCGCAGAGCCTGCTATTGGTACCACCTACGCCGAAGGTGACTTCTTCTGCTACATCCAGACACCTTGGGGACAGACCCTGCCCATCAACGCAGCACTCGGTGGCAAGCTGGTGGACGTCGCCGTTCACCAGGGTCAGAAAGTCCTCAAGGGACAGACCATCGGATGGCTGGAAAGGGACGCTAAGTAGTATCCGCCCGATTTCCTGATTGAATAATAAGTAGGTGTACATGATTGCATGGTCAATCATGTACACCTCTTTTTTTGTTGTCTTTGCGCAACATTTTTATTGCAAAGTAACCGATTAAGGCAATTTTTCTTGTGTTTTTCTTGCAGCATTAAGAAGTTTGACGTACCTTTGCACTGCATAAAAGCTGCTGCGTAATTCCCGCTGCATAATTTACGTAGTGATAAAGAGGCGTACTATGGATAAAAGAAAAAAAAGGAAGATTGCAAATCCGTTTGTATATCAGGGATATGAGAGCCCTGAGTATTTCTTTGATCGTACCGTCGAGACGGAGAATATGATTTCTGCGCTGAACAATGGACGCAATATTACGCTCATTTCACCGCGAAAAATTGGGAAAACTGGGCTTATTCATCATGTTTTTCATCAGCTAAGATCCAAGGAAAAGGATGCAATTTGCATCTATATAGACATCTTCTCTACGAAGAATCAGCAGGAGTTCATTGAAATGCTGGCCAGGGCCATCATCGAGGATGCCCTGGAGCGGGAGAAGTCCTTTGCCAGCAAGGTACTCGACTTCTTCAAGGCGTTGCGCCCGACACTGTCACCAGACTTGTTGACGGGAGCCCCTACCGTGTCGCTGACTGTGGTGCCTGTTCAAGCCGAACAGACGTTGAAAAGTCTGCTGATGCATTTGGAGGGACTCAACAAGCGTGTCTATCTGGCCATTGACGAATTCCAGCAGATAGCCGAATATCCCGAGACGGGCACTGAAGCCCTGCTGCGATCGTACATCCAGTTCTTACACAACGTGCATTTCGTCTTCTCTGGCAGCAAGAAGCACCTGATGGTGGAGATGTTCTGCTCACCCAACCGTCCTTTCTATCAGAGCACGCAGTTGATGAATCTGGAGCCGCTGTTCGAGGAAATCTACTATGATTTTGCCAGCCGTTTCTTCGAAGCCAAGAAAGGTTCGCTGAGCAAAGACATGTTCCATAGCATCTACCAGCGTTTCGATGGCTACACGTGGTATGTCCAAGCCATTCTGAACCGCCTCTACGAACAAGAGCGGCATGTGGATTCCGAGCGTCAGGTGGCAGAGGCCATCCTGTTCCTCATCAACACCATGTCCCCTCAGTATCAGACCATCACCTCCTTTCTCACCACCAATCAATACAATCTGCTGAAAGCCATTGCTGATGCCGATGTTGTGGCGCAACCGCTGAGTAATGATTTCATCCAGCGGTATAACCTCCCCGGCGTCAGTAGCGTCAAGACGGCTTTGAGTGCGCTGGCAGACAAAGATCTCATCTATCTCACGCCAAATGGATACATCGTCTATGACCGCTTCTTAGATCTTTGGCTCAAGAGATTATAGGGATGCATTGTGCTCTCGCGCGTGCGCGCGGGCACGAAAACACTGAAAAACTCGTCACTTCGTCACATTCTGGTATAATCTATTGTTTTAAAGTGAAATAAACTGTGACGAAGGCCGTGACGGGGTGTGACGAAGTGACGAATTCAAGAATGACCCCACGAATTTTACATAAATTCCACGCGGTGGCCTCTGCGAATCTTTCATTTCACCACTGCCTTCCGCACCGTCCCGTCGCTCATCCGTAGGATGTTCACGCCACGTTGCGACCTCGCCAGCCTATAGCCACTCTCTTCAAGCATCTGCTTGAAATCGTATGCGGTACATTCTGCAATCAGACTATTCAAATCCATTTGGTAACTGAACTTATTCAAGTTTCGGAAGTTATGCTACAGCAGTTTATAAGCGGCCTGATAGGCCATCAAGCACATAGCCCAGGGCATCGCCCTGGGGATAAATGCAGCGGTATATGCGCCCTGAAAGGGCAAAAGCTTTCTGGTGTCAGCGCTTTGCCCTTACAGGGCGAAGTTTCCATGACTTCCCACAATACCCAGGGCGATGCCCTGGGCTGTTGGCTTTTTGGCCTTTCAGGCCATTCTACACACGTGTTTCATGAGCTTCCGAAGCTTGAATTATGTAAACTAATTGTGAACATTTACTTATGGTGGGTTCTAAAAATTAGCTTTGAACTGTGCTTTGGCTATTTTTGTGTAGATTTGGTTTCAAGGCCGAAGAGGCGTAGCGGGCTACGGTTCAAGGCTTTGGAAGCAAAGATGCCAAAAAGAGACAAGCACAGGCGAAGATAATTCATGGTGAATTTAGTAATTATTAGAACACACCTTATATAATAGAGGTTCGTTGTTTCGCGCTTATGTGCAGATGCTGGCGACCGAGGGCATCAAGGATGGGGTGTTTTGAAACCACCCCGTCGTCGAGGGTGCGTTGTTGGGTGCTTATGTGGTGTAGTGGGCTCAGGGAAAAATTACCCTCAGTCCTGAGAGCATGCAGTCCACCAGCTATATAGGGGTTCTTTATTCGCGCTTATGTGCAGCACGTTAGTGGTCAACGAGGGAAAAAATTCCCCCGTTGTCCTGAGTCCATGTAGTCAACCAGCCGATTTTTCAGCCCGTTTCTGCCGTGTCGCCGTACGATGTGCCCTTGGTCTCGGGTAGGGGTATCGGTAATAACTATACCCCTCTCGTTGATAAGTAGGGGTGTGAATGCTGTTCATACCCCTCTTTTAGAGGGGTAGGGTAGGGGGTGTCAGTAGTAATGACGCCCCTCTCTGCACCCTCGTCTTCTATACATGCCGGACAACGTGAATATATTGCTGTACAAGGCGAATATATATGTTGACGAAAACGAACGGACGTGGACGCTGAAAGCGTCACCTCTCAATAGCCGGGGGTGCGCAGTACCCCCGGATGGCATAGTACC
>JAFXTO010000045.1 GCA_017535725.1 Bacteroidaceae bacterium
ACTTCAAGAAGGTCACCGACGCAGAGGCCGATGCCCTCGTAGAGGAATACAAGAAGCTCTACACCATCAAGATTGATGAGAGCGGCGAAGAGGTTTACTGGGAGAAGGTCCACAACGCAGCCAAGGCTGAGATTGCCCTCCGTCGCGTGCTGAAGGACGAGGGCGCTACCGCCTTCACCACCAACTTCGACGACCTCGGCGATGCTGATATCGATGATCCCAACTTCTGTGGCTTCGACCAGATTCCTGGTCTCGCTTCCCAGCGTCTGATGGAAGAAGGCTATGGCTTCGGCGCTGAAGGCGATTGGAAGACCGCTTGCCTCTATCGCACCCTCTGGGTTATCCAGCAAGGTATGCCTACTGGCTGCTCCTTCCTCGAGGACTACACCCTTAACTTCGCTGGCGACCGCAGCTCCTGCCTGCAGAGTCACATGCTCGAAGTATGTCCGCTTATCGCCGTTGAGGACAAGCCCAAACTCGAAGTCCACTTCCTCGGTATTGGTATCCGCAAGCAGCAGACTGCCCGTCTCGTGTTCACTTCCAAGACAGGCTATGGCATCAAGGCTACCGTTGTTGACCTCGGCAACCGCTTCCGTCTTATCTCTCAGGAGGTTGAGTGCATAGAGCCTGAACCCATGCCCAACCTGCCAGTGGCCAGCGCACTCTGGATTCCTCAGCCCACCTTCGAGATTGGTGCTGCTGCATGGATTCTCGCCGGCGGTACACACCACAGTGCCTTCTCCTACGACATCAACGAGGAGTACTGGGAAGACTTTGCTGAGATGACTGGCATCGAGTACGTGAAGATCAACAAAGACACCAACATTGCAGACTTCAAGCAGCAGCTCCGCAACAACGAGGTGTACTACATGTTGAACAAGGCTCTTAAGTAAATTAAGTTGACAAGTTGACGAGTAAACGAGTTGACAAGTTTTATGCTTTGCCAACAACAGCATTAACAACATGTTTACTTGTCAACTCGTAAACTTGTTAACTCGTCAACTTGTCAACTCATCAACTTGTTAACTCATCAACTTGTTAACTTGTCAACTTGTTAACTCGTCAACTTGTTAACTCGTCAACTTGTCAACTCGTCAACTTGTCAACTCATCAACTTGTTAACTCGTCACCTTGTTAACTCGTCAACTTGTTAACTCGTCAACTTTAGAATTATGACAGCAAAACAAATAATTGAAAGCGGTAAAGCCATTCTCGGTATTGAGTTTGGCTCTACCCGCATCAAGGCCGTTCTCATCGACCCTGAGAACAAGCCTATTGCACAGGGAAGCCACACCTGGGAAAACCAGCTCGTAGACGGCCTGTGGACCTACAGCACCGAAGCTATTTGGTACGGCCTTCAGGACTGCTATGCAGACCTCCGCAAGAACGTTCTCAAGGAGTTTGACTGTGAGATAGAAACCCTCGCAGGTATCGGTTTCTCCGCCATGATGCATGGCTACATGCCCTTCAACGAGAAAGGTGAAATCCTGGTGCCCTTCCGTACCTGGCGCAACACCAACACGGGCAAGGCTGCTGCCGAGCTCAGCGAACTCTTCAACTACAACATCCCTCTCCGTTGGAGCATCAGCCACATCTACGAGGCTATCCTTGACAATGAGGAGCACGTGAAGGACATCACCTTCCTTACCACCCTCGCAGGCTATGTTCACTGGCAGGTGACGGGTCAGAAGGTCCTCGGCGTGGGTGACGCCTCGGGCATGATTCCCGTCGATCCCTGCACCAAGACCTACGATGCAACGATGGTCGCCAAGTTCGACAAACTGATCGAGCCCCGTGGTTTCGACTGGAAGTTACTTGACATCCTTCCCAAGGTGCTCGTTGCTGGTGAGAACGCTGGCTTCCTCACCCCCGAAGGCGCCCAGAAGCTGGACGTCAGCGGCCACCTGAAGCCCGGTATTCCTGTATGTCCTCCCGAGGGCGATGCTGGCACAGGAATGGTAGCTACCAATGCTGTCCGTCAGCGCACTGGTAATGTCAGTGCAGGAACCAGCTCCTTCTCCATGATCGTTCTGGAGAAGCCGCTCACCAAACCATACGAAGTCCTCGATATGGTCACCACGCCCGACGGCTCACTCGTGGCTATGGTACACTGTAACAACTGTACCAGCGAAATCAATGCTTGGGTGAAGATGTTCAAGGAGTACCAGGAACTGCTCGGCGTGAAACAGAGCACCATGGACCTCTACTCTACCCTCTTCAACGTTGCACTCGCCGGTGATACCGACTGCGGTGGACTGATGGCCTACAACTACGTCAGCGGCGAACCCGTCACGGGTCTTATGGACGGTCGTCCCCTCTTCGTGCGTTCGGCTAACGACAAATTCTCCCTCGCCAACTTCATGCGCGCTCAGCTCTATGGAGCCATCGGTGTTCTCAAGATTGGTAACGACATCCTCTTCAACGAGGAACATGTTGAGGTCGACCGCATCATGGGTCACGGCGGTTATTTCACCACGCCCAAAGTCGGTCAGCGCATGCTCGCTGCTGCCCTCAACTCACCCATCTCCGTCATGGAGACCGCAGGTGAAGGTGGTGCATGGGGTATCGCCCTGCTCGCAGGTTTCATGGTGAACAACCCATCCAAGCTCACCCTACCCGACTACCTCGACCAGGTGGTCTTCGCTGGCAACACCGGCGTGGAGGTCGCTCCCACCGCCGAGGACGTAGAGGGATTCAACCGCTACATCCAGAACTATTCCGCATGCCTGCCTATTGAGAAGGCCGCTGTGGAGTTCAAGAAGTAGCATTCTTCGTCAACACCACTACCATCAGCCCCTCGGAAACATCATCGTTTTCCGAGGGGCTTTATAATATTAGATTGTTAATTTATGACAGAATGTTTTGCACATTTTCCGCAAAAAGGAAAGAAAATGGTGGAAAAGGGGCTTCATTTGAGAAAAAATGTGTAATTTTGCACCCAAAATGATTTTTACATTATAAAGAAAAGTAAATTAACAATGAAGCAAGCATTTGTATTCCCTGGTCAGGGCGCCCAATTCCCCGGTATGGGCAAAGACCTCTATGAGAGCAATGCAGAAGCCAAGGTTTTGTTTGACAAAGCAAACGAGATTCTGGGTTTTGATATCACAAAGATTATGTTTGAGGGTACTGCCGACGAGTTGAAGCAGACCAAGGTCACACAGCCCGCCGTATTCCTGCACAGCGTGGTCACCGCCATCTGTTTAGGCGACAAGTTCCAGCCAGATATGGTAGGCGGTCACTCATTAGGTGAGTTCAGCGCACTGGTGGCAGCCGGTGCCTTGTCTTTCGAAGATGGACTAAAATTGGTGAGCGCCCGTGCCCAAGCTATGCAGAAGGCCTGTGAAGCACAACCCTCCACTATGGCTGCAATTATTGGGCTCGACGATGAGACCGTTGAGAAGGTGTGTAAGGAAGTGAGCGCCGAAGTGGGCGTGGTGGTTCCCGCGAACTACAACAACCCGGGCCAGCTGGTCATCAGTGGCTCTGTCGAAGGCATCAATGCCGCTTGCGAAAAGCTGAAGGCTGCAGGTGCCAAGAGGGCACTGCCCCTGCCCGTTGGAGGCGCATTCCACAGCCCACTGATGCAACCTGCTAAGGACGAGCTGCAGGCTGCTATCGAGGCCACTCCTTTCCAAACGCCTAAGTGCCCCGTGTTCCAGAATGTCGATGGACAGGCACATACCGAGCCCGAAGAGATTAAGCAGAACCTCATCGCACAGCTCACCGCCAGCGTGCGCTGGACACAAGAAGTGCAGGGTATGCTTGCCGCTGGAGCTACTGAGTTCACAGAGTGCGGTCCTGGCAAGGCACTCCAAGGCATGATAGCTAAGATTGCCAAGGGCGTGGAAGGACTTGTTGTTCGCGGAGCAGGGGAGTTATGTTGAAACATTGAAAAATTGAAAAATTGAAAAGATTATTCATCCAGACAGCTTGCGCAGGCCTGATGATGGTTCTGGCGCAAGCATGTTCTACCTATCCGCAACCAGAAGAAATGCAGAAACCCGTAGTTTACCAAGTCTTCACCAGATTGTTCGGCAACGAAACAAACGTCAACCAGAAAGGAGCTACACGTGCCGTGAACGGCTGTGGTACCATGGCAGCCTTCACCCCACAGGCACTCAGCGAAATCAAACAACTGGGAGTCACACATATCTGGTACACAGGTATCATACGGCACGCCACCCAGACCGACTACTCGACCTACGGGATTCCACGTGACCATCACGCTATCGTCAAAGGAAAAGCTGGATCGGTCTATGCCATCACGGACTACTACGATGTGGATCCAGATATCGCGACCAGTGTGCCAGCACGTATGCAGGAGTTCGAAGACCTCGTTGGACGCACACATGCCGCAGGTCTGAAGGTCATCATCGACTTCGTGCCTAACCACGTGGCTCGTCAATACCACAGCATCGCTTGTCCAGAAGGGGTGGAAGACCTGGGTGCTGCTGACGACACGACACAGCACTTCTCCCCCAAAAACAACTTCTATTACTTCCCAGGCGAACAGCTGCACACCGACTTTGACATGCGCGGCGACGAGACAGAGCCCTATTATGAGCAACCTGCCCGCGCCACTGGTAACGATGTCTTTAGCAGTTTCGCTCGTCATGATGACTGGTACGAAACAGTAAAGTTGAACTACGGTGTGGATTATATCGCCGGACGGGAGACACACTTCGATCCCGTTCCCTCCACATGGGAAAAGATGACGGACATTCTGCTCTTCTGGGCAGGAAAGGGCGTGGACGCATTCCGATGCGACATGGCAGAGATGGTTCCTGCAGAGTTTTGGCACTACGCCACCACGAAGGTGCGCGAACAGTATCCCCACATCCAGTTCATCGCCGAAATCTATGGCCCGGACAGCTACCGTCGTTACATCGATGAGGGTGGTTTTGACTACCTGTATGATAAAGTGGGGCTGTACGACACCTTGCGCGCTGTGACTTGCGGTTATGCCAACGCCGATGCCATCACCTACGCTTGGCAGGCCGTAGATGATATCCGTGACCACATGCTCTCGTTCCTCGAGAACCATGACGAACAACGCATCGCCAGCGAATTCTTTGCAGGTAATGGTGAACGTGGTCGTGCTGCCATGATTGTTGCCGCCACCATCAGCCGAGGCCCCGTCATGATTTATTTCGGACAGGAGCTGGGTGAACGTGCCATGGACGAAGAGGGATTCAGCGGACGCGATGGACGAACAACCATCTTTGACTATTGGACAGTAGAAAGCATCTACCGCTGGCGTAATGGCGGCAAGTTTGACGGCCGTCAGCTGACACCGCAGGAGGTTGAGCTCCAGCAGTTCTACACCACTCTGTTAAACCTCTGCTCAAAAGAGAAGGCTATCCGTGAGGGTGACTTCTACGACCTCATGTATGCCAATCCCAAGAATGAACACTTCAATCCCCATTGCCACTATGCATACCTCCGTAGAGTGGGTAACGAGGTTGTGTTGTGTGCGGTGAACTTCTCGGACGCAGATGCAGAAATGGACATCACCATTCCCGCTCATGTCTTCGAGCTGTACCAGCTGAGTGACACGCCGAGCACGGTAGCTACAGACCTCCTTACGGGCGAGAAACAGAACATCAGTTTCTGCTCTGACCAGGCCTCACACATCAAGGTCCCAGCTCACAATGGTGTTCTCCTGAAGCTGAAAGCCAAATAACCCTACCCCTCTGACTCCTTCCCCACTTTATCGCGATGAGTTTTCCTATTATTTACGTAGCCGTCATCCTGATATTCATGCTCGTGGCTCTGATGCGCGAGCAGTTGAGACCAGGATTGATTCTGTTTACGTCAGTAGTACTGTTGTTGATTGCAGGAATCATCACTCCAGAGGAGGCGTTGAAAGGTTTTTCGAATAAGGGTATGATCACGGTGGCGCTCCTTTACCTCGTAAGTGAGGGCGTCCGAAAGAGCGGCATCCTGGAGCGCATCGTTTTCCACATGCTTCCCAAGAAGAATGCCACGGTGACCTCTGCAGGATTGCGCTTCTACCCGATCGTTACCTTCATCTCAGCTTTCTTCAACAACACTCCAGTGGTGGTTATCTTTGCGCCCATGATTAAGAATTGGGCGCGGAAGATGAAGCTGTCGCCGACAAAGTTTCTCATTCCTCTCTCCTACGCAACTGTTATCGGTGGTATCTGCACCCTTATCGGTACAACCACCAACCTGGTGCTCCACGGCATGTTGATTCAGGAAGCCAAGGACGAGGCCGCTGCTATGGAGGAAGGGGCCGCGGAAGGCATCCTGATGCGCTTTGGAATCGAGGGGATTTCCATGTTTGAATTGACGAAGGTGGGCATCTTCATAGCTTTAGCTGGGCTCATCTACCTTATCTTCTTCTCTCGTTATCTGCTTCCCGACGATCGCAAGGCCGAAGAAGATACAGACGACCAGAACCTTGCACCGGGGATGACACGCCACGAAGTGCTGTTGGGCAACCGCTTCCCCGGACTGGGAAAGACGTTGCACGAGTTTGATTTCTACCGCCACTACGGTGCCAACGTACGTGCCATCAGCCGAGGCGGCAACATCCTTGCAGGCGACTACATGAACATGAGGATGACGCATGAGGATACACTCATTATCGAAGCTGACGACAGTTTCATGAAGGCATGGGGTGATAGCCGTGTCTTCTGGATGATTAACCGGGTTGGAGATTACGAACCTCCTATGGGAACCAAGAAACGGTGGTTCGCATTGCTCCTGCTTATACTGATGATTATCGGAGCCACCGTGGGAGAATTGGAACCTGTCAAGCAGATGCTGGCGCAGTCCGATTTCGTGCAAGCTTATATGCCGGCCCTGAAGCTGGATATGTTCTTCTTCGTCTGCATCACCGTCATCATCATGGCCTGGACCCACATGTTTTCTGCAAAGAAGTACACAAAGTACCTATCGTGGGACGTCCTCATCACCATCGCGTGTGCTTTTGCCATCAGTGCCGCCATGACCAAGTCCGGTTTCGCAGACTTCATCGCAGGTTACATCATTTCGTTGACCGATATCGTTGCAGGCACCGACTATGGCGTCTACATCATCCTGGCAGCATTGTTCCTCATCACCAATATCTTCACGGAACTCATCACCAATAATGCTGCTGCCGCCTTGGCCTTCCCGTTGGCTCTTGCGGTCTCGGAGAAGTTGGGCGTGAACCCGATGCCTTTCGTTGTCTGCGTGTGCTTCGCTGCCAGTTCAGCCTTCTCCACACCCATCGGCTACCAGACAAACCTCATTGTACAAGGTGTGGGTGGGTATAAGTTCACGGATTTCGTGAAGGTCGGGCTCCCCATGAACCTCATCGTGTTCCTGCTGAGTGTACTACTTATTCCTTTGTTCTACAATATGATATAAATGGAAACAAACATCTATCCCATATACGACCGAATGATGACACGCCAGGACAAGGAACAGTTGCTCCATCAGCGGGGTGTGATGATTTGGTTCACAGGCCTGAGCGGTTCTGGCAAGTCCACTATTGCCCTGGGCGTGGAGCGTGAATTGCACCAGCGCGGTCTGCTCTGCCGTATTCTGGATGGTGATAATATCCGCTCGGGTATCAATGCAGGCCTGGGATTCTCGGCAGAGGACCGAAGGGAAAACATCCGACGTATTGCTGAAGTGGGCAAACTCTTTGTAGATACTGGAATTATCACCCTTGCGGCCTTTGTCTCGCCGACGAATGAATACCGACAGCTGGCTCGTGACATCATTGGAGCCGAAGACTTCAAGGAAGTATATGTCAGCACCCCTTTGGAAGAATGTGAACGACGGGACGTAAAAGGACTTTACGCACGCGCCCGCAGGGGTGAAGTAAAGGACTTCACGGGAATCAGCGCACCTTTCGAAGCACCAGAACATCCCGTGCTGGACATTGACACCTCTAAGCAACCGCTCGAAAAGAGCGTTGCACAAGTTGTCGATTTAATCGTTAGTTTGTCGGAATAATATTGCATCATACAAGAAACAACTTTGTTCATTATGAATAACTACCACCTCTCTCACCTACAGGAACTTGAAGCGGAGAGCATCCACATCATACGTGAAGTGGCTGCTGAATTCGAGAACCCCGTCATGCTCTATAGTATAGGTAAAGATAGCAGTGTCATGGTGCGTCTGGCTGAAAAAGCCTTTGCACCCGGTAAGGTGCCCTTCCCCCTGATGCACATTGATTCCAAGTGGAAGTTCAAGGAAATGATACAGTTCCGCGACGAGTACGCCAAGAAATATGGCTGGAACCTCATCGTGGAAAGCAATATGGAAGCCTTTAACGCTGGTGTGGGACCTTTCACCCACGGCTCCAAGGTTCACACGGACTTGATGAAGACCAAGGCCCTGCTTGACGCCCTAAGCAAGTACAAGTTCGATGCGGCCTTCGGAGGTGCCCGCCGCGACGAGGAGAAGAGTCGTGCCAAGGAACGCATCTTCAGCTTCCGCGACCAATTCCAGCAATGGGATCCCAAGAACCAGCGGCCGGAGCTTTGGGACATCTACAACGCACGTATCCACAAGGGAGAGAGCATCCGCGTCTTCCCGCTTTCGAACTGGACCGAGCTGGATGTCTGGCAATACATCCGCCTCGAAAAGATACCCATCGTTCCACTCTATTACGCCAAGGAACGTCCTTGTGTGGAAATCGACGGTAATCTCATCATGGCTGACGACGACCGTCTGCCCGAACACTATCGCCCGCTTATCCGCCCTCGTATGGTTCGATTTCGCACCCTGGGCTGTTGGCCGCTGACAGGTGCCGTGGAGAGCACAGCCACCACCATCGAAGAAATCGTGGAAGAGATGATGACAACCACCAAGAGCGAACGTACCACCCGAGTCATCGACTTCGACCAGGAAGCCTCCATGGAACAAAAGAAGCGCGAAGGATATTTCTGAATCGATACAATAGAATAGGATGTAGCTATGAAAGATACTTCTCCCACCCCCGATACATTGCCCGAAGGTAACCTTTCCTCCATCGACACCTCCGAGGAAGCTGCCCTGCAAATCGACGAGCGCCAGCTGACACGTCAAGCCCTCTGGGAACGTAAGCTGCTGGATTTCTCACTGCGCAACAACCTCCTGAATGCCCGTCTGGGTAAGCGTGCCGTGCAGTTCATCTCCTTTGGGGTGGAACACATGGAAGACCTTCTGCAAACAGGTGACAACTACACGATACTACCTTGGCCGGAAGAGCGCAAGCTCCTGAGTACGGAGGATGGTATCTTTCATTCTTCCACACAGGCGGCACCCTTACAGCAACAATTCGAGACGGACATCAAGAACCATAAGCTATCCACCTACCTCAGTGCCACTGAGCTGAAGCCCGTACTGACCAACCTCTATCGCGGTGCCCGGACAGCCCTTGAGGAAAATGGTGCCAACTCCTTGTTCATTGCTATCGGTTTGCTGAAATGGTACGTCACCGAGAAGAGTGACCAGCCACGCTTTGCACCCATTCTGCTGCTGCCCGTGAATATCGTGCGCAACGGAGGAGGCTACATCGTTCGTATGCGTGATGAGGAAACCATCCTCAACGTAACGCTCATTGAATTCCTGCGCCAGCAGTTCAAACTTCTTGTACCCACTTTTGATCCATTGCCGAAGGACGAGAGTGGAGTGGATGTCCCATTGATATTCAACGCCATCCGAAAAACTATTGCCCAGCACCAGCGCTGGGAAGTCCTCGACGAGAGCGTGCTTGGACTCTTTTCATTCAATAAGTTCGTGATGTGGAATGACATCCACACGAACGCAGACAAACTCCAGCAGAGTCCCATCGTCAAGAGTCTGATTGAGCGTCGTCTCATCCTACCCGAAGCAGCTGAGAGCATGGATGTGCGCACATTCGACCTCACGGCCAAACCCGCTGATGTCGCCACACCGATTGCCGTGGATTCCTCACAGTTGGAAGCCGTCATCGAGAGTGGTCAGGCCAAGAGTTTCATCCTCTATGGCCCTCCGGGCACAGGAAAGTCGCAGACCATCACCAACATGATTGCCAACGCGCTTTTCAAAGGCAAACGCGTGCTCTTCGTGGCAGAAAAGATGGCTGCTCTCAGCGTTGTGCAGAAACGTCTGGCGAAGATTGGCCTCGACTCGTTCTGCTTGGAGCTGCATTCCAACAAAGTCACCAAGACCCATTTCCTACAACAGTTGCAACAAGCACTCGACGTCACCCACGGACACGTGAACGAGGACTTCGAACAACGTTCCGAGGAACTCTTCGCTCTGCGTCAACAACTGAACGGTTACATGCAGGCCATTCATCGGAAGGGGACCTGCGGACTCTCGCTCTACGACTGCATCGAAGGCTATCTTGCGTTATCGGACTCGGACACCATTGACGTACCCTTCGACTTCGCTCAAGGCCGCAAGATGTCAGACCTCACGTCCCTTCAGGACGAGCTGACCAAACTGGATGCCGTCTTCAAGATTACAGGCCATCCCCACGAGCACCCCCTCACAGGACTGGTTCCTAAGGACGACCGACGCGAAGACCTCGCCAAGTTGGAAACGCTGCTGCGTCAGTTGCAGGCGAACCCGACAGTTCAGCCCGCATCCCTCACTGCGGAATGGCAGGGTATCCAGCAGAAATGGTTCTTGCCTCGTATCTTTGCCACCAATAACTTTTTCAAGCGCCTTCAGCAGCTTGATCCCGCCCTCACCAAGAGTGACATCACCACCTTCATCGATGACCTGGGCCAAATCACTTCCGTTGAGCCTGCCACCATCAACAACTGGCTGCAGCATAAGGAACTGTGGCGCGACTGGTATCAATGGTCCTGCAAGCGCACCGACCTCATCTCACGGGGCTACCAGCCTGTCGTGGACTTTATCGAGGCTGGTCACAGCGGTCAGGACGCTTCGCAGGCGCTCACCCGCACCTTATTCAGAGAGTGGGCGCTGCAAATGATTGATGCAGACGAGGAACTTCGCCGCTTCAATGGACTCGTCTTCGAGGACGCCATTGCTCGCTACCGCCAATTGACGGAACACTTCCAGGAACTCACGAAGAAGGAACTGTACTGCCGCCTGGCTGCCCGAATCCCAAGCATCAGTATGGAGGCTGCTACGGGTTCCGAAGTCAATATCCTCAAGCGCAATATCGCCAATGGCGGACGAGGCTCCAGCATCCGTCACATCATCGACCAGATACCCAATTTACTGCCCAAGCTCTGTCCGTGTATGTTGATGAGCCCCATCTCTGTGGCACAGTTCATCGACCTCGACCAACCCAAATTCGACCTCGTCATCTTTGACGAAGCCTCCCAGATGCCTACATCCGAAGCGGTGGGAGCCATAGGCCGTGGTCAGGCACTTATCGTTGTGGGAGACAATAAACAGATGCCTCCCACCAGTTTCTTCGCTACCCAACAGGTGGACGACGAGGATGCCGAAATCGATGACCTCGACAGCATCCTTGATGACTGCCAGGCACTTTCGCTCCCTGACCACTACCTCGCCTTCCACTACCGTTCGAAGCACGAGTCGCTCATTGCTTTCTCCAACCAGGAGTATTATGACGGACGCCTGATGACCTTCCCATCGGCAGACGACCGCACATCGAAGGTGTCACTGGTGAAGGTGGAGGGCGTCTATGACAAAGGCGGAAAGCGTAGCAACCGTGCGGAGGCAGAAGCGGTGGTGGCCGAAATCATCCGCCGCCTCTCCGACCCAGAGCTGTCTAAGCGAAGCATTGGCGTCGTCGCCTTCTCTGTCGTGCAGCAGAACCTGATTGAGGATGTGCTGATGGAAGAGCTGGCAGGGCATCCCGAGCTGGAGGCCAAGGCATTCCAATGTGAAGAGCCCATTTTCATCAAGAACCTCGAAAACGTGCAGGGTGACGAGCGCGATGTCATCCTCTTCAGCGTGGGTTATGGCCCAGACAAGGACGGCAACGTCAGCATGAACTTCGGTCCCCTGAACAACCGAGGTGGCGAGCGCCGACTGAACGTCGCCGTCTCCCGCGCCCGTTATGAGATGAAGGTCTTCTCTACCCTGCGAGCAGAACAGATTGACCTCCGTCGCTCCAAGGCATTAGGTGTCGAAGGTCTTCAGAAATTCCTGAAATATGCTGAAGGAAGAAACATCCTCCCTTCTTCCCCCTCCCCTGCTTCCCCCTCGAATCCATTGGCGGGAGACGGCTCTCCCGCCGCTGCGTCCCTTGCCACCGATATCGCGGCCGCCATCCAATCCCTCGGCTACGAAACGACCACGTGCGTCGGGCGCTCGAAATTCAAGGTGGACGTGGCTATCGTTGATCCAGCAGACCGCGAGCGTTATTTCCTCGGAATCCTCATTGACAGCCACGCTCGCGCCGAGACAAAGATTGCCCGCGACCGCGAATTGACTCAACCCAATGTGCTCCAAGGCTTGGGATGGAACGTGATGCGCGTGTGGTCCATTGACTGGATGCAAAATCGGCAGCGTGTGCTCGAGGCTATCGTTCAGGCGTTGGAAGTAAAAGGTAGCCAACCCGTGGCCAACAGCTCACCACTGAACCTCAAGGCTCCAACCATCGTGGAAGAGAAAGTGAGTACAGCGGCTCCATCTGCAACCCTCCTTGCCAACAACAAAAACGAGAAAGCGGACATTGACGCTATTCCCAACACGACACTGGACGAAACCATACTGCAAGTTGTCAATGCACAGATTGCGCTCCCACTCGAAGACCTCCTCCGCACTGCCACACGTCTATTGGGTTACGCACGTCGAACCAAACGCATCGATGCCGTACTGATGAAGCGAATTGGAGCACTCATCGTAACCAAGAAAATCCTTCGGGACGGCGAAAACATCAAAGCCCTATAACAAACACCCAAATAGCCCATTCCCTATTAAACCATTACTTCCATAAATAATGGATAAGAAATTAGATATCAAAGCTTACCTCGATGCCGACGAGCAGAAAGACCTCTTGCGTCTGCTGACCGCAGGCTCCGTTGATGATGGCAAGAGCACCCTGATTGGTCGCCTGCTCTTCGATTCCAAGAAACTATATGACGACCAGCTCGCCGCCCTCGAACGCGATAGCAAACGTGTGGGCAACGCAGGTGACCACATTGACTACGCCCTCCTGCTCGACGGGCTGAAAGCAGAGCGTGAAGAGGGTATCACCATCGATGTAGCCTACCGCTACTTCTCCACGAACAGACGCAAATTCATTATCGCCGATACGCCGGGTCACGAACAGTACACCCGTAATATGATTACCGGTGGGAGCACTGCTAACCTGGCTATTATCCTTGTTGACTGCCGTTCGGGTGTCATCACCCAGACACGTCGCCACACGTACCTTGTCTCCCTGCTTGGCATCAAACATATCATCCTGGCGGTGAACAAGATGGATCTCGTCGGTTTCGACCAGAAAGTGTTCGATGACATCGTTGCAGACTACCTCCAGTTGACTGACCACTTAGGTATTGAGGATGTGACGTGTTTCCCCCTATCGGCGCGTGACGGTGACAACGTGGTGGAACGCAGCGAGCGCACCCCTTGGTACGAGGGGCCTGCCCTGCTGGACTTCCTTGAGACGGTGCCCATTCATGCCGACCGCGACTTCAGGGACTTCCGCTATCCCGTCCAGTACGTCCTGCGCCCGAACCTCGACTTCCGCGGTTTCTGTGGCAAGGTGGCCAGTGGCGTGGTGCACGTGGGCGATGAGGTGATGGCATTGCCTTCCATGAAGCGCAGCCACGTGAAGAGCATCGTCACCTACGAGGGCGAACTTCAGGAAGCATTCCCTCCGCAGTCCGTCACCATCACCCTGGAAGACGAAATCGACATCAGCCGAGGCGATATGATTGTGCATCCCGACTGCACAGCGCAAGGGGACACCTGTCTAAGCAAGAACCTCCCTCATATAGGACGACACTTCACGACCATGCTTGTATGGATGGACGAAGAGCCCATGGACACCAGCAAGCAGTTCTTCCTCAAACACAATACCAATACGACGCGTGCTTCCATCGTTGCCATCCGCAACCGAGTGGACGTGAACACCTTGGAGGAGAAAGCAGGACAGCCCTTCGTGCTCAATGAAATCGGCCAAGTGGATATACTCACCTCCAAGACCCTCTTCTTCGATGCCTACGCCGACAACCGACAGACAGGAGCCTTCATCCTCATTGACCCCATCACAAACAACACCTCTGCTGTCGGCATGATTCTCTCGCCCTTGGACGAGAGTACACTCGAGAACGACCTCATTCTCACCCTCGACCTCCCTCGGTTGGGAATCACTCCAGACCACTATGACGCCATCGACAAAGCCGTCAAAGACTTGGCAAGACAAGGTCTGGAAGTAAAAATCATCCACTGATAACAACACACCCATGGGACTATTGAAATTCGAGAATCTCCCAGTCAACCCACTTGTGGGCGCTGACTGGGAAACATTCAAGACAATGACTGCCGGTCAACCCGTTGACCCAGGTTTCCGCACGAAATATCTTCTTACCAAAGGTCTCTGCCGCCTCCTTTCTGTGTTAGCTCCCATTCAGGAGAAGCGCTACCAGAAGCTGCTGGCAGACCGTCCGCTGGAGCACGATCCCCTCTTCATCCTCGGACACTGGCGTAGCGGAACGACCTTCGTCCACAACGTCTTCGCCCAAGACCACCACTTCGCCCACACGACTACCTACCAGACCGTCTTCCCCCATCTGATGTTGTTCGGCCAACCGTTCTTCAAGTTCATGATGAATATCTTCATCCCCAGTCAGCGTCCGACAGACAGGATGGAACTCACCCCCGATACGCCTCAGGAAGAGGAGTTTGCGATGAACAATTCCATGCCTTACTCCTACTACGACTTCTGGTATTTTCCCAAAAATATGTTGGACTACTGCGACCGCTACCTCACCTTCGAGAAGATAACTCGCAAGGAGGAAGAGACGTACAAGGAAGCCCTCATGAAGATTATAAAGATTTCACTCTGGAACACGGGTGGAACACAATACCTCTCCAAGAACCCTCCTCATACAGGTCATGTCCGTGCACTCGTGGACCTTTTTCCCAATGCGAAATTCATTTACTTGATGCGTAATCCCTACACCGTATTCGAGTCCACCCGTTCATTCTTCACCCAAACCATAGCCCCACTGAAGTTGCAGGATGTCAGCGACGACCAGATTGAACAATACGCTATCGAGGTCTATCCACGTCTCTATCGCGCCTACCAAGAACAGAAGAAATTTATCCCCGAAGGAAACCTCTATGAGGTGAAGTTCGAGGATTTCGAACAAAACGCATACGCCGTCACCCGCGACATCTATCAGCAACTCCAGCTCCCAGGTTGGGAGGAATCGGAACCCGCCATCCGCAACTATATCGAGAGCAAACGAGGTTACAAGAAGAACCACTACGACTACAAACCACGCACCATCCAACTCGTCAACCAGCACTGGGGACAGGCTATTGATGAATGGGGATATGAGCGCCGGTAATCCAAATTGCCAATAAAAAAAGAATCCCTAATTCGGAGCAATATATCATGCCCAGAATTAGGGATTCAGCGGCCTTCGTTATTACGTTATCACGTCATTCCGTTTTTGCGACAAATAATCGGCCGCCCCACCTTTCAACATTTCAATTTTCCGCTCGGCGCCTTGCGACGCTTCACGCCTGAAGAATATTTCAATTTTCAATATTTCAATTTTCAACATTTCAACCTTTCAACATTTCAATTTTCAATCTTTCAACATTTCAACGTATCAACATTTCAATTTTCAATCTTTCAATCTTTCAATTTTCAATCTTTCAATTTTCAATCTTTCAATTTTCAATCTTTCAACGTTTCAACATTTCAATTTTCAACATTTCAACCTTTCAACATTTCAATTTTCAATCTTTCAACATTTCAACGTATCAACATTTCAATTTTCAATCTTTCAAT
>JAFXTO010000030.1 GCA_017535725.1 Bacteroidaceae bacterium
AAAACTTAAACCAGCCCACATCAAGCAGCCGCAGATGGCAAACTGCCACCTGTATTCCTTTGTTTTGTCATACATGCAGAATTATTAACTTGAGATGCCCTCAAGAGGGTGTTTCGCAATAAATATTTTCGAATGAAAAGAACATTGAACATCTTGGCAACAGCCGCCTTCCTTTCGTTCGGAACGGCCAGTTGTGTCCTGGCGCAGGACGAGATGGAAAGCTATTCCAAATATCGTGTGGGTGGTTACGGAGAGGTGGTGGCTTCCTTCATGGGTTATGGCAAAAGCCGATTCAACGGAACCACGACGGGCAATAGTTACGAGCGCCGCAACACTATCGCCATTCCCCGCTTTGTCCTGGCTGGCGACTATAAATTCAACAAACATTGGCAGCTGGGCGCCGAGATAGAGTTCGAGGCGGGTGGCGTAGGTGTTGAGACAGAGATGGAAGCATCGGAAAACGGTGAGTACGAAACCGAGATGGAAAAAGGGGGTGAAGTGGCTCTGGAACAGTTCCACATTACCTACACCTTGGACCGCTACTTCCACGTGCGGGTTGGTCACATGGTGCTACCCGTAGGACTTACAAACGCGCACCACGAACCCATTCTCTTTTTCGGCACAGTACGCCCGGAAGCAGAGACGGTGGTGATTCCCTCGACGTGGCACGAGACTGGTTTAAGCATCTTCGGACGCTTCGGTCAGGGCTACAGCCGCATGAGCTATCAGGCTTTCGTCACCGCTGGACTGAATGCCGACGGATTCGGTCGTGACCATTGGGTAGCCGACGGCAAGCAAGGACTTTTCGAGACTGATAATTTCACCAGCCCTGCCTACACTGCTCGTTTGGAATATGAGGGAGTCAAAGGATTGCGCGTGGGTGCGTCCGTTTACTATTGTAACAATACAGCTGCGAATACCGACAAACGCTACAAGTACTCCTCCGTAGGCAAGGTGCCAGTCACCATCATCACTGCCGATGCGCAATACGTGAACCGTTATGTCATCGCTCGCGCTAATTTTCTCTGGGGTGAGGTTGGCAACTCCAAGAAGCTGAGCAGTGTATCGCTGTCCAACCTCTCGAACTACCACCACGGAGCCATGCGTCGCACCGCCAAGAATGCCCTCTCCTACGGAGTGGAAGTCGGTCTGAACCTGCGTAATATTATCGGCGATAACCGCGTACCTGTTTTCTACCCCTTTGTCCGCTACGAATACTACAACCCACAGGAACGCGGCGAGGGAGACCAGGCCGTAGAAGCACGCTGTCAGGTCAGCAAGTGGGTGGGAGGCTTGAACTGGTTCGCTCTGCCCAATCTGGTGGTGAAGCTGGACTACAGTACCCGAAAAATTGGTACTGCCAAAGTCTTTGGCGACAGCCGTTATAACCGCGAGAACGAGCTATCCATCGGTGTTGCCTACGCTGGTTGGTTCTCGAAGAAATAAGAAACAAAGAGAATTAGAATTAAGAGTAATAGAGTTAAGTAAAGAGTAAGTCTAACCAAAAATCAATCAATCAACACAGATGAAAAAGTATTATTTAATGGCAGCAATGCTTCTATTCAGCTCGTTGGGTTTCGTGGCCTGCAACAAGGAGAGCGACGATCAGAAAGCTGGCGATGACGACAGCCAGTCGGCTCTGGTTTGTGTGGAACAGATCATCGACGGCTGCATGGATATCACCAACGAAGTTGGCAACGCAAAAATTGGAGACCCTTACGACCTGTATCGCAGTGGACAGACCGAGAAGGCACTTTACGCCGTGGAATCCTGGTATAGCTGGCATAGCATCGACGACTACAGCAACAATATCCTGAGCATTCGCAATGCCTACTATGGTACCCGCAACGGCAAGGTGGCCGCCAACTCCCTCGCTACCCTCATCGCCGGCAACAATGCTACGTTGGACCAGCAGGTGCGTACGGCTATCGATGTGGCCTACGATGCCATCCAGGCCATCCCAGCCCCCTTCCGTAATAATATAGGTGCTCCGGAAGTGAGCGAGGCCATGCAGGTATGCAACGACCTCGAAGAGGTGCTTAGCAACCTGAAAGGATACCTCCAGCGCAACCCCAGCGTCAGCACAGACGCCCTCTTGCAGCCCATCCTGACAACCTACGTCAACGATGTGGTGCTGCCTACTTATTCCGATTTGCTGAGAGCCAACACCGCCCTCTATCAGGCGGCTCAGGCTTTTCAGAAGAATCCCAGCGACAACGCCTTCAAGGCCGTATGTGAAGCGTGGTTCGAGGCTCGCGAGCCTTGGGAAACCAGCGAGGCATTCCTCTTCGGGCCCGTTGATGCATTGGGGCTCGACCCGAATATGGATAGTTGGCCGCTGGATCAGGAGGCCATCGTGAATATCCTCAATTCTGGCAAGTTCGACAACCTCACTTGGAACGATGGCGATAGCGACGACGACGTGGAAGCCGTGCAGAGCGTACGTGGATTCCATACCATGGAGTTCTTGATTTTCAAGGACGGTCAGGCACGCTCCATCAACGGTGGCAGCAGCACTGATTTTGCCAGTCTCGACTACACCAGCGACAACGCAGCCAGCTGGGGTAACTACATGGTGCAGGTGGGCTACCTCCTGCAGAAGGATGCCCAACAGCTCTACGACTCTTGGACCAAGAGCTACGAGGGCGGAAAGGCATACAAGGACATCTTCCTCAGCCACGAGATCAGTAACGATGAGGACGAGGAATAGTTTTCTACAGACACTCCTGCTGGTCACCACTGCAAGTATCTCTTGGATTGCTTGCAGTGGTGATGACGGTGGATGGACGGATGCCGACCTGACGGTCCCCAAAGGCTATGGCCTCTCTGCCGGGACCTCTACCATCTACTCCACGTCGTCCTTCGCCTTCGACAGCGAGGCGGAGTGGGTGACCGGCTCGCTGAAGAAACGATTCACCCGTGGCGACAAGCTCTACGATGACGCCCGCACCAGCTCCAACGGCTACGGCGGAGGACTCGGACCCGTCTACGCAGGCTACAGTTGCGGTAGCTGCCACCGCAACGCAGGACGTACGAAGCCGGCCCTCTGGGAAAGTGCTGAGGGAAGTGGCAACTACGGCTTTTCTGCCATGCTGTGTTACGTCACCCGCAAGAACGGTGTCTTCTTCCAGAACTATGGCCGCGTCATCCACGACCAGGCTATCTATGGCGTACAAGCGGAGGGCAAGGTCCACGTGCAGAAACACTACCAGACCTTCGAGTTCCCCGACGGCGACACGTACGAACTCTGCTATCCAGAATACACCATCACCGACTGGTATGCCGACAGCATCCGACCCGAAGACCTCTTCTGCTCTGTGCGCATCCCGTTGCGTCACGTGGGAATGGGACAGATTATGGCGCTGGACCCGACGGAGATTGAAGCATTGGCTCGCAAAAGCAACTATCCTGAATGGGGTATCAGCGGACGGTGCAATTATATCACCGAACGCGGAAAGCGACAACTGGGCGTCGGTGGCAACAAGGCGCAGCACGCGGACCTCACCGTGGAACTGGGGTTCTCCAGCGATATGGGTGTGACCAATAGTCGCTATCCCGAAGAAATCTGCGAAGGACAGCTCCAGATGGAGGAAGGATCCATGATGGGACTCGCCTACGACCAGCTCGACATCAGCACGGAGGACATGGAGGATGTTGACCTCTACCTCCAGTGCCTCGGAGTGCCTGCCCGACGCAACGTCAACAACAAGACGGTCAAGCACGGCGAACAACTGTTCTACGAGGCGGGCTGCCAGCTCTGCCACGCCACCACTCTCCACACGCGCACCCGTGGCACCACCCTCCTCAATGGCACCCAGCTCCCGCAGTTAGGGAGCCAGACGATTCATCCCTACTCCGACTTCCTGCTCCACGACATGGGTTCGGAAATCATGGGGGTTGGTCTCAACGACAATTATGTCAGCGGTCTGGCACGCGGCAACGAATGGCGCACGACACCGCTTTGGGGCATCGGTCTGCAGGAGACGGTCAACGGACACACCTATTTCCTCCACGACGGACGCGCCCGCAACTTCACAGAAGCTATTATGTGGCACGGAGGCGAGGCCGAGGCCTCGAAGAACAAGTTCGCCAACATGGGCCGTGACGACCGCAAGGCCCTCATCCGTTTCCTGCAATCACTTTAATAAGTTTTACACTATTTTCAGGACACTTTCAATGTTTCAACTTTCTATGAAGAAAATATTTTTTGCTGCCGCACTGTTGATGATGGCCTTACCTATTGCTGCAGAAGAGACTGCGAGTCTGGAAGATGGGACTGAAAATTCCCATCTTGACATGCAAAACGGCGTGGTGCCCATCGCCGACAACCGCGGCTTCACGCTTCAGAGCAAGGACGGCCGTTTCGTCTTCAAACCTTATTTGATGCTGCAAACCAGCGGCAACTTCAACTGGTACGACAGCGAGGGACTGGACAAAGCCTACAACCAGGACAACGTTGCCAACTCTGGCTTCGCCATCCCCAACGCCATCCTCGGCTTCACGGGACGAGCCTTTGGCAAGATAGATTATAACCTTTGCATCAACGCCGCCGCCAGTGGCGCCGCCATCTTGCAGCAAGCGTGGATTGACTACGGTCTCAGCCAGACCGCACACTTCCGTGTGGGTAAGTTCAAGACTCCTTTCTCCCACGCCTACCTCACCACCCTTGGCGAGACACTCATGCCCTCACTGCCCAACTCGCTGACGCAGCAGGTCATCCTGCCTTATTCCTTGAACGCCGTCACGCCTGCCTTTGCTACTGGTTTTGACCTCGGGGTGCAGTTCCACGGTATGACGAAGGCTCATATCGGCTACGAGGTCGGGCTCTTCAACGGAACGGGTATCAACGTGAACACTGCCTCGAAAACCATTTCCGATGACCTGCACATCCCTTCGCTGCTCTATGCAGGACGACTCACCTACCAGCCGTGGGGCATCATGCCTACCTCACAGGGTAATCCGAAATTGTTGAAGGAGCGCCGTATGCTCATCGGACTCTCGGCCAATTACAACGTCGAGAGTGAGAACGAGTCGACCAACGACTTCCGCCTCGGCGCCGAGTTCGCAATGATGTTACACCGACTGTACGTCGCTGGCGAGTTCTACTTCATGAACATCGATTTCACCAAGCGACAGAAAATCACCGACCAGTATCATTACCTCGGCGGTTACGTCCAGGCGGGCTATTTTGTCACCAAGAACCTCCAGCCTGCCGTCCGCTACGATTTCTATGACCGCAACGGCGTAGGCTCTACCGGCGCGGGAGGATTCCTCAATGCGCCTGCCATCGGGCTCAATTACTTCATCCCGTCTTGCAACCTCAAGCTTTCGGCCATGTATGAGTTCGTGGGACGATGGGGACATGATACGCAGCTGGACCGAGATATCGACGACCTCGGAATAGCTACTCACAAGGCGGTTGTGATGTTGCAGTACTCTTTTTGAACGAAAGACGGCATGACTTTTTGTTAATAAATCAAAAAAATGTACGAAATGAAGAGCAGATGCCTTATCTTTGCAGCGATTTTCGCGATGCTGGGCCTCGTGGGATGCGACGAAGGGGATATTCAGGAAGCTGCCACGGAGACGAAGACCTCCGGAAAAGTCGCAAGGCTCACCGCCGCAGTGTCTGGAATCGACAGCTGGAGCTCGCAGTATAGCGTGGTGCTGGCTGCGTTTGCCGAAGGCAGTGACTACGCCGTGGTGCAGAAGCGTTTGACCGAGGGTGATAACGGCAATGTGGAAACCACGTTGAACATCACCAGTGATGACGTGGCGACCATCGAGCTGTGTGTCACCAACCGGTTGCGACAGCGCATTGTCTCCTTCGCCAGCGTGCCCGTGAGTCAGTTGCAGGGCGACAGCCTCCACCTCGCCGCAGGCCGTGTGGACGTGAGCATGTTCCAGACCATACAGGACATGGTCTTCACCACCACCTGTGCCCGCTGTCATGGATTGGGAAACGCACCGGCCGCAGGCCTTACTCTGGCACAGGGACAGAGCTATGCCGCACTGGTCAACCACGAGGCCAGTAAACAGGAGCGAGGTGTGCGCGTCGTACCGGGCGACACCGAGGCCAGCCTCCTGCACAAGGTGATTCATGGAGACCCCGCAGCAGTCTCCTTCGACCACTCTAATATGATCAAGGAGCCGACGACCATCGCACTCATCGACAACTGGATAAATGCAGGAGCAAATAAATAAATCATTAAATCCCGTTATCCCGGAAATTCTAAAATACATCATTAAATCCTAAAATCATTAAATCCCGTTATCCCGTTATCCCGGAATCATTAAATCCTAAAATCCTAAAATCATCAAATAAATACGGTGTCTTACGAAAAGATAACATTCCAACAGCTCGGAGTCTCTGTGCAGCTCTCCACCTTCGCACCACAGGGCGAGGTCGTTGAGCAGCATGCCATTCTCCATGTAGAACCCCGAGGCGAACTCTTTGCTGGACAGTTTGAGCGCATCTTCCAGGCAGAGAAGTGCTTGCTGCAGCTACCCCACTGCAGCGGCGCAAAGTGTGTCTTCAAACGCTATTTCCTCAGCGATGCCACCAACCAGCAACCACTGGTGCATTGCGACCCCGATACGTCTGTCAGTTGCATTCAGCAGGCTCCCCTCGATGGCTCCAAAGTGGCTGCATGGCTCTATTTGGTTCATGATATGAGTGTCGAGCACCACGACGGACTCGTCATCGCCTCTCACAATGGCTACAAACACCTCTGGAAGATGGGGATGCACGAACACAGCGGCGACAGCGCCTGCCAGACAGAGAACCTCCTCACTGCCTACGAGGAACTGCTGCAACGATTCGGTGCCACACTCGCCGACAACTGCATACGCACTTGGTTCTACGTGCGTGACGTGGACACACAGTATGCGGGGATGGTGCGAGCACGGCGGGAGAACTTCCTGCTCCAAGGACTGAACCCGCAGACACATTACATCAGCTCTACGGGTATCGGAGGACTGCCTGCCGACACACGGGCACTCATACAGCTGGGCACCTACGCACTCACGGGCTTCGAACCCCGGCAGCAGCGGTACCTCTACGCCAAGACACATCTGAACGCTACCTACGAGTACGGCGTGACCTTTGAGCGAGGTACAGCTATGGACTACGGTGACCGCCGACATGTCTACATCAGCGGCACCGCATCTATAAATAATAAGGGGGAAGTAGTGCATGTGGGCGACGTCGTGCGACAGACTCAGCGTATGTGGGAGAATGTCCAAGCGTTACTCGCCGAGGCGGACACCTCCTTCGATGACGTCGCACAGATGATTGTCTACCTCCGCGACATCAGCGACTATGAAATCGTCAGTCAGATGTTTGCCCGCCGATTCCCCGAGACTCCCTATATCATCACCCACGCACCGGTCTGCCGACCTACCTGGCTGATAGAGATGGAATGTGTGGCCATCAAGCAGACCCAGAACACCGCCTTCAGGAATTTTTGAGGAAAATGGTTCAGTATAGGGCATTTCCAATGCCCTTTCTCACCCCACTCAATCGTCCCTTCTAAGGAAAATGGTTCAGTATAGGGCATTGTTAATGCCCTCTCCTACTCCCACTCTATCGTCCCCGTCGGTTTCGGAGTCAGGTCATAGAGAACCCGGTTCACACCAGCAACTTCTGTAATAATGCGCCGCGTGATATGATGCAGCACCTCGTAGGGAATCTCCTCGATGGTGGCGGTCATGGCGTCGCGCGTGTTCACCGCACGGATGATGACGGGCCAGTCCCAGCTCCGCTTGTCATCCTTCACGCCAGTGGACTTGTAGTCGGGGACGATGGTGAAGTACTGCCACACCTTGCCCGCCAGACCATGCTTCGCAAATTCCTCACGCAGGATGGCATCGCTCTCCCGCAGAGCCTCCAGACGGTCACGGGTGATGGCGCCGGTACAACGGACACCCAGACCGGGACCGGGGAAGGGCTGACGGTAAACCATGTTATCCGGCAGACCCAGCGCCTTACCAACCACACGCACTTCATCTTTGAAAAGCAACTTGATGGGTTCCACCAACTCAAACTGCAGGTCAGCGGGAAGACCGCCTACGTTGTGGTGTGACTTCACAGGACCGGACTCGATGATGTCCGGATAGATGGTGCCTTGTGCCAGGAAGCGGATGCCTTCCTGCTTGCGAGCCTCCTCCTCGAACACACGGATGAACTCCGCACCGATGATCTTGCGCTTCTGCTCTGGGTCGGCAACACCGGCCAGCTTGTCGAGAAAACGGTCCGTGGCATCTACATAGACTAAGTTGGCACCCAGCTCGTCACGGAACACACGCACCACCTGTTCCGCCTCGCCCTTGCGAAGCAAACCGTGGTTCACATGCACCGAAACCAACTGCTGACCTACCGCCTTAAGCAGCAAAGCGGCCACTACCGAGGAATCAACACCGCCAGAGAGAGCCAGCAGTACCTTCTTGTCACCGATCTGAGCACGAAGCTCAGCAATCTGTTCGTCAATGAATTGATTGGCCAAAAACGGAGTCGTGATGCGCTCCATATCAGCCGGACGTACATTTCCTGTTGCCATTGTCTGAAATAATTAAAGTGGTTTCAATTTTGGGCACAAAGGTACGGAAATCTTTTCACATAGAAGAAGAAAAATAACAAAATCTGTACCGCCACACAGCTATCTGCTACCTAAAACACCACATTTGTGCCGCACAAGCCATCCGTCTTCTTATTTTTCCGTCACAATGTGACTCACCTCGAAGTCTGTGGCAGAGAACCATTGGCCGAGCCAAGTCTTGCTTGTAAAGGCATCGTCAGAAGTGAGGCCGTAGCGCAGGGCGGTAGGCTTGGTAATGTGGATGGGCTCGATGGTGATGCGGTTCCATCCGTAGCCTCTATGGTAGTTGGCTTCCACCAATTTAGATTGCTCATTTCCGTAGGCAACGGAGTCTGATGGAATAGCATTGTCTTCGTGATAGCGCACAAATTTCTCCGCCTCAGCCCAAATGTCGCCACCCTCGTTGCCTGTAGCCGGAATCTCTTTGAAGATTGGCTGCCCATCACCAACAATGGCATAAATGCAGGCTCCTGTGCCGTTGGCACGGGCAGCACACGTGAGGCGATAGATGCCAGGTTGGAGGGTATCAGTTCGCTCCACACGATAGCGCTGACGGTGCTGTTCATCGTAGCAATCGAGATAACGGACATCCTCGTTGCCTGACAGGTGCTGACCCTCCGTCGTGAAGCGGTCGTTACAACCCTGAGCGTTGAGAATCTTCCAACCGTTATCTTGCAACCACTCCCATTCGCGAGGATTAACATAGATACCATCGTGCGTGTTTTCGGTACGGTCACGAAAATCGTACTCCGCCCAAACTCTACTGTTGTACTTATTCTCGGCTTCGATGAATTGCACCCAACGCGACCCGAGTGCTGAGCCAGCTACAATCAGTCCGCCAATCCACATCACGAGCAAGAAGATGCGCTGGCGATAAGGCATAGGAGGCATCTGCTTGAACTCGTTCAGGAGGCTGTGAATGATGGCATACGCGGTAATAGCAAGCACTAAAACAGCTGAGACTAAGAACACGATAAACGGCGCCTTCAGCGAGGGCAATAATGCGGCGAACTCTGGCGAATCCATGAACGAGTTGCTGAAAACATGGTTAATTGGAGCAAAAGCAACTACGAACAGCATGAATATTCCTATCAAAGACATCACGGCTATGAACGCACCAAAAGCGTAGAGACACCAACGGAAGAGCGTTGTTATCACCACCCACAGGGCAGAGAAGAAACCTCCTATACAACCAAAGGTACCGCTGATGCAACCTGAAGGACCACGGTGACCCTTGCCCCAGGAGGACGCAGCCTCTTCCCTATTATAGAGGGGTGAAGAGTCACTTGTGTCACTTCCATAGCTCCCCTCCCTGACAGGGGAGGGGTTGGGGGAGAGGCCGCTGTTTGTAATCTCTTCTGCCAGATTCTGTGGATTCACCTCTTTACCTTTCATGCGCAAGCGATCCTCGGGCGTTTCCGCAACAGGCATGAGAACGGCGAAGACGATGTAGATGAAGACAAACAACAAGTTGTTCAGAAATGCTCCGTCTTCATATACAAAGACATGGCCGACAAAGACATAACGAACAATAGAGATAGGCATCACCCAAGGTACAATCCACGCCAACAGCAACAGTCCGACATAACCCAGTCGCCACCACAGCACATCGCCGCCAAAATAGGCTGCGAAGCCGGAGAGTACGCCAAGCAGTTTTTTGTCGTCGGGGTTGCGGTACAAGCGCTTGCTGGCCTCTCCCCCATCCCCTCCCCCGTGAGGGAGGGGGGCTTGTTCGCTATCAGAAGTATTTTCATTCCTCTCCCTGACAGGGTCGGGATCGGAGGAGAGGCTTTCCATCTCTTCCGGCTTCCCTAACCGATGTATGACTTCGGTCACATGCTCGATGGTGATGGCTTCAGTTCCTTGTGCTTTTAGTTCATCAAGAAGCTCTGCGATGCGCTCTTCGAGGTCATTGGCTATTTCCTCGCCGCCCTCGCGTGTGCGAAAATAATTACGGAGCGACTGCTCATAGGTCGAGAGCATCTCGTAGGCATCCTCATCGATGGAGAAGAGGCGCCCACAAAGGTTGATGGTGATATTCTTTTTCATTGCTTTAAATAGTTTACGGTGTTGGAAATTTCGCCCCAGGCTTTATCCAGTTCATCCAAGAACTGCTTGCCGGAGTCGGTGAGGCAATAGTACTTGCGGGGCGGGCCTTGCGTACTCTCCTGCCATTCGTAGGCGAGCAGGCCGTCCTTCTTCAGACGCGTGAGCAACGGGTAGAGGGTGCCTTCGACCACCAGCAGGTCAGCTTCCTTCAACTGCTGGATGATGTCCGAGGCATAGGCCGCCTGCCGCTTCAGGAGCAGAAGAATGCAGTACTCCAGCATCCCCTTGCGCATCTGTGACTTGGCATTTGTTACGTCCACCATGATGATTTACGATTTAACAATTTACGATTTACAATTGACATTTCACTTCGGTCGCAGACAATTGGGCGTCCCCGCATGAAAGCGAACCTTTGCTTAAGCGGGGGCAAAGGTAGGCTAAATATTAGTACCTTGCAATACATAGTACTAATAAAATGAATGAAAATAACATTATTTAACTCTACTCCTTCTTCTTTGCATCAAGATGATAAGTGAAGCTGAGGCCGATGTAGTGATGGCGAAGGTCGTAACGGGTGACGGTTTGCTGGGAGGCGCTATGGCTAATCCATTTGTTGTCTTCGGCGTTGAGGATGTCATCCAGTTCCAGTCTCAGGCGGGCTTTGTTCTTCAGGATTTTCCAGGTGACGGAGGCATCCCAGACGAGGAGGTTGCGGTTCATGCTTTCTATGGTGTAGCCGCTGTACATGTGTTCGGTGATGGAGGTAGTAAAGACGAAGTTACCCTTTGTCAGTTCGCCGCGAAAGCCGAAGTTGTTGGACCATACGGTGGTGTTCTGGTCGGGAGATTCGGAGTAGCGCAGCCGGTTAGGACTCAGCTCGCCATAAAGGGAGAGCTTCAGCCAACTCCAGTCGGCAGAGAAGGTGAGGCGGTCGGTGGTGCGGAGCTGGTGCTGGCGGTTCTCCAAGTGTGGAGCGACCAAGGTCGAGCGGAGGGTAGGGGTGGAGGGGGAACTCGACGGGGAAACCGTCGAGCGCACTACCTGTGTGAGGAAGGCGTAGTTCTGCTCTGTGGTGAGTCGCAGGTCGTTCTGCAGACGGAAGATGTCGCCGAAGCCTTGGTCGTAGTTCAACCGGAAGTTCCAAGAGCGGGAGCCGCGTATATTCTTTGGGCGGCTGGTGTAGATTCCTGTGGAGGGCTGGTAGGTGAGGGCCGTGCGTGTCTCGCGGTCGCTAAACTTATAGTCGATGGTGGCGCTGAGCGAGAGTTGCTGCTTGGCCAGCACGGTATTGAAGTTCAGTTGGAAATTGTTGGTGTGGGTGTCCTTCAGGTCGGGGTTGCCCTCGGTGATGTAGAGCGGGTCAGTCAGGTCGCGGTAGGCGAGGGTGCTGATGAGCGAGGGCTCTGAGGTAGAGTAGTGGTAGTTCAGCTCCAGGCCGATGGTCTTGGCAATCTTCCACGTAACGCGCAAAGAGGGTTCAAGGAGCAGACGGTGGCGCGTGGCGGTGGTGTCGAGGAGACCGCGCTGGTAGTCCTGATGCTCGCGCTGCCACTTCGAAGAGAGGCGGGGCATGAGCTTAACGGGCGAAAGGTCGATGGTGGAATTGAGGTTCACAGCGTGGCGCCAGAGGTCGTTGTGGTCGCTGTATGAGTTGGCGGCATCGGGTGTTCCATCTGTCTCGAAGTCCTGATGGCTGCGGTTGCGCTTGTAGTCGAAGGTATATTCGATTCCCATGAGCCATCGCTTCAAGAGCCATTGCTTGTAGTGGCCTTCGGCGGTGGCGGAGAAGGAAGTGGAGGGGGTGAAGGAGTATTGACTGAAAGACCCAGCGAGGGAGGAGGGGAGGGTGGTTCCAGCGGCGAAATCGCTGGACACGGAACGCAGGTCTTCAACCTGACGGTCAGTCCATTGGCGGTCTTTGCTGTTGGTATAGTTGATTCTATAGCTGGCGCCGAGTTCTGCGTCGTTGTTCATGAAGTGATACCAGGTGCCTTCGGTGTTGAATTTGAACTCGTGGCCCTCGCCGTGGCGGTTCGTCAGCTGACGCAGCACTCCTTCCTGTTCCATATCGGTGTATCCGTTGGAACGTTTGTCTGTGAAGTCCGCATTGGCTTCGAGGAGGAGGGTGTTCAGCGAGTCGATGTCCCATGCGAAATAGGTATTAAGATAGGGGTTGAGTTTATGGTCGCGCTGATAGTTCTCGGTACTGGTGCGCTTGACGTCGGCGTCCTCCAGATAGTTTTCCGTCTCGCTGCGGGTGGTGCTCCATTGGTCGAAATGCGAGAGTCCGCCGCTGGCACTATAGTGGCTGCTCATTTCCTGAGTGCCCTCCTTCCTGCGCCAGTTGTGCTGATAACCTCCCGCTGCACTCTGGCCCTGACCATAGCCCATTCCCTGACTGCCCCAACCTCCATTCATCGTGCGGTGTTTCTGTTTGTTTACATTATTAGCATCAAGGAGGAGAATGGCGGGATTGTCCTTGGAAAGGCGATGCATGTCGAGGTCTGCCTCATAGTGATTGGGGCTCTGGTAGCCGGCAGTGGCGTCGCCGTACCAGCGGTCGAGGAAGCCTGGTTTGATGGTCAGGTCGAGCACCATATCTTCGCCGCCGTCGTCCCTGCCTGTGCGCTGGCTGAACTTCGAAGACTTGTTGTACGCCTTGATGCTCTCCACCGCCTCGGCGGGTAATTGGCTGACAAGTGCGCTGCCGCCAAAGAGGCTCTCTCCGTCCATGGTGATGCGGATGGGTTTTCCGTTCCATGTCATGCTGCCATCCTCGGCCACCTGCACTCCTGGTAGCTGCTTGATGAGTTCGTCTAACCGTGCTCCTTCCTGTAGGTGGAAGGCTTCGGGGTTGAAGACAATGGTGTCGCCGCGGACGGTGAAGCGACGGGCACGTCCCTTCACCTCCAGCATCTTCATCAGCGTCTCGGAGGGCTTTAGTTCGATGTCGCCCACATTGATGGTGTCCTTGCAGTCGTCGGAGAAGCCCAACACCGCCTTCGTCTTGGAATAATAACCTATCATGGAAGCCTCCAGCGTGCCGCGTCCGCTCAGGTTCAGGTGGAAACAACCTAACGTATCTGCTGTGCTTTGCATAATCCAGGTGGCCATGTGACCATTGTAGTCCTTCGTCTGAACCAGCTTGAGTGTGGCCTCAGGCAGCGGTTCCTTGGTCTCTGCATCCACCACGCGCCCCTTCAGGACGTCGGCGCTGGCGGTCCGTGGGCCGAGGACGAGTGCGAGCAGTAGGATGAGGAGGATTCGATTCATACAACAATCAGATGTCTGATAGTATAACGCTGAAGGGCACGAATTATTACCTTGTGAGGAAGATTTCTGAATAATCCCAAATCGGTCATTAGGATTGATGCCAGATTAGTATTTGTTGCGAGCAGATTGGTCATATTGTTATCGAAGGAGTAGCGGGCTACGGCGAGATGGCAATGTGGACAAGATGCCGAAAGAAATGCTAAGATGACATCAATAGGCCATAAAAAGAACCGAATATATATATGTCGGCCTAATGACCGATTTGGGATAATTATGGGGCATCATTCGACTGCTGAATCATTTCGAGTTCATTAAAAGCCATCTGGAGGTAATTGGAACAAGTCTTGTCCTCAGTCTTGTTGTACATGCTCATGACCTCATCCTTGAGCTGATCCAGTTCTGCCTTGGCACGTGGATTGGTGAAGAAACCGTACTCGCGGGCTCGCTTGCAGAGGGTGTAGATGGAGATTGCGTTGAACTCGCTTTTCTGTCCTGACAGGTACTGCTGCTTCAGCTGTGAAAAGATGAGCAGGATATTGTCGTTGCAGAGGAGGTCGTCAGAGGTGATGAGCTGGCCTTGGTGCAGACGGGATACTACGTCTGTCACGGGGTCGCTTTCATGGGAGAGCGAGTCGTTCCAGACGACGGCTCTGTTGTCCGCTATGTATTGCCTTATCTGTTCATAGGCATCCCTTTCTTCCTGTACCTTCAATCTTGCCGACTGAATGAGGCTGTCGATGGACTGAATGGGGTATTCCTTGCCGAGCCAGTACGCCCGTGCCTTGCTCTCTGCCTGAATGGGTCCGTTTTTGCGGATGATGCGCGAACGGCCGAGGTCGATATATGGCCATGAGGGCTGGGTGATTGTTGTGGTGGCCGAAGGAATCTTGGCGTAGGTGACGATATAGCGCAGTTCTATGGTTTTCCCTTTCTCGCGCCACTCCACAGCGTAGGCGTAGCGGTGGCGCTTCGTGGCATCAGCAGTATCGATGGCGTTTACATTATAATAATGATTATAGTCCTTACCAACTTCTATATAGTTCTCTGGGTTTTCGCCAATCATAAGCCGCCGAACGTCACTCGGTTTTTCGCCGTTCGATGATTCGTTCATGCTGTTGACAGAGTAGCAGTTCGGATCTTCACGGCCTTCTGTTTCCATAGCACGAAGCATTTCATCCTTAAGCTCCCGTTGATATGAGTCTTTCTTCTTGAGGGTGAAGTAATAGATTGCGCATTTGGAGGTCAGCGGATGGTTGGGCTTGAAAGGATCGTGCGTCTCGTTGATGGTCTTGTTGGTACACACCTCTTCGAGGTATTCCGAGAGAAGCATATTCATTCTCTTTTCCAACTTCACGCATTGCGCCGAGGCGGTTGCGGAGGCGAACAGCAAGCTCATCAGAAATAAGCTTTTCAATATTGTCTTCATAAATAATTCGTGGTTAATTAATGGGAATAATTAATGGTCATTTGTGTGAGAAAAGAATCAGAATGCGATGATAGGCTGTGCCGGTTCTTCACCCGTGATGATGCTGGTCTGGTAGGCACTCACGGCTTCCTGTACGGCTCGTTGTTTGTAGGCTACCTGCAGGGCTACTTCTGCGAGATAGATGTCTGCTAGAGCTTGGCGGTTCTGTGGTAATGGGGGCGGAGAATTTTGTGGGGGCACTTCGTCGGAATGTGTTATAGGATCTGCTTGGGCAGTTGGTTGTAGTTCGCTTGGCTCGTACTCGCAACTAAAGGGCTGGGATGGCACTGCTGGCTGACAGGTTGGAACAGGGGAGGGCTGCGAGGCGTCTGACTGCTGTCTCTCTTTTTGTGGTGACGGTGTCGGACGGTCTTCTGCCACAAGAGGTTGGGAAGTGGCTTCGGTATTTTCCATAGCCGTTGATGGCGGCACCGGCCTGTGTTCTGTCGTTTGAGATGTCTGGGATATAAGTGTAGGTTGTTCAGGCGATGACAGAGGTCGCTTGTCTGGCCACAAAAGAACAGCTGCAACCAACACTGCCGCCACCGCCGCCGCTGTCCACGGCCACAAGGGAATGCGGTGAGCTGACTGCTTGCGTTCGGCTATTATCCTGTCGAACTCCGCCTCTACCGCATCCAGTTCCTCATCAGAAGGCAAGGTCAGGCGATCGGCATGCAACGGTGTCTGACCCGCAAGATAGTGTTCGAGGTTTACCTCCTCACGTTTCACTTTTATTTCTTCACTCTTCATAGCGCTCCTCCTTTCTTTAATGATTCTACAATATGTCTGCGTGCTGTGCTGAGCATCGAGCTCACGCTACGTACCGAAATTCCAGTAGCGGCCGCTATCTGGGCACTGCTCATTTGTGCTTCAGCAAACAGGGTCCACAATCTGCGCTCGGATGGCGACAGGGCAGCGACGGCCCGTTCCAGGGCTTGCTGTAATTCAGTTTCATGCATAGCATCTTCTGAGGTCGTAGCTGCATTGTCTTTCAGGGCCACCGTCTGTTGTTGCTGACTTTGCCGAAAGGCATTGATGCAGGCATGTTTCGTCAGTCGTACTGCCAGCCGCTCCGCATCTTCTTCCTCTGCCAGTCTTTCCCACGCTGTCCACAGCCGCATCAATGCCTCTTGCACGGCGTCTTCGGCGGCATCGCGGTCGGCATTGAACTGCAACGCGAGAGCCAGCAACTGGGGACGGAGTCGTGAAACAACGGATGTGAACATTTCTGCTTTCATACATCCATATAACGTAGAAAGCCTACTATGTTAACCATGCATTAAGTTTATTTAAGAAAAAAGATTGACCAGATAAACCACGAAACATGACAATTCATACCCGAAAGGGTATAATAAGTTAAAGTGCGTTAAGATTATACCCTTTCGGGGCTCTTCGCTTGCAGGTTCGATATATATTCTGTAATATTGCACCCAAAAAGGTATAAATAAAATGGCAGAACTTACTGGAACTGGGGCCTGTACTGTCAGAAAGGAGGGGTGATTGATGCGTCATAGAGGTAATTCTTATTTTTATTCTTTCAATGTTTCAACGTTTCAATTTTTCAACCTTTCCGCTCGAGCTTGCTCGCTTGACACTTCAAGAACTTTTCATTTCCCTCCTGCTCTTCTCCATGAATGTAGCAGCACAGGAACAAGAAACGATTGACAGCCTAAGTACACAGAAAAGAAAGATGAACTTGATGGACAGGCTCCATCAGGTACAGCAATACTTGGACACCAAAGCCAGGGCCAAGGTGGATTCCCTTTACATCGAAGTGCCCAAAAAGCCCTGGCGCGTCATCCTCCGATATAATGCAAGCATTTTCGACGTGGACTACAGCAACAGTGCTGGTGACCCTGCCGCGGGCGACGGCCTCGACTGGAAGTTGTGCTTTGAACCGCCTATGGCTTCTTCCATTGGGGTGTGGGCTGGATATCGGGGTACGGGAATAGCGCTTTCCAAGTCGCTCCGCAAGAAGCAAGGAACTACGTTTTCCTTCAGTACCACTGGGTCTAAGTACGGGGTCAATTTCCGGCTGAGGGGATTTGATATTGACGAAACGACGTACACATCAACCATCTACGAAGACGGCAAGGTGGTGCACGAAGAGAGGGAGGGACGTTTGGCCGCCCCCGTAAGCATTGCTTCTCTCTATCTCAACGGCTACTACGTGTTCAACGGGCGCCGCTACTCACAGGCTGCGGCCTACAACCAGTCCGTCATCCAGCGTCACTCGGCTGGATCCTTGCTCGTAGGTGCCACATGGTATATGTCCGCTTTCAATTTCTCTGATGACAGGAACTCCGCCATGATACTCCTAAGCCATAACGTTGGCCGTATCAAACTGTATCAAGGCAACATTGGTGTCGGATATGGTTTCAACTGGGTGCCACTACGCGGACTGATACTCAACGCCATGGCCATGCCCACCATCGGCGTCTTTAACCGCGTGAAAGCTTTCACCTACGACTGCAACTATGAATTGGCAACGACTGATGGGCCGACAGACGACTACGGGCAATGGAACCCGGAAACGCACACATGGGCCAACGGGAAGACACACAAGCCCTTTCCCAAGGACGAAAAGGATAATTCGTGGCGAGATGACATTGACAGCTGGGAATCTGGTTCCGAGGTCGACTACAGCATTATCAGGTTCAATGCTGACCTGAGAGTCGGCATAGCATACAACTGGAGCAACTATTTCATCGGACTGCAGGCGCAGCTCAATAATTTCACCTATAAGAAAGACCAATGTAAGGTCAAACTCTTCGACGCATACGGCCGCGTCTCTTTCGGAATAAGACTTTAATGTACAACGCTCATTCAATCATATCATACTTTCATTTTCTCTGTGTCCTCTGTTCCCTCTGTGTCCTCTGTGTTCACGAAGTGATTTTTATTTTTCATTTTTCATTCTTTCATTTTTCATTTACTTAAGTAGGACTTTCTTTCCATTATAAATATACACGCCTTGGCTGGCGGGCTGGTCGTTGAGGCGGGTGCCATCGAGACGGTAGGTGGGTACGTTCGAACCCTCAAATCCCTTAAACTCCTCGGACGTTGCCTGCGGTACGGCCTCGATGCCAGTGGTCAGGTTCGCGTACTCGGTGCGGGCGGCTGTCATCAGCTGGCAGAAGGTGGGGTCGGCATGGAGACGGGCCACGAGGGCGGAGGAGAGCTGGCGGGTGGCCTCGATGTCGGTGTACCAGTGGTAGCCGACGATGAGGCGGTTGCAGCCGTACTCATAGCCGCGGCGCAGTATCTCTTCCTGATAGTCGGGAGCCAGCTCTGCCATGACGAGTGCGGTAGTCCAGCCGAGGTTGGTGTGGCCCGAAGGGAAGCTGCTCTTGCCGCGCTCCTTCTCCTCGTCACCAGCCACGGCAGAGGGTTCGCCGAGCTGCACGAAGGGACGCTTGCGGAAGCGGATGGGCTTCAGGCGGTCGGCGGTGGTACTGGCCTGAGTGAGGACGTAATCCAGCAGGGCGGTGATGGCAGGCGTGGCCTCGTCGCTGAGGTCCAACTGCATGGCCTCGCCCATGACCTTCTGCATCATGCCGACACTGTATTCTGCCTCGACGGTGGCCGTGTCGCCGCGTGGGGTGTAGCGGATAGGCTTGTTGCTCCAGTAGAGCATCAGGTCGGTCATGTAGCGGGCGGAGGCGGTATCTACGGGGTCATTGAGGAAACGTTCGCCGTGGGGCACATCGACGCCGTTCTCCAACGGGAAGCCATCGGGCACGGGCAGGCCTTTCAGCTGGGCATACTCGGCGCGGGCGGCGCGGACGTCGGCAGAGAACTCCGTGTCGTGGTGGAGGCGGGCGATGGCGGCGGCAGCACAGAGATAGCCGGCGGTGACATCGCTCTGCCAGTGGGCATTGACGATGATGCGGTTCTCGCCGAACTCAAAGCCGCGGCGCAGGATGGTGTCCTGCAGCGCGGGCCACATCTCGGCAAAGGCAAGGGCGGTGGCCCAGCCGCTGGCGGTGTGTCCCGAGGGGAAGGAGCCGCTGAGGCGTAGCAGCTCGGGGGCGTCGTACTGTCCCAGCGGCTCGTCGTTCATCACCAAAAAGGGGCGCTTGCGCTGGTATTGGTTCTTGGTGGCGATGGTAGAGAGGATGCCTGCGATGTAAGACTTCACCAAGAGGCGGCTGAGGGCGGGTGTCTGCTCGGCGCCGATGGTGTCGAGGTCGAGGCACTGGGCCATCACGGTGCGCATGGTTTCCGGAGCGTTCAGCGATTCGCGGCTGGCACGGGCAAGGCGCTCTGTCGGCACGGTCTTAGCCCACTGCCACTGGGCGACGTCATCGAGAAACGCATAGCTGGCGGAGTCGGGCGGCGCGGGCAGGAAATGGATAGCCTGCGGGAACTTGTCTGGAAGCAGGTAGAGGGAGTCTTGCAACGTCTGCGCCTGAGCGCTGGCTGAAGTCAGCAGAGTGGCCACGGCCACGAAAGCCCTGAGAGCCACTAATAGAACTGTTTTTTTCATAAGTCGATATTCAAGAGTTTGTATTACGTTGTCATTGAGGCTGATGACGATGCCTGTCTGCATGCCTTTCTGCTCCTCAAAACCTTGCATCGTCCAGGACCATAGCATAAGCCTATTTTGTTGATTTTGTGGATGCAAAATAACAAAATATTATCCAAATCGCCAAATATTGTTCGGCTTATTTGTCCACGAAACGCCAATTTTATGGTTTCGTGGACGATTAAGGCGGCTTATTTACTCACGAAACGTCACTTTTATCGTTTCGCGGACGATTAAGACACAATCATCGTCCGTGAAACTAACCGACCTGTACGGTTGAATTTCCCTATCAACTTGCCTCTGGTGTCTTCCCGTCCAAAGTTTGCATGATAATTAGTAGATCGTTTCCAAGGCTACATGGTTTACGACAGGTTCTTTGGCATGTGGCTTAAGAGGTTGGCTGGTCGGTAGAAAATAGAGAGGATGATAAGCCTTGTTTTTGTCCAAATGTGGGGTAAAAAGTATAGATTTGGACGAAAAGATGAGCGTTTTTGTCCAAATGTGGGGTAAAAGTATAGATTTGGACGAAAATGCTTGCTTTTTCCTCTTATAACCCTTACCTTTGTGGCCGTAACCTTTAAACAAGGAAGATATGGATAAATTGATTGGCCGTGAACGTGAATGTGAGGAGTTGAGATGGGCTGTGGAGTCGCATCGCTCAGAATTCGTCGTGGTGTATGGGCGTCGCCGAGTCGGTAAGACCTTCTTGGTGCGCAGGTTCTTTGACGATACCTATTCTTTCCATTACGTAGGGGCACATAGGCAGCCTAAAACCGTACAACTTCAGAACTTCCGCGAGTCGCTGATGCGTTTTTCAGTCGATAGGAACATCCCCGTATTAGAGAACTGGCATGAAGCGTTTTTGCGTTTAGAGGATTATCTGGAGAGTTGCAGCGAAGAACGCAAGGTGATCTTCTTCGACGAGATGCCTTGGATGGACACCCAGGGAAGCGATTTCGTGGCAGAGTTGGAATACTTCTGGGCCAGCTGGGTACAGAATCGCGACGACATCGTATTCATTGCCTGTGGTAGTGCCACCAGTTGGATGAAGGAAAAGCTGGAGGAGAATCAAGGCGGATTGCACAATCGCATCACTCATCGCATATACCTGCGGCCTTTCTATTTAAATGAGTGTAAAGACTATCTGGAGGAACATGGATTTGAGTGGGATGATTATCAGATATTACAATGCTACATGCTTTTTGGCGGGGTGCCTTATTATCTGAGTTTGCTTCGTCCTTATCTGAGTCTGCCCGAGAATGTCGATTCGCTTATATTCCGTCGTGGTGGTGATCTGAGCGACGAATTCAATGAACTCTATAACGCGCTGTTCAGAAAATCGGACCGCTATATCAATATCGTCCGTCTGCTGGCGACCAAGCGTCAGGGATTTCTTCGCGGCGAGATAGAAGATGCAACAGGCTATCGTGGTGGCGGGCTGACAAAGATGCTGGACAATCTGGAACGCTGCGACTTCATTGTTGCGTACAACCAGTATGGCAATAAGAATAAACTGACGCTCTATCGGCTTGCCGACTTTTATACATTGTTCTATTTCCGCTATGTGGAGGACAACCGTTCGCGCGATGAGCAGTACTGGCAGCACCACTTCATGGACCGCAGTGTTGAGTCATGGGAGGGCTTCACATTCGAAGAAGTGTGTCTGCGCCATCTGCCCCACATCAAACAAGGACTGGGCATCTCCGGTATAGCTACGGAATCATCCTCCTGGCGTTTTATTCCCAAGAAGGATGACACCCGGAAAGGCGCTCAGATAGATTTGGTGATTAGTCGTGCGGACAAGATAATCCATCTGGTAGAGATGAAGTTCTGCGAGACACCTTTTGTCATAAAGAAGGACTATGAGGAACGACTCAGAACGCGCAAGGCTCTGTTCATGGAAGTGACAGGAATCACCAGAGGTCCGGTTCTCACGTTCATCACCCCCTCGGGGCTTTCTCAAGGCTCCCACTCCTCCATTGTCCACAGCCAGCTGACGGCAAGGCATTTGTTTGCTAAAATCAATATAGTATGAAATGATAACTATTTATCATCGGGTGCTTCTCACATGAATCACCTCATGAATTAGCCATGAATTGAAGTGGCATAAAGCGTTAATTATGCTTAATTATTGCATGTCTTCCTTGCATATATGCAGATATATTTGTTATTTTGCATTTCATAAAATATGAAACGTAAAATATGAAATTAGAAAACCCTTTCCCTGAATATGGCTACTTTGGTCCGGAATACTTCTGCGATAGGGAGCAGGAGACGGAAGAACTAATTAATGCGTTGGTTAATGGCAGTAATGTGACGCTAATGGCTCCCCGGCGCATCGGTAAGACAGGCTTGATAAGCCATGCCTTCGAACGGATGAAGGCAAGGGACAAAGACGTGCGCTGTTTCTATGTGGACATCTTCTCGACGAAGACCTTTAACCAGATGGTACAGTTCATAGCCAATGCCGTCATTGGCAAACTCGACTCCCCCTCGCAGTCAGTTATGAGGAAACTCAATAACTTCGTGTCGGCCCTGCGGCCTACGATGAGCCAAGACCCCATCACTGGCGTGCCCACGTTCAGCGTGTCTGTGACTTCCGAAAGGGCACGCGAAACGCTCCAGCAGGTGTTCGAATATATGAAAGAGTCGGGACGCCAATGTTATCTGGCTCTTGATGAGTTTCAGCAGGTGAGCCGCTATGCTGAGATTGGTGCCGACGCGTTCATACGCTCAATCATACAGTTTGTTCCCAACGTACATATCATCTTCTCCGGTAGTCAGCAACATCTATTGGCCGATATGTTCATGTCGCCGGAACACCCGTTCTTCAACAGCTCACAAATCATGACGATAGGCACCATCGATGTCCATGCCTACAGGGCGTTTGCCAACGGCTTTTTCGCCCAGCAGAAGCGAGAAATGTCCGAGGAGACATTCATCTACCTGTATGATATGGTTGACGGTCAGACATGGTATGTGCAAAAAATCCTCAATCGTCTCTATCGTACCCCCAAAGGCAATCTGGATCAGGAAGATATGTTTAGGGCAACCGACAAGATTCTACATGAACAGGAGATTAACTACCAGTCAAACTATAATCTGTTGACCGACAACCAGGCGCAGTTGCTGACCGCCATTGCCTGCGAGGGCAAGGTCAACGCCCCCACGTCGCTCGATTTCATCCTCCGTCATCAGCTCCCTGCTCCCAGTAGCATCAAAATGGCATTGAAGTCGCTGCAGGACAAAGAGTTCCTATTCTACGATGCCAAACAAGGCTACATGGTTTACGACAGGTTCTTTGGCATGTGGCTTAAGAGGTTAGCTGGTCGGTAGGAAAATCAGCACCCACCGCTCTTCATCCTCCTCGACGATCCCACCGACCAACTCACCCGGTTACGATTCATTTTCCCAACGAATCGTCCTATGGTCCCTGCCTCCAGCCTCATTCTCCTACCTCCATAATCCACTTGTCTACCTCTTCCGGAACCTTCGGGCTTCTGTCGAAGGCTTTCTGATAGAGGCGACGGCGCGCCATAGTGACGGCAGATGCGCTTAAGCACATCAGTATGGCAATCTCGCTCGGCAGAAAGCCTGCCTTGATGAGCATGGCCAGATGCAGGTCTCTCTCTACCAGTGGATTCACTAACTGCTGCAGCGAAGGGATGAATGTGGGATGCAATTTGAAAATCTGCGTCTGCAAGGCAGACCAATCATCTATAGTGGCATGCTTGTTTTTGGAGAGGCGTCGCTTCATCAGTTGAACGCCGTCGCCCAGATTCTCCAGCTGTTGCGCATCCTTTCGCAGTTCCTCTATGGTTGCCTTCATGCTTGCCATCTCTTCCTGCAGTGTCTTTAGTTCCTCTTTGCGGAGTTCCATCTCCCGCTCAGCTTCTGTGATGTCCTGATTCTTTCGTTGTAGCTGTCTCTCCAATTCTTGAATCCTCTTCTGGGTGACGGCATTCTCGCTTTCTGCTGATGATTTCAGAACGCGGATTTCCTGTTGCAGGGTTCCACGTTCCCGCTTCTGCATCTCTAAGTCGGCGTTGATTTCTGTGAGGTTCGCTTCCATCTGTGCCGCCTTGCTTTCTGCTGTTTTTCGTCGGCTTTCCTCCTGTGCCAGTTGCTTCTCTCTTTCTGCTAATAGGGTCTTTAATTTTTCCTCCTCTGCTTTCTGTTCCAAAAGCCTCCGTTGTTGGAGGTTGCGGTAGTTTTTGAATCCGAATCCTGTCAGGAGTGCGACGATGATGAACACCGATACGACCATCCATAATGTCAGTTTGGTACGTTGCCGTGCCATCTCGCTCTGCTGCGCTTTCTCCTTCGCAGCATCGTAGTTATAGACGTGCTCCATCTGGATGATGGCGTCACTCACCTTGTGGTCGTAGTCGCTATCCACGGCATCACATTGTAGTGTGGCATACCAGAGTGCAGAGTCCGTCAGATGCCGACGCTCAAACACCTTCTTCAGCCCCCTATATGCCGTCTGTCTATTATTCCAGTCTGTAGCTTCCAATTCCTTGCGGAAGCACCATTCAGCGGAATCCAGCTGGTGGCGTGCAAGATAGAACTCACCCTTGGTGCCGTAATAAATGGGATAAGGTCTGCCGTCGTACCTATCGTAAAGTTCAATCATTTTATGAGCGTCATCAGTCATCCCTTTTAACAAATAAAACCATGCGAAGGTATTGGCCCACTTGACAACCATCATCGTATCGCCATATTCCAAACAAGCTTGTACCAGTCGAGGTGCCTTCATAAAAAGTGGCTCAAAATTTTGATCCAAACATTGAAGGCCAATAATTCCAAATGCATTATCAAAGGCATAGGATGTATCTCTTGCTTTCCACGAATAGTATTCTGCTTGTTTTGAGGATTCTATAGCCTTTGGACGTGCGTTCTGTAATCCAAACAAATCACTTTTCTGAGCATCTGCCCTTGCCATTAACCTGTAATTACAGTCCACCCTATTTGTGTCCGCTTCTTCAATCACTTTCCTGAAAGCCTCCACTCCCCGAGGTGCATCGCCCAGGTCCCGGTAGATGCTGCCAAGGAGGTAGTAGCCCATCATCACCTGTTCCTCATCCCGTTGTTGCAGGTAATAGTCGATGGCGTTCAGGACATCAATGGTGTCCTTCCCCTCCAACGGAACGTATGCAAGATTCTTTGCTTTGATGGTGAGGAGTGCAAGGCGTGCCCTATCCTCTTGGGTAACTGGTTCCTGATTTAAAAGAATCTCGTACGTGGCCTTTGGGTTCATTTCAAGATCCTTCTCATAGATGTCCAATTCGTCTTTTATGGAATGCTCATTACATCCAATAATCAAGGGTAAACTGCAAAGAATATAAAATAATCGTTTCATCATTTAAAATTTATTATGGCGACAAAGGTAGTCAGAAATATTGGATTCTCAAACTTTTATGCCTTGTTTTTCACACCCCAGCGTGAATTTTAGTAAAATTGAAGAATATTAGAAAATGCAGAAGTGAAAAAAAGTGAAATGATACTTTATAAAAATACACCTATCTTTGCCTCGGATTTCAAGGAATCCACATTAATTAACCAAATCAATAATTCATCAAAACAAAAAAAATGAAGAAAATCTTTCTCACCCTCTGCCTCACTCTGGCAGCCCTGAACACCTTCGCAGGTGGACGTGATTCATTAATGATTGGAAATCCGCTCCTGCTATTATTTGATGGATATACTTATCCTCTTCCAGGCCATGGTCGTGGTCCTATCTGCCCTCCCTCTGCCAGCATTGATGGCTATACTCTTTACTTTTGGGATACCTGCGACTTCACCATTTATATTAAGGAAGAAGAGGAGAACGGCGATGAACAGGTCGTCTATACCACCTTCGTCCCAGCCAGCATGACGTCTACTATCCTTCCCAACAACCTCTTTGGTTTCTACATCATCGAGGTCGTTCGCGATAACCAATGTTTTATTGGAGAAATCGAACTGTAAGAATATAAGGAACGCGCGTAATGAAACCTTCATCGGAGAAATTGAGCTTTAACGGCTCGATTTCCCGATGGAAACGATGAGGTAGAAAGAAAAACTGTGATTTCTTAGGGGAATCTACAAAGAAATGAGTACTTTTGCAGCATACAACCAATAAAAACAATAAAATATGGGAAAAAAGCATCTTCCATTCGCCTTATTCATCTTGTTATCGGTTTGGAACATATTGTTATCTTGTAGCAAAGATGATGATGTTGAAAGAATAATTGATGATAAAGAGAATATCGATTCGGATTTTTTCGATGGAGAGGATGTGCCTATAGCAGAAGCTGACAGCATCCAGATAAGATTCTGTCTTCTGAACGAA
>JAFXTO010000031.1 GCA_017535725.1 Bacteroidaceae bacterium
CATAAATTAATTGTCAACGTCGATGCGCATCAATAATTCATGGAAAATTCGTGGGGTAATTTGTGGATAATTTATGTGAGAAAGAGAGATTTATGGCTGGGTTACTGATGAGACGGTTTCATCTTTACACAAATTAATCATTAATTAAACTGCGAATTAATCATAAATTAAAGAGGTCAGAGAATCCCGCAGATTTTTTTGTTCACTTTCAACTACATACTACACACTCTAAACTATTCCGCTCGAGCTTGCTCGCTTGATACTTCAAGAATTTAACCCTGATTTTATCATAAATTTGTCAAAATTTGTGTATTTCGTCACTTCGTCACGCTCCGTCACACCTTTCGTCACACTTTTAAACTTCTAATAATCAATCTGTATAAATCTCCCTTGCACCCATTTGTGACGAAGTGACGGGATTTTCTTTCTTTTCGTGCCCGCGCGAGTACGCGCGTACGAGAGTGAGTAGCGCTCTAAAGATGAAAACGTTATTACGTTATTACGTTAGTACGAAAGAATGAACACGTAAATACCAAAGCCAATAAGATAAGTATCTTAGACAAATAAGATACGTATCTTAGGTCAATAAGATACGGACGTGATGGCAATAAGATACGTATCTTAAATCAATAAGATTCGTATGTAAGTCCAATAAGATACGGCCAAGTTAGCAAACACGTACGGCCGAGTTGGCAAACACGTACGGACGAGTGGTCCATTTGACATCTGTCGAACGATCCACTCGTCTATATCAATTTTTCAAGAGTAATTCAATAGTTTAGAGTGTAGAGCGAGAAAAAATTGAAATATTGAAATGTTCTTGAAGTGTCAAGCGTCGCAAGGCGCCGAGCGGAAACGTTGAAAATTCGTGTAGTGTTTAGAATGTAGAGTAGTTCTTGAAGTATCAAGCGAGCAAGCTCGAGCGGAATAGTTTAGAGTGTGTAGTATGTAGTTGAAAGTAAACAAAAAAATCTGCGGAACCTCTGCGCCTTAGCGTTGAAAAAATAGTAGCAGATTGTTTATATGCGATCGACGGAGGGGGTGGTGCCGTAGGTTTCCTTGTAGAGTCGGATAAAGTGGGAATGGTCGGTGAAACCGCATCTTTCTGCGATGGTTGCAATCTTGATTTCTGGATAGGTCAGCAGGAGTTCTCGTGCCATTTCCATACGCACCTTCATAATGTATTTCTTGGGCGAGATACCCGTGATGGCGTTCATCTTGCGCCGCAGTTGAGATGGAGTGACATATAACTGTGCGGCGATGGCCTCGACAGAGCAGGAGCCCTCGGAGAGGAGGCGGAGAGTGGTTGCGTGGACCTCATCCATGAAGTTACCAGAGAGCTGTGCAAAGGCAGCGCTCTTCTCGGTGGAATCGGTGGAATCGACAGAATGGATGATGGGCGACACGGGCGCAGGAAGTGCATATTTTTGTCGAAGGATATCCCGGAGTTCCAACAGTTTCTGGATGCGGATAATCAGTTCCTGCACACTGAAGGGCTTGAAGAGGTAGGCGTCGGCGCCCGCTTCGAGTCCCCTGATGCGGTCGTCCTCGGTGGTCTTTGCGCTGACGATGATGATTGGGATGTGGTTGATGAGGGGATCCTCGCGCACGGTACGGCAGAGCTGCAGTCCGTCGGTATCGGGCATCATGATGTCGGTGATAATCAGGTCGGGCAGTTTCTGTCGCGCCTTCTTGATAGCCTCTTTGCCGTTAGAGGCGAGTAGGCAAACATAGCGCGAGAGGAGCTGTAGGGTGATGAGCCGCGCCACGTCGGCATTGTCTTCGACGATGAGGATGGTAGACTCTCCCCCCGCCCTCAAAGACTCTCCCCCCGCCCTCCCTGTTAGGGAGGGAGCAGAATGTTCTGAGCGGGCATCCGCATTATTAACGTCATTGGCTACTTCTGAACGGACATCCGCATTATAAGAGTTATTGGTAACTTCTGAACGGGCATCCACATTACAAGAGTCATTGGTAATCGCTCCCTCCCTAACAGGTGGTTCGAAGACGGAACTATTAAGTGTTCCGGCTGGAGAAGCTGCGGGGGGAGAGTCTAGTCTCACCGTAAACTTACTCCCCTTCCCCAGCTCGCTCTCTACCTGCACCGTGCCACCGAGTGTTTCCACGATCTGACGCACCAGGGCGAGGCCGATGCCACTCCCCTGCCCTGCCGCATTGTCGGCCTGATAGAACGGTTCGAAGATACGGGGGAGGTCGCGGGGTGCGATGCCACGGCCGGTGTCCTTGACAGAGAGGACGAGATGGCGGCCCTGTGCATGGAGGGTGACCTGTACCTCGCCGGTGGAATCGGTAAATTTCACGGCATTGGAGAGCAGGTTGCCCACCACCTTCTCCACGTAGTCGGGGGTGAAGCTGGCAGGTATGGTGGTGGGAGTGGCCTGATAGCTGACAACGACACCCTTCTGTCGCGCCACCTCGCGCTGAACCTCCACGATCATCCCGATATATGCAGCCAGGTCTCCCTGTGTCTGCTGTTGCGGTCCTATGGCAGACTGCACCTTAGATATATCTAATAGTTTGTTGACGAGTGCCAGCAGCTGTTCGCCCTGCCGCTCGATGGCCGACCCCGCCTCACTCACTATCTCAAGCGCTTGTTTGCCGTTGAGATCGGACAAATGCTGTATCTCGCGACTCATTCCGAGAATCACCGTCAGCGGTGTTCGGAACTCATGGGTGACGTTGGTGAAGAACTGCTCCCGCACCTCCGTCAGTCTCCGCAGCATATCCTCCCTGTGTTTCTTCTGCCGGAAGGCGAACCAGAGGGATGCGATGATGGCCGCGAGGAGGATGACAATGACGAGGGATGTGGCAATGATGATGCGGTTCATTCGTCGCGACTGCGTGTTGGCTTCCTTCAATTCGTCATTGTGGAACTCGGCGTTGGCCTGACTCATGAGCTCCTTCAGCTGTTCGGAATGGATGGAATCGGACATCTTCACGTAGCGGTTCAGGGCGGCGATAGCTCCCTGTGGGTCGATGGGTGTCTTGGCCTCGGCCAGCGTTCGGTAGTCGTACCATGCGGCATGTGTGTTACCCAGTTCCTCCTCCAGTTGTATGGCCTTTTCGAGCGATTCCACCGCGTCGGCATGCCTTCCGATGTCGATGAGGTTCCAGCTCTTGTACTCCAATGTCAGCGCCAGCTGGTTCCGATCTATCGGTTCCTGACTCATGACGATAGCAATAGCCGAATCCGCCATGCGTAGTCCCTGTTCGTAGTCCCCCTTGCGGTCGTAGGCGTAGCTGAGTTGTGTCAGGTGGTTGGCGACCCCTGGCAGGTAGCCTATCGCGTGCGCGGCGTCCACGGCCTGCTGGCCGTAGTCGATGGCCTTGTCCACCTCCTGTGCGCTGCAGAATATCTCACAGGCGATGCCCAGCGCGTTGTGCAGTTGTATATTGTCCTCTCCTATGAGCCGGTTGGTTTCGATGGCCTTCACCACAAGTGCCTTGGCCTCGTCGTATTTGCGGAGGGCGTGGTTGACCAGCGATATATAAAGGTACGCGCGAGAGAGCTGCAAGGTGTTCCCCGTCTGCTGGCACAGGTGTATGGCCTGTTGTCCCGCCTCCACGGAGCCGGTGTAATCGCTGGTTTTGTAAAGGCAGTAGGCCTTATCGCACAACAGAGTCTCATGAATCCCATTCGCCCCATTAATCCCATTAACCCCATCATCCCCCTCTCCCAGCGCCCTTTCGATACAGGTTAGCGCCTCCTTATAATAAGAGGTGGTGGTGAGGCATCGTGCGGCCGCGAACCAGACGATGAGGTCTCGCTCGGCGTCGGTGACGGCCGGTTCCAGCTTCGGTGCTTCGTCAAAGAACACCGCCTGTTGGCGGCAGTAGTCCAGCAGCCTGTCCGCAGTACGGCTCCGTTCAGCGCCTCGGCCGTTGTCGTAGGCCGTCAGCAAGGAATCCAACGGAGAGTGCGCCGCCTGTTCCTGCGCAGTCAGGAAACAGAGTGGGGACAGGAGCAGGAGCAGGAGAAATAAGAGGCGACAGGCGGTGGTTCGCCTGCAAATTCTGTTCAAGAAGAGACTATTCATAGAAAACGATTCATTTTAGTCATTTTTTAGGCCAAAAAGGGTTCTTTAACGTCCTTTGACGACTCAAAAGTACACAAAAAGTGCGTTAATATTTACACAAAGTTGATACTTTTCGTGTTTTTGTTCAAAAAATACACATTATTATTCAGAAAATACACATTCTTTTTATTAAATATAATGTATTTTTGTCGCGTAATTCTATTAAAAACGAACCTACCGAAGCGAAAAATCAAACAATTGTTATACTTTTAAACCTAAAAATTATGAAAAAAATCTTAACCCAATTAGTCCTGTTGTCCCTGTGCGCGATTGTCCAGGCTCAGAGTTGGTCTGGTACCGTCCCGACAGAGTACGACTACAATGACCAAACGATGGTGTGGGCATCGCTGACCGTAGAGAATGGCAGCGGCTCAGGCTATGTTATCGGTGCCTTTATCGATGACGTCTGCCGCGGTGAATCCGAATTGATGACTTCCCCTACAGACGGTAGTCCCATTTACGTTATAACAGTACGTGGCAACAATGATGAGTCCGATTTAGGCAAAGCAATTACCTTCAAGGTCTATGATCCAGGTACGGGTCTGGAATATCCAATCACCCTTAACACGACCGCCCCGATTACCTTTGAACATGAAAAAACCTACGGCTATCCTTCGGGCAGCATAGGGATGTCTGTCACGGTTCCGACGAGCTATAAACTGATCTTCAGCGAGGCCGAGGTTGGCAAGGCATACGAACTGACGGAGTCGCTTCAAGTCAAGCCCACAGAGGCCACCCTGCCGCTGAACCTGGAGTGGTCCGTTACTCCTACGGAGGCAGCAGCAGCTGTCAGCCTGAAGGGTTCCACCCTGACCGCCCAGATGACGTACCCCTCCTCTCTGACCCTGTCCGTTTCAGGTCCCGGCAATCCTACCGCCGGTCCTTCCGCTCCCTTGGCTTCATGCGAATTCCAAATCATTCGGCATGCCGATGCCATCACCCTTGTGCAGACGGAAAAACAAATCACCATTAATGACGTCGCTGAACTGAATGCATTCCTGAAGCAAGGCATCTCCTACCAGCTAACCCCCGGAGACGCGACCGACGAGGTGCTCTGGGAAGCAAACACTAATAACAGCTTAGTATGGAACGGCACAGGATTCGACATCGTGGGCGGCGGTGAAGCTCAGATTCGTCCGTACATCATGATAGGGGAACAGAAGCTCGTTCCGAAAGATCTCAACGGCAAAGAAGAGTGGATTACGGTGACCGTGTTTGTTCCTGTGACGAGTATTGATGTGAGCTACACGCTGTGGGGCGGTGGAGATGACTCCTTCCGTGCCAACATGGGCGACGAGCACATCTACGAACGTCTGTTGAAGATGATTAACGTGTATCCCAAGAATGCAACCGATACGACGTACACCATTTCCATCGTAGATGGTGACGGCACTGTGATTAAGAAGGAAGGGGAAACGCTGGTGCCTGTAAGCGCTGGTCCTTGTGTGCTGCGCATTACGTCCAACTACAATGCCCTCTCCGCCGCACCCAAGACCGCTGATGTCAACCTCACCATCGAGAATCCAGCTACGGACGCCATCATTCTGAAGCCCATCATCGATGTCATCTTGACCGATGGACAAAGTAAAGACATCACCAATGAAGTGTGTAACAATGTGACTTGGAATGGTGATACGGGAAATCTGGCAGCAGGTAGCTATGTGATGGTTTCCGGCACAACAGGATCTGTGACTGGTTCAGGCAGCTTCGGCAAAACAGGCATCGAAGGCACCTTCACCGCCGTGAAGGAAGGTATCTCTTCAATCTTAATGAATCTGGTATGGTATGACTATGACTCCTGGGGGATCACGAGTAATGAACTCAAGACAAAGAATAATTCGCCCATGTTCATAATCAATGTCCAAAATTATCTCACCCTATCCCGCTTCGAAGTCGCTGTTTCCAACCCCGTAGCTGGAGAGAACTGTATGATTATCCTCACTCCTAAGCCCGAAGGTGCCACCTTCGACCCGGCGGATATCACGCTGTCCTTCCATAACGGGTACGATGAAAATACCGAATGGGGACAAAAGTTCAAATTAGTACAGACAGCACCTCCTGCCCTCTTCTATCAGGTTACTTCCGAGATTCCCTGCCATGCCTTCATCGAAGTGAAGAACGGTGCTAAATTAGTTCCCCTGAACGACTCCGAGGCCACCCAATATGCGTTCCAGATTGGTTATCCCATGACCTTTGAAACAGGCTGGCAGTGGCGTTGTAACCCCTGGGGCTTTGTTTCCACGAATGACTTAGAAACCGTCTATTCCAAATCCATGATAGAGCTGCGCACCAGCAACAAATTAGTCTATAATGATCCTGCATGGGGTCTGTTCGGTACCCTCATGTCCACCCCGGGCATCCAACAGACGCAGTGCTACAAGATTAACATGGGCACAATGGAAGAACCGCAAACAACGGTGTTCTATAGCGTAACCGACAACACGCAAATCATGAACTGGAATGCTGAACAGAAGAAATACATCATCCCCATGAAGCCCGGCTGGAACTGGGTTGGTACTCCCTACTTCTTCGCCCATGATGTATCCTCCATCTTTGATAGTCCATCTGAACTTGATGGAGTTGTCATTATCGGAAAGACGGGTTCTACCGAATTTGGCAGCGGAACCTGGAATGGAGACCTTTCTGAAATTAAGCCTAATCAGGGCTATATCTTCTACAATCCCTCCACGGAGACCAAGAACCTGGTCTTAAAGCCAGAGGATCAGATCGTCGTTAACGCTGCTCCTGCTGGTGTTAAGGGCCTTGCACCTCTGCTCCAGATCTGGGAGTACGACCACACCCGCTTCATGAACAACATGTCGGTGGTTGCCGAACTGGAGGACATTGCCCATCCAGAGCAATACAGCATCGGTGCCTTTGTGGGCGACGAGTGCCGCGGCGAGGGCGTCATCAAGAATGGCAAGGCATTCATCACCGTTCACTGCGATGCCGGCGAGTATGTCACCTTCAAGCTCTACAGCCCCTACACCAATGACTTCTACACCGTAGACGAAGGCCTGAAAGCCGTCACTCGCGTAGGTTCGCTGAAGGCTCCCTACAAGCTGCACTCCACAGGCGTGGTCGATGGCATCCGTTCCGTGGCGTCGTCATCCGATGATGCAAGTGCCGAGACCTACGACCTCAGCGGCCGCCGCGTCAACAACCAGCAGCAGGGCGTCGCTATCCGCCGTACTGCCGACGGTAAGGTACGCAAGGTGATCATCAAGTAAATGAAAAATGAAAGAATGAAAAATGAAAAATAAAAAAAATGAATAAATGATAAGTGAAAAATGAAAAATGAAAAATTCGAGTTACATAGGTAACTTGCCCGACATATCCATAGTCATCAAAAGTAATTCTTATTTTTCATTTTTCATTCTTCACTCTTCATTAAGAACATTCTTCACTAATATTAGTAAGGTAATTCTTATTTTTCATTCTTCATTCTTTCATTTTTCACTCTTCATTATTAATAAGGAACGCGCACCCGCGCGGAAAGAACGCATCCTGACGTATGAGCAAAATCCTCCTCAGAAAATCCCTGATGGTACTCATAGCACTGGTCGCCATGTCTTCGGACATGGTGGGCCAGTCGCTTTCTCTCAACACCATCTCCACTATCGCCAAGAGCGACCCCCTCATCATCACGGGTGCCGTAGGTACACAGAATACGTACCGCTACAGCTCCATGGGCACGGGCTATGCCTCGCCCATGAGCAACAGCATTTATGCGAACCTGAACATCAGCGTCTTTGGCATCTCCATGCCATTCGCACTCTACTTCACCAACGACGGACTGGACTGGAACTACCCACACCTGTCCTTCCACCTCACGCCGGTCTACAAGAACTGGCGTGGACACTTCGGCCAGAGCTCCATGGCCTTCAGTTCCTACGTCATGAACACTTCGTTCAATGGCATCGGTCTGGAATACAACTCCGACAAGATTCGTGCAGGTGCCTTCTATGGCGTCCTGCGCAGTGCCGTCAACGACGACCCCACCGACCCCTTCGCCCGTCAGCCGCAATACAAGCGCGTGGGCTGGGGTTTCAAGGCCGGCTACGGCAATGGTCGTAACTACATCGACCTTTATGTTCTTCGCGCATACGACCGCCCCAACTCGCTCGACGAGCAGTGGCGACGCTATATATCCCCCCAGGAAAACGTAGCCATCGGCGTCAAGGGCGCCCTGGCTCCCACCAAGTGGCTCAGCTTCAGCGGCAACGTCGCCGCCTCGCTGTTCTCCACCGACACCGAAGCCCCGAAGATTGACTCACTCAACAACGCCTTGGCCAACCGCTTCAGCAACAGCATTATGGACATCCGCTATTCGTCCTTGGCACGCTTCGCGGGCGATGTCAACGTCAACCTCTCCTTCCCCGGAATCTCCGGCTCCATCACCTACCGCATCGTTCAGCCCGACTACACGTCGCTCGGCACCTACTATATGGCAAACAACTACCACTCCTTGGGTGTGAGCCTGAACACGATGCTCTTCCACAAGGTTGCTTTGGCAGGTACCTTCTCCGGCCAGGCCGACAACCTCACCGACCAACAGATGTTCACCACCAAGGGTTTCATCTACTCCGCTATGGCCTCCACCAGCATCGGTCGCCACTTTAACATTTCTGCCGGTTACAACGGCTACACCCAGGTACAAAGCGACGGTACGGCTCGCATCAACGACACTATTCAGGTACACCGCCGCACCTCCAGCTTCACCTGTACCCCCTCCTACATGATTGACAACGAGACTCTGGGACACGTCGTTTCACTCTCCTTCAACTATACAGGCAACAAAGACCTGAACAAATTCGCCATCGGCGAGAGCGATGTCAAGACCACCGCCATCGGTGCCAACTACACCATGAGCGTCAAGCAATGGAACACCGACTTCGGCTTCACCTTCAGCAACCAGACCTCGCGCGGCTACAAGACGAAGTACACCAGCCGCATCGGCACCCTCTCCACGGGGCACACCTTCTTTGAGGAGAACCCGCTCAACGTCTCTGGTTCCGTCTCCTTAATATATAATGAAGTGGAGCGCCAGAGCAAGAGCCTGAACATTGGCGGAGAGGTCAGCGCTTCCTACACCCTGAAGCAGTACCACGTCTTCTCCGCTTCCGCCTCCTTCTACAAGTACGGCGATGTCAACCCCACCAAACTCCGCAGCAACCTCGACCGCACGGACATCACCATTAGCCTGAACTACGCCTACACCTTCAGCCTCTTCGCCATCAAGCGCAAGGAGGATGCCAGCATCTACAAGAAGGACTGGCTGAAGAGGGTAACCGAAATCTCCGAAGGATTCTCGGAATAGAGAAAGTTGAAAAGTTGAAAGGTTGAAAAGTTGAAAGGTTGAAAAGTTGAACTTTTGGAGCAGCGAGCTCCATCAAGCTTGCTTGAAATGGCCGAGTCGTGACAAAAGTCAGCGAAGCTAAAGGTTGAAAAGTTGAAAGGTTGAAAATTGAGAGATGAAAGTTGAAAATTGAAACAATGAAAGATATGACAACATACAGTTCACATAATGATAGACTGACTAGGCAAGCTAGACATACTAGACTAACTAGATTAACTAGACTATCTAGACAAACTAGACAAACTAGACAAACTAGTCTCACTAGTTCTACTAGACAAACTAGTCTTTTCAGAACCTTCTGCGTTCTGTTCTGCTTGTTCGTGGCCTCTACCGCGGACATCCACCTTTCAACTTGCAACTTGCGACTTTCAACCTGCGCAGCCCAGGACATCACGGTGACGGTGACGCCTTCGCAGACCGTGTTGCCTCCGCAGGTGATGCTCTATATCACCGAGCCATCTAACTACTTTACTATCTCCTTGACCAATACGGGCAAGGACAATGCCAACATCTATCTCGTCATGCAGGTCGAGCAGGTCAATCCCGCTTCCGGCCTCAGCCTGAGTACTCCCCCCGCCCGTCAGCCCAAAGTGCCCATTGTGGTTCCTGCAGGCGGCTCGCGCATCCTCACCCCCGCCGAGGTTCGCGGCCTCTTCAACCATATCCCGCTCAATGAAATCAAGGCGCCACAGGACCTCTTTGATAACAACAACGGTTCCTTCGGTCTTCTGCCCGAAGGCCAGTACGAGCTGCACATGACCGCCTACCGCTGGGATCCCCTGCTTCCCAGCCCTGTCGTCGCCAGTTCCCCCTCCGGCGGCTTCGCCAGTTTCAGCGTCTGCTACAACGCCCAGGCACCTCAGTTCCTGACGCCGTCCACCATCAGCCAGGAACTTCTGGCCGTGGCCGAACTCGACCCCTTGGCTCCGCAGTTCACCTGGCGCGCACCCGTCGTGGCTTGTAACCCTGCAGCGCTCCAATTTACTTATTCCATGCGTATCGTTGAGGTGCTGCCCGGCCAGCAACCCGACCAGTCTATGACCAGCAACCCGGTCACCTATCAGGTATCCAACCTCGCCACCCCCACCTGCCTCTTACCCGCGTCCGTCATCATGCAGATGAAGGAAGGCAAGACCTACGCGGCACAGGTGACGGCTACCCAAACCAATGTCAACAGGACGATGCTCAACTACGTCAGCATCGCCAACAACGGCAAGAGCACCTACAAACTCTTCCGGCTCAAGGAAACAAAGAAGAAACAGGAGCAAGAGGATAACAACGATAAGAATGATGACGATGACGACGAGGATGACGGAGATGAAAAAGGAGGAGAAGAAGAAGACGATGACATTTCTATCATCATGGCGGGTTCCAAGTCGAGCGACTTGGTAGAAGACTCCCTCTACACCTTCCGCAACCCGCGCATCCGCGAACCGCTGTTTGCAGATGACAGCGGTGCCCGCAAACGCTTCTTGGAGTCCGACATCGAAGTGACGTGGGAAGCTTCCTTATTTATGGGCGGCGAAGGCCATCGCAGCGATACCATAGAGATAGAATATGAACTTCAGTTCTTCGACAACGGCGATAACGCCGACAAGGAAGAAACCCTGAAGACAGACCCGTTCTACACCTACCGCACCAAGGAGCTGAAACATAACATCGAATGGGATGACATCGAAAAGCATGTCAAAGAAGGAGATTATATGCTCCTGCGCATTCAGCCCATTATCAAGAAGGGACGTTCCATCGCATTCGTAGGCGACGAGAACACGGTGGACTTCGCCCTCTGCCAACGCCTGAGCCGCGAATATTTCGAGTGCCAGAGTCAAATGGAGATTGAAGACAGGAAGCCGACCACCAAGAGTGCCAACGACCTCAAGGGAAAGGTCGTTCATATTGGTCAGTACGAGCTCACCATCGACGACATCAAGGGTTCTGGCAGCGGAGGTTTCTCAGGCACGGGCCGCGTGGAATGGAACCCCTTCGGCTCCAGCATCATGGTCTGTGTGAAATTCGATAATCTGAAACTCAACCAAGACGATATCGTCTATGACGGCATCGCCGAGACCGTGGCAGCCCCCGATATGCTAAGCAGCATGCAGGTCGTCGACAAACTCTTCTCCGACTGGGGCATCGACAACCTCATTGCAGACTCCAAGATTCCTTATGCCAGCCAGATACAGAACAAGGTCGATGGCAAAATCAAGAGCTTGGCAGAGCAAATCAACCTCGGCGATTATTACAGCAAGATGCAGAAAGGTAAGGATGTCTTCAAGATCCTTACCACCGGCAAGATGGACAAGCTCTATATGCCCGTGAAGTTCCCGACGGAGATCCTTCCCGACAAGTTTGATGTCGTGGACCTCCAGATTGTCAATATGAAGTTCGCGCCGACGTATGCTACGATGAATGTCTTGGGCGAAGCAGCCATGCCCGAATGCGACATCCTCAAGAGCAAGGTCCTCGTCTTCGGAGCACCGCGTCTGTGCATCTCCCCTGACACCTTCCTACCACAAGACGGACAGATTGCCCTCCTCGGTGACTTCACCCTGACGCCCAGCAATATGGAACTGACGTTCAAGGCCCCGAAGGATCCCTTGAAGCCGAAGGACGGCTGCTATATCTCCTGGCACCAAGGTAAGCTGGAACTCCTCGGCATCGATGCCGACCTGAAGGTTGACGGGATGTACAAGGAAGTGAACGGCAAGCTCACCGACGAACTCGCCACCATGTACCTCAAGGGCTCTGTCGGCAGCTGGGACGATTTCCTCATCGACCGCATCTCCGTCGATGACTTCCAGATGAAGGACCTCCCCGGCTGGACCTTCCAGGCCAGTGATGTCGTCTTCGACCACTCCATCTACCGCAACTCCGACCACATGGGCAAGTTCCCCGAGAAGTACAACAAGAAGGAAGCTGGCATCATCAGCGGTGACACCCAGTGGCAGGGAGTGCACATCGGCAAGGTCGGCGTAGCCTTCCCCAAGTCGTTGGAGTTAGGCGAAGTAGATAAAGAACACAACGACCGCCGTCTCTGGGTAGGCGCCAAGGAGATGTTCATCGACAAGTCCGGCGTCACCGTCACCATCGGTGCCGAGAACGTCTTCGCAGCCAAGGAAGGTACCCTCGGCGGCTGGGGCATCAGCCTTGACGAGGCCCATGTGCAGATTATCCAGAACGACTTCGACAACTGCGGCTTCACGGGACAAATCAACGTGCCTATCCTCAAGCGCCAGAAAGGCAGTGAGCATGAGGGTGAATTCGGCAACGTGAAATACACCTGCCAGATTCGTGAACTCAGTAATCCTAATAATGAGAAAGGCAAGAAGAACGCCAATGACAAGAATAAGCGATTATCTTATATCTTCCTCACCGAGCAGGTGGAGCCTTTGGACTTCAGCTTCCTCGTAGGGCAGGCTACGCTCGACCAAGACCAGACCTACTTCCTCGTCGACGCCTACGACGATCCCGATAAGCCCGGCAAAGTCAAGACACAGATAGAACTGTGCCTCGGTGGCGAAATCGGCATCGGTGCCATCGATAAAGCCAACGATTGGCTGGTCGAGAAGACGAAGTCCCTGCCGCTGGAACTGAAGATTCCGGAACTGCACTTCACCAAGATGCGTTTTTCCAACGTATCGGAGGCCGACGACTGGGTCATCAACGACAAGCGTGTGGAGGACAAGCGCAAGGCACGCGACGCTGCGGCCAAGGGCATCCACGACAAAGCCTTGAAAATACTGGTAGAAGGCAAGGAATTCAATGCAGGCACCGAACAGGAACCCTTCTACATCAACCTCGGCGAATGGTCGTTTGCTTCCGCTGATAAGCATATCGGCCCCTTCACCTTCAACCTCACTGAGTTCAAGCCGAACTTCGATTCCGGCACAAAGAAGCTTTCCTTGGAGGTCGGCGGCTCCATAGGACTCTGCGAGGTCATCGACGTGGGGGCAACGGTCATTATTAGTGCCAAGGTGAATATTCCCGACTACTCGAAGCCGAAGACGTGGTCCATCAGCGACGGCGACGTGGAGTTCAAGGCACTGCATCTGGATCTTGACTGGACGGCCCTTCACTTCCATGGTGATCTCGAGGCAACCAAAGCGCCCAACAAGGGCTATTCCGGTACGCTCGAAATCGATATTGTCGGTTTCTTCAAACTCGACTGCAAGGGCGGTTACTACGAACACACGAAAGACGCCAAGGACAACAAAGACCGTGACTTTAGCTGGGGGTACTTCATGGCAAGTGTCGAGAGTAGTGCAGGCATACACGCCGATCCCGTTGTCATCAATCGCATTTCCGGTGGTTTCTTCTTCAACTGCCGACCCACTAAGGGCGAGAACAAGTTCGATGGTGATCCAGAGGTCGCGTATGGCAATATCGGTGTTGCCCTCGGGCTCGGACTCTGCACCACAGCGGGTAAAGAGACTCTCAGCGCCGACCTCGACTTGCTGGTAGTCTATGACAGTGACAATAAATGCCTCTCCACCTTCATGTTCAATGGCAAGATTGAGGCCGTTAGCGGCATCATCACGGCCGAATGTTCGCTTATCTATGAGAACGAAAAGAACAGTGCGGGCGTCACCCAGAACCGCTACCTCTGCCTCAACGTCACCGCGGAGGCGGGTATGGATACGAACGCCCTCATAAATAAGGTCAAGGGCATGAATGAATCCCTGAAAAGCTTGCAAGGCAAACTCAATGAGTTCCAGGGGAAAATAGACGGAGTCTATCAGAAAGTGACAAATGCCGCCTCGGGTATGGGAGTCATGTCTGGCGACTATAACAAGCCGAAAAAAGACGGCAAGAACAAGGAAGAATCTGAAGAGATTGAAGCCTCCGCAGGAAGTGCCAAGATAACCCTGGAATTCAAAGTCACCTGGGTGAAAGACGGCAAGAAATATCCTACGCCCAAATGGCATCTCTACCTCGGAGAACCCGACGAGGCGCATCGCTGTACCTTCACCTTCTTAAAGTTCAAGAGTCCCATCATCACTGTGGATATCGGTGCCAACGGCTACCTCTGCCTCGGTAACGAGCTGCCCAACAACGGAGCCCTGCCTGAGATTCCTCCCAAGATTACCGAGTTCCTCAGTGGCCACAAGGCCGACCAGGCCGATATGGGTGCCGACTTGGGCAAGGCCCAGCGCAGCCGCAAGGCAGCTGCCAAGGCCCTCCTCGACCCCAACAGCCTTAATGGCGGCATCATGGTGGGTGCCAGCGCCTGGGGTTCTATCACCCTCGACCTCGGCCTCCTCTATGGTTCCTTGGATGCCATTGCCGGTTTCGATGCCGCCCTGGTCAACTACGGCAACATGGCCTACTGTATGAACAGTGGCTCGTCCATGGGCTACGAGGGTTGGTATGCGATGGGCCAGCTCTATGCCTTCTTACAAGCCGACCTCGGCATACACGTACACATCGGAAACTTCATCAACGAGAAAATCAGCATCCTCTATGCCGGTATCGGCGGCGTCCTGGAGATGGGTCTGCCGAATCCCACCTGGATGGAAGGCTCCGCCCGCATCAAGATTAGCCTGCTTGGCGGCCTCTGCAAAATCAACAAGAAGTTCGACTTCTCCGCCGGTGACCACTGCGTGCCCTTCAAGGGCAATGCCCTCGACGGCTTCGAGATGTTCCAGGGCGTCAGCCACGGCTCCGACAGCCTCTATCAGGCACTCTTGGATCCCACCTTCGCCATCTCCCTCGACGATGCCAAGCACATGACCTTCAACACCCAGTCCTCCATTGGCAGCCACTACCGCCTCATCGATCCTTCCTGGGAGTCTGAGTTGAAGGACAAGGCCCAGACCACCCAAGCTGACGTTGAAAAGTCCATCGCTCTCAACGCCAGCCGCACCTACGTCTTCGATATGGATCAGGACTTGAACTACTACAGCATGAAGAAGGGTGTCCGTCTCTTCGACCTCGGCACCACGGCAACCGACCTCATCAATGCTGGCAAAGGCACGAAAGACAACTTGTACAAGGCCATGAAGACCAACACTTATGGGTCAATATTAAATAATGCGCAGAAAGGTAATCCCCTCTTTGAGAACCTAAGCGATTATATTATTAACAACATGAGTGAGCGTAGCGGCACCGTGGCCGAAACGAGTATGATCATGGGTAGCAAGGAACTCAATTCCTCCGTATCAGACTATCTTGCGGACACATGGCAATCACGCATCGATGAAATGCTGGGCTCCAATACATTGACTGCCAAGGATGGCAAAAAAAATGTCTCATTCTCCGCATTGAAGTACACGCCCACGGAGGTGAACTGTAGCTTCCGCGAGACGCAGGGCACCACCTTCCACCTAACAGGCATGAACCTCAAGGCCGGACACAGCTATGCCCTGTTCCTCATGGCCGATGCCTTCGAGATTGAGAACGGACGCCGCATCTGGTGCCAGTACATCAAGAACGGCAAGGAGAATCGTATCCACTGGCGGCAGACCAAGGCTTGGTTCTTCCGCGTCAAGAGCGACGAGGAAGAGAAGATTATCACCGACTCCCTGCGCAACCTCGAACCCTACATCGCCCTGGCATATCCTTCTTATAATGGTACCCGCGTGCGCGACGAACGTGGTGAAGGCGACCTCCGCGCCTACTACAACGACATCTTGAAGCCCACCATCGCCCTCAACCGCGATATCCGGACTTCGCTGCCTGCAGACAAGATGAAGTGGGTGCTCGAAGGCTATACTGCCGCTGGCGACACCCTGAAGCCCCAGACCCGTGATGCCGTTTACAAAAAAAATGGAAACTGCATCAACCTCGAGCCTGCATCGGCCTTCAAGCCCTTCGAAGAGTTCACTAATACCGCCAAGGGTAACTCGAGATACGACTTCAACCAGGAGAAGTATCGGCTGAAGCTGCTCTACACCTACCGACACAAGGAACAGATTCCTACTTTCGGTGCCAAGGCCAGGTTTACAGGTATTCAATACAAAGAAAAGGGCGACAGCACCGTCGTACTCGTGGACCTGCCCATCATCACCCTGCCTCACGATGTGAAAATCATCAGCGACACTTACACCGACTCGTGGAAGGAAGTGACCCAGGAGGCCAACGCCGAACTGCTGCCCTATTCCTTGCCCTTCGTGGGAGCCAGCATGGACAGCATTCCCCACATCCTCTATGAGAATGACTACCGAACCAAGAACCTGAGCGACGAGGACCTCGTCTTCAGGAACGTCACGTTCTCCGGTACCGATCTTCCCTACCGCCTCATCGACCCGTACATGTACTTCGCCTACCTCGGCAAGTGGGTGTTCATCGGTGACCGCGAGATCAGTGCCTACGCTTTCGACAAGGTGCCCGTGAAGTTCGGCTCCGAGAGCCTCATCTTCAACTACAACGGAACCGTCGTCAACAGCGAGTTCCTCAAGGTCAGCAAGAAACTCGGCGAACGCAACAAGTCGCTCATCGAACTGCGCGACCAAATGTATTCCGTCTGGAACAACTGGAGCTACAACGACGACAGCCATCCCAAGTACCCGCTGCCCTCCGTCGGCAGTGCCATCGGCGGCATCACCGCCAACAACCAGGACGGCAAGACCAGCACCGTGACGCCCATCAACATCAACCACAACCTCCAGCGCGACTACACGTACGTTTTTGAGGACTTGTTGAAAGACTATGTGGCGGTCTATAATGTGGCAGACACGATCAGCACCTATCTCTGGGCACAGTCGCGTACCCTCCTGGATAAGTTCTATTCGACCATGAAATCCAAGGGCACCTGCAGCGGCGATGCGTTCAACTCGTCCTTCAACAAGTCGGTCATGGACTATAACGAGCTACACCGTGGCCAGTATCTGGAGAGCAAGTCACGGGGCTACAGCGTCCGCCTGCCTTACTACCAGTTGCCGCTCATCTTTGGCGACTGCTTCGGTGGAGGTGCCACGTACAACGGAAAGAAGCTCGACCGCGCTGACCGCACCTTCACGAAATCCATCGGCGAGAACGATCTCAGTTCCGGCGACGGAGATCCCGATGACGCCACCCTCAGCATGCGCTGGCCGTCAGAAGCCTCCAACCTACTGTTCTTCCGCCTCTGCGGAGCCAACGCGGGCGACAATATACGTGGCTTCAACAACCAGCTGTTCAAGACCTATTCCATTGACTACTCCAACAACTATCCCAGCGCCAACCATGTGAACAGGGATCGGTTCCGGCGCAACAAGGCTCTGGAGCAGGTCACACGCTTCAAGGCCCGAATCTACCGCGTCGATGGCTACGATATTGACAAGGGTCTCTACGTGGTCACCAACAAGACCAACGGACGCGGTGGCGGCCCGTGGGAGGCAACTGTGAACATCGGTCTGGATACCAAAGGCACCAAGAACCTGTCAGACATGTACAAGGCTGTCGAGGAACAGGATGCCTATCGCGAGACCCACTATGACAAGCAGATACCGCAGGCAGCGTGGTGCGAAGATACCAAGACAATCCTTTTGTGCTACAGCAGCACCATTCTGAAAGTAGGAGAGCAAGCAATACCATTCACAGGCTCTAAATCCGCGGGAACCATCACCAAGGTGTTCACCGGAGATGATGTGGTCAATGGACTCTGGCGCCGCACGACGTCCATCCGCGATAAATGTACGAAGGTAATCGTCCACCAGTCCATGAGTCTGTGCGTCAACGAGTGGTTCAAGAGCAGTCTGAAGAACTTCTTCTACGGCCTGAAGAATGTAACCACCATCGAGGGCATGAGGCACCTCTCCTCACCCGATACCAATGACATGACCCAGATGTTCTACAACTGCGAGAGCCTCACCACCATCGACTTCTCCGACTGGTACACGCAAGGGGTGACCAGCATGGCCTATATGTTCGGCAACTGCAAGAAACTCAAGAGCCTCGACCTGAAGAAGTTCAACACGCAGAAGGTGACGAACATGCAAGGTATGTTCAAGGGCTGCGAGTCGCTGACCACTCTGAACATCAACAACTTCAAGGGCGATGCCGTGAAGGATTGCGGCTATATGTTCAATGGCTGTAAGAACCTCTACAGCCTTTCCATGTCCTCTATGAACCTACCAGTGGTGGACGATGTTACCAATATGTTCGATGGTTGCGAAAAGCTCACCACCATCAACCTCGCAGGTCTGAACAGCAAGGAACTGAAGGATATGGACAGCATGTTCAAGAACTGTAAGGCGCTCACGACGCTGTCCCTCCCCAACATCAACACCTCCAAGGCTGAGCTCATGGACAATATGTTCTCCGGCTGCTCGTCACTCACGTCGCTCAACCTGTCGAATTTCACCGGCGAGGCACTGGAGTCGTGTACCTTTATGTTTGCCGACTGCGTCAAGCTCTCCAGCCTGGATCTCCGCAACCTCGCACCAGAGGCCAGTATGACGTACACCCAGCACATGTTTTCCGGCTGCAAGGCCCTGAAGACCCTGCACATCGATATCTTCAACCCCAACATAGAAAAGTGGGTGGAATCGAATGGCTACATGTTCTATAATGTGCCCGGGACACTCACCACCTACTACTACTCTGAAATCAATCCCTTCATCCTCGATCAGATTCCCGGCACAAAGAAGGCCGTGGCAGACACCCGCGCCAAGGTCGTGCATGGTCGCTACAGCTCTGGCGACGAAGCCCTCTTCTTCATCTATTCGGGCACCGACTATGTGAAGAACAAGAAATACACCATCACCACCAATATCACCGAGGACGGCTCCACCGAGACCAAGAACCACGAGATCACCGTCGTCGGAGCCTGGTCCGGCGACAATGTCATCAACACGGGCACTGCCCGTCCGGAATGGTGCAAGACCGGAACGAACGTGAGCAAAATCACTACCGCCTACATCGACGACAAGTTCAAGGCCATGCCTCGTTCCCTCTATTGTTGGTTCTACCAGTTCACCAATCTGGAAACTGTCAAGGGCTTGAGGAACCTCAATATGGAGAAGGTGACCACCACCTCCTACATGTTCAAGCTCTGCAGCAACTTGAAGGATGTTTACATCAAACTAAACCAGGCTTCCAGCCTCACGAACATGAGTGGTATGTTCCACGGCTGCAAGGAACTCATCTCACCAACTGTCTTGTTGCAAAAGGATCATAAGGTTCGCTACATGGACTATATGTTCTATGGGTGCGAGAACCTGGAGACCTGCCCAGTAAGAGGCGGAAACGAAGTCACGACCACGAGCTACATGTATACCGGTTGCACCGGCCTGAGATACCCAGGTAGCACACCCTCCTTCACGACGACCAAGGTGACAGACATGAGCTATATGTTCAAGGGTTGCTCCAATCTACGCAACCCGATGGGAATCTCTTCCACGGAAAACGTGACGAACATGAATGGTCTCTATCAGGACTGCAGTCGTCTGAACTCGGCCACCTTCTCCAATACGGAAAAGGTCACCAGCATGGACAATATGTTCTCGGGATGCACCTCGCTCTACAACATCAACCTCGGCGAGATTACCACCACAGCGCTGAGGAGTTGTTCGAACATGTTCAAGGACGTGCCTCGCTCCAGTGTCATCTACATCGCCTACGATGCCACCCGCGTCGTCAATGCATGTCCCGAATCGACCTGGCCTAACCGCGTGCTCATCTATCCCCTCAGCGCTGTTGTCCTGGGTTCCGGCAACCAGATGAAGCTGCATTTCTACGGTGGCAAGACCACCCAGAAGAAGGGTGATACCTACAACCGTTCGCCCTACAATGGATGGGTCATTGCAGACGTCTTCTCCGGCGCTCATGTCCAGAACCGAACAAGGAGCTCCATGAGCGGCACGTCTTACTCCAAGATGTGGAACGAGTATGCCGAAAAGATTATTGAAGTCACCATCGATGCCACCTATAAGAAGGTCCAGTTGATCAACGCATACGGGTATTTCCAGAACATGAGCCAACTCACCGAAATCAAGGGTATCGGCAACCTGAACACCAAGTATTGTCAGGATCTCGGACGCTTGTTCAAGGGCTGCAAGAAACTGACGACCATCGAAGGTGGCTCCATCAGCACTGAAAACTGCATCTACACGGACTACATGTTCGCCGACTGCGAATCCCTAAGGAACATCACGGGCGTGCAGTTTGCCACTACCGACAACATCATAAAAGCGGAGCACATGTTCGAGAACTGCAAGAACATCTGGCAAATCAGTACGTCCAACTACCCGCATACGGGCAAGGTGCAGGATTTCTCTTACATGTTTGCCGGTTGCAGCTCGTTGACCAGTTTGTATCTTTCCTACTTCAAGACCGGCTCCGCCTACTCGATGGCCAGCATGTTCGAAGGCTGCACCCAACTTAATTCCTTCAGCGGACTCAAGTACTTCGACGTGAAGAATGTCTATGAGTTCGACAATATGTTCAAAGACTGTGCTGCCGCCACCAGTATTGACATTTCGACGTGGCCCCTCAATACAAGTCTCAATGGAGCCAGCCGTCCTATGGACGGCAGGAGGACCATCAACGGCATGTTTGCCGGCTGCACCAGCCTGCGCAAACTGACGCTGGGCACGAACTTCGACCTTGACTATGTCGAGACCTCCAAATCTTCGCCCTTCGCCTCGGTCAAGAATCTCAGTGTGATTGTTCCCAAGGACAAGCTTACGGCAATCAAGAAGGGGCTGACCACGTACCACAGCTTCCATGTGCCTTCCACCGGACAGTTTTACGACGAAACCGCCACAGAGACGGCACAGGTCATCTGGACGCCGCAATGCAGCACGCTGACCTTCTTCTACGGAATGCCCGTACAGGTCGGCGGCACCTTCAACGGCCATCCCGTGAACGCCGTGTGGTCCGGCAAGGACGTACTGGACAACAACAGCGACTCGCCCAAGTGGTACTCCACCGCTGCCGACAGGTGTACCGTCGTTACCTTCGACAACTCGTTTGCCAATGCCCGTCCCACCAGCACCCGCGCCTGGTTCTCCGGCTTCAAGAAACTCAAGGTAATCAACAACCTCGAGAACTTGCATACCGTCAATGTGACCAACATGTCCCGCATGTTCATGAACTGTGAAAGTCTGACCAGCCTGGAGTTCACCAGCGGCAACTGGGATATGCGCAAGGTAACCACCGTCTCCAACATATTCGCGGGATGCAAGGGACTCACCAGCATCACCCTGACGAGGTTCTGCGACACCCGCAGTCTGACGGACATCAACAGTATGTTCAGCAATTGCCAGAAGCTGAAGGAAGTAAACCTCACCAGCTTCAGCACGGCCAGCGTGACGTCGGCTAACTATCTCTTCAACGCCTGCTTCGCCCTGAAGACCCTGAAGGTAGGTTCTGGCTTCAACTTCCCGTCGATGTCATCCAAGGCCAGCTACGCCTTCTCCAGCGTCTCGAACTTGGAAATCATTGCCACGAGTTCCGTGCTCAGCTCCGTGCAGACGCCCATCAAGAACAAGCTCGGCTTCATCGAGAAGGAAGGCGGTACCAACGGCGAGTTCGTCGCCACCGACAAGATGGGCATCCAAGCGCTGTGGTTCTCCTCCAAGAACCTGCTGGTATTCCTCTATGGCAAGGAGTACAAGAAAGGCGGCAAGTACGATGGCAACACCATCACGGAGGTATGGAAAGTCAGCGGCTCACCGTGGACGAGCACCGTCAAGGATAAGCTGACGACGGTGAGATTCGACGAGAGCATGAAGGATCGCTACGTCTATTCCACCGCAAACTGGTTCCGTGACTGTTCGAAACTCACCACCATCAGCAATGCCAATTACCTAAACACCTCGCAATGCACCAATATGAGCTACATGTTCTATGGGTGTTCATCCCTGGCCTTCGTTTACTCGACCAACTGGGACACCAAGAACGTCACCAATATGTGCTATATGTTCTACAATTGCGAAAGCCTCTACGGGATGGACTTCACCAAGTGGAACACCGCCAAGGTCACCAATATGGGTGCGATGTTCTATGGCTGTAAGAGCCTGAAGTCGCTGGACCTCAGCAACTGGAATACCGCCGCGGTGAAGGACATGTACGGAATGTTCCGCCTCTGCGAGAATCTGACCACCATCACCGGCTTAGACAAGTGGAACACCAGCTTCGTAAACAATATGTCCTACATGTTCTCCGACTGCAAGAAGCTGACCACCTTCGAACCCCTGTTCTTCAACACCGGCAACGTCACCACCATGTACTCGATGTTCGAAAACTGCGAATCGTGGTACAGTAGCGGATACTCTGTGGAACTCGTACCCAAGTACGATGTGAGAAAGGTGACGAGCATGGGCTATATGTTCTCCGGATGCAAGTCCTTGAAGAGGATTTCACTGTCAAGCTGGGAGACCAGCAGTCTGACGAATATGTGCGCCATGTTCCAAAACTGCAACGTATCAAGGATAAAGTTCGGCGACAAGTGGAATACCAGTAAGGTAACCGACATGTCCAAGTTATTCAAGGGTTGTTCGAATCTACTCTCCGAAAGCGGAGCCTACTTAGACATGTCCATGTTCAATACATCCAACGTGACGACGATGTACCAGATGTTCATGGGCTGTGCGAAGATTGTCTCTCTTGATTTAAATAACTTCAATGTTTCCAAGGTGACAAGCATGAGTTCGATGTTCGAGAATTGCGACAAACTCCGCGAACTGAAACTCCGCTTCAAGGGCACCATGAAGAGCGGTGTCTATGTCTCGAGCATTTTCAAGAAAGCTGCAAGCAATACCACCAGCCTCATGGTAGAAATCAACTCAACATTCAGGGTAACGACGAGCCACCGGAGCAGTGGGTGCTTTACTAACAATAAAGTCATTTTTGACTTCTATAGCAGCTATAACAGTGAGAATTCAACGGAGAAGAGCAACGTAAAGACCGCGCTCTACAATATGGGCTACCAGTATCCCAAGGATTCCACCTCCGGCATTGCATATTATTACAACTTCGCGAACGGGACTTACAAATTCCTCTCCAAACAATGAGATAACAGGAAATGACTATGAAGATACAATCAAGCATATTGAGTCTGGTACTTCTCGCCAGCAGCCTCACGGCGGTGGCGCAAGAGGTCGATACCACCGGCATAGATCCACATACCGCCGTCAAGGAGAAGCGGGTGCTGCCCCGTGTGACATCAAAGATACACCTGATGACCCGAGCCTACGGCGACAGCATCGTGCTGCGCTGGGTGGCAGAGGACTACGTGTCCTTTAACTACCTGGCTCGCCTGGGAGTGAATGTGCTGCGTGTGCCGCGCGCCATGGTGGGCGACACCCTCGACCTCTCTGAGTTCCGCATCGACACCCTCGCCTACGAACTCATGCCGCTGACGCTGGAACAGTTCCGTGCCAAGTACGCCGAGAACGACAGCAACGCCTACGTCGCCATGGGGGTGCTCTACGGCGAGAAGGAGAACTACCACAAGCAGAACGAGGGCTTTGCGGACGAGACCCAGAACCGAAGCAACGACCAGGACCTCAACTACGGTCTCTCGATGCTGATGGTTGACTGGCGTAAGGACATCGCCGAGGATATGGCGGTGCGCTTCACCGACCGACAGGTAGAGCGCGGCCGCATCTATGACTACTACATCCAGCCCACGGTGTGGGACAACGGCGGCAAGCTCATCTTCGAGCCGGGCGTGGCAGAAGGGGTGGCCAATGTGCCCTACAAACCCGCTCCCTATCAGCCCAGCATCACAGACTCCGTCAAGCCCAACAGCTCTGTACAGATTGGCTGGTGGGACAAGGCACACTCCAGTTTCGAGGTGGAACGCCGGCAGGTCACCGACCTGAAAGGACAGGCAGTCAACGGCAGCTGGGAGCGCGTCACCAAAAAGCCCTACGTGCCCATGGTGCAACAGGGCGACGATGAGGACTACTGCCTCATCGTGGATTCCGTGCCGCAGCTTGGACTCTGGAACTACCGCATCCTGGGCCACGACCCCTTCGGTGAACTGACAGAGCCCGCCGAATACAGCGTGATGGTGCCGGATATGGATCCGCCCTCGCCACCCACCCTGAAGTACATCGTCATCGAACGACCGGACAGCACAGACCTCATGGCGAAGGTCATCGCGCACGTCGTCTGGGAGAAAGGCATCCACGAAGAAGACCTCGCTGGCTACCGAATCTTCTACCAGCCCATGCGCGACCACGCCGAAGGTTGGAAGATGCTGACGCCGAACCTGATTGCTCCCACCGACACGCTCTTCTCCGTCGATATGACGGGCAGACGCACCGGCATGATGTACATCTCCGCCTACGACGACACGGGCAACGAGTCGAAGTCCATGCTGCAACAAATTCGGCTGACGGACTACAAGGCACCGGGCATCCCAGACAACTTCCACGCCACCGTCCGCAAGATTGATATCGAGAAGGACACCGCCGTGTTGCGTTCCAAGTGGGCATACGTCGATCTCTACTGGCAGCCAAAAGCCGAAGACGATGACATCGACTACTTCGACGTCGCCTTTGCCAACGACAGCACCCACGAATTCCTCAACCGCAACGAAGGCGGTATCCGACAATCGACCTTCACCGATTCACTCTCGCTGAACGCCAACCAGAAATATATATATTATAAGGTACGCGCGATAGACCAGAGCACGAACATCGGCGAGTGGAGCGACTGGATTCAGGTCGAACGCCCACACATGACACCGCCTACGGCACCCCACCTCGGCAAGTCCGAACACAGCGATGAGAAGGGCATGCACATGGAATGGATTGTGGGTGCCGACGCTGACATGAAGGAGCACGTGCTCTACCGCCGCCTCGGCGAGGAGGGCGAACCGGAGGTCATCGGGACCTGGGATGCAGACTCCGTGAAGTTGAAGAACAACATCATCATTGTCGATGACAATCCACCCTACGTGCAGCGGCAACGTTACTACTACTGGATGTCGAGCGAGAACGCCTCGCCCTTCATCAGCAACAGCCTGGCGGTCAGTTGGAAGCACCAGGGACCGCGCGTCCTGGATATCTTCGTCAGACTGGAAGGCCGATTCGACTTCGACGACCAAGCCGTAGAACTGACCTGGCAGACGGGTGAAGAGAACCTCCCCGATGCCGACTGGCACTGGGCCATCTTCCGCAAAGGTCCCGGCGACGAGGGCTTCAAGTACTATATGTCCGCCGCAAAGACCGACCGCACCTACACCGACCACAGCCTCAGCGCTGGCGAGACCGCAGAGTACTACGTCCGCCTGCAATTAGACGACGGACGCAGCAGCGACAACTCCGCCTCAGTGGAGATCCGCGCCATAGACCCGAGCCTGCCGGAAGTTCCAGAAGCACAAGAGGAAACGGTAATTCCGGAATCACAAGAGGAATCGGAAACTCCAGAAGAAGAGGCTCCCGCAGCCCCTTAAGACCATTCGCTCATAAACCCCATCACTCCTATGAGAAAGATTTCCAAGATACTCCGCCTGCTATTCTGCTCGGCTCTGCTCGTGCAGATGGCGAGCTGCGAATTGATAGACTTCGATGTCGATAGCGACCTCTCGCAGATAGCTGCCCAGATGAAGCTGAACTTCGACACGGCTTACGTCTATCAAGGCTATATCGTACATGTGACACCGACCTTCGAGCCCGACTCGCTGAACATCAGCGATGTCTATATCACCACATCGGACTCCTCGGTGGTGAACGTGAATATGCTGACGGGACAGATCAAGGCCGTAGGTGTCGGCTGGGCCACGCTCTACGTGGAGTCGGTGTCCGCCCAGATTCAGGACAGTTGCCATGTCTATGTCATGGCACCCTGGGAAGTGGCAGCGGAGACCTTTCCCTACGAAACCGTATTCTACGCCGATGTCACCGTCAAGGGCGAACCCTTGAACGAGAATATGGTGGTGGCCGCTTTCGTCAACGGCGAATGTAGGGGTGTGGGCGAAGCCCTGTCGTTCCATGGTATCGACCTCATGCAACTACGAGTGTGGGCGGAAAACATCTATGATGATTCAAAGGTGCCCAATATCCCAGACGTGACAGGGAACGACGATGATGATGAAGACGATGAAGACGAAGAAGATGAAGATGAAGAAGATGAAGACGAAGACGAAGAGGAGGAGGATGACGAAGAAGATGACAACAGCCCGCTGGAACCCGAAGATGGTGTCGATCCCACGCCAACCCTTTATAAGCCTATCATTACATTTCGGTGCTACGATAAGAAGAAACTCAAACTCTACGAATCCGATATCACTGAGGAGTTCGACTGCGAGACCCACGGAACACTCTCCAAACTGTATAAGATAAACTTTAAGTAGAGGGAAACGAAACTGAGTCAAATATAAAATACAACATAGTATGAAAAGGTTTTATATTATATATCTTTTAGGTAGTCTTTCCCTGTTCGCTGGCTGCACCCTCTCTATGGAAGAATGGGAAATCTCCGAAGAAGACCGGGGCAAGGACGAGATTTACACCGAAGAGACTGAATACGGAGACATCTCCTACCAGTTCGCGGACAGCGTGCTCTATGTCACAGACAATATTCAGGAACAGTATCTCGTTCGCGTGGAGCGCGATAGCATCCTGTACTTCAGCGACCTGCTTCCCGACGAGTGGCGTCCCTACGTCGGCATGAAGATGGCTGCCGGCATCTCGCACATGTTGCCATACGGTCTTAACCACCGCGTCATTTCCGTACAGAATGTGGGAGGTTTCTACAAGGTGGTCACCACAAAGACCTCCATCGAGGATGTATATAAGCACCTCAGCTATTGCATCGACATGGACGTGGCAGCCCCCGACCTCGGAGGCATGGACAGTACGGAACTGGCGGACTACGGCTACCAGATGCACATTGACCCCGTGACGGGCGATACCACCATTATTGACTGGAACGACTACGACATCGCCCAGGGCGAACGACCGGCATACGCCCGACGCAAATCACTCATTCGCACTCGCGCTGAGAAAGAGATGGATGAGAAGAAGGCCGACGAGAGCGGTGTAGAAACCACTACATGGTTCGATGTAATGCTTGACACACGCGATGTCAGTAAAATCAAAGAAGGCGCAGGATTTGCGGCCAAGGCCTGGCACGGAATCAACACGGCATTTTTGGACAAAGTGAAGGCGGCATCAGCAAAGGCCGCGAAAAAGAAAATTGACTGGGATTTCTACGCCGGCTTTGGCATGAAGCTGACAAGTTTTACGCATGTTCATGCTGAACGCGACGAGGAAAAGAACTATGAATGTGACTATACGGATACCTGGACGGAATTTGATTTCCGTGCCGAAGTGGGTTTTGAAGCAAAGAATAATTCAAATTATGACAAACAACCCAATCTTGCATACTACGACAACGTAAACTTTGGCATTCCTGCTCGCGAGTTCATCGATGGCATGAAGGATGCGATGAAGGGAAAAGCAATACCCTCCAAGCTGTCTGATGCCAAGAAGTCCTGGAATAACCTGAAGGTTCGCATCATACTCCCTTTAGCATGTCCTGTTACCGTTGCCATTATCCTCGAAGGATCCATCACCCCACAAGTGGTGCTCAACGGTTGCCTCTGTGCTAAATTCAAATATACCAGTGACAAAGTCCGTTCCGGACAGGAGGTAAGGAATGGTGAACCCAAGAAATACGAGGATGAAGTCATTGAGGAAGGTAAATTCGAGAACGACGGACTGGTCGGCAAAGGCAGCTTCAAGGTGGGAGCGAGCTTCCGTGCTGCTGTCGGTTTCGAGGTGGCTTCGTCAGTAGGCCTTACCGTGGGTGCTAACATGGATGTCTTCCTTGAAGGAAATATCAGTGCCGACATTGGTAAGATGATTGTGGACCAGCAGGAGGAACACAACGTCATCAACAACATTAAAGGCGACGTCAGATTCTATTGCGACATCTATGGGGATATACGCATCTTTGTGGCTCCATTGGGCATCAGCCTCTGGGAAAAACAGACAAATAAATTCCTTGTTAAAAACCTTTTCAACTATGCCTACTCCGTGAGCCCAAGTGTCATTGCGAAAAATGCCGAAGGGAGGTTCCAATTCGGGAACGTCGCTGACACAGAGATTCCTGACCAGTTTGGTTATGTTGACCAATGGATTTGCTACCGTAACCTCGACGGCATCAATTCCTTCTTCTCCAAAGGTCTGAGATATGCAGGCGCTAAGTGCTACTTCGGTCCTATCAAGGACAATAAATGGATTTTGATGACACCTGTGGATAACAACTATGATCCCTATTCAAATGTTGGGAAATACGGTTTGGCATCAGCTGGGCCAACCTACCGATTCCGCTCATTCGTGGATTTGGCAAAATATGCCGACAAACCCAATGAACCTATTCAAGAGCTACACGTCGTGCCAGTGTTCTACAGCTATAAATCAGACTACAACCCTACTTTTTCTGCAAATAACTTTGAGCAGTCATTGAAATACATCGACTATGATAACATCATTGAACTCACCAGCGAAGACATCATTGTAGATACGGGCAAACCCCTCATAACTACGCTGCATGCAGGACACATCGAAAGCATGGATATCGATGAGATGGTGGACAAAGGACAGTATATCGGGTGGAATGGTAATAGCGACGGCAACAAAAACGGCATCAACCAGATTGAAAAAGGAAAATCAAAAGCCCTGCGATTATATACGTTCTATACCACCGTCAAGGTGCAAGGCGGTAGCCTCATGGATGGATGGGGACTTACTGTGTACATCCTTAGTCCTAAGAAGAAGACGTTGTTGAAACAGGTGATTCCCGTCAACAAACTCCGAACTGGAACTTACTCCTTCCTATTCAGTTTCTACTCCGACTGGGCACCACAGAGTATGGTCGCCAACCCAGAAGACGAGGAGGATTTGCAGACTGACGAATCCAAACTCTACTTCCAAGTAACGCCCTATTGGAACGTATCCGCAGGGAACGAGATGATGACCGTACCCGCAGCAGACAAGAAATCGCTCCGCAAGTTCCCCATCACCTATTTCAAGGATGATGACAGTAACATGTGGACAAAGATTACGAAAAACCCAGGCACCTACGGAGAGAGCGACAACATCAACCTCACTCAGTAGCCGATTTGATGTAAGAAAGGTTCACAACCGAATTTCGCCGGAGCCGTAGCAGCGGTGCTTCTGCTCGTCGTAGAGCACACAAAACTGACCGGGCGCCACACCTTGCAGGGGGCGCTCGGTTTGTATTTCCAGTCGTCCGTCGGGAAGTTGGGTGACGACGGCTGGGCAGAAGTCAGGGGTATGGCGAATCTTAAGGGTCACTGGCAGATTGAGATGACTCCCATTAGCCCCATTAAGCCCATCAAACCCATTAGACCCCTCAACCTCAAAGGGATTCACCGTCAGCCAGTGCGGTGCCGTCACATGGAAGTGGTCAGAGTAGGCGGCGATGGGGTCGTAGCCATGGGCCACCCAGAGGATGTTGCGGCGCATGTCCTTCTCCACCACATACCAGGGGCCACCGCTGAAGCCGAGACCTTTGCGCTGGCCAATGGTGTGGAACCAAAGACCACGATGGAGGCCGAGGACACGACCCGTCTCGCGGTCGATGACCTGACCAGGATTGTCACCCAAGTATTTGCGGATGTAGTCGTTGTAGTCTATCTTGCCGAGGAAGCAGATGCCCTGACTGTCCTTGCGGTGAGCAGCAAGCAGGTGCTCACGCTCCGCAATGGCACGCACTTCTGCTTTCGGCAGATGGCCGATGGGGAAACAGGCTTTCTGCAACTGCCAGGGCTGGAGTTGCGCGAGGAAATCGGTCTGATCCTTGACTGGGTCGGGACTCGTACAGAGCCATGTGCGTCCTGCTGCATCTTCCTCGGTCTGGGCGTAATGCCCCGTGGCGATGATGTCGTAGTCCTTCCCCACCCGTTCATCGAAGACTCCGAACTTGATGAGGCGATTGCACATCACATCGGGATTGGGCGTCAGGCCCTGACGAACCTGCGTGATGGTATAGTCAACGACTTTTTCCCAGTAGTCACGATGCAGGTCAATGACTTCCAAGGGCAGGCGGTACTTGGCGGCCACGGCACGCGCCATCTCCATATCTTCCTCGATGGTACACGTGAAGTCGGTCTGATCGCGGTCGGGGCCTATCTGAATGTACCACAGATCCGGTCGTACGCCCTGCTCTACGAGCAAGGCGACCGCAACCGAACTGTCGACACCGCCGCTAAGCAACGCGGCAACCTTCTTCCCACGCAGATCCTTCATGGACGAATGAACGGGGTTAACAATGAATAATTAAAAAGGAACGGATTTAGGCCAGAGCCAGTTCAAGGAACTTGTCGATGGCAGCGCCGAGGCCATCGGGGTTCTTACCACCAGCCGTGGCGAAGTGAGGCTGACCGCCTCCACCGCCCTGGATGAGCTTGGCAGCATCGCGGATGACCTTACCGACATTGACACCGTGCTCCTTGACGAGCAGGTCGGAGGCGGCACAGGTGAGCAGCGGCTTGTTCTCATTCAGGGAACCGATGCAAACGAGGGCATTCTCCACTTCGGCACGCAGTTGGAAGGCGATATCCTTCACTGCCTCGGCCGGTAGGATGCACTTACCGCTGAGGATGCAGATGCCATCACGCTCCACAGCCGTACGCATGAGTTCTGCCTTGTACTGCTGAGCCTTCTCGTGGATAAACTCCTCTGCCTGCTTCTTCATGCCAGCATTCTCACTGACCAGTCGGTCGATGGCACCCTTCAGGTCTGGGGCACCGTTGAACATCGAGCGGAGAGCTTCGATGGTGTCTTGCAGCTGGTAGAGGCATTCCTCCACCTTGGCGCCCGTGATGGCCTCTATTCGGCGGATTCCAGCGGCCACGCTACCCTCAGAGGTAATTTTGAACATGCCTATCTGACCCGTTGCCTTCACGTGACAGCCGCCACAGAACTCCACACTCTGTCCGAACTGGACGACACGGACGCGGTCACCATATTTCTCGCCGAAGAGGGCGATGGCGCCCAGTTCCTTAGCCTCCTCGATGGGCACGTCGCGGTGATCCTGAAGAGGAATGTTCTCGCGAATGCGTTGGTTGACAATACGCTCTACCTGGCGCAGTTCCTCGGCGGTCACCTTCTGGAAGTGGCTGAAGTCAAAACGGAGACCTTCGGACGAGACGAGCGAACCCTTCTGCTCGACATGTGCTCCCAGGACTTCGCGCAGGGCCTGATCAAGGAGATGCGTGGCGCTGTGGTTGGCTTCGCTAGCATGACGCTTGTCGGTGTCCACGCAGGCCATGAACTCAGCCTCGGGATGTTCCGGCTGTTTCTTGGCAATATGCACGGTTTGACCATTCTCGCACTTGGTATCAATAATCTCAATGGTCTCAAACTCGCTGACAAGGACACCTTGGTCGCCCACCTGTCCACCCATCTCGGCATAGAAGGGGGTGTTGTCAAGGACAATCTGATAGTAGGTCTGCTTCTTCTGCACGGTCTTACGGTAGCGCAAGATATGGCAGGTGTATTCAGTATTGTCCCAGCCGACGAATTTAGTTGAAACGTTGAAAGGTTGCAACGTTGAAGGATTGTCCGTAGCTGAAGTGTCTTTCAACGTTTCAACATTTCCACTTTTCCACTTTACCACTTCCACCCAGTCATCGGTCTCGACGGCAGCGGCATTGCGTGCACGTTCCTTTTGTTTCTGCATTTCGACATTGAAACCAGCTTCGTCGACGGTCAAGCCGTTCTCGCGACAGATGAGTTCCGTCAGGTCGAGGGGGAAACCGTAGGTGTCGAAGAGGGTGAAAGCCTGCACGCCGTCAATCTCGGTCTTACCAGCAGCCTTCGTGTCGGTCATCACCTTGTCCAACAGCTTGATACCCGTTTCCAGTGTACGCAGGAAGCTCTCTTCCTCCTCCTTCATCACCTTGTCAATAAGTTCCTTCTGGGCGATGAGTTCTGGATAGGCGCCACCCATCTCTTCCGTCAGAGTGGGCAGGAGCAGGTGCATGAAGGGACGCTTCTGACCGAGGAAGGTATAAGCATAGCGGACAGCACGACGCAGGATGCGGCGGATGACGTAGCCAGCCTTGGCGTTGGAAGGCAGTTGGCCATCGGCAATGGAGAAGGCCACGGCACGAATATGGTCGGCAATGACGCGCATGGCGACATCGATTTCCTCCGTCTCGCCGTATTTCTTGCCGGACAGCTGCTCGATAGCCTTGATGACGGGCTGGAAGACGTCAGTGTCGTAGTTGGAGTGCTTACCCTGCAGGGCACGGACCAAGCGTTCAAATCCCATACCCGTGTCAATGACATTCATGCCTAAGGGTACGAGGGAACCGTCGGCCTTGCGCTCGAACTGCATGAAGACGATGTTCCAGATTTCGATGACCTGCGGGTCGTCCTTGTTGACGAGTTCGCGACCGGGCACCTTGGCTTTCTCCTCGGGCGTACGGCTGTCGAGATGGATTTCTGAGCAGGGACCACAGGGGCCCGTCTCACCCATCTCCCCGAAGTTGTCGTGCTTGTTGCCCTCGATGATGTGGTCTGGTGCAACATGCTTTGCCCAGTAGCCAGCGGCCTCATCGTCGCGAGCGATGCCTTCTTCGGGCGAACCCTCGAAGATGGTGACATAGAGGTCCGCAGGGTCGAGGCCAATAACATCGACGAGGTATTCCCACGCCATGTCGATGGCACCCTCCTTGAAGTAATCACCGAAGGACCAGTTTCCCAACATCTCGAAGAGCGTGTGGTGGTACGTGTCGTGTCCCACCTCTTCGAGGTCGTTGTGCTTTCCGCTGACGCGGAGGCACTTTTGGGAGTCGGCACGGCGGCGCGGTTCTGGGTCCTTGGTACCGAGAATGATATCTTTCCACTGGTTCATACCGGCATTGGTGAACATCAGGGTGGGGTCGTCCTTGACGACAACCGGGGCGGAGGGCACGATGGTGTGTCCCTTCTGGGCGAAGAACTGCTTGAAGCTCTCGCGGATTTCGTTTGCAGTACGCATATCGTTGGATTTACAGATTATCAATATTTCGACATTTCAGCATTCCGAAATTTCGACATCATGGATTATTGAATTTTTCAAATCGGGCGCAAAGGTACAAAAAAAAGTTCACGCGCGCGTACATATTCTCTCTTTTTCTTCACGGAGCGAAAGAAAAACCATCAAAAAGGAGTCTATAGAAAAGAAAAAAGATGAAATAGGGTGCAGAGTGCATAAAAAGAGTTATCTTTGCACCCGAAACCAAAAAGAAGTCTATGGCACTGAACACAAACAAAGAGCTGAAGCAATTCTATTCTATTGCCGAGGTGAGCGAGATGTTCTCCCTGCCGGCTTCGCTGTTGCGCTATTGGGAGAAGGAATTCCCCACCATCCATCCGAGGAAGAGCAGCAACGGACAGCGCTTATACACCAAGGAGGACATCGAGGAAATCAGACTCGTCTATGACCTGGTGAAAGGGCGCAACATGAAGTTAGCAGCTGCCCGAGAACTGATAACGCAGAACCGCGAGGGCGCCAAGAACAGCAGCGACCTGCTGCAACGCATGTTAAGTGTGCGCGAGCAACTCATTGCCCTCAAGAAGGAACTGGACGGTTTAAATTGAAAGGTTGAAAAATTGAAAAGTTGAAAGGTTGAAAAATTGAAAAGTTGAAAGGTTGAGAAGTTGAAACGTTGAAACGTTGAACAGCTCTGTTTCTTTACGAATAGGGGGGCTGCAAGTCTATATTTCAACTTTTCAACATTTCAACTTCTCAACCTTTCAACCTTTCAATTTTTCAACTTTTCAACATTTCAACTTTTCAACCTTAGTTCACTCTCGTTATTTCCTCGATTCCATCGACTTTCTTCAGGTCTTTGATGATGGCATTCAGGTTATCCGTATCGTGAACGCTGAGTTCGATGTCTCCCTGGAAAATGCCGTCGTTGGCTGCGATGGACAGCTGATGCACGTTGACATTCAGCTGGCCCGTGATGATATCCATGAGGCTCTTGATGATACCCACCCGATCGATGCCTTCGAGGTGAAGGGTTGCGGAGAAGTTCAGTTGTTGGTGAGTATCCCAGAAGACGGCGAGGATGTGATTGCCATCGACGTTCTTCAGTCTGTCGGCGATGTCGCAGCGACGCTTGTGGATAATCACGCGATTTTGGTCATCGATATAGCCCAGAACCTCATCGCCGGGAATAGGATGGCAATGGGGACACATGGTCACACGGTGAATGTTCTCCTCGTTGAGGTACAGCGGTTTCTTGCGATCCACGACTAACGGTTCTCCCTGCGGTGCAGGCATCAGCGGCTCGTCCTGCACGGGCTTGCTCTTGTAGAAGGGAACGAAACGTTTCCACCCCTTTCCTTTCTTCTTGTTCTGCTCAGGTTTGCGGTGGAGGGCTTCGACGTCCTCGTCTGTCAGTACAATCGTTCCTGCTCCGATACCCGCATAAAGATCCTCGCGCAAGTCCACCTTATGAATCATGCACAGGCGGTCGAGCACATAGCTGTTCTGCTCGAAGTCGTGGTCAGTACACCACTGCGCCACAAGTTCCTCACCCTTCTTCTGCTGCTCGCGACGCTGGCGGCGCAGGTGAATGGCAATTTTTCCACGTGCCTTGCCCGTCGTTGCAACGTTAATCCACGCTGGTTCTACACGTACCTCCTTTGAAGTGAGGATTTCCACCTGGTCGCCACTCTTCAAAACGTAGCTATAGGGCACCAGCTGGTGGTTCACCTTGGCGCCCATACAGTGGGTGCCAACGACAGAATGGATAAGGAAAGCGAAGTCCAGCACCGTACTGCCAGTAGGCATTGTCTTGAACTCGCCTTTCGGGGTAATGACAAGAATTTCAGAGGAATATAAGTTCAGCTTGATGGTAGAAAGGAAGTCCATAGCCGATGGTTGCGGGTCATCGAGGATTTCCTTGATAGTGAGAAGCCACTTGTTGAGTTCTGTCGCCTTGGTGTCCGTGGCATCGATATCGTCCTCACCATCCTTGTAGCGCCAGTGTGCGGCAAAGCCGCGCTCAGCAACATCGTCCATGCGGCGGGAACGAATCTGCACCTCCACCCAGCGTCCACCAGGACTCATCAGAGTCGTATGAACGGCACGGTAGCCATTGGACTTGGGGTTCGAAAGCCAGTCGCGGAAGCGGTCGGGGTGTGCCTTATAGATAGACGTACAGATGGCATAGATACGCATACACTCGGCATTTTCGACGTCCTGGTCATCGGGATTGCTGGAATCAAATACAATGCGCACCGCCAGCAGGTCATAGATTTCCTCGAATTCCACATGCTTGGTCTGCATCTTGTTCCAAGCGCTAAAGGGTCGTTTGACGCGAGCACTGATATCATAGGGCAAACCCAGTTTGTCCAGCTTCTCACGGATGGGTCGGATGAAAGAGTTGAACGTCTCGTCCAGATGCGGGCGTATTTCGTTCAACCGCTGGCTGATTTCCTTATATGACTCTGGGTGTTCGTACTGGAAACTGAGATCCTCCAGTTCTTCCTTGATGCGGTTGAGTCCCAGACGATGGGAGAGCGGAGCATAGATGTACAGCGTCTCGCCAGCAATCTTGTACTGCTTATGAGGAGGCTGAGAGCCCAAGGTTCGCATATTGTGCAGACGGTCGGCAATTTTGATGAGGATGACGCGGATGTCATCGCTCATCGTCAAGAGTAATTTCTTGAAAGATTCGGCCTGCGCCGATGCCTTGTCGCCAAAAATACCTCCTGAGATTTTCGTCAGGCCGTCCACAATCTGTGCAATCTTGTCGCCGAAGACGTTCTTCAAATCCTCAACCGTGTACTCTGTGTCCTCCACGACGTCGTGGAGGAGTGCGGCACAGATGCTGGTTGAGCCAAGACCTATTTCGCCACAGACAATCTGTGCGACGGCAAGCGGGTGTGTGATATAGGGTTCCCCCGAGAGGCGTTGCACCCCCTCGTGGGCCTTGCGGGCAAAGTTAAAGGCTTTAGCAATAAGTTCGGTCTTCTTCCGATGGGGAGAGGCGAGATAGGTGTCAATGAGGTGTTGGTAAGCTTGCTGTACCATGTCCTCGTCCTTTTGCTGTTGCAGCTGGGTGTGGGCTTTTTCTTCTTCCATAGCATTGCGTCTTTAATAGTTTCGTGTACATCTTTCTTTATACAGGAGCCTTCTTCGTCATCTTTTCTATCAGCAGAATGGTGAACTATTTCACCCTGATTGTCTGTCCAGCCCGAATATTGTTACCCCTGATGCCATTGAGTCTTCGTATTTTGGCCACGGTGGTATGATTGCGTCTGGCTATCGCACCAAGGGTGTCTCCTTTTCGGACCGTCACACGCTTGCCTCCCCGTCCACCCCTGCTTCTGGATGCCACGGCCTGATTGACCTCGACCTCACGACGACTGGTCAGCAGCTCTGTGGCACGCCAATTGTAGACGCTGTCGCCAGCACTCACGAAGGATGACATGGTGGTGGTAGGCAGTCGCAGGGTGCAGACGTGACTATCACCGGGAATAAGAGAGGTGCGATACTGCGGATTCAGGGCACGCATCTCATCGGGGTTTGCATTGCACATCCCAACAAGCTGGTCGAAGTGGAGGTTGCGAGTGACGCTGACGGTGTCCGTTGAGGCCGGCAGAGTGGTACTGGCAGGACAGATATTATGGTCGCAGTAGTAATTCATCACGTAGTTGGCAGCGATAAAGGCGGGCACATAGCCACGTGTCTCAGCTGGCAAGTAGGGATATATCTGCCAGTAGTCCTTGACACCACCGGCACGGCTGATGGCCTTGCGGACGTTATTCGGTCCGCAGTTGTAGGAGGCAATAACAAGGGTCCAGTCGCCGAAGATGTCATAGAGATCCTTCAAATAGTGGGCGGCGGCATAGCTGGACTTGATGGGATCCCGGCGCTCGTCGATGAGGCTGGTGACCTCCAGCCCGTACTGCTTGCCAGTGGTAATCATAAACTGCCAGAGTCCAACGGCTCCAGCCCGACTGACGGCCGAAGGATTCAGCGCAGACTCGATGACCGGCAGGTATTTCAATTCCAGGGGCAGCTGGTATGCCTCCAGGGCCTCCTCGAAGATGGGAGTGTAGAAGTTGCTGGCTCCAAGGATGATACTCACGGTGCGACGAAGGCGCCCAGTATATTGATCTATGAATTTCCGGACGACCTCATTATAGGGCATTTCGATAACGTTGGGCAGCCGCTGTAGACGATGGATGTAAGTATCGCGATCAAATTCAGGGTTGATGCCATAGTCCGTGCAGTCTCCTTCAGGAATGAGGTAACTCTTGTTGTTCCATTCCTGCAAGAGACTGTCAAGTTCCGCGTTCATGGCATCTGGCAGTGCAATGTCCTCAGCCTCTATTTCCTCTTCTTCGTCGTCCTCCACCTGAGCGTGAAGGGCGAGAGGTGTCGCCACAAAATGTGTAGCGAGTAGTAACGTCATTATGGTTCGATACTCTTTCATTGTCGTTGTCTTTTTCTAAAAATTAAGCCGCAGTGCCACGCCAAAGGCTCTGTCAGCGTATGGAATTGCCACCGGCTGAGTGCCACGGGAGGCTGGGTTTGTGGCGACTACCGCTGGAGCCCACTCCAAGGAGAGATCCGGGCTGATATCGAAAGTTGAAAGCTCCGCGTCGACGTAAGCGTCGATGACCGCTATGGCGTACACGGCAGCGAAAGCCAAAATGCTCATATCCCGATACTTGCGATAGTAGTTCTTCTTGTTCTTGAAGATAGTCTGGAACTGGCTCTCACGTCCGCTGATGTTGTAGTTCAGAGGGAGCATCTTCTCGTAGGACTTGGTGTTAGGGTCATCGTCCATGATGTCAAGGTATGCCTGTGAGTAGTCGCGCAACATCTGATTGTTCCATGAAAGGGCGTAGTAGCATCCAAGGAATCCTCCGTAGACGATGGGCAGCTTCCAATACTTCCTATTATAAATCTGTCCACCGCCGGGAAGGACCAGCGCAAGCCATAATGCCCGCTTGGGATTAGGGACAAAGTCATTGCGCTTCTTAAAGAGTTCCTGGGCTTGCAAGGCGAGGGAGTCCACTCGGGCAAGCAGCAGGCTATCTCTTTCCTCCTGCGCCCCTGCGCCCGCTGGCAGCAGAATCAGCAGTAGGAGGACGAGAATGGTTATCACTTTTCTGCCCTTCGCCATGCTTTCGTTGGTGCTCAGTGTTTGAGCTTATCAAGCAGTCCCACAATACGTTCAAGTTCCACCTCGTTAGCAAAAGGGATGGTGATTTTGCCCTTGCCCTTTTCGGAGCACGTGAATTGCACACGGGTGTGGAAGCACTGCGAGAGGCTCTCACGCAAAGCGGTGTAGTCCTCGCTGAGCTGCGCCTTGCGCGGACGCAGTTTCTGGCTTTTTGTGCTGACGGTCTCTCCTTCCATCAATCGCTTGACGATTTCCTCGACCTTGCGAACGCTGAGATGGTCACGCTTGATTTCTGCGAAGACCTTCAGCTGGAGGGCAGGATTGTCTAAAGAGAGGAGTGCGCGCGCGTGGCCCATATCTATTTCGCGGTTCTGCAGCGCCATCTGGATGGTAGCAGGCAGCTTCAGCAAACGGAGGTAGTTGGTGATGGTGGCTCGCTTCTTGCCCACACGCTCGCTGAGACGATCCTGCGTCAGCTCGTACTGTTCCAGCAAGTGTTGGTAGGCGAGAGCTATCTCCACCGCATTAAGGTCCTGGCGCTGGATGTTCTCGATGAGTGCCATCTCCATGACATTCTCGTCATCAGCTGTACGAATATAGGCCGGGATGGACTCCAAACCAGCCATTTGCGAGGCACGCCAGCGGCGCTCACCAGCGATAATCTCATAGGTTCCATCATCCATCTTGCGGAGGGTGATGGGCTGGATGATGCCTATCTCACGAATGCTGCTTGCCAGTTCCTGCAGGGCCTCAGCATCGAACTCGCGACGCGGCTGGTTGGGGTTGGGGTGTATTTTCGTCAGGGCAATTTCGTTGATGGAGGACGAGCCCTCGGTCTGAACTTCGTCCTGCTGTATCAGTGCGTCAAGCCCTCGTCCGAGGGCAGGATATTTCTTGTGAGGAGCCATACGATTTATCTATTAATGAAAAAAGGAGAGGGTGAAAAAAGATAATAGTTAATTCATCTTTCACTTTTCATTCTTTTCAATGATTTCCTTAGCAAGTTCCAGATGGTTACGGGCGCCCGTGCTGTCCGCATCATAGAGGATAGCGGGAAGTCCGTGGCTGGGAGCTTCGGAGAGTTTCACGTTGCGATTGATGACAGCCTTGAAGACCAGTTCCTGAAAATGTCGCAACACCTCGTCCTTTATCTGGTTGGCCAGACGGAGGCGGGAGTCATACATCGTCAGCAAGAAGCCTTCAATGGCCAGGGCTGGATTCAGTTTCTGCTTGATGAGCTTGATGGTGTTCAGCAGTTTGGAGATTCCTTCGAGGGCGAAGTACTCACACTGCACAGGGATGATGACGGAGTCTGCTGCCGTGAGGGCGTTTACGGTGATGAGTCCCAGCGAGGGCGAACAGTCGATGAGGATGTAGTCATAGTCCGAAAGCAGGGGGCGCAACAGTTTACGCATGACCTGCTCGCGATTCTTCATATTAAGCATCTCTATTTCAGCCCCTACCAGGTCGATGTGGCTAGGGATGACGTCAAGGTTTGGTATGTCAGACTCATAGATGGCCTCGCGAGGGTCTACTTGGTTGATGAGACAGTCGTAAATGGAGCTTTCTACCTCCTGAACGTTAAGACCTAACCCGCTGGAAGCGTTGGCCTGCGGGTCGGCGTCGATGAGCAACACCTTTTTCTCCAAGGTGGCTAATGAAGCGGCAAGGTTCATAGACGTGGTGGTCTTACCCACGCCGCCTTTTTGATTGGCTAAAGCGATTATTTTACCCATGATTACCTAAGTGAGGCGCAAAGATAGCCATTTCTGATGAGAAAAACTCACTTTTAAGCCTTTTTATGCTTATTTACGACAAATTCTTGCTATCTTCGCCCGCTAAAAGTACCAGTTTGCCATAAATTATGGAAGAAATACAACAAGTACAACAGGACGAGTACTTCATGCGTCAGGCACTCCTTGACGCCCGTGCCGCCTTCGCAGAAGATGAGATTCCCATTGGCGCCGTGATTGTCTGCCAAGGACGGGTTATCGCACGGGGGCACAACCTGACCGAACGGCTGACCGACGTCACAGCACACGCTGAGATGCAAGCCATCACCGCCGCCTCGACCTATCTCGGCGGCAAGTACCTGACAGAGTGTACGCTATATGTGACCGTAGAGCCTTGTGTGATGTGTGCCGGAGCCATCGGATGGGCACAGGTCGCGCGGGTGGTCTACGGCGCCGCCGACCCCAAGCGAGGATTCCGCCGCTTTGCACCCGATGCACTCCATCCACGGACAACTATTCAGGGCGGCATCCTCGAAGAGGAGTGTGCCGCCCTGATGCGTGAGTTCTTTCAGAAAAGGAGGTGATTATCCCAAATCGGTCATCAGGATTGATTTAGGATTATCTGCGTCCTGGACCACCGAATCCGCCACCTCCACCACGGTTGCCGCCGCGATTACCTCCACCGCGGTTGCCACCGCCACCTGGGAAACCACCAGGGAACATTCCATCGAATTCGGAACGTGCTTCCTTACTACCCATGAGGCTGAAATTGTAGGTCAGGCGCAACATGCCGTAGCTGTAGATGGCATTCGTCCAGGTGTCGCTGCGCTGTGTAGCGTTGATGACACGGCTGATATTTGAGCGTTGGCCCAGGATGTCATACCATTCGAGGCTGACAATGAGATTCTTCTGTTTGAGGAAAGTCTGCTGCAACTGGGCATTCCAGATAAGTTCATTGGTATTCATGGACTCGTCGGCGTAGCCGCGACGCACCTGTTCACTGATATCGGTGCTGAATGTCATACCCCACGCCATGGAGAACTGGACGTTACCACCGTAGTCATAGTTCCAGGTATCGAGGTTCGCAGAACTCTGGATGTCGTTACGTGCCCAGCGATAGTTGATACCACCATTGGCTCCGACTTCAATACCATAGCCCGTCTCGCCCCAGTCATAGCGGAAGTTCAGACGGGGATTGTAGCCGAGGTTCAGACTCTTGGTAGTAGCCTTCACAGACTGCATATTTCCGCTCTCCTGCATGTAGCTGACGCTGTTGCTGTAGTTCACATTGATGTTGTTATATAGGTTCCAGTACTTCTTGGGACCGAGAGCAGTGTTGAATCCGGCCCATCCCCAGGTGTTCCAGTTACCATTGATATTCTCTGGACGCGAGGTGCGTACACCCGTGGTGGTGTCATAAGTCACGGCAGTACTGATGCTGTTGTTGGTCTGCGAGAATCCAGCACTGACGTTCCACCCCATCTGCTTGTCGGGCAGATAGTCGTTGTACCAAGTGTTGAAGCTGTTGGTCCACGAAGGTTTCAGCCCTGGGTTACCCAGCGAGCGGTTGAGGGGGTCGCTGGTGTCCTCCACATCGAGGAGGTTGGTCATGGAGGGCTGGCTCATGCGTCCGTTGTAGCGCACACGCCACTGACTGGTGTTGCTGATTTTCCAGCGTAGGTCCACTCGCGGAGCCCAGTTGAAGACATCGCGGGTGACATCGAAATCCTGGTTGTTCTTCTGGTAAATCATGTGCGTGCGTTGTGGCTGTAAGCTCACACCTGCATTCAGACGGAAGTCACCCAATTGATAACGAAGCATGATGCTGGCATCGTGATTGTATTCATTGTACTTGGCGTACTGCGAGTTATAGAGGTCTTTCTCAAGTTGTAGGGAGTCCACGCCACCTAGGAATCCAGCGTAGAGCTGAGAGGCAATAACCTCATCTGTCATGCCAGCAAACTGCGAAGAGAGCATATCCTTCACGCTGGAGTAGAGGGCACGGTCACTGTCTGAGAATCGACGTTGGAACTGGTAGCTGAATTGCAGGTTGGCACCCTTGAAGATAGGCTCCGAATAGGATAGACGCGCACGATAGTTCCAGTTGTCGGAGGGGTTCTCGTTACGCTGATTATTGAATGTGAGGTCTATCTGCTTCTTATAATAATGGATAAGGCTTCGACTGTTACTGGTACCGTCACTGCCGGAGATGTTTCCACCGAGGTCAAGGGTGATGTTACGTCCCGCCTTGGCCAGTCGACGGTTTACCTGCAACCAGCCGTTAACGTTGTAGTTTTTAGAGTCCCCAAAATTATTGCGGGTATTGGCATTCACGCGGATGGAGTCGCGATCTACAAAGTTATCATATTCATCCAGCGGGTTGGTCATTCCTGCAGCGTAGGGGTCATCGTTAAAGGTGACATTGTGGCTGTAGCCTTCCGAATCATTGGTGCTGTAGGAGAAGTTCGGACGGAACTGGATGTTCGTCATGGAGTCTGGCTGCCACTCTAAACGGAAGTCTGTATTTAAGCTACCATTTTTGCCATAGTTCTGGCTGAGACTATTGACATACTGCGATACCGAGGAAGTAATGAATGTCTGGGAGTTGGAGCGCGTGAGGTTGTCCGTGGAGGTATGGTTGTAGCGTACATTGCCTCCCAGTTCGAAGAAGCCGGCGTCGCCCTCGTCCTTACCATTCATCCACACAAAGTCACCGCCCACCATCTTGCTAGTAATCAATCCGCCTCCGCCACCTCGGCCGAAGCCACCCCAGCCGCGGTCGCCAGTATTGTTGGCATTACCGAAAACAGCCACACGCCAGGTATCCAAGAAGCGGGTCAGACGCAAATTACTGGTGAAGCGTTTCTCCGTACCATAGCCTCCGTCAAGGTTCAGTCGCCAGCCTTCACCCATTCCCTTGCGGATTGTCAGATCCAAAACGGTCTCTTCTTCCCCGTCATCAATACCGGTAACACGGCTGTAGTCGCTCTGACGGTCGTAGGCCTTGACCTGACTGACCATGCTTGCCTCGAGGTTCTTCAAGGTCGTCTTCGTATCACCGCCAAAAAACTCCTTTTTGTTGACCAATATCTTCTTGACTTCCTTACCATTGATCTTGATGGTTCCCTCCTCCGTTATTTCCGCACCGGGGAATTTCTTCAGCAGTGCTTCGAAGTTAGAGCCAGCAGGGACGCGGAAAGCATCGGCATTGTAGACGAAGGTATCAGCCTTCATCTCCATCTGAGCCGCCTGTGCAGTGACCACGGCGTCTTTCATCAGCTTGGCGTTATCCATCAACACAATCTGCCCGAGGACAATCCTACGGTTTTGCTTCGACAGGTTCAGAGAGCGCCAAGCCGTCTTATAACCTATATAGGACGCACGCAGCAGGTAATCACCCACTTGGAAACCGCTGATACTGAACGAGCCGTCGTCCTTGGTAGACTGACCGGTCACCTGGGTACTATCAAGGCGCATGATAACCACGGTAGCACCAGGCAAAGGTTCACCATCGCTGTCGACAACGGAGCCAGCGACGGTAGCTTTCTGGGCGCTGGCGGCCACTGCAAGGCACAGCGCAAAGAGGGAAGTAAGGAGTCTATTCATTGTTGCTTTAGTTTTATAGATTCTATAATTGCTATAGTTTCTATTGTCTCTATTGTGTTCAAAAACAAAGACCGCCTCAGCGGCCTTTCGTTTAATGGATGAGTGTTCTTTTAACGTTTATTTAGAGCGGTCGAAGGGTGGATCCTACAACACAGCCAACGTGAAGAGGTAAGCAACCACGGCAGGGATGGCGAGCAGACTGCTGTCAAAGCGGTCGAGCATACCGCCATGACCAGGCAGGATGTTGCCACTGTCCTTGATGCCCAATCGGCGCTTCAGCAGGCTCTCCACTAAGTCACCCCAAGTACCAAAGACCACGACGACCAAGGCAAAGCCGGCCCACTGCCAAGCGCTGAGTACTGGAAAATAAGCTGCCACGAGCTGAGAAGCACCCACCGTCAGCAGAGCACCTCCAATAGAACCTTCCCATGTCTTGCCAGGTGACACGCTGGGAAACAACTTATGCCGCCCAAGCAGCGAGCCACAGCAGTAGGCACCCGTGTCGGAACACCAAAGAAAAACGAAGATAGATAATATAAGGTACGCGCCCGCACGTGAATAGTCTTGCGACAAAAGGCCACCTTCCTGGGGAAATAGCAACAAGGGTAGCAAGGCAAAGGGCAGGGCGACATAAATCTGAGACCACATCGTGTAGGCCCAGTTGCCCAACGGGTTCTCCCGGCCGAGATAAAGTTCAGAGATTAGCAAGTAAATCATGCTAAGCAACCAAGGGACGAAGAGGGGGACGGCGGCGGCAACGCCTGCGGCATAACCGAAGAAGCCCAAATAGAGACAAGCGGCAGCGACGGTAGTGATAAAACGATTGACTTGTACATCCTCGCGCAGATTGGCAAGCCCTGTGAACTCCCAGACACTGAGGATGGTGATCAACAGGAACAACAGGGAGCAGGTCAGAGGTGAATAGAGGATACCACCGACCATAACGACCACGAAGACGATGCCTGTGAGGGCACGAATAAAGAGATTACGGACTTTCCCCGCGCCCTCCTTGTTAGGGAGGGAGTTATTACTAAGACTATTTGTAGTATCTTGCATTTCTGAATGAATAAGCTATAAGAATACGAAGCGGATACCTGCTACACATCCTACTCTCCCTCTTCAGGGGAAGCGGGGAGCGGGTCTTCTTCCATCAGCAACTCTTCTGTACGGCTGGCCCACGGGCGTTTGCCGAAGATTTTCTCGACATCCTCCGCATAGATAACTTCGCGTTCTACCAGAAGGGTAGCCAAGGCATTGTGACCTTCCTTCTTTTCGAGGAGCAATTGTTTGGCGCGTTCGTACTGTTCGGCAATCATCTTCTTTACTTCCTGGTCGATTAGCTCCGCAGTTGCTTCGCTGTAGGGACGTTGCCAGGAATATTCCTCGTTGCTGTAGTAGCAGAGGTTGGGCAGTGCTTCGCTCATACCCATATAAGCAATCATGCCGTAGGCCTGCTTCGTCACACGCTCCAGATCGTTCATAGCACCGCTGCTGATATGTCCCGTGAAAAGTTCCTCAGCAGCGCGTCCTCCAAGGGTGGCACACATCTCGTCGAGCATCTGCTCACGGGTGGTAATCTGTCGTTCCTCGGGCAGATACCATGCAGCTCCCAAAGCACGGCCACGCGGCACGATGGTCACCTTGATGAGCGGGTTGGCATACTGCAGATTCCACGAAATCGTGGCGTGTCCAGCTTCGTGAAGTGCGATGGTTCGCTTCTCCTCCTCGGTCATCACCTTGGTTTTCTTCTCCAATCCGCCCACGATGCGGTCCACGGCAGCCAGGAAGTCTTCTTTCGTCACAGCCTGCTTACCGTGGCGGGCAGCGATGAGGGCTGCCTCGTTACAGACATTGGCGATATCGGCGCCACTAAAGCCCGGCGTCTGACGAGCAAGCAGATCAACGTCCAAGGATTCGTCAACCTTGATGGGACGAAGATGTACCTTGAATACGGCCTTACGCTCGTTCAAGTCGGGCAAATCCACGTGAATCTGACGGTCGAAACGTCCCGCACGGAGCAAGGCCTTGTCGAGAATATCAGCACGGTTGGTTGCTGCCATGATAATGACACCCGAGTTCGTACCAAAACCGTCCATCTCCGTCAACAGCTGATTCAGGGTGGATTCGCGTTCGTCATTGCCACCCATCATGGCATTGCGCGAACGGGCACGACCTACGGCGTCAATCTCATCGATGAAAATAATGCAGTGAGCTTTCTCCTTCGCCTGACGGAAAAGGTCACGCACACGGCTGGCACCGACACCCACAAACATTTCTACAAAATCTGAGCCGCTCATGGAGAAGAACGGGACATCAGCCTCACCAGCCACAGCTTTGGCCAACAGCGTCTTACCCGTTCCCGGAGGGCCTACAAGCAGGGCACCTTTGGGAATCTTACCACCCAGGTCTGTGAACTTGCTGGGGTTCTTCAGGAACTCCACGATTTCCTGCACTTCTTGCTTGGCGGAAGCCTGTCCAGCCACGTCCTTGAACGTCACCTTAGACTCGTTATCTCCACCTTTTTCTACTAATTGTGCGCGCGAACGTCCCACATTGAAGATGCTACTCATGCCGCCTAAGCCACCACCAGACCCCATACGCCGCATAATCAGGATCCACACAAAGATAATGAACAACAGCGGGAAGATATTCCAGAATATCTGCATCAGCGTGTCGTCCGAACGTTTGTAGCTCAACTCGCCTTTGAAATTGCCAAGCTCCTGCTGAGTGGAAATAAACTCGTCCAATTTCTCGGCCGAGCCGTATTCAGCTTGCACGAAAGGTTGTTTGCCCGTCTGCTCCAGGCCCTGCTGGAAGACATCGCGTATGTGCTCTGGCTTCACGTAGAGGCGCACAGTCCCCTCGTCCTTGTTCGCCACAATCCGAGTGGCATAACCTTGTTCCACATACTGCTTAAAAACAGTGTAGGTAACACTCTTGGATGAACCAGACTTGCTCGAATCGCCGCCGGCAAAGAAGAGGTAGCCGAGCGCTACTGCGATAGCGATGTACAGCCACGTGAGATTGAAACGCGGCATCTTGTTCTGGCGGTTGTCGCGATTAGAACTACCACCCTGGGAAGTATTGTTTTGCTCGTTCATGATCTTTATTCTTATTTGAGGTAAGGCACGAATGATAATTAAAATACATTGGGAATTTCTGTGATTTCCGCATCTGCCCAAAGATGTTCTAAATCGTAGAACTCACGTGCCTCCTGTAAAAAAAGGTGCACGATGATTGTTCCATAGTCCATCGCCACCCACTGTGCATTACGCAGTCCTGCGATGGCTGTGGCATGAGCTGCAGCTCCCTTACGGGCAAATTCCTCCACGCTGTCCGTCAGCGCCTGCAGATGAGTGGGTGAGTTGCCCGTGCAGATGACGAAGGCCTGGCAGATTGCTTCTGGAATATTCGAGAAATCAGCCACGACGATGTCGCGCCCCTTCTTTTCTTCGATGCCAGCCTGAATGTGGCCGATAAGCTGTTCTGTCTGTTGATTCATTGATAAAGCATACGTTTTGGAGTGCAAAGATACGACCTTTTCCGCAAACGCGAGGAAAAATCAAGCGTTTTTTCATTTTTTTTAGGGAAAAGTTTGTCTGTTTCATAAAAAGTACCTACTTTTGCACCCGCAAAACGGCATAAAACCGCAATGCAATGTCGATTGGGCTATGGTGTAATGGTAACACTGCAGATTCTGGTCCTGCCTTTCCTGGTTCGAGTCCGGGTAGCCCAACGACCTTCCACGGAGGCAGGCTTGTGGAATAGCGGCCTCGCAAAAAGATTGGGCTATGGTGTAATGGTAACACTGCAGATTCTGGTCCTGCCTTTCCTGGTTCGAGTCCGGGTAGCCCAACCAACTTCGGAATCACTCATTAACAGATTAACGAATTAACAGGTTGCACAATGCTCCGTTGATTGTTAATCTGTTATTCTTTTAATCCGTTAAATTCGTTCATCCTAAACATGCTCGATTCCTCTCCTCACTTCCAGTTAATAGAACTCGATGCCGTAACGTCCACCAATACGTTCCTCGCAGCATACCAGCCACAACAGGGCACCGACCTCACCCTCGTCACCGCAGAATACCAGACAGCAGGACGCGGACAAACGGGCAACACCTGGGAATCGGAACGAGGGAAAAACCTTCTTTTCAGCCTCCTGCTCCACCCCACCTTCCTTCCACCCTCACATCTCTTCCTGCTTAGCGAGGCCATCGCACTCGCCATCCGCAACGCCGTTGACTCCTTCCTTGGCAATCCCCAGTTTCCCTTAGAGACCAACGCCTCAGCAACCCCTTGTCACCCTGCCGTTTCCGTCAAATGGCCAAACGACATTTATGTAGGTGACCGTAAGATTGGCGGAATCCTCATGGAGAACGAGCTCAGCGGCAGATATGTCGAGCGCTGCATCATCGGTTGCGGAGTCAACATCAACCAAGCAGACTTCCACAGCGATGCCCCCAACCCCGTTTCGCTCCGTCAGCTCCTTGGGCACGACACGACACGGATGCTGGTTCTCGATACAATCATCACTCACTTCCGCCACTACTACGCTGACCTCCAGACTTCTTTCGCGGCCTCTACTTCCGCCCAAGATCAAACGGCCAGCCTGACCTCTTCCCTACACACGGCCTACCGCTCCTTCCTATACCGCCGCGAAGGACTGCATCCTTACCTCGATGCCTCCTCCCCCACCCCGTTTCTCGCCGAGATAGCCGACGTAGAACCCTCCGGCCACCTGCTCCTTCGCGACACTTCCGGCCATATTCACCGCTATGCTTTCAAGGAAGTCTCTTTCGTTGTATAATTTAGTTCCATCTATATCCAGAATTCCCATTAATGACGAATGAAACGGTCATTCCTCTTACTCTTGCTCGTTCAAGCGACAATGATCTTGCAGGCCAACACTTGGAACAACCCCTCGGCCTACAGGCTGCAACTGAATACGCAGCCCACATTGTCCTTGTCCTTGGTTAGCGAACAACAGCAAGCCCGCCAGATGATCATAGAAGCCCACCGCCAGATGAAACAACAGCTGACGGAACCGCTCTCGCTGGGCACCACACCTGCAGAGAAGAAAAAGTGGCATCCAGACGTCAGCCTGTTCCGCCTGCGCACGAACCCAGGAGTGACACCCTATAAGTTCATGGATGACATGACGTTTGTAGGTGTGCCCGTCTTCATAGCGGGAATCCTCATCAAGGGCGACAAAGCTTCGTTCCGCCAAAATTACAATGACGAACTTCATCCCAACACACGCCTCATCACCTCCTTCAAGACCTCCATCGATGACTATACACAATACTTCGGCCCGGTAATGACAGTGGGCTTGAAGCTGGGTGGCTACGAGGGACGCAGCGACTGGCCTCGACTGCTGGCCAGTGCCGCCATGGCCTATGGCTCAATGGCCATCCTTGTCAACGGCATTAAATACACGGCCAGAGAGAGGCGTCCCGACAGCTCTGCAACGAACTCCTGGCCCTCGGGACACACAGCGACATCGTTCGTGGGTGCCACCCTCCTGCACAAGGAATATGGTCTGACACGCTCGCCCTGGTTCTCTATCGCAGGTTACGGAGTGGCCACTGCCACAGGTATCATGCGCGTGCTGAACAACCGGCACTGGGTCAGTGATGTGTTTTCAGGCGCCGGTATCGGCATCTTCTCCGCAGAGCTGGGCTATGCCCTGAGCGATGTCATCTTCAAAGGGAAAGGTCTGTTGCGAAACGATCTCCCAGAGACCTGCTACAGTCCCACTTTCTTCGGTATCAATATGGGCTTCGGACTGGGTACCCACAATCTTTCCTTTGGAGTCGAAGACCTGCTTAACGAGGCATACAAGGAGGACTTTCAGGATTTGGATCTGAACGTCTCGTTCCGCCCTGCCACGACCGTGGACGTGGAAGGTGCTTACTTCCTTAATAAATATATAGGTTTGGGCGGGCGCCTCCGCGTGCGGGCCATGACAGCCAAACGATGGGGCGACTTTGCGGAGAACATCCGTAAACACAACATCAGCCCGAGCCAACACCTGCTCCATTATTATCAGATGAGCAATCCCTCACTCACTCCTGCAGAAATGTCCTCAAAGACTCAGATTGTGCAAAACCAGCTAACAGGATCTAATCCCTTGGTGGCAAGCGAAGAAATCACAATCGAGAGTGACTACCTCACCGAATTCACAGCCAGCGCCGGACTGTATTTCAACATTCCTCTCAGCAAACGATTCGCACTGGGCACCAAGGTTCTCATCGGCCCAAGCCGAACACAGGAATTGGACGTGGACGCACACATTACCGGCGACCAAAAGAATCTGGAGTACACGGCAACCATTACACAAGACGGAGTACAACAGCTGAACATCAACAAGCTGGAGTCCACCGGACAAACCTACGACACACAATGGAGCTGCATCACCCTCGGCACCCGAGGTTCCACCAGCTACAGCACGGGACTGAGCCTGACGTACCGTTACAAGGCCCACTTCTCCTGGCGCATCTTCGCCGACTACGACTACACGAAGAAGGACTTCCAGCTCAAATATGACCCCTATCATTACATGAAGGAAGGCGTTCCATCCCTGGAAACACTTTTTGCCGGGACTGGGACAGGCCTTATGCCATACGAGTTCGAGAAGAGGAAACACATGCACCATTTTACCCTCGGAGGGTCGCTGGTCGTCAATCTCTGACACCCAGTCCACCGTCCATGCCACTCATGGACATATCCACACAACACATAACAAGAACGATGAAAAAAAGCCACCTCCTATTATTCAGTTTGCTAATTACGGCCACCAACTCCGGAGCCACCGACTTCAATCGAAAGGGCGCCGAGGAGTTTCAGGACACACTACGGACGACGGATATCGAGGAAATCGTTGTAGCTGCCACCCCCAAAGAGAACACACGACTGCGGCAACAGCCTCTGTCTGCGACGTCACTGGCACACAACGAAATGCTTACACAAGGAGTAAAAGGCATAACAGACCTCTCAGCGCAGGCCCCCAACCTATTCATCCCTAATTATGGTTCACACCTGACCACCAGCGTTTACATTCGCGGCGTAGGCTCACGAACGGGCACGCCAGCTGTGGCTCTATATGTCGATGGGGTACCTCAGGTATCGCCTGCAGGCTACGACTTCAACCTGGCAGGAGTAGATCGCATCGATGTACTCAGTGGTCCTCAAGGGACGCTGTATGGACGAGGCAGCATGGGTGGAGTCATCCGCGTGTTCACCAAGAACCCATTCCACTACCAGGGTACAGAAATTGACTTCGATGCCAGCCACGCCGCCTCCAGCTTTTCGGCCGACGGAGGACGAGGACGCGGCCGGTTATCGCTGACACATTACCACCGCATCTCGGAACACTTCGCCTTCAGCGGACACCTGTTCGGGACATTGGACGGAGGCTATTTCCGCAATGCCGGACGCGATAACGAACTCATAGACGACGAAAAAGATGCAGGAGCGCGCGTCAGACTCGTTATCAAGCCCAATAACACCCTAAATATAGATATCACGGCCACACACGAATGGCTGAACCAAGGTGGATACCCTTACGAATATGTGGGGACTGTAGGAACGCCCTCTACACCTGAGCCTCTGACACAACGCGGTCAGATAGCCTACAACAACCACAGCGGATACCGACGTAACCTCACCAACCTGGGAGCCACGCTCAACAAACAATGGAAACACGTGGAACTCAACAGCATCACAGGTTACCAGCACCTGCACGACCGCATGGACCTCGACCAAGACTTTACCACCACGAACCTCTACACCCTCATGCAGCGACAGAACTCGAACTTGCTGACAGAGGAGCTCATCGTCCACAACCGAAGGGAGGACGGAAGGAAGGGCGGAAACGTTTACGACTGGCTACTGGGAGCCAGCTTCCTGCAAGGCTGGAACACCACGGAAGGCCCAGTGACTTTCCACGCAGACGGCATGGATTGGCTCAATGGACTTATCAACCGACAGGCAAATACTCACCTGCCCACCATCAACAGCCGCAACGAGGCCGGCGAGGTGCAATACACCATGAACTTCGTCTTCAATAACCTTATCGCCGGCCAAGAACTGGGCTTCCCCGGAACATACAAGACGCCAACCTCCAACGCAGCCCTCTTCCACGAGAGCACAATCACCAATCTTTTTGCCATCCAGAGACTAACACTTACCGCCGGACTGCGCGCCGAATTGGAACACTTTTCAATGGACTATGACACACGCTACACGTTCATCCAACGCTATGGTCTGGACGGACGCCTCACCTATCCCGATGGACACGTCCGTGAAGGAATGACGCTGGTGCCTGCATCCGACTACGAAGTCACAGACGGCCTGAAGGGGACGACCTCAAAGACCACTCTACAACTGTTGCCCAAGGCCACTCTGACCTACTCTTTCCGCACGAAGCGCCTTTCAAATATCTATGCTGCCGTCTCACGCGGACACCGCTCTGGCGGATATAACTTCCAGATGTTCAGCGACCTGCTGCAGGCACGCATGCAAGCGGCCATCATGAAGAATGTGGCCGATGCCACCGTACCTGTCGTGGATGGGGTAACCATGATTCCAGCAGATGTCAAGACGACCGTGCGCGACATGCTCATCTCCATGGGCACCCAGCAACCCACGGACATCCAGCAGTACACCTGGTACGAACCAGAAACAGCCTGGAATTATGAGCTGGGGACCCACCAGACGCTGTGGGACGGACGCCTTCAAGCTGACGCCGCCCTCTTCTGGATGGAGACGAGTAACCAACAGGTATCTAAATTCTCGGAAGGAGGTCTCGGCCGCGTAACGGTCAACTCCGGTCGTAGTCGAAGCATCGGAGGGGAAATACGCTTGCGAGCACAGTTCACAGACCAGCTCACAGCCTACACCTCTTATGGATACACGCGCGCGAAGTTCCGAAATGACGGTGAAGAAGGCAACAACTACGTGCCCTTCACCCCTCAACACACCCTGGCAGTCGGTATCAACCAGCGATGGGCACTGCGCCAAAGCTGGCTGGAAGCCATCAGCCTGCATGCGGACTACCACGCTGCAGGACGTATCTATTGGACAGAAAGCAACACCGCTTACCAAAACTTCGCCGGACAAATGGCCATAGCACTGGGCCTCCACAAGAAGGCCACGGAACTATCATTCTACGTCCGCAACATCCACCTCCACCGCCAACAGGTCTTCTACTTCGAGACCATGCAACGCGCCTTTGCCCAGTACAACCGACCTGCAGAAATAGGTCTACGATTACACTGCGCCTTCTGACTCGGCGCAGCACATCGTCCACATAACATTTTCAGAAGATTATTAATCAACTTCCACCTCAGGAGTTTCCCCTTCCTCGTAGTGCTGATAGAGGAAGTCATTATAGGGGTATTTCTGTACGTGGAGTTCCCGTACACGAGCGTAGAGAACCCGACGAAGTTCATCGATATTCGTACGTTGCGCAGCGCTGATAAACAAACAGTCACCACCCAGCTTGGCCATCCAAGTCTTCATGAGTTCTGGCAGCGACATATTTGCCCGCGTGACAGGAGTGAGGTCGTCGGCATCTTTCGGGGTGAAGGTGTAGGCATCGATTTTATTGAAAAGAATCATCGAGGGTTTGTCTGCACAACCGAGATCACCCAGCGTCTTATCCACGACCTTTATCTGTTCTTCGAAATCAGGATGCGAGATGTCCACGACATGCACAAGCAAATCGGCCTCCCGCACCTCATCAAGAGTGCTCTTGAAGCTATCGATGAGGTCGGTGGGCAGCTTGCGAATAAAACCAACGGTGTCAGAAAGCAGGAAGGGGAGATTATCTATTATGACTTTTCGGACGGTAGTGTCGAGTGTAGCAAAGAGTTTGTTTTCTGCGAAGACCTCGCTCTTGGAGAGTAAGTTCATCAGCGTGCTCTTTCCCACATTCGTATAGCCTACAAGTGCGACTCGGATCATGCGTCCCCGGTTACTGCGCTGGGTGGACTTCTGGCGGTCTATATCTGCGAGACGCTGTTTGAGAAGACTCATGCGGTTGAGGATGATACGGCGGTCCATCTCCAACTGTGTCTCACCTGGACCACGAAGGCCCACGCTACCCTTGCCGCCACCGGAGCCGGAACCACCACCCTGACGCTCGAGGTGTGTCCAGAGGCGCTGCAGGCGAGGAAGCATATAGCGATACTGGGCCAACTCCACCTGGGTCTTGGCGTTAGCCGTCTGAGCACGCATGGCGAAGATATCGAGGATGAGCGAAGTACGATCCAAGATCTTCACCTGCAAGACCTGCTCAATGTTACGCAGCTGCTTGGCGCTGAGTTCGTCATCAAAGATGACCATGCCCACTTCGCGGTCGGCATCTTCCTCCGCCACGATGAAAGCGCGGATTTCTTCCAGCTTGCCCTTGCCGACATAGCTGACCTGACTGGGACCCTGCACACGCTGTGTAAAGCGTTTGATAGTCACGGCCCCTGCCGTGGTGGCCAGAAACTCCAGCTCGTCCAGATACTCGGTAGTGCGCCGTTCGTCCTGCTGGGGAGTAATCAAGCCTACAAGTATCGCTGTCTCAGCCTTTGCCTCTGTGATTACAAATTCCTTCATTTCACCAGAATAACCAGGTACTTGCTGGCGCTCCAGAACTTATCGGGATCCGTGATTTTCAGGGAGTACTGCTTCTTGGCATCACGCACCAGCTCATAGCTGCCAGCGGGATGGCTGGTGAGGAGTTCTGCGCTCTTGCTGTAAAGCTTGATTTCCTTGTCGATGCGTGTATCAATCTTGGTGAAGTAGTCCTTATTGAAATCACCGTTACGGAGTACATCACCCTTTTGCAGGATTTTCTGCTCCTTCAGTTCATTCTTGGTGCCGAAGACAAACCAAGCAGTATGCAGATCCTTGTCCTGCGACTGAATGGTCTCCTGTTTCTGCTTGTTCTCAGCCTGCAGGTCGCTGACGTTTTCGTTCAGCTGACTGATTTGTTCGTCCTGTTCAGCCAGCTTCACATCTTTCTCCGCCAGCTGTGCTTCAAGTTCCTGCACCCGGATATTCTGCTCCTCCAACTGCTTCTGCAAGTTCTCAATGGTCTTTGTCAGACGCTCGACATTCACGGTGGTCGTCTTCAGCCGTTGCTGCAACTGTGCAATCTTGTCACGGTTCTGCTGCATGGTTTGCTGGATGAACTGCATGTTTTCGCGGATGACCTCGCGCGAGGATGCCACTTCAGGATTTCCGTTGGCCACCGTGATACGGCCTTCTGCTTCATTTATCTGGCGGAATCCTTCCTGAATTTCATTGATGGAGCCCATAATGTCATTCAGCTCTGTCTCTTTCTCGTCTATAACCTGCATGAGGGAATCTCGCTCATGTTGAGCACGTTCCTCAGCAGCTTTCTTTCCATCATTGCAAGCCGACAGAGCCAGGAGGCAAAGCGGCAGTAGGAATAGTTTTTTCATATTATTTTGATATTGTTAAACTTTTCAACTTTTCAATTTTTCAACTTTTCAATCTTTCAATCTTTCAATTTTTCAATTTTTCAATTTTTCAACCTTACCGGCCTTCGTTATTACGTTATCACGTTATTACGTTATTACGACAAATTACTGGCCTCCCACGATGATGACGAACTCACCTCGAGGCTCATTCTCTGTGAAGTGGGCCAGCAGTTCGGTCAACGTCCCGCGCACGCATTCCTCATGAATCTTGGATAGTTCCCGACAGACGGCAGCTGGGCGTTCTGGTCCAAAGACCTCCACGAACTGCTGCAGAGCCTTCACCACCCGATGCGGTGATTCGTAGAACACCATCGTCCGCGGTTCCTCAGACAACTGGGCAAGTCGTGTCTGTCGTCCCTTCTTCTGCGGGAGGAAGCCCTCGAAGCAGAACTTATCGCAGGGAAGGCCAGAGGCAACCAGCGCTGGAACAAACGCAGTAGCACCCGGCAGACAGGTCACATCCACGCCAGCTCTCACAGCCTCACGCACCACCAGGAAGCCAGGGTCGCTGATACCCGGAGTGCCGGCATCGCTGACCACTGCCACCTGCTCACCCGCCAACAGACGCTCCACAATACGTTGCACCTGCTGGTGCTCATTGAATTTATGGTAGGACTGCATAGGGCGTTTGATGTCAAAATGCTTCAGCAGGAGGCCACTCGTACGGGTGTCTTCCGCAAGTATCAAATCTGCTTCGCGCAATACCTTCAGCGCACGCAGCGTGATATCTTCGAGGTTCCCCACGGGAGTGGGCACGACATATAACATGGCGCAAAGTTCGGTATAAATCTTCATTCTTCGACAAATAAGAGGTGGAAATTAACAAAGTTTTTACTTTTTCTTGCATTTTCTTTGGTCGGAAGCAAAGAAAACGGTAATTTCGCACCCGAAAAAAGACTCTTTTATGCCCAATCAGAAAGATTATAGTGGAGAATTCATGCGTCGAGGCCGCGTGGAAGTTATTTGTGGATCGATGTTTTCCGGCAAAACGGAAGAACTCATCCGCCGCATGAAGCGTGCAAAGCTTTCGCGACAGAAGGTGGAGATTTTCAAACCTTCCATCGATGTGCGCTACAGCGAAGAAGATGTCGTCAGCCACGAAGGCAACGTGATTCCCTCCACGCCGGTAGAAAGTGCTGCCAGCATCCTACTCATGGGATCTGACGCCGACGTCCTCGGCATTGATGAGGCACAATTCTTCGACAGCCAGATTGTGGACGTCTGCAACGAACTGGCCAACCGGGGAACACGCGTCATCGTTGCAGGATTAGACCTTGATTTCAAAGGGAAGCCTTTTGGTCCTATGCCGCAGTTGTGTGCCATCGCGGACGATGTGACAAAGGTACACGCTATCTGCGTCCGTTGTGGAGCATTAGCATACGTCAGCCATCGCATCGTCGAAGGCGAACGGCAAGTCCTGCTCGGCGAGACCCACGAATACGAACCTCTCTGCCGGCAATGCTACGCAGAAGTTACGGCATAATTCCACATACTATTCATTGTTAATACATTAATATGTTCAAGCAGCCCATCACCTTCGACTCCTTCATCCGTAGCCTGCTCGGGCTGCTTATTCTGGTTGTCATCGGACTCATCATCAACCGGCTGAGTAGCGTTCTCCTGCCCTTTTTTATTGCCTGGTTACTGGCCTACCTGATGTATCCACTGGTGAAGTTCCTGCAATACCGTTGCCGGCTGCGCAACCGTACGCTGAGTATCATTGTAGCAGCACTCTTAGTGGTGGCTGCGCTGACAGGTTTCTTCATCCTCGTCATCCCTCCCACGATTGACGAGTTCTCCAAACTCAGCGGACTCCTCAAGGAGTTCTCTAACAAATACTTGAATGGAACAGACATAGCTCCGTACGTGGCAAGTTTCATCGAACAATATGGCTCCCAGTACCAGAAGACGCTGATTGACCTGGTGCAGGAGAAGAGTTTCCTCGATGCCGTGCAGGTCATCGTTGCACAGCTATGGAATATCCTCTACCAGACCGTGGACTTCGCCATCGGCCTCGTGGGTTCACTCATCGTGCTACTGTACATGTTTTTCATCCTTCAGGATTACGAGCTGATATCTGAGGGCTGGATAGGACTCGTTCCCAAGAAGCACCGTCCCTTCGCCACCCAGTTGTCCAACGATGTGCAAAAAGGCATGAACAGCTATTTCCGCGGACAAGGAACGGTGGCGTTCATTGTCGGCGTGCTCTTCTCCATTGGTTTTCTCATTGTCGGAATGCCCATGGCCATTGGCCTTGGAATGTTCATGGGATTCCTGAACCTGGTGCCCTACCTGCAGACACTGGGCTTCATTCCCATGGCGTTGCTATCCCTGCTGAAGGCGGCGGACACTGGAGAGAACTTTTGGTGGATTTTCTTCCTGGGATTCCTCGTCGTGGCTGTGGTACAAGTATTGCAGGACATGGTACTCGTACCCCAAATCATGGGGTCGGCAATGGGGCTGAATCCAGCTGTCATTCTCCTCGCGCTCTCCATCTGGGGCTCCCTTCTGGGATTCATTGGACTCATCATAGCCCTCCCTCTGACAACCATTCTCATCTCTTATTATCGCCAATTTATACTCGAAGAGGTGCCTGAAGAAGAAAAAAGTGCTTAAAAGTTTGGTCATATCGCAGGAAAGTACTACCTTTGCACCCGCAAAACAAGAGATGGCCCTTCAAGGGGTACAGACAACACACTTTGCAACATCTGGTCAGATCCGTTAGCTCAGCTGGTAGAGCACAACACTTTTAATGTTGGGGTCTTGGGTTCGAGCCCCAAACGGATCACCAAAAAGAAACGAAAGCCACTGAATATCAGCGGCTTTTATTTTTGTCTTTTTGTTTTGTCCCTTTTTTGTCCCCCTATGCTTACTCCTCTATCTTCCAGTCCTCAATAGCAAGTTTATCGGTGGAGAAGCGGATGCCGACCTTCACCACCTTGCGTCTGTCGGTCTGATATGGGATGGCATAGCCTTTAGAGTTAATCTGGTCAAGGGCCTGCTGGGCGGTACCATTGATCTTCAACTCGAACACATAAATGGTGTCGGGCATGTGCACAACCATGTCTGCACGGCCATTGATGGTCTTAACCTGAGTTCGAACGAACGAGTTCAGCATAGAGAAGATGAGATAGAATGTCCACTCGTAGAAACCCTCCGCCTTCACGAATTCCTCCAACGTCTTCTTGATGCCCTCCACGTATGGCAACCCGGCGAAGAAAGCCTGCATTTCGCGAAGAGCGAGGTCAATTGCGTTCTTCTTCAAGGCGAGATAGAACTTAACGGCAAAACTCTGGCGGATAATCTCCGAATTAAGGCCGAGATATGTAGGGATAAGCCCATCTGTCATTCCG
>JAFXTO010000046.1 GCA_017535725.1 Bacteroidaceae bacterium
GATGTGGGAGCGATGTGGCTAAGGCGCTTCGAAGCTATCGGCAGGTAGTTGGTGGAGGGGGAACGAATGTAGTGTGTAGTCTATTTTGAACAAAAATTTTTTTTAGAATTAGTGCTGTTCGCTAAAACTTTTTGAGCCAACTTGATATGAGGGTATTTGGTGTAGTCCCGTACGCACCGCCTGACATAAAAATGGGAATCTCATAGCGAGATTCCCATTTTATGTCTATATAGATAATCGGTTATTTTACAACAATACGACGGCCGCCGAGCACATAGATGCCGCTCTTTGGCTGATGGGCGTTGACCCGTCGTCCGCTGAGGTCATAGAGCTGGCTGTCTGATGCCGTTGCGTCCTCATCGGGCAAGCCATTGATGTACGTTGTCTCGCCGAACTCGTCGGTGAAAGCCGAGCGCACCTTTATTCCAGCAGAACCTGTGGGAGGTGTGATGTAGGCGGAGAAGGCGTTGAGCGTTGCCGTAGTGCCGCCTTTCTTTAGTCCGCCAGCGCTGTTCACTACGCCGTACTTCCCGTTCATGCTCATGCCTACTTCAAAGTTCGAGGTCATCGACCAGTCAGAGTAGATACCTATGGCACCCACATTATTACCGTAACCTGCTGAGGCCGTAATCTCTGTAGCTGTAGCTGCACTAAGCGTCATATTAGTCCAAACCGGATTCACCACCTCTGCAGCCAGATGCAGGATATAAGGCTGGTTGGCCGAGATGTCACCGCTCGTCACCTTGTTGAAATGTAACGTATATCCATCTGCCTGACTATACGTCACCGTCTCCAACTGCGCCACCCAGTCGTCCGCATTTGCTGCGCGGCCGGTCAGTGCCGCAACGGTGGTGGAGAAGGGTAGGGCAATGGTGTAGTAGCCGGAGGCAGAGAAGGCGCGCGAGAAGAACACCTTCCTGTAGGTTCCCTCTGTAAGGACAGGAGTCTCCGTCGGTGTCAGCGCCAGGAAATCATCGGGCCAGAAGACCGTGATGTTGTATGTCTGGGTCTTGGCAATGAAGTCATCATTACCTTCCTGCTTTAATGTCAGCGTTGCATTTCCTAATCTCAGCGTCGTAATGGTTATGGTTTCTCCAGACTGACTTACACTGATAACAGGCTCCGGATCCTCCCCTTCCTTGTTACCATACGTAACACTGAAGTCTTCACCCGTGCTAACACCTGTCACCGTAATGGTTGCTGTGCAAGTAAGCTCAATTTGTCCAGTGGTTCCGCTGAAGTGTGAATCCGCATTATAAGCTGGTGTCTGTTTGTTAAAGACAGAGAACTGGCGAGTTATTGAAGCTGGCAAATATTTGTAATTCCCGGCTTGAGTGGCAGTAATGGTACTAGACCCCGTTGCCTTAGCTCTGAATTCACCTGTATTAGGATCAAGCATTTCAATAACAGCCGTGTTGCTCGACTTGTATGTCACATCGGTTAGTCCCTCTTCATATGAAGAAGCCGTATTATCCGTAACGTTTGTTCCAATCTGCAAGGATGTCTCAAGATCGGGATTATTCCAATGGAAGCCCTGATTCAGTTTGTTGACTGTAACATTAAATGTCACACTCTTAGATAAATACTTATATGTCTCAGCCTGAGTCACTTTAACAGTACCAGTACCCGCATTGACAGCAGTTAGTGTATTGGTGTTGCCATCAAAAGCCAAGAAACCACCTTCACGATTCTGAGAAAGATTTGTATAGTTTATACTAGGAGTCTCTACGGACAAAGCCCCTTTACTGTCATTATTTGTCAATTCCACAATTGCTGTACCATCTACGTTGAGTGCAGCAGTACCAGTACTTAGTGAGATATTTGTTTTATTTGTCAATTTCGTGACAGTGAAATCGAATGACTCGCTCGTGTAATTATAGAGATTTGTCTTCTTCTGATAGATGGTCAGGCGTGCCGTGCCGGCGTTCTTGCCCGTGACGGTGTTCGTCGCCGGGTCGTAGGCGATGACGGCGCTGCCGTTGTTCACGTTGGAGGTCTGTGTATGACTAATGGTATAATAAAAGTCGTCGTTGCTATCTGCCGTTGGTTTCTCTGTAGAGGTACCCGTAAATACAAAGGCATCACTAATGGTTCCATCAACTGTTGTTGACGAATCATCCTCTTTGATTCGTTGAATGGTTGTAGTGTACTTCTTAGCAGTAACCTTGACTTTTATATCCTTACTATTGAATTTATCCGAAATTGTAATTGTTGCATTTTCTTCTCCCAACAAAGTTGGATCAGGAGTATAAGTAAGTGTAATATCAGTTGTGCCATTCTTATTTTCAGTGCCTGTAATAGTACTAGGAGAGAAAGAGAAACGAGAACTGCCCTCTATAGAAATATCTCCACCATTGGAACTTGCCCACTCCACCTTAAATGTGGCTGTTCCCGTTTTATCCGTGAAAACAGGGCCCAAGTTTATTGTCTCTGGCGATGCTTTTATATATGTTTTCCTGACAACATAAACATCAGACAGATACTGTTTAAAATCACCAGTCGCGCTGAATGAGAATTGGCGAGTGTTCTCTGGCAAATTATAAACATAATGGATTTCTGACGAGTTTCTATTAAGCCAAAACTTCTGCGAGCCAAGTTGATTACCCTGTGCATCCTTCCATACCACAGTTACCGACTCATTTACACCTGTAGCATTTGTATACCACGCTTTGAATCGAAGTTCAGATGGAATATAATCCACCGTCACATGGTAATCACCACCACCACCAGTAGACCAGCTATGGTTACTGCCACCTGTAAGCGATGTATGGATATACGAGTCGTCTTCTACTTCTGAATTAACTTTTATTTTCACAAACGTTGATGCTGCCTCATACATATAAGTCTCAACTTGAGAGATTGTCCATATATTTGTACCATCAGCAGTATGTGCATTTATCTTGGTCATAGCTGCATTAATAGTAGCAACTTCATCTGAGCCATTGAGAGATACTTGATATTCTGCATCCGAGGCAGAAGTACATTCAAGATCGACCTCATCGTTATGTGCAACATTCAACGAATTCTTTTGTTCTCCATTTAACTTTATTGTAATGGCATTACTTATCTTCTGAACTGTTATATTGAATGTATAATCTGCAGAAGCCGTATACTTCGACGTTGCAGCCTGTGACAGAGTAATGGTTGCCGTTCCGGCATTCTTCGCTTTAATGACACCATCTTCAAAAATTATGACTTCCGAGCCGTTATTAACATTCGAAGATTGCTTTCCAGTAATAACAGCAGTTATAGGTGTGGTTTTATTGTTCCGCTTCTCTTCATCGATAATGGGTGTGATCTCTCCCCCCACATCAACCGTCAAAGTAGGCAGTTCAATAGACAATGTGTTTCCCACCTTTGTCACTTTGACTTTAAGTTCTACCTCAATATCCGCATAATCATCAGTTTCTGCCTGACTGAAAGTGATGGTTGTTGTGCCCTCCGACTTGGCAATGATGCGATTATAAACCGCATCATAAATGGCTATGCTCTCATCATCATCAGTATAGGAGACTTCCGTATTGCCGTTTCCTACATTTGTTATTACTCCAGTCAGATAATCCCCAACTTTCATCTCCGTCTTCAACGTTTGCGACAAATCATTGGATAGAGCAAAAGTATTTGGATGTTTGGTTACCTTAATAGTATATGTCACGTGATTACCATCAAGGGAAGCACCATTGCTAGGTTGATCGAGTGTAAGTTTGGTGGTTCCTGCACTAAGAGCCGTGATGGTTATAGTTTGATCATTAAGGGCATAACTAATACTGGTTCCACCATCCGAGGTTATTGTAAAGTTTTCGTTAATATTCTGCAAACTGATAGTAGCCGTTGTACCAAGTTCTATTTTGGTTGACTCGTCATCGCCCCAGCTAGGCGTGAAGGTGGCTACTTTTCTTTCATTTACAGTAAATGTGCGAGATATTGTTTCTGTTCGATAAATATCGTCACCTGCGACTGTGGCTGTAACCTCACTTTGGCCCAAGCCAACAGTTGTGATAGCTCCATCAGAATCTACCGTAAGTACTTCCTCATTGTAAGTATAGGTTATCGTATTACTGCTGGTAACTTTTGCCGCAGAAGAATATCCCGTTTCGCCCAATACAAGATTCAGGTCAACGTCAGCATCCACCCATTGAAGATTCTGTTTCTTCTTGAACAAGGCAAAAAACGATGTTGCGTGCTTAGTGGAACCAATCTCACTATTGGTCAGTTGCTCCGAAATTGTCTCTTGTATTGAATAGAGGACATTATCAGATGTATACCATCCAAGGAACACACAATCTTCATTTGCCTTTGCTGTGAAGGTTGCCGTGGCAAATGCATCATCATCACCAACATCACCCACAATTTTTTCTGTTACAGAAGTTCCTTTTTTGGTTCCAATTGTCACTTCTGCTGTTCCCAAAGTCGGGTTACTCGATGTTGCCGAACCATAGAAATAGAAGATAGGCTTATAGATTGCTCTCAACGTTTGGTTATCTGCTTTAGCATTAATTGTAACAGTACTGCTACTTATCGTAGAATTAACCAAAGTCACGTAAGCAGGAACTGACCATTGATAGAATTCATAACCAGTCTTATCCGAAGCTGTTGTGCTTGCAGTTTGTATAGCACCAGCATGAATAGTAGATGTTGTAGCATCCACATTGTTTGCTACAGTAACATTATATATTTTGCCGTATAATGCAGTTATTTTTGAATCTGCAGTAGCATTAAACTTAATTGTTTTGCTACTCGTATTTCCTGAAACCAAAATTACAGTCTCAGGAATATCCCAACCGAGGAATTCATATCCACTGGGTGCATCATTTGCTGTAGCAGTACCTTGAGTGTCAACACCCGCCTGGGTGGAGCTTGTAGTACCATTCGTTATGGTAATTGTGCGAAGAATCTCTTCTTCGTGAGAGAGTTTATAGGTAATCGTGACTTTATTGATGTGGAAGGGGTAGGAAAATGAGCCTCCATCACCTGAACATGTAATAACAATTGGATTTGAAACAGAAGTGCTTGAAACATCTGTATAATTTCCATCACTTTTTTGAGGATTTATGCTACTATCGCTAACATCAACTTTACCTCCACTTCCAACTGCAATATATCTTTTTCTAAATGTGTTTGAGTGATATCCAACCCCCCTCACCGTTACCGAAGAAACCGATTCTAAAGTATAGTTAGTCTGGGCTGTCATAGCTATATTTCTTGTAAATGCGTCTTTTTTTGTCGAACCTAAGTTGATACAAGAACCATCCGATTCATAAGAAGCATTAGTCATCTTAAAATTAACATTTCCTTCTGTATGACCACTACTGCCGACCATATTCTGCAACTCTGTACCATTTATAGTGACGGTAGGGGTTTCTTCAACTTTTTTATAGCCTGTCTTCTGTCCCCACGCCTCCTCGCTCCACGAGAGCGCGAGGATTATAAGAAGGATAATATGTTGAAATCTTTGTTTCATTAATTCTTTTTTCTTTTACTAGGTAGGACTAGGTAATCCTATGTAATCTTAGGGGGAGCTAGGCTATCCTAGGGGGACCAAGGTCCTTTATAGTTTCCCGGCCTTCTTTTGTTCGGCGTACCAGGTGCGCCATTTGTTTACTTCGGCCTCCAGTTCCGCTACGCGGGCTTTGAGGGCCGTTATTTCTTGGTTTTGCGTCTGACGGCGGCCCAGGCGGGCGGCGGTCATGCGCTCGCGTATGCCCCCCTCTTCCACAAAGTCATGTTCAAGCTTCGTCAGATGTTTGGTCATCATCTTGTCGATGAAATGGCAGAGGGTGAGGGCCAAATTGGCTAGTTCCTCGTCGTTCATATTATCGAGGAAGGGTGTGTAGTCTTCGGCTTTGTTGTGGTGCCGGCAGAAGTCCAGCAAGGGGTCGAAGCGGGGATGTCCCTGCTTCCATTGTACCAGATGGCGGGTTGCTATGTAGTCCTCGTAGTCTTCCCGCAGCTCTTTGACGCTGCCTCGGGCGACGTTCATCAGCCGGACTTCAATCTCTGTGGATGTCACTCCGTCTGTGGAGCCCTCAACGATATTCTGCTTCCCCGACCGAGCAGCCTGCACCATCTGGTCGATGGTGCGGTCAGTATAACCCAGGTACCGCTTGGTGAAAGCGTAAGTCAGCTGGTAGAGTGCCACCGTCTTCTGATAGAAGTACAGCGACTGCCAGTTGGCTTGTGGGCGGAGAAAGTGGAATTCCTTTTGGGGCATGGGGTGGGGCCTATTTATTTTATAGAGGTTTCTACATTATTCTAGATTTTATAGAGATTCTAGAGAGACTAGATTATCTAGAGAGACTAGAATTTCTTAGAGGTTATAGAGAGTATGGATTATCTAATCAAAGGTTTCTTCGTAGTCTCCATCGATGATGGGGATTATTTCGCCGCTGACGGAGTTGGCGGTGAGGGTAATGACGGTGTGGCGGCCGGAGGCGACGGTGATGGAGCCTGGGACGCCGACGACGTCGGTGACGTGGGTGCCGGATTTGGCGTCGGCAGTAATGGAGTAGGAGAGGGTGCTATTGGCTGGGACTTCAAAGTAGGTGGCGGTCGGCAATCCGTAGGCTGACTGACCGGAGGTGGCTGCGGCTGCTGTGGCAGCATCGGTGATGGTGACGCTGCGAGTGCCGTCGGTGATGGTGATACGTGGTTGCTCGTACTTTGCAGAGAAGGTGTTGTCGAGTGCAACGGTAATCTTGGCATTCAAAGGTGACCCCATCGCCAATGTGACATTCTTGGTCTCACCGGCTTTGAGCGTTACGCCTCCTGAGCCAGAATAATATCCTGTACCAGCCCCGATTATTGAGGCGGCTCTGTTATTGGCGTAAATGATGTATGTGCCAGCCTCGATGATTGCTGTACCTCCGTTGACTTCCAGTGGTTCTTGGTTTAAGATTAATCCCGATTCTGTTTCTCCACTGATGGAAAAAACATAATCAGTAATGTCGGGGGCATCCGCAGAACGCGTTTCGACATCCATGAAGATGCCCCCTTCATCTATAGCAAGCACAATACGTCCCATCTTCTCCGTCTCAGATTCGGGACGGAGAGATGTATCATTTGAGCAGCTGGCCGCTAAGGACAGCAACGCAATGATTAGATAGGAGTAATGGTGCTTCATTTATTTGCGGAAAAAAATGTCTTTAAGATGCAGGAGTGATAGTGGCTGTGCCATTAGTTGCATTAATAACAACCGAACTTGTGGTACCTGCTCCGAAAGAATCTTCGTATTGAATCGTGAGGCTGATAGTACCCTTGTTGTCATCGCTGATGGTGAGAGTGCTAACTGTACCAGCACCTCCGAGTTTCAGAGTTTTAGATTCGGTACTTTGGGTTGCACCATTGTTGATGCCAGGATAAGCATAAGTCACAGTAAAATTCAGATCACTACCGGCCTCAAAGTAAGCATCATTATTAAGAGTTTCACCTGCAAATGTGAGGTCCCTTGTATCTTTTGTGACGTTGACACTGAGGGAATTTCCATGGAAGCCGCTTGCGTCAATCTTGAATTTAGAATTCTTAGCAGTACCGCAATCGATAGTGACGTTGTTTACACCAGCAACAAGTGACTTTTTGTCTTTCCCTTCATCTTTAGCAGTTCCTTCGTAATATGCATCACCAAAACCGGAATTTACGCTATTTGCATAAGCTGCATTTTCATTCGGGAAATTGGATACATAAATAGTGTACTCACCTGCAGCTAATGGCGTGGTACCTAATTCTGCCGTAATTATCGCTCTTGTATCGGTGGCACCCCAAATAACCTCTGTCCCTTCAACGAAAGCGTACCATTCAGTAACAACAGCATTCTGTGTGGCACGTGTAGTTACGGCATTGTCGCTCGTAATTCCGAGTTTTAGATAGGCTTTGCTGGAGTCAATCCCATCTTCTTCATTGGAGCAAGCACTGAAGCCGACGAGTGTGGCGGCAGCGAGTGCGAAAGTAAATAACTTTTTCATAGTTGTTTGAATTTTGAGAGTGTTAAACATATTGTTATCAATTATCAGTTATAGGATTATTATTCAAGGAATATTTCGGTATTGGTTCCCTCTTTGAACTCATCGTCGTAACTGATGGAAAGGGTGATATTTCCTTCGGTGGGTTCGGGGCTGTTGAGTTTCACGTTGAGTCGGATGATTTTGCCTGCTTGCAGGTTGATGGTGCGGGTGAGTCGTACGGTGCCTTCCCAGCCGGCCGATGCGGAGATGATGACGGGTACTGCGCGGGTCTTGGTGGTGGCATCGGGGTTGTAGTAGGCGATGTCACCGTTGTTGGAGTTGAACTTCAGGCCGCGCACGTCGTCGGTGGTGACCGCATAGTCCGTGAAGAAGTCGGTGAAGGAACTGTCGAAATACACGCGGAGTCCGGCGTTGGCCATACGGCAGGGCACGGTGACGTGCGTGGTCTGGTTTGCTACGATGGAGAAGGCATCGGACTGTCCGGCGTAGCGCAGGCATCCCCATCCGTTGTTGGCGCTCTCTGCCTCGTCTTTCGTCACATCCTCCGCCATGACCACATAGCTATTGCCGAGGGGTTGGATGCGGTCGGCTTGTGTGATGTCTTTGAATAATTTCTCTTTCCAGATGACCTCAGCTCCGTGTGTGAGTGTCACCAGGTATTCCGATGCCTCGCCGTAGTTGAGTTCCCTTGCCGCACGCGTCTCCACCTCTTCCACGAGGCTGTCTTCTGCCAGCTCAATGGCAAATGAGCCCTCCCTCGCCACCTTCGGGGTGTCGAAGTCACTCAAGCAGGCTGTCAGGAGCAGCGTTGCAAGGAGGCTGAAGAATAGAATCGCGCGCTTTTTCACTTTGCGTATTGGAAGAAGAGTTTATAAACTTTGGAACAGGTCGCACCAGAACCGTAGCTACCTTCGCAGGTGAAGGAAGACACAGCATCGTTGGTCGTGAATATCTTCACTCCCGTATTGTGTACATCGTTGTTGTATTTACTGTCTGTACACTCTACTATTGTCTGGCTCCCGGCCTTCACGTTGGCGGTCGTGTTGACGGCAGCACGGTGAAGCACGATATCATAGTCAAGGGACATCTTGGTACCTTTAGGCACATTTATCCACGATGTGTTCTTAATACGGTGGGGTTGACTTAAAGAATAGTTGCCAAGTCGTACGTGATCACTGTTGAAATTTGTTGTTCCCTTATCGTTAGACCATCCTGTAGCTTGGGTTGGAGGTGTGAAATTGACTGGCAGTCCCGTGATGCGTACTTGTTTGTTGGCCGTAACGGTCTCACCAGCGAACGATGCTTCCACGGTGAAGGTATAGAGAGAACCGCTGACGGGAACATTCGTGTAGTTGCCCCACGATGGACTATTATTGGCTTCTGAGGTGGTGTTGCTATTGTTGTTGAAGGTCCGTTTGTAGGAATGTGTGTAATTGAAATTGGTCATCAGAGCGTTGGCTACGCTGAGGCGTGCAGTGGGTGCATAGAAGGTGAGTCGGTCGCAGGCGTTGGCGGCAGTTACGTCGCCTGCTTCGTACTTCGTGTGGGCGGTATAACCATCTACCGTAAGTGTCAATGTCGGAGCAGGAACGGACAGGGTGATTTCCTGTGTCTGCTGTGTGCCGTTGCTGCGGCTAAACGTGTAGCTGACGGTGTAGTTGCCTTTAGGGAGGTAAGGCCATGAGGCATCGGACTCATCAGAGGTGAGATTGCCCGTTGCGGCGGCGATGGTACGTACCTGCTTGCCGGAAGCATTCTTGATGGTGGCAGACCAACTGCCTCCTTCAATAGGAGCACCCGTGAGCTGAACCTTGGTTCCTTGGAGCACGCCTTCGGCATAAACGTGTGATGCTGAGGCTGCAGGAGTACTGATGAGGTCTATGACGCCAATGGGATATATGTGTCCAGCCTTTTGTCCGAAGGTTGTTGGGGAGGTGAGGGCGTAGTTCTTGGCGGTACACGTGAAGGACAAGGTGAATCCCGTGAGCTGTGTGGGTGCTATGGTGATGTAGTATTCTCCTTCGGCGAAGGTGCTGGTGCGCTTGGGTGGCAGGATGGTGATGGTCTTGCTCTCGGAGTTGGCGATGGAGAAAGTGGGTACATCTCCGCTGTAGTCAATGTTCAGCTTTCCGGCAATGGGCGTCGTGGCCGTGAGTTGGATGCTGCTGATTTTGTTTGCGGCGTATGCGGGAACGCTGAAGCGAAGGAGCTGGCATGCGTTGTAAAACGTGACCTGCGTGGGGCTGCCGTCAAGATTACGATTGCCTTTGGCCACAGAGACGTTCAGATTGGAATCAAAGGTAGAGGTGGAGGCGTACTGAGTAGTGGCTATGGTGGCCGTGAGGTTGCTGAGTGAGGACGCCGAAGTCCCTGCCTGTTCGTAGGGATAGATGGCGGCAAAAGAGGGACTCTTAGGAGTCACCTTTTCCGTAAACTTAGCGTGGCCGTCGTCTCCGAGGGTGATGGGGAAGCGGTGCTTGGTGGAGGTGAAGTCATAGACAGCGATGGCATCTGAGGCCTGCCATGTAATGGTGAGCCCATCATCGGAAAGCGCCGTGCGTGTAGCTATGGATGCCGCATCGATGGTGTATGGCTGGTGGGAGGCAAAAATCTCCGTGGTGCCGTCCTCGACCTGAATGTCCTCGTCGGTGATGTTGATGATGTCGTCCACGAAGAGCTGTTCCTCGTCGAGAGTGATAACGAAGTCGAAGTCGCTACGTTCGTATCTGAGGTTGATACGGCTGATGACCGCCTTGCTGAGGTTCAGTGTGCCTGTCTTCTCTATGGTCTTGGGCCCTGTGGCATGGATGGTGTAGCTGATGGTGTGGTTCCCGTCCTCATCGAGGTTGAAGTAAGCTACCCGTCCGGGAATGGTATCCTGATTATTGATGGTACCGGCTGTGTTCGCATCGAAGACGATGGTGCGGTTGCCATCGTGTATGGTGATGTCATAGTTTGTGAAGTACTCGCTGACAGTCTTGTCGAAGTTGACCTCAAAGCCAGCGTTGACGACGCTGCACCCCACGTTGACCGCCGTGGTCTGTCCTGCCTTGATAGCGAAGGACGCGGAGTAGCCGGCATAGCGGCGCTGTCCCCATCCGTCGTTGGAGGTGATGGCTGTTTCTTCCGAGACGCTCTCTGCAAAGACCTTGTAGCCGTAGCCTGCGGAGAGGGTGGTGTTGACATTCTTCAGGGTCGTGCGTGGTCGCACGATGTCCGAACCTTTGTAGATGGTAACGAGGAAATTGTCGGCCTCTTCCTTGGTGATGACGGTCTGGGTAGCACGTGTGGCTCGTTCTCCAGTCAGTATCAGTTCGAAACGTCCGAGGCTGTCTTCTGCCTCTTCCTGTGCCTGAGATTCCGATGATGCAGGTGTCCCGCCATTCGACGGGATGTCCACCTCACCGACACATGCGGTCAGAAGCAGGATGGAAAGTATGTAGCAGAAGAACTTTCTCATAGGCTGATGTCGGTGTCGTTGTTGCCCATATCATCGGTGATGACGATATCCACTCCGCCCGAGGTGGCGTCGGAGTCGTAGCTGTAGTGGATGGTGAAGAGTTTGCCGGCAGCAATTTCGGGGAACTCGATGTCTGAGTGTGAGCTGGTCTTGCCGTCGGTGTTGGTTGCTCTGAGGGCGTAGGAGAATCCTCCGTCTGCCACATCGAAGAATGCCCGTTCACCTTCCTTGATGGTCGTTGTGCGGGTGCCGCTCTTGAGGGTGAAGGTATAGGTGCGGAACAGGTCGTTGAAGTGCTCTGGCAGTTGCAGCCCTACGGCATAGTTTGTGGCCGGCACTTCCATGTGGAGGCGGAACACCATGTCGTTCTCCATGGTGATGATGGTGTCGCCGTAGTAGCAGGCAGCACCCTTTCCGTCGTTGGCGGATGGCCATGTGGACTGGTTTTCGGTGTATGCCACAACACGGAACGTTCCTGGCTCCAAGGAAATCTTCCTGGGGATGCTGCCGGCACTATACTGCTTGTAGGGTGTAGTATGGTCCTTGTAGATGGCTACCGCGAGGTCGTCGTCCACGGCGCGGGTGGTAGCTGTTGGCCGTCCTGCGCGTGTCAGTTCCAGCTCCAACACGGCTTCGCCCGTGGGCAAGTCGGCATCTTGCTGGCAGGCGGTCAGCAGGGCGATACACATTATTATATATATATATAATAGCCGTCTCATGCGCTTAGTGGTTGGCATATTTGAATACCAGTGAGTAGATATGTGAGCAGGTCTGACCAGCGCCGTAGTCGTTGTAACAGCGTAGTTCCGTGATGTAGGCGTTGTCGTCGTGGCAGACATCAGTCGTGCCAGAGTGCAGGTGGTCTGTATCATTGAAGGGCGTTCCTGCTTCTTCGATTTTGAGTATTTCGTTTTGTCCAGCCTCTATGGAGAAATAGGTTCCAACGGTCAGGGTGTGCACGTTGACACTGTAGTCGGCACAGAAGTACGTTGATGGCGGCAGACAGACGCTGCTGGTGGTCTGAATGTACTGTGAACCCGTGCTGAGGTGTCCGAGGCGCACATCATTTTCGTACCAATCGACACCTCCAGAACTGGACCATTCATCGTGCATCGCGAGGTTCAACGCGTAGGGAAGTCCTGTGATGATGTAGTCTTTATGTTGTGTTGCGCTGACTCCATCGAAGGTGGCGCTGGCACTGAGTACATGGGGTTCACGGCGCACAGCCTGATCTGGCATATCCTCGAAGAAGTAGCTGTTCCTGCCTGCGGTGACAGCGGTTGCGGTAGCTCCGTCGTAAGAGTATGTGAAAGTATAGGTGTAGTTGCTGTTCTTGAGCAAGGACTGTTCTATGCTGAGTCTAACCGAGGGCTCATAGACCGTCAGGCGGTCGCAGGCGTTAGCGGCCTCGATGTCCCCTGCGAGGTATTTGGAGTAGGAGGTGTAGCCGTCCACAGTGATGGAAATCGTGGGGGCGCTGACCATGAATTCCCTGCTGCTTGTGAGGGTTGCATTGCCATTTTGGTCGATGAGGTAGTAAGAAGCCTTGTACTTGCCTTGGGGCAGGTAAGGCCAGGCGGTGCTGCTGGTGTATGGGGAGGTGAGCTCTCCCGTGCCTTGGACGCGGCGCACCTCAGTGCCGGCGGCGTTGGTGACGATGGTACGCCAGTTCATGCCGACATAGCTGTTGCTGAAGGAGAGGTCGGTGCCCACGAGGTTGCCATTATCTGTGTAGTGGTGTGCGGCAGTGACGGTGGGCACGGGTAACCACGAGAGTGGAATGGTCTCTTCGAGCGTGATGGTCTTGAGCTCTACCTTGCTGATATCCAATGTCACAGCACTCTCAGGGTCGGGCAGGCTGAGTGTGACGATAGCGTGGTCCGCCGCTTCGAAGGTGGTGGGTATCTTGTCGCTTTCGAGATTCATCCTCACCTCACGGTCGTTTTCCAGTTTCAGTTTACCCCAGAAGCTGAGGGTGATATGACTGCCAGCCCTCAGATAGACGCTTTGCGAGGTGTTGTCCTTTGTAATGGGAATGCTGTAGTTGCCGATGTGTACATAGAGGGCATAGTCTGAGTAGAAACGGTCGAAGCGTGCCTGCTCATCCTCATCGATGCCAAAGACGGCTGAGACGAGTGCATTGCCTACCGTGGCCGTGAGATTGACTGTGGATACCTGTTCCTTGAGTATGGTGACCGTGTTCTCTGCTATATAATAAGGTGTGTCGATACCCAGTTGGGGATTCGTTCCACTGGTGGCGAGGATGGTATATTCGCCTATAGGCAGGCTCAGCTGTTCTTCGGTGAAGGCCCCATCGTAGACGGCGCGTCCGGCTTGGTTGGTGATGGTGAGGTTGAAGTCCGCTGGAGTGGGCACTCCGAGGGCGGCAGGTGTGGAGCGGGTGATGGTGGAGACATTAGGAATGGCCAGTTGCAGGCGTCCCATGCCTTCTGTGGCGGTGACGTCTATATCGGAATTGCAAGCTGCCAGCACGGCGGCGAGGAGCCAGATTCCTATGATGTCCCTGAGTTTCATTTTTAGTTATTAGTCCTAGATGTTCTAGATGAGCTAGATGGTCTAGATGAACTAGATGGTCTAGATGTTCTAGTTTTTTTTAGTCGTATAGTAGTTCTATATTGTCTATCTGCAACCGTGAATCCTCTCCGCCGGTGAAGTAGTCACCATATTTCGATGAGGAGGCGACGACGATGATGTACTTGGGTTGGCGATTCCGGACGCGGTAATTGATGTTGATGGTCTCTGTTGTCCACGTGCTGACGTCCCGACCTTGGGTCATCTGTCCGAAGGCGATGAGGTGTGGGTCGTTGATGTCGAAGAGGTGGAGTGCCGTGGGTCGGGTGCGGATGAGGTAGGGACATTCGATGCCCTTGTACATCACGGGTTCCCAGTCACCGAGGGCGATGTACACGCTGCATGAGTCGGGCTGTCCTTTCAGCCCCTCGTAGAGCGAGCGGGTGATGTACTCTCCCCACTCCTTTTTCCATTCTCCGCCGGTGCGGTTGATAGTGCTGGTACGGTATTTGTAGTCGAAGCGCATCTTGGTGGGGAATGCCGTGAAGGGTCGTCCGAAAGAGAGCACTCCGTTGGTGCCGTCGGTTTCGATATATTCTCCGGTGAAGATATTGCCTGCTGCGAACTTGATGACGATGTATTTTGATTGGAGGTTCGCATAGCGGCGACCACCTTCCTCCTCGTATGTGCTGTTGCTGGCACCTACGGTGGTGGCGCCGTGGTTGCCAGTATCCCAGTAGCACTCTCCGCCTTTGGCCCAGGGCAGGTAGAGTGTTTTTGTGCCGCTGCCTTCGGTGTGCCATTCATCGAAACTGCTGTTTTCCAGCTGCTGAGGTGCGGTGGTGATGTAAGACTCGGACTCAGTAGAGGTGACTTCGTCGCCTATTCTCGTACGGAACTCGTAGCTGCCTCCAGGGGTGAGTCCTGTTACTTCTGCAGTGTAGGTAGAGCCGTTGACGACGACTTGGTCCTGAGGTACTTGTGTCCATTCGTCATCACCTGCGCGGCGATATTCCACGACGGGTATGCTGCCCGAGGGACAGTTGCCGCTGACGGTGGCGTTGTTGCCGCGTACAAATGCCTCGGCGGTTGTTTGTCCTTGTTGGTCGGTTTCTTGTCCTTGTTGGTCGGTTGTATCTCCTTGTTGATCAGTCTGGTAGACGAACATTTGCCAAGTCTCGCTCTTTGTGGCGTTGCCTGGGGTGATATCGAAGGTCTGCTTATGGCTGAAGTCCATGGGACCGGCACCTACTGGGTCTTGTTTGACGATGCCGTGCTGTCCTGCGGGCTTGAACTTTGTGATGGTGATATTCTTGAGATCCTGTTCTGCCTTGACGTAAACCACGATGTTGCAGTTCTGAGGGTCAATGACAGCGTCGCCCACTTGTCCGGAGATTTCCACTTCGCGGATGATGACTTGCTTCACGCGTACGCGCCATACGTAATCCTGATAGGTGTGGAGGGTGAAAGTGGCACTCTGCTGAGAGAGATCAATCCAGGTATTGTCGGTGGAGGCGGGACTATCGAAGCCTTTGCTGGGGAATAGGTTGGGATTCAGGCTCACGCCTTCATCGGGAATGATGGTAGCGTCGTTACTCACCTTCATCTGTAGGATGCGCACCCTGTCCAGTGACACGGTGTCGCTGACGAAGATGTCCACGGTGGCGTCTTCATCGTTGATGGTAGCGCGAGCAAATCCGTTGTCGTCCTTGTCGCACTGTCCCTGTACCTGAAAAGCCGTGATGGCTGCTTCCACGATGGGGTAGGGGATGTCATCCTTGATGGCGCAGGAGGCGAGGAGCAAGCTTGCGAGAAGGGTGGTAGTGAGCGAATATATATAATGGGGTCTAGTCATTCTAGTTGTTCTAGTATTGCTAGTTATTGTAGTGTAGATAGATGTTTCTATTTTAGAGGTAGAAGGTGACTCCGAGGTTGATACTGAGGAGGTTGAACTTGAAGTTCATGCCTCCGCTGTGGCTGGAGCCGTTTTCCACGCGGTTGGTGTGCTGGTTCTTCCAGCGGTATTTCAGGCCCATGATGCCGATGCTGGCTTCAGCGGCCATGAAGTCGGTGACGAAAGCCGCCATGCCGGGGCAGAAGGCGAGCTGTAGTGTGTGGGCACGTTCGAAACTGCCTTCGAACTCCTTGCCACTGCCTGTGGTGTTCTTGCCTACGCTGTAGGCGTAGATTGCCCGGACTTCGCTGAAGAATGCGAAGATGTTCTTGCGGTCCAGAGGCTGGTAGAGTCTTCCGAAGGCCGCCACCTCATGCGTGTGCTCGAGATAATAGAGGTCTTCGAGGCTGAGACTTAAATCTAAGTCCTCACCCAGATCACCCAGATCCAGCTTACCCAGATTCATGTCGAACTGGCCGAGGAAGAAATAGTCGCGGTGGTAGTTGTATCGTCCGCCGAGACAGATGTTATTCCAAAGGAAATAACCAAAATAGGGGCTGGCGCTGAAGGTGTGTCCTTCGAGCTCCATGTTTTTCAGTACAAGCAGATTGATATTCTCCGTGTCCCACTCCTGATAGTTGAAGGTGGCTCCTGTCATCCATTGTCCTTTGGGGATAAACACGCGCTTCATGAGGTCGCGGTCTATGCGCTGGATGTGGCGTCGGCTCTGCATCTTGTCCCAGGTCTGGAGGTACTTGGGACGTTCGGTGCTATCCGTCTTCTGGACAACAGGCAGCGGGGCTTGTCGGCGCTGTGATGATTGCACCTGCTGGGTCGGTTGTGCCTGCTGGACAGGTTGAGTTGGTTGCACCTGCTGTGCCGGTAGTGCCGGCTGGATAGGTTGGGTAGGTTGCAATTGCTGCACCGGCTGTACCTGTTGTACTGGCTGTGCCTGTTGTGCAATTTGTGACGGCTGTACCTGTTGCTGCTGTAATTGGGGTATTAAAGCCGCAAGCTGCAGAGCCTCGAGCACACCGATGCGCACGGCGCGGGCGATGACGGAGTCGGGCACGTTGTTGTTGATGATGACCGGGTAGCCGTTGGCCATCTGTCCTACGGCCATCGTGTCGTACTTCGTGACGAACGACGTGTCCTTCTTCACCACGACCACGGTGTCCAAGCGGCTGGTGACCACGGTGTCCTGTCGGGCCACAACCATCTGGCCTGGGCGCAGCTGGGGTTGCTGATAAGCCTGCGAGGAGGCTGCTGCCGGCGCGAGCGCCAGCAGCAGTCCTAACAGGTATCTGCTTGTGAATTTATTCATTACGAATTATTAAGGTTAGTACCTCAGTTCAAAGTCATCGAGGTAGAGGACAGAGCTGGATGAACCATGGAAGAAGTCGCCGTACTTGCTGGCTGCTGCCACGATAATCAAGTACTTGGGTACAACATTTGTCTGGTAGTAATCCAGAGGAATATCGAACTCCACCCAACCGCTCTGCTCAGTCTTTTGTACCTTGATACCGTAGGCAATGATTCGGGAATCACTCCTGTTGGTCCAGTCGGGGAATGTGCTCAAATCACCGTTGCTGACATTGAGCGGGCCATCGATGTTCATCAGGGCGCAGAAGATATGGCAATGGTCGGGTTGGCCAGAAGCTGGAGCATCGCTTGGCAGCGGAGTTCCATCCTTAGCTGCTGTTGAGGTGATGTTCACGGCTCCGGGCTTGTACATCATGTAGCCGTGGAGAGAAGCAGGACGACCAGTGAAGGGAACACCCCATTTCAGAGAAGCTGTCTGACTGCTGACATTCAAGTCACCAAATTCACCTGTGTAAAGGCTGGCAGCTGCCAGAATACCCATCGTGGACTTGGAACCTAAGCGAGCAGCGTAGGAGCCGCCATGAACTTGTTCTTGTGTCTTGTCGGTGAGCTTGGCGAGGCTCTTGGTCACGCTTCCGGAACCAGGATTCGAAGAAGACCAGTAACTAACACCCTGATCTGTGGGATAGGCAATTTCATTCTTTCCTTCGTAATGCCATTTTTCAAATCCTCCGTTGTAGAGTTCCTCACCTTTGATGGTGAAGTTCTTGATATCGCTGGTGATGTTGTTCGGATCGGCCTCCTGAACCAGCTGGAACTCGTAGGGGGTGGCAGCCTTCAGGTTGGTTACGCGGTAGCTGACATTAACCACGCTTCCTTCTTCCTGGAAAGCATTGGCTGCTGTCAGGGTGGCATTGCTGATGACGTTCCACTCTTCGGTATCCTTCTCGCGGTACTGCAGGAACAGTTTCTCCTTCACCATTTCCTTACCTTCGGCGCTACCGGAAAGCACAGCCGATGAGCCACCGAGAAGAGTAGCTAAGGCCTCGGTGTTCGTTACGGCATTGGCCGTGAGGCTGACGGTGCTCTCGCGCGGCACATAAATATTAATGGTGTAGGTGCGTGTGGTTTCATCGAGATAGATATTGATGGAACCGGCCGTACCAGCCTCTGCTACAGAGTAGGTGATGCGGAAGTAGTCGCGTGCCTTGACATCTGTGATGGCACCGGAAGTGTCGTTGCGCTTACCATTCTTGTTCACAGCAGTCAGCTGCCAAACCAGATTACCCACGGGGAAGTAGGCGGCGCCCTGTCCATCGCGATTCATGTAGAACGTACGTGCTCCAACACCCGACTCAATGTCTTCCATGGAAATCGTGGACATGGCAGAGTTGAAGTTGTCCTTGAAGCTCTTGTCCCAGAACACTTCTACTTTCACATTGTTCTGTGTCAATACCAGCTTAGCCTTAGCCAGATGGCCGGCAGCTACCGTTACGGTCTTGGAATCGGCATAGTAGGGAGCGTCAAAGCCCGAACCGGAACCATCCCAGTTGGCAGAATGTGCCTCCACGGTGTAAGTGCCGGGTTCGACTTCGATGGGGCTTGCCAACTCAGTATCCGTGAAGGAATTGTCCTTCCATGTGGATTGCTTGACCACATTGCTCTGTGCATCATAGATGGTCACTAACAACGTCTTGCCTTCGTAGCCACTTGGTGCGTCAGCTCGTGTGTTTGTAGAGACTACGGTCTTCATATCCAGCTGGATATAGCCTTTGGCCTCTTCCACGTCTTCCAGATTGTTACTGCATGAGCTAAAGCCGAAGGCCGTCAACAGCAACGCAAATACATAATATATCTTTTTCATTGTCGTAATCGTTTATAAATGGTTATTCGGTTACTGTTATCTTAAGCGTACCGTCCTTCACCGTGCCGTCCATGTCTTCGGCCACCATGTAGAACTCGTGTGCCTTGCCGGCATCGGTAGCGCCAAACATCTGAATCATGTTGAAGAATGCGTAAACGGGGAACTTATAGACCTTGTCGCCAGACTTGGGGAGCTCAGCTCCATCCACGTCGGCGAAAATTTCGCCCAGGTCTTCCGAACCGATGATTTCCAGGTCTTGCAGGAAGCCTGTTGCGCCTGCGAATCCTGCGTTACCACCGGTCACCGTAACCTTCAGGCTCTTCAGGCCCTTTGGAGTGTTGACGACCACCTCGGTGTGGGGCAGGTCGTCCTCCTCAGCGTCTGCGCTGAAGGACACATTCCATCCGCCGGTGCATTCCAGAGAGGGCTCCTGGCTCACGGGAGGTGTGGGAGTATCGGGATCATCGCCCTCGTCTTCCTTCAGGGTCTTGTCCGTGAGATATACTGTTTCGGTCTCGTTGGTTGCTTCGAAGGTCACAGTAGCGGTGATGTTAAGGATAATCTCACCCGTGGTAAGAGCAGATGGGTCAAAGTTGAATACCAGCTGGTCGCCGCCGCAGAAGGCCTGGCTGTCGTCATCGTCGTAGGGACGCTGGAAGTTTTCTTTGGTCAGTTCCGTGGTATAGCTGACGGGGGCGCCGTCGGCGGCGAGGATAGCCTTGAATTGGAAGGTCAGGGTCTGTACATCCTCGTCGAAAGCCCAGTAGTAGGGAGCTGGGTTCTCACCCTCCTTGTCCTTGGAGAAGGAAAGGACGGTTCCATTCCCATCGTCGCTGTGGTCGTCGATGGTGATATCCCATGAACTATAGACCTTCAGGAATTCCTCGGAATAGGTGACCTGAATCTTGCTGTTCTGCATTTTGCAGACCACATCCACGTCTGTGGTGTTACCGGTTTGAATGATGAATGGTTCTGTCCCTTTATAGTAAGGAGTAGTCATCTTTTTCTCCATCAGGCCGGGGGTATGTGCCTCTACGTAGTAGTCGCCTGTATTCAATGCTAAGCCCTCGGAGGGGAATTGGCTGACAGCGTTGTAAGTCTTAATCAGACTACCATCTTTTTTATATATTTCAATGGGGAAGTTGGTAGCTTTCTGCATGGCAGCCAGTTCCTCGGGTGTATAATCCGAACTTGCACGAGTTGCGGGTTCTTTGGCTGCTACTTTTTTTAGCATCATGGTGCCTGTTTCGCCACCCTTTTGGATGTCTTCGCTCACACAGGAAGCCAAACCAGCGACAGCCATCAAGCCAAAAAGAAATGATTTATTGAGTTTCATATTATAATAATGTTTAGGGGATTCTTAGTTTAAAGCCAATCGATGGGTACTTGAACTGGGATATCAATAGGATCATTCGTGTCCTCATCAATATCGATGATGATGCTCAGGCCGCCTTCGGTTGTGGCGGTGTAGTCGGGCTTGATGGTCAGGTGGTAGGAGCGGTTACGCTGGAGCGTGAACTCCTTGGTCACGGTGCCATTGGTCTTCTTGTTGCCTTGGTCATCGGTGTAGGCATAGTCATCCTTGGCCGTCAGGTTGATGGTGTAGCGCAATGTCTCGCCTGCTGCGTTCAGCTTGACATAAAAAGGTTCTGTGTCCGTAGCGCTCCAGGTAACGGAAGAACCGGCCAGGGCAGCTGCTTGGCTGAAAACGACCTCGTAGTTGTTGTAGTACGTAGCCATATCAGAGCTGAATGTCACGCTGAGCTTACCGGCTGTGGGCGTACAGGGCAGCGTTACCTTAGTAGGATTACCAGCAGCAACGTTGATGTTGTCATTGAAGCCTTCCACGTAGAACTCGTTGCGGCTGCAGTTGACATCGTTGCCATAGAAAGCCTTGGCGGTGTACTTGCCGGGCTTGAAGGAGCCGGGCATGTTGTCGTTCAGTTCCGAATACTTGCAGTTGACGATGAACTTTGTGGGGTCGTCGTTGTTCCAGAGCTGCACGGTGTAGTTGGCCGTGTTGCGGTAGTCGTCCTCGTTCACGGCACGGGTCTGCTCGATGAATCTTGCATCGGCACTCAGGTCGAGTACAATCTTGCCACTTGCATCGCTTTCGTCCTTCGGGAACTGTTCATCGATGCTCCTTTCGGAAGTACACGACGTGAACATGGCCGTCAGACTCAGCGCAAGGCTCATGAAAATTGATTTTCTTCTCATTGCTTGTCTTTGTTTTTAAGGGTGAGTATTGTTGTTAATTATTTCTTTTTGGTGTCTATCATTTACAAACTTTCGGACATAGTTCCCCCGAAAACCGCGGCAAAGGTACGGGTTCTTTTCGGTAGCACATACTCAAATCGGTATTATTTTGTGGAATTTTCGGTATTTATCGCCCTGTACCGAAATTTTCCCTCGCGCGCATATATAAATTAAGGTGTAAAAGTGGCCTCGATGGAAAAAAGTTGTGGTTTTCGATGATTGTTCGGAGGATAATGCTTAACTTTGCGGCCAAATTGAAAAAAGACTTCATTCCTATGCAAGAGAATACCCGTTACCTCCGTTTTGCCTGGTCGATAGTCGTACTGATGGCGTCCCTCTTAGGGCTACAGGCACAGACCAGCCAGCCCAAGTGTACGCCCACAGCGACCTTCACCTATACAGCCTTGGACAGTGAGGGCCACCCCGAAGTGAAGACCGAGGAGCTGGAAAGTTTTTCTGGCTCGGCACCCGTACAGGCACAGTTCAAGGCCAACCCCTCGGGCTTGGACGACGAGGATGGCGCACCGCTTTACTCGGCGCGCTACGAATGGAAAATCTATGACCAGACGTCGCCCAGTGTGGTGATGGTTCATCGTTTTGAGGAAGACTTGGAGTACACGTTCGACCGCAGCGGTTCGTATGTCGTAGAGGTGACAGCCACCTTCGTACATGACAGTGACACCGTTTTCTACCCCGAAGAAGGGGAGGACGGTACGCGCTTCATGGTCACCATTCAGGAGTCCGTCCTGGAGATGCCCAATGCTTTCTCACCCAATAACGACGGTACCAATGACGTCTATCGGGCCAAGCCCACGCACCAAAGTATCGTCAGCTTCCGCGCCACCATCTTCAACCGTTGGGGACAACGGCTCTATAGTTGGGACGACGTCAATGGCAGTTGGGACGGCAAGGTTCACGGCAAGGTGGTGCCCGACGGGGTGTACTTTGTGAATGTAGTGGCCAAGGGTGCCGATGGCCATGAGTATCGTATCCGCAAGGATGTCAATGTGTTGACGAGATTAGGACAGAACGAAGGAGAATCGACCACGGGAACGGGAGGAGAAGAATGAATGAGCAGGGGAAGATAGAGGTATTGGGTGCGCGCGTCCATAACCTGAAGAATGTCGATGTCACCATCCCTCGCCAGAGCTTGACGGTCATCACGGGTCTCTCTGGCTCAGGGAAGAGTTCGCTGGCCTTCGACACCATTTTTGCCGAAGGGCAGCGGCGCTATATCGAGACGTTCTCGGCCTACGCCCGCAACTTTCTCGGAGGCATGGAACGTCCTGACGTCGATAAGATTACGGGATTATCGCCTGTCATCAGTATCGACCAGAAGACAACCAACAAGAATCCGCGTTCCACCGTGGGAACGACGACTGAGGTCTATGACTTCCTGCGCCTGCTTTTTGCCCGAGCTGGCGATGCTTACTCATGGCGAACAGGGGAGTTGATGGTGAAATACACGGAGGAACAGATTGTTGACTTGCTCTATCAAGACTATGCCGGACGGCGGGTGCTGCTGCTGGCTCCTCTGGTCCGTAACCGTAAAGGGCACTACCGCGAACTTTTCGACAGCGTGCGCCGCAAGGGTTTCCTGCGGGTGCGCGTCGATGGGGAATTGATGGAGGTGCAGCCGGGGATGAAGGTGGACCGCTATGTGAACCACAGCATAGAGGTGGTGGTGGACAGGATGGTGCTGGATTCGAATCCGGGGAAACAGGATTCCGCCAACCGACTCAGAAAGAGTGTGGAACTCTGCCTGAAAATGGGCGACGGGCTGATGATGGTGCTTGATGCTGATAGCGACGAGCTGCGTCACTACTCGCGGCGGCTGATGTGCCCGACCACGGGAATGAGTTATGCTGACCCCGCTCCGCATAACTTCTCGTTCAACTCGCCACAGGGTTGGTGCCCGCGCTGCAAGGGACTGGGCTATGTGAATCTCATTGATGTCAATAAAGTGATTCCCGATCGCACGCTCAGTGTGCGTGAGGGTGGCATAGCTCCTTTGGGAAAATACAAGAACCAGATGATATTCTGGCAGATGCAGGCTTTGCTCGAACGTTATGACTGCTCGTTGGACACGCCGCTCAGCGCCGTGCCCGAGGAGGCGGTGGATGAGATTCTCAACGGCTGTCCAGAGCGTCTTCGCATACCTGCCTCCATCGCCCATACGACCAATGACTACTATATCGAATACGACGGTCTGACGAAATACATTCAGATGTTGCAGGACTCCGATGCCAGTGCCACCGCCCAGAAGTGGGCCGAACAGTTCTCGCGAACGGCTACTTGTCCGGAATGTCATGGCCAGCGCCTGAACCGCGAAGCCCTCCACTTCCGTATAGCCGGAAAGAATATCGCGGAGCTGGCTGATATGGATATCAAGGATTTACTGGCGTTTATCTCCGCCTTGGCGAAGGAAGCTGGCGTTGCTGGAGCATCTGAAAATGCTGGAGAATCCGGAACGGAGGAAAGTTCCGAGAATTCTGGTGCTCTCCTCACTGCCCGTCAGCGGCAGATAGCTCCTGAAATTCTGAAGGAGATCCAGGCGCGCGTGCAGTTCCTGGTGGACGTGGGTTTGGATTACCTCTCGCTCTCCCGCAGCAGCCTCAGTCTCTCGGGTGGTGAGAGCCAGCGTATTCGTCTGGCCACACAGATAGGTTCCAAGTTGGTCAACGTCCTTTACATCCTCGACGAACCTTCCATTGGATTGCATCAGCGTGATAACCAACGACTAATCCATTCCCTGAAGGAACTGCGTGATACGGGTAACACGGTCATCGTGGTAGAACACGATGAGGAGATGATGCGCGAGGCGGACTATATCGTGGATATGGGACCGCTGGCCGGACGAAAGGGTGGGGAGGTGATGTTTCAAGGGACATATAAGGAGTTAGTGGGAGGAAGACCCACCCCCCTGCCCCTCCCTTGTAGGGAGGGGAGTGATTACCTTGAAGCTGAATCACATGAGAGGGCTAACTTCATGCATTCTACTCCCCTCCCTACAAGGGAGGGGCAGGGGAGTGGGGTTGGGTCATTAACAGCCCGTTATCTTCGTGGTGAGATGAAGATTGAGGTGCCGTCTTCGCGGCGGGCAGGAAACGGACATTTCCTCGAAATCAAGGGGGCAAGTGGTAACAACCTGAAGCAGGTGGATGTTCGTCTGCCGCTTGGGACTTTCATCTGTGTCACAGGTGTTTCTGGTTCTGGCAAGTCCACGCTCATCAACGATACCCTGCAACCCATTCTCTCGCAGCACTTCTACCGCTCGTTGCGCGACCCTTTGCCTTACGATGCCGTCGTGGGATTGGAAAATTTGGATAAGGTGGTCAGTGTGGATCAGAGTCCCATCGGCCGCACGCCGCGCTCGAATCCAGCCACCTACACGGGTGTCTTCTCGGATATCCGTGACCTCTTTGTCTCGTTACCCGAGGCGAAGATACGCGGCTACAAGCCTGGGCGTTTCTCGTTCAATGTCAAGGGGGGACGCTGCGAGACCTGTAGTGGCAATGGCTATAAGACTATAGAAATGAATTTCTTGCCAGATGTGATGGTACCCTGTGAGGAGTGCCACGGCAAGCGGTACAACCGCGAGACCTTGGAGGTACGATTCAAGGGGAAGAGCATTGCTGATGTCCTGGACATGACCATCAATCAGGCCGTTGAATTCTTTGAGAACCAACCGACTATCCTCCAGAAGATTCGTACCTTGCAGGAAGTGGGACTCGGCTATCTCAAGCTTGGTCAGTCCTCCACCACCCTCAGTGGTGGTGAGAGCCAGCGTGTGAAGTTGGCCACGGAACTGGCCAAACGCGACACGGGACGCACCTTCTATATCCTCGACGAACCCACCACGGGTCTGCACTTCGAGGACATCCGCGTGTTGCTGAGTGTGCTCCAGCGTTTGGTTGACAAGGGCAACACCGTCCTCGTCATTGAGCACAACCTGGATGTCATCAAGTCTGCTGACTTCCTTGTGGACCTCGGCCCGGAAGGTGGTCGTGGCGGTGGTAAGATTCTTTCTACAGGTACACCCGAGGAAGTCGCCCGCTCCATGCAGGGCTACACTCCCCAGTTCCTCCGCAACATCCTACTATCTTGAATCGCTATTGCATGCAGGTTCATGGGCTTATGCATGTAGCTTTATCGCCTCATGCACGTAGCTTCATAGGCTTATGCATCTAGGTTCATAAGCTGATTCACCTAGCTTCATAGGCTCATGCACGTAGGTTCATAGGCTCATGCACGTAGGTTCATGGGCTTATGCACGTAGGTTCATAAGCTGATGGCATTAGGTCATTAAAAAAACACGTACGGACGTGTTTGCATTTACGTCCGTACGTGTTGGCGTTTTCGTCCTTACGTGTTTTAACTTTCGTCCTTACGTGTTTTGAACGAAGCTTACTTGGTGAGGTTGACGATGGAGATGATGAGTGCGGTGAGTGAAGCGATGGCGCTGATGACGCTGCCGCCGACACCGAGGAAGGTGGAGAAGGCAGAACTCTTCACGTTCTGGCTCTTGTTGGGCTCCACGTAGACCACGTCGTTCTGCTGGACGTAGAAGGCAGGACTTGAGAAGATGTCAGCGCTGGTGAGGTCCAGTTTGTACATCTCGCGCATACCGTTGTTCTCGCGGAAGAGGGTCACGTGCTGGCGCAGGGCCTGGTCACTGACGTCGGCGCATTGAGATAGAACGTCGAGGATGGTGTTACGCTCAGAGGTGAGGCCGACGACCTTCGGGCTCTTCACGGCACCGAGCACGCTGACACGGGCGTTGAGCAGACGGACGGTGACATCCGGTTCCTTGATGAGGTTACGGGCTACAATCACCTGCTCAATGGCTTTCGATGTCTCGTCCACGGTCTTGTTGGCCACGAGCACCTTGCCTAAGGCTGGCAGGTCGAGGTATCCTTCGTTGTCCACGGTGTAGCCGTAGGCCGAGCCCATGGTACCAGTTGCTGAGTTACTGTAGTAGCTGCTGTTTCCACGTCCACCGCCGCCGGCACCCATGGTGACGTCGCTACAGAAGATTTCCAGCAGTTCGGGGTTGTCGCAAGTGACCTTGATGAGGACCTGGTCGGCAGGCTTCAGGCGCATCTCGTATTTCTGCAGGATGTCCTGAGCTTGGGCGAAGAGGGAGTCTGCACCTTGGAAATAGATAATCTTCTTCGAGCTTACGCAGGAAGAGAGGCACATGACGGCAACGGCCGTCAGGGCGAGAAAAGTCAGTTTCTTCATTCTATTTGTTTGATAATATTCGTTTTTCGGGCACAAAATTACAGACTTTCTCGCAAAACTCCAAAGAAAATCGCAAGAAAAAGGCCTGCACGGGGTGTGCAGGCCTTGCTTAGGTGTTTTTGAGCCGATTTTTGGGCTCAAAAAGGAATACTTGTGATTACTTAACCATCACCTTGCGGACACTACCGTCGCTCATGCGAACGATGTTGATACCGCGGGTGAGACCGATGCTCTGGCGACCGTCGATGGTGTAGATCTGGTTAGCCTTGACAGAAGCGTTCTCGATGCTCTTGACAGCGGTGAGTTCTTCGAAGTTCTTACCAGTCTTGCCGAGGTAGAAGAGCTGCCAGTTGGTGAAGATAATCCAGTCACCGGTAATGTGCTTGTTCTTCTTGATGGCGAGGGTCAGTTCGCCGTCCTCACCGACCTGGACATTCAGGGTGTTGGGATAGCATTCATTCTCGAAGTAGGTAGCAGCAGCTTCCATATTCTCGGGGATGTAGAGCACGAGATCCTCACCTTCTTCATCCTTCGTGTTGATAGCGGTTTCGCTGCCAGCACCGAAGCCTTCTTCCTGTGCACCTTCGATGGCGTTGAGCAGCGGAGCCGTCATTTCGCCGATGCTGGTGGTAGCATAGATGTAAGCGTTATGCACCTGCATCAGGGAGTCACCCTTTTCGCCATTGTAATCACTAGAATAACCAGCGCGGTAGTAGCCCTGAAGATCAACCTCGTAGAAACCGGGCTTCAGGCCTTCGATGGTCTGATAGATATAGGTGGTGTCGTTGTTGAAGGCTTCCAGCTCCATGAAGTTAGCAGCGGATGCACCGCCAACAATCTCAATGGTCCAACCCTCGGAGGAGTTCTCAGCCTTGACGGGGTGGAAGTAGTTGTTGTTGAAGATAGCGGCAGTAGCATCGAACTTCTCGGTGGGCTCGTCGGCTGCGTCGAAGGTAACATAGGTACCCCAAGCCTTCTTGAAGGAAGCGATGATGTCATCCACAGCCTCGTTGCTGTCCACGGTAGCGGGGTCAGCAATCTTTCCTTCAGCATTGGAAAGCAGAGTGGGGAGGTTTTGGTCAGCAGACTCCGTCTGAGCGGCCAGTTCGTTGTACAGGGCAATAGCATCTTCAAGAGCAACACGCTTAGCGCGACCAGCCTTGATGTATTCGGTAGCAGCCATGAGGTCGGTAATCAGCACCATAGCCTCCTCGGCTGTGGTCAGTTCAGCCATCTTGTCAACACGTCCGTTGAGCGCGTCAACCTGAGTGGCTGCAGCCTTGGTGACGAAGGAACCTTCGGCATTGACGGCGCGCATCATCTCTTCCTGGGCGTCGCGGATCATGCCGTAGTAGAGTTCGAGGCTCTGTCCCTTGTAGATAATCTGCATGTTATCCCAAAGAACCCATTCGTGGGTGCTGTTGGAGCGTACACCAATGCGGAGGTCACCGGGTTGCATGAGAGTGATGTTGACTTCTCTCTGGTAGAAAGGCTTGCCCGTGAGGGGGTTGTCCATGCTGAAGTACACCTGTGCGCCAGCCATGCCGTTGGGTACGTAGACGGGAGTGCCATCCATGTCAATTTCGGTATCGCCGAAGCTTGCAGCATCATAGAGCTTCTCTTCGCTGTACTCATCCGGTCCTTCGCCGTTGATGCGGCTGATGCTCGGGAAGTTGGTGGAGCTGTCGCCAGCATAGAGCTCGATGGTGGTATCGGTCAGACCGTCGTCCAAACGGGCGAAGCCCTGAACGGAGATTTCATACACGCCAGCGGGCATGTTGGGAATCACCTGATAGAGGTCGAAGTTCTGGTGCCAGGATTCCACTTCGTGGTAGTCAATTGCACCTTGGCCATCATTTGCATCAAAAGTAGTCCAAGCGCTGCCACGACCCAGTGTCCAACCCGTGAGGCCATTGTCGAAGCCGGGGTTCTTGAGGAGCAGGGTGAGGTTGTCGCCTTCCTTAACCTTGTCGCCGCCGATGAATTCCAGCAGCAGGCCCTGAATGTATGCAGAGCATCCTTCTGCTTCCTCGGTGGTGAGGGAGTAGTCGCTTAACTTGGTCTGGAGACCGCGGATGTAGTTATCCATGGCGTCGGCCAGTTCTACCCAGTTAGCGTTCTCTACGACCTGCTCGAGCAGTGCAGAGAATTCGCCGTTGACGTACTCGTCAAATGTCTCGTAAGCCTTAGCAGAAGCGTTGAATGCCTGAATGGCACCTGTCAGGGTCTCGCGAGCAGTGTTGCAAGCCTCGTCGCTACCATTATTATTGAGTAAAGCCTGAGCATCTTCAA
>JAFXTO010000032.1 GCA_017535725.1 Bacteroidaceae bacterium
CTCCGTCCTGACGCCAGCTTCGAGCAGACCACGACTCGTGCCGCCCAGCGTGCAGCCCTGGAGGCTCAGAAGGATGGTGCTACCACCGCCGACTGGACGCCGGAGGACGAGGAGGAGGAGGACGAGCCCTAAGACCCCCTCCTCACTCCCCCTCAAGGCAATGAAGGGTGAAAGCAGACTCTCCCCCCGCCCTCCCTTTTAGGGAGGGAGCGAATACCAATGACTCTTGACAATCCCCAAGCACACGCCCTGCAATGGTAATTACTCTCCCCCTTGAGGGGGAGTGGGGAGGGGTCTGAAAAAAACAAGAAAAACCCCATTGTGAGTGGTCAGGCTCTGCGAGCCTTGGTGTCACGTAGCTGATTTCCCTGGTGAGAGCAGGCTCTCCCCGATAAAATCCCCTCCGCACCACCAACCTTCGGTTTGACCACTCTCAATGGAAAAAACAACGCTTCGCTCAAAAACAATCTGCGGACTTGAACCACATTGGAAATCGCAAACGGACTGGTTTGTTTTTCAGTGAGCTGTAGCGAACGGTGTTCTTCAAGTATGAAGCACGGTGTCAATCTTTCAGCGGAAGTTCGTTTCCGATGGGGGTCTGTGATTTGGGACAAATCTGTGATTGTCTTGTGAGCGGCTTGAAAGCTTGCTTGCGGAAGCCGTCTCACGAGATAAGCACAAAGGTCGAAGACCACAGACGCACAGAGGTGTTTTTATGGTTTTTTGTCAAATTCAATCGAAAAGAAAGGAGGTTTCCTATGAACGAACAGAAGAAGAAGACAATCAAGAGGATTGTGGATATCATCATCACGATTCTCACTGCCTTGCTCACCACCTTCTCGGCCAATGCTGCTGGATTGGTATGATTTGTGTACACAAATTCTCTCGAAAACGAGGGTGAGCAATACCCCCCGGAATGCCAGGAAACAGGGGACACGCACACCAAAGGAGTGTCCTATCTGAATGCTGGGCGACCCTGTCAGGGTCGGTGTTGCCATTGCCATCCTATCCGCAGGTCGTACCGACCTACGGCTATTGAGAGGAGACGCTTTTAGCGTCTTTTGGATAAACAGAAAAAAGGGAAATTCTCGATAGAATCTCCCTTTTTTTGATGTTTTGGGGGGTGTCGGGCTCATTATTTGATGTGCCAGGGACTCCTTTTTTGATGTTTTTGGGGTTGTCGGGCTCTGTACTTGAGGTTGCCGGTGACTCCCTTTTTTGATGTTTTTTGGGCGTTGGGCTCAATATTTGAAGTTGCCGGTGACGGTGCCACCCTGTCCGCTGACGAAGGTGTTGTCGAGCTTGATGCCTTGGGACTTGGAGCCGGTGTTGGTGACGGTGAGGGTGCCACCTGTGGCTACGAGTGTTTCGGCACGGACACCGCGGGACTTGGGCCCTGTAGCGTTGACGGTGGTGGTGCCTCCGGCGATGGTCAGCGTCTGGTCTGCTTTCAGTCCTGTAGCACGGTCTTCCTCTTCTGTGTCGGTGTAGACACCTAACCCAGCGGGGCATCTACATCAAGGACGGGAAGAAGGTTCTGATTAAGTGAGCGGCATGAAAGCTTGTATGCAGATGCCAGAACGCGAGGAACGTATCTAAGGTTGTGGGAAGTCTAAATAATGCGTTTTAATGTGAGATAATACAATAGTCCTCCACTTTTTCCAACTTTTCTCTATAAAATTGCAATAATCCAGCCACTTCTCAACATTTTTCACCCTTTCTCTTCTCCACTTTACACAATTATCCCTAACTTTGCAGCGGGTTTCAACCATAATGGCCCTTCTACAGGATTTTAAAGTATATTATTGAGAATATGGAAGCGTTAACGAATAGGACGGTGTTCACTCCAGCACAGACGGCAATCATCAATGCTGTGGCTCACTTACGGACAGACGAAGAAGTGATGCTGCTGAAACGTGCCATCTCTCATTTCTTTTTTGAACGTGCCAATCAAGAGATGGACAAGCTTTGGGAAACAGGAGCTTGGAATGAGCAGACTCTTGAAGATTTGAAAACAGCACATCATCGGACTCCATACGTAACCCCGTAATGAGAGCTGTTGTTATTGACACCAACTGCCTGCTTCAGATGATTTCCCGGCACAGTCCATATTTTGCTGTGTGGAAAGCATTTGATGAGGGCAAGTATTTGTTGTGCGTGTCCAATGAAATTATCTGCGAATATCAGGAAATCATCGGACGAATAGCCAATCAATTTGTGGCAGAAAATGTTGTAGAGTTTATTTTGAACAGTCCTTTCTGCTTACGCTATGACCCACAATACCACTTTAACCTCATTATCCAAGATCCTGATGACAACAAATTTGTGGATTGTGCCATAATCGCTAATGCGGATTATATTGTCAGTGAAGATTCCCACTTCAAGATGCTGGAAACCATACACTTTCCTAAAGTGAATCTGATAACTCTTGAAAATTTCAAGAGTGATATATTACAAGGTGGATGAAACACGATAAGTATATTAGGGAAAAAGGTTATGATTAAGTGAGTGACATGAACGCTTTCTGAGTCGCGAACGTGAAGAACGTATGTAAGAGGATGGAATGAATTCATGTGGGAGATGACGCAGAAGTAGTCCTTGGGGTAAATAAAAAAGGGAGATTCTCGATGGAATCTCCCTTTTTTGATGTTTTTGGGGTTGTCGGGCTCTGTACTTGAGGTTGCTGGTGACTCCCTTTTTTGATGTTTTTTGGGTGCTGGGCTCAATACTTGAAGTTGCCGGTGACGGTGCCACCTTGTCCGCTTACGAAGGTGTTGTCGAGCTTGATGCCTTGGGACTTGGAGCCGGTGTTGGTGACGGTGAGGGTGCCGCCCGTTGCGGTGAGGGTGGTGGCACGGACGCCGCGCGACTTGGGCCCTGTGGCGTTGACGGTGGTGGTGCCTCCGGCGATGGTCAGCGTCTGGTCTGCTTTCAGTCCTGTAGCACGGTCTTCCTCTTCGGTGTCGGGGTCAACGTAGACGTTGGCGGCGACGGTGACGTTGATGATGGGTGAGGTGGACTTGCTTCCAATGGTGAGGTCGCCGTCGCTGGCGATGGCCTTGCTACCGTTGGCGGTGGAGGTGAGGTTGACGGTGATGCTGCCACCGAGGAGTTGCATGTGGGGCACGATGGCGGGTGTGGTCTCAGGTGCGTCGAGACGGATGCCCTTGGTGTCCACGGCGGTCATGGTGACGTTGATGGTGCCATCGTTCATGATGAATTGTCCGTTGATTTCCTCTTCGGAGTTCGCGTCGGTCTCCACCTGCAGGGCGTCGCCTGCAATGCCGCTGAGGGTGATGGTTCCGCCGTTCATCTGGAAGTATTCACCCACGTGGATGCCGTCGGATGCCGCCTTGGTGATGGTGATGGCGCCCGTGGACTTCTTCAGGAGGAGGTATTCATTGGTTCGGAGGGCGTGGCGTGCGTTGCCGGCGATGGAGAGTGAGCCGCCTCCGGTGACTTCGAGGTGTCCCTGGCAATTGAAGGCCGCTTTCTGGTCGCCGGCGGCATAGTCGCTGAGGCTATTGGTGGTTCCATCCTCGAGGATGAGGTCTATGCGCTTGCCGCACTGGATGTCGAGTGCGGCGCCGGTGGTGCTGGTGAGGTTGAGGCCATTGAGGTGGAACTTCGTCTTGTGCTCACCGTTGTAGGTCAGCGAGCCAGCAGAGCTGGTGCCCTGCAGGATGAATTCGTGCTCAATGGTGGTGCAGGTGTTGGTGATGACGACATCGCCTCCGACGACGGACGCGGTGACACCTTCTGCGGTCTCGGGGATATCCACGTTGGCGGTGGTTCCGTTCCAGGTGATGGTGACGGGGTTGACCACGGTGATGCTATCGATTGCGGCGGTGGCGTAGCGCTCGTTGCCGATGGTGAGCATAGAGCCGGAGTAGGAATATGGGATGGATGCTGCTTCGTCAAGGGAGTAGCGGACGCTCTCGCCGCCGTTCCAGACGCGAATCCACTGGGCATTGGCCGTGAGGGAGGTTACGGCTAATAGGAGGGAGAAAAGGAGTCTATTCATATCTTATCTTAGATTCAGAAAGCGGAATTAGTACAGGATTTTGATGGTCTTTTGCCCAAAGCGTGCGATGTAGATACCGCGAGGAAGCCCGTCGAGGCTGAGTTCACAATGGGTGCGTGTGACGGTCTGCCGACGTACGAGTTGTCCGCTGGCGTTGAAGAGTTGCAGCTGGCCTTGTCCGTCTGCTACGACGCGTCCACCTTCGATGCAGAGCTTGCCCGATTCGGCTTTGAGTGCGTTCACACCTACTGCAATACCCGTGAAGGTGAGCTTGGTCAGGGTGGAGAGGGGCGCAGTGGTCGTGGTGCCGTTGGTGGTGGTGACGACGATGTTGGTGCCCTCGAAGGTAATCTTCTTCACTGTCTTCAGGGCCACGCTCTGAACCGTGGACGAAGAGGTGAGGTTGAGGTAGTTGTAAGTCTCGGCGGAAAGTGCGGCCGCAAAGCCGAATGTAAGCACGAGAGCGAGAAGGAATTTATTCATGTTGAAAGGTTGAAATGTTGAAACGTTGAAGGAATGTTGAAACGTTGAAAAGTTGAAACGTTGAAAGAATGTTTGAAGGTTGAAACGTTGAAAGGTTGAAAAATTGAAAGGTTGAAAAATTGAAAGGGTGGTGGTTGGAAGCGTTAGAATTTGAACTTATAGCCGATGGTGATGGCATGGATATTCATGTCTCCATCGTCGTCGTTCTCGTGGTTGAAGACGTAGCCGATGCCGAGCTTGTGGCCGTTCTGGAATGCATAGTCCACGCCCGCGGAGATGCGGTATTTGTCGAGGTGCATGCTCTCGCCGATGTTGTTGAAGGCCTCGAAGTAGCAATAGGGCGACCAGTTCAATCCTTTCTTATCGACTTCGAGGGTGAGGCGGGAGCGCAGGAGGTGGAGGGTCTTGCTGTCCTTCTCCTTCTCGGGGTTCAGCGTCTCGTGCTCGGTCAGATACGAGCTCGTTACGTCCGTGGGTGAGGCGTTGTCATCCAAGAGGTCCAGCTCGTAGATGGTTTCGCCCTCCTGCCAGTAGCGCATCAGCTCATCGTAGGTGACATCAGCCTCGCTGGTAGCCGGTGATTGGGCGTAACTCATGTCGCGGTACTTGTCGATGGTCTTCTGGCGGGACACCGTCTTCGTGGGTACGAAGGTGAGCTGGTAACGCTCGCGGAGGCTCAGGCGTAGCCACTTCCAGAATTTGATGGTGTAGGCGGCATCGATGCTGATTCGATGTCTGGCACGCCAATAGGCATCGGTGGAACGGGTGGTGACGTTCTTACCTTTATATTTATAGGTAGTGGTGCCGTCTTCGTACGTCGGTCCGCCCAAAAACTCGATGAAATCGACGTTTTCTGATGTTTCATTAGGCCGATACTTATATTCAGTCTTGTATTCAGTCACGGCGGGATAATGCTTCATGAGGAAGGTATATCCGATGCCGAATTTCCAATGTTTGTTGGGCTTCCAGCTGAGCCCCAGCCCGATGTCGAAGCGGTTGGCTTCATTGAACCATTCGTTGGTGCGGAATCCGGCGTCGAGTCCCAGCGAGAGGTTGTAGGGCAGTACTTTCGTCACACCGACCTCCGTCCAGATGCCCCCCGTCGTTTTCCCTGCATCGTCATTCACATACTCTGCCTGGGCAAAGCCAGAAGTGGCCATGCCGCAAAGGAATACCGTTGCTATCAGTAGGCGCTTCATATTCTAAATCCTTAAATCCTTAAATCCTTAAATCCTTAAATCTTTAAATCTCTATTACATTTCCTTCGGCATCCGTCCGTAGCGTGCGATGCTGTTGCCCACGTCTGCGGGGTCGTTGTAGAAGATGCGGATGAGGGCGCTATCTTTGAGGAAGTCCAGCATACCTACTTCGATGCGTGTAATCTTCACGCCCGTCCGCTTTTCGAGGTCAGCCTTCAGCTCTTCGCGCTTCTCGGGAGTGATGAGGGTGACGTTATCGTAGCGGATGATTTTGGAACATTCCTGACTGATGACCTTGGAACTCTCGAAGAGTGCCGCCATGCAAATGAAGGCGATGTTGACAAAGAGGATGGTGACGATACCCACGCCGTCCCAGTAGTCGGCCTTCGGGTGGTAGTCGCCATGAGCCAGGGCGTTGATGACACTCAGGGCGATGAGCATGAACAGGTAGGTCATCTCGCGGATAGGCACGGCCTCCGTGCGGAAGCGCATGATGCCAAAGATGGCGAACAGACCCATGGCCGCTCCCAGTTGCATGCCGCCGCCATCCATCAGGCTAACGAGCAGGAAGATGCTCATCGACATCAGAATGAAGATGAACATGTAGTCGCGGCGAAGGCTACGAGGATAGTAGAACCTGCGGGCGATGATCAACACCACAATGAGGTTGATGACGAAGCGGATGACCAGCGAGATAAACTGCTGAGGGTCGAAAAGAGTGACACCGAAGAGGTTGCCAATCACATAATTGATTTGTGTAAAGTCCATATTGAGTTTTTGAGTTTTTGAGTTCGGGAGTTGTTGAGTTTATGAGTTTTTGAGTTTATGAGTTTGGGAGTTTATGAGTCCCTACGCCTTCGGCACAGAGAAGGGATGGCCGGTGAGTTTGGTGAGGGTGATCATCTTGAACTTGAAGTTGTTGTTCTTCAGGCGTCCGTTCGTCATGGCAGAGCCGATGCAGTACTTCGAGAAGCCGTGGGGCTTGACGCGCACCTGACGCAGGAGCTCGAGGATGGGGGAGTAGACGTTGCCGTCGCGCTTGAGCTCGATGATGACGAGGTCGCCCGTCTGGGCATCCGCCTCCGTCTCGTAGTTATGGAAGCGGACATTGAAGTCGATGGTCAGGCGTTCGGTCTTGCCGTAGTTTACGAGGGTGATGCGCTGGAACTGGTTCTGCACGGTGGGCAGGATGTCATCGAAGGTCTGTCCCGTAAGCCCCTGAATGAACGCCGAACCGCCCGCCGCGAGCACATCGGGCAACTCCTGCGAGGGTACGGTGATGCGCTTCTTCTTGGTGCGACCGTGGTTGTTCTTGGTCTTCACTTCGAGGAAGGTCATGTCGGAGTCCATATACGTGCGGATGCGGATTTTCTGACGGGGCGCCCTTCCGTTGTGGTGTTCGAGGTAGAACATGTGTTCGGGCGTGTCCCAGTAGGTTGTGCGGTAGTTGGCAATGCGTTGCCCGTCGATTTGCTGGGCATAGTATTTGCCTTGTGCCAACTCCAGTAGCTCAGCCAGTTTGTGTTTGCTGGTGACAAATTTTGTGTCGGTTCGGTTCATCAGTTTGATGCCACTCATCTCATCCAGCGAGATGGGTTGCAGCTGATTGAGCCAGTGACGTATGGTTTCGTCGGTATTCATTCGTGAAAAGAGGCTTTTTCGGGTGCAAATATAGTAATAAGTTTATAGTTTAAGGTTTAAAGTTCAAAGTTTTTACGTCTTTTGCATAGATTTTTCAACAAAAAGGCATTTTGAATCGACAAAAAGCATTATCTTTGTACCCCGAAAGGAGCGAAACAGGCTCCTTCTGCTCATCAAACCTCACCGCTAACGATGAAACATTAAACTAAAAAACCCGATAAACTTTAAACATTAAACTTTAACCATTACCCATTAAACTTTAACCCTTAAACATTATACATTAAACTTTAAACTAAAACCCAACATATATGGCAGACATGAAAGAAATCCTCTCCGCCGCCGAGGAGCGTATGGAAGAGGCCGTGATGTATCTGGAAGAAGCCCTCTCGCACATCCGTGCTGGTAAGGCCAACGTGAAGTTGCTCGATGGCATCCGAGTAGACAACTATGGGGCGATGGTGACCATCAACCAGTGCGCCGCCGTCACCACACCCGATGCACGTACCATCGCTATCAAGCCTTGGGACAAGTCGATGTTCAAGGTCATTGAGAAGGCTATCATCAACAGCGACCTGGGCATTATGCCTGAGAACAATGGCGAAATCATCCGCATTGGAATCCCCCCGCTCACCGAGGAACGCCGTAAACAGCTGGTCAAGCAGTGCGGCAAAGAGATGGAACAGGCCAAGGTCAGCGTCCGCAACGCACGCCGCGATGGCATTGAACAACTGAAGAAGGCCGTCAAGGAAGGGCTCAGTGAAGACAACCAGAAGGATGGCGAAGCCGAACTGCAGAAGATGCACGACAAATACATCAAACAGGTTGAGGCTCTGCTTGCCGCCAAGGAGAAGGAAATCATGACCGTGTAAGCAATTGAAAATTGAAAGATTGAAAATTGAAAGATTGAAAGATTGAAAATTGAAAGATTGAAAAATTGACAATTGAAGATTGAAAAATTGACAATTGAAGATTGAAAATTGATAATTGAAAAATAGCAGTTGACAGGCGTCATCATCAGAAATACAGGAAGCTGGTATGTTGTCCGTTTGGACGACGGCCAGCTTTTTGAATGTAAAGTGAAAGGCAATTTCCGGTTGCGTGGCATCCGGAGTACCAATCCCGTAGCGGTGGGTGACCGCGTGGAAATCAAACCGACAACAGACGGTTCCGATGCGTCGGCATCGGGCAAAACCGCCCTGATCACGGAGATCCATGACCGCCGAAACTATATTATCCGTCGTGCCTCCAACCTCTCCAAGCAGAGCCATATCATAGCCGCTAATGTGGATTTGGCTTGTCTGGTGGTGACCATTGTACACCCCGAGACGAACACGACGTTCATCGACCGCTTCCTTGCCTCGGCCGAAGCCTACCGCGTGCCCGTGGCACTCGTATTTAATAAGGTGGATCTCTATGACGCCGACGAGTTGCGTTACCTCGAAGCCATCATGTCACTCTACCGCATGCTGAACTACGAGTGCTTTGCCGTGTCGGCACAGACGGGCGAAGGATTGGACGCCTTCCTCACGGCGTTACGTGGGAAAACAACCTTGTTCAGCGGTAATAGTGGGGTAGGGAAGTCCACGTTGCTGAATAGCCTTGTCCCAGAGGCAAAGGCGAAGACCGCCATGCTCAGCGCGGCCCACGACCAAGGGCAGCATACCACCACCTTCAGCGAGATGTACGACCTCGAGGGAGGGGGATGCATCATCGATACTCCGGGAATCCGGGGCTTTGGAACCTTTGATTTCGAACCGGACGAGGTCAGTCATTATTTCCGCGAGATTTTCCAGATTGGACGTAATTGCCGCTTTGGCAACTGCACCCATACCCATGAGCCCGGTTGTGCGGTACAGAAAGCCCTCGACAACCATGAGATTGCCGAGAGCCGTTATCTGTCGTACCTCTCCATGCTGGAAGACAAGGACGAGGGTAAGTATCGCGAGAAATTTTAAATACCTTCTTGACTATCAGGTTATTCGGTTGGTGTGCGTCGGTTGCCTATGGCTCCTTCGCGCACAATGACTTGATGGATGTATCTGACGTTGCAGAAAACCTTGAAAGTCAGTTCCCATCGCTTTCCGTCGGTGGTCAGATAGCCGCCTTCCAAGGTGGCTGGATAGTTGGCCCACGCAGCATTACCTCCTTGGGGATTGCGGTTGGGCATGGCAATGGTGTCCGGCACCTGCGAGAACACGAAGGCCGTTTCTGCCTCATTTTTGCTCACGCTTACGGGTTTCTTGAAGAGGAAGGCGGTGTCGTTCTTCGTGACGTTGACTCCCTGAATGACTCCTCTTCCGTGGGTGGGGCTGAGGTAAGCGACGTCGTAGGTTCCCTGATTCGCTTTGGTGATGACGATGCTATCGCCGGCAGAGGGAATGTACTGGGCATAAGGATTGCTGCCTTCGCTCCATCCGACAAATGTGCCTTCGGGGAGCAGTACGGTGGGTTCATCCTCCTGGGGTGTAGGATCATCTTCTTTTTCGTCGTTGCCGCAGCTACCGACGAGGCCGGCGCTGAGCAGCAGGCTCAGTGCCATGAATGCAAGTTTCTTGTTCATTTGTGTGTTTGATATTTGTGGTTCAACATTTCAGGGGCAAAGGTACGACATTTTTCTCTATGGTACAAATTATTAACGGGTATTTAGCAGCTATTACTGAAAAATACCCGAAAATGAGTACTCTGAGCCGTTCAGGAGGTCTCGGAATCCGGGAAACCTCCCTCGCGCGTACCTTATTTTATAAGGATTACTTGTGAACAAATGTGCCCGGGAAATCTTCCTCGCGCGTACCTTATTTTATAAGGATTACTTGTGAACAAATGTGCCGATGGGTTCGCCGTCGATGACCTTGCGGAGATTGCCCTTGACATCCATGTTGAAGACATAGATGGGGAGGTTGTTCTCCTTGCACATGGTGGTGGCGGTGAGGTCCATGACCTTCAGTCCGCGTGTGTAAATCTCGTCGAAGGTGATTTCATCGAACTTCGTGGCGGTGGGGTCTTTCTCTGGGTCGGCGGTATAGACACCATCCACGCGAGTGCCCTTGAGCATCACGTCGGCTTCGATTTCGATACCGCGGAGCGAGGAACCGGTGTCGGTGGTGAAATAGGGATTGCCCGTGCCGGCACTCATGATGACCACTTCGCCTTGCTCCATAGCTTCGATGGCCTTCCACTTCGAGTAGAATTCACCGATGGGCTCCATGCGGATGGCCGTGAGCACGCGGCTCTTGACGCCGATGGCACCCAGGGCAGAGCTGAGGCCCAAGGAGTTGATAACCGTGGCACACATGCCCATTTGGTCACCCTTGACGCGGTCGAAGCCTTTGCCGGCACCAGAGAGACCACGGAAGATGTTGCCGCCGCCGATGACGATGCCAATCTGCACACCGAGGTCGTGGATTTCTTTTATCTGTTCTGCGTACTCGGCAAGGCGGTGTTCGTCGATGCCGTAGCGTTGTTCGCCCATCAGGCTTTCGCCGGAGAGCTTGAGGAGGATGCGATGGAATTTCATAAATAAATGAAAAATGATATAGTTTAGAGTTTAGAGTGTAGAGTTTAGAGTAGTTTATTAGTTTAGAGTTTAGAGTGTAGAGTTTAGAGTAGTTTATTAGTTTAGAGTGTAGAGTGTAGAGTGTAGAGTGTAGAGTGTAGAGTAGTTTAATAGTTTAGAGTGTAGAGTTCTTGAAGAGATGAAAATGAATATTACTTTCTCTGGAACTTCCAGGTAATCAGCGAGAGGAAGATGTACCAGAGGATAATGGCGGTGATGGCGGTGATGCCCAAGGGAAGCAGCACCAGACAACCAATGAGGAAGCTGTATTTCACACGATTGTCCTGCCACGAGAAATTCTTGAACTTCAGGGAAAACAGAGGAATCTCGGCGATGAGGAAGCAACAAAATGCAATCAGGAAGAGGAACAGGAACAACGCATTGAAGCGAGGCGAGCAGAGAAATGACCGTTCACCCACAATCAGCGAGCTCCAGAAGAGGGCGTTGGCGGGGGTCGGTAGCCCGATGAAGCTGGTGGTCTGACGCGTGTCGAGGTTGAACTTGGCCAGACGAAGAGCGGAGAATGCCGCCATGAGGAAGGCGGTGTAGGGCAACCAGGAAGAGGCAAAGCTCAGCCATTCGGGATATTGCACGAGCCCGAAGAGCTGGAAGACCATGGCAGAGGGTGCCACACCGAAGGTGACCACATCTGCCAGAGAGTCCAGTTCCTTGCCGATGGGAGAGCTGATGTGAAGGGCACGAGCGGCCATCCCGTCGAAGAAGTCAAAGACGGCGCCCGCAACAATCATCGCGAGAGCCCATCCAAAATGGGCATGAAAAGCGGCACCCGTGGCCATGCAACCGCAGATGAGGTTACAGCAGGTCAGGGCGTTGGGAAAGTTGAGCAACATTACTTATGGATGAATGACGAATGGTTCTACACGCTTATAGGTTCAGCTTCGCAATGAGGGTCTGGTTGCCCGTGGTGGACTGACCTACTTCCACGCATACCTTTGCATTGGTCGGGAGATAGACGTCCACGCGCGAACCGAATTTAATAAAACCAAGATGCTCGTCGATGAAGCATTCCTCGCCGACGGCGGGATAGGTGACGACGCGCCGGGCCACGGCACCTGCCACCTGGCGAGTGAGGACTTCCACCCCTTCGGGCGTTTCGATGACGACGGTGGAACGTTCGTTGTCCGTGCTGGCTTTGGGTAGCCATGCGGCCATGAAGCGGCCATCGTGGTGTTCCACCCGCTTGATGGTTCCATCGACGGGAACCCAGTTGGCATGAACGTTGAACAGACTCATGAAGATGCTGACCATCAGGCGACGGTCGTGGAAGTACTCGTTCTCATCAACCTCCTCCACCACGACCACCTTGCCATCGCAGGGGGCAATAACGATGCCCTCTGTCTCGCCCTCAAAAAGGCGGATGGGGCAACGGAAGAAATTCACGGCAACAAGATAGACGGAAACCGACAAGCAGAGCACCAGATAGAACAACAGACTGGTGAAGCCAAAAGCGAAACCGAAGAACATGCATAGCAACGCCAACGCGATGCCTCCCAGGATGAGGGTGCTGGTTCCTTCGCTATGAAGTCGTATGTTCTTTTTCAGTTTCCGTAGTCGTTTTACCATGTTTTTTTGCTTCCAAAGGGCACTTTATGTCCCTTTTTCAGGACAAAAGTAGTTAAAATCTGCCATGCTGCAAAAAAAATCGCTTCTTTTTTGGCAGTTTGGAGTAAGAATAGTACTTTTATGCCCGTTTTCAGACCCACCCCCCAAAAAAACACTATGCAAGACTTCGTTCATCTGCACGTTCACACCCAATATTCACTCCTTGATGGTCAAGCGGCGATTCCAAAGCTCGTAGAGAAAGCCATCAAGGACGGGATGCGTGGCATGGCCGTGACCGATCATGGGAATATGATGGGGATAAAAGAGTTCTTCAACTATTGCAATAAACGCAACAAGAAGTTGAAGGATGAGGGCAAGGAACCTTTCAAGCCGATTTTCGGGTGCGAGATGTATGTGGCCGCCCGCACACTCTATGATAGAGACAAGGATTTGGATCGTGCGCGCTACCACCTTATTGTACTTGCAAAGAATGAGGTCGGCTATCACAACCTGGTGAAACTCGTCTCGAAATCGTGGGTGGATGGCTTCTACAACCGTCCTCGCACAGATCATGCGGAGTTGGAAAAACATGCCGAGGGACTCATTGTCTGTTCTGCCTGTCTGGCAGGAGAAATCCCCCGCCTGATTCTGAATGGTGACTTGAAGGGTGCGGAGGAACGCATTCTCTGGTACAAACGCATCTTCGGGGACGACTATTACCTGGAACTACAACGCCATGAGGTTAAAGACCTCACCCAGCGTGCCAACCGCGAGACGTACCCCCTGCAACAACAGGTGAATGCGCAACTGATTCCTCTGGCTCACAAGCTGGGAGTGAAACTCATCTGTTCGAACGACGTTCACTTCGTGGACGAAGAGAACGCAGAAGCTCACGACCGTCTGATTTGCTTAGGAACGGGCAAGGACTTGGATGACCCCAAGCGCATGCTCTATTCCAAGCAGGAGTGGTTCAAGACGCGTGCGGAGATGAACCAGATTTTTGAGGACGTGCCAGAGGCGCTGGCCAACACGTGCGAGATATTAGATAAGGTGGAGGTGTACTCCATCGACCACGCCCCCATCATGCCGAACTTCAATATCCCTGCGGAGTTTGGAACCGAGGAGGAATACCATCAGCGTTTCACGGACGAACAGCTCTTTGAGGAATTCACACGTGATGAGAACGGCAATGTCGTCTGCGACCACGAAGAAGCAGAACAGAAGGTGAAGAGGCTGGGAGGCGTAGAAAAACTCTATCGCCTGAAGCTGGAGGCCGACTACTTAGGGAGCTTGGCTTACACGGGTGCCTACAAGATTTATGGAAATCCCTTGCCGCAGGAGGTGGACGAGCGCATACGTTTCGAACTTCATGTGATGAAGACGATGGGCTTCCCTGGCTACTTCCTTATTGTGCAGGACTATATCAACGCAGCCCGCTTCGAGCTGGGAGTCAGCGTTGGCCCCGGACGTGGCTCTGCCGCCGGAAGTGTGGTGGCTTATTGTCTGGGAATCACCAAGGTGGATCCTATTAAATACGACTTGCTGTTCGAACGTTTCCTGAATCCAGACCGCATCTCCTTGCCCGATATTGACGTGGACTTCGATGACGATGGCCGAGGAAAAGTACTCTCTTGGGTGACGCAGAAGTACGGCGAGAACAACGTGGCGCACATCATCACCTACGGCACCATGGCCACCAAGTCTGCTATCAAGGACGTGGCACGTGTGCAGAAACTACCGCTCGACGTGACCAATGCCTTGGTCAAGACCATCCCCGACCGTCTGCCAGATGCCGCCGACGGTAGTTCGCGCAAGATGAGCATCCCCAACGCCATTGCCTGTGTACCAGAGTTGCAGCAGGCAGCAGCCTCGTCCAATCCAGTCCTCCGTGACACCCTGCGTTATGCCCAGATGCTGGAGGGCAACGTCCGCAATACGGGTGTTCATGCCTGTGGTGTCATCATCTGTAGGGATGATGTCAGCGACTGGGTGCCCATCAGTACCGCTGATGACAAGGAAACGGGCGAGAAACTACGATGCACCCAGTACGAAGGCTCCGTCATTGAGGACACAGGACTCATCAAGATGGACTTCCTGGGATTGAAGACGCTGAGCATCCTCAACGAAGCCGTGGCCAATATCCGCGAGAGTCTGGGTATCGAGGTGGACCTGGATAATATCGACATCGAAGACCCGCCCACTTACCAACTCTATTGCGACGGCCTGACCATCGGAACCTTCCAGTTCGAATCTGCCGGTATGCAGAAATACCTGCGCGAGTTGCAACCTTCGACCTTCGAGGACCTCATTGCCATGAATGCCCTCTACCGACCGGGCCCCATGGACTACATTCCAGACTTCATAGACCGCAAGCAGGGGCGTAAGCCAGTGGAATACGACTTGCCCTGCATGGAAAAATACCTCAAGGACACCTACGGCATCACCGTCTATCAGGAGCAGGTCATGCTTCTCTCGCGTCTGCTGGCGAACTTCACCCGTGGTGAAAGTGACAACCTCCGCAAGGCTATGGGTAAGAAACTCAGGGACAAGCTGGACCACATGAAGCCCCAGTTCATCAGTCAGGGCGAGTCCAATGGGCATGACCCTAAGATACTGGAAAAGATTTGGGCAGACTGGGAGAAGTTTGCCTCCTACGCTTTCAACAAGAGCCACGCTACCTGCTACTCGTGGGTCGCCTACCAGACGGCTTACCTCAAGGCCAACTTCCCATCGGAATACATGGCTGCTGTGATGAGCCGAAGCCTCGATGACATCGGTGAAATCACTAAGTTGATGACCGAATGCAAGACTTTGGGCATCAGTACTCTGGGCCCCGACGTGAACAAAAGTCGCCAGAAGTTCAGCGTGGATGAGGACGGTCATATTCGCTTCGGCCTTGGGGCTATCAAGGGTCTTGGCGAGGCCGCGGTGGAAGCACTCATTGCCGAGCGCGACAAGAGAGGCCCCTACACAAGTGTCTATGACCTCGTACAACGAGTGAATCTGCAAGCCCTGAAACGCAGTGGACTGGAGAACCTGATTATCAGCGGCTCTCTGGATAGCTTGCAGGAGGGTGTGCGGCGCGAACAATATCTGGGCCGCTCGCCCAAAGGTGAATCGTACCTTGATGTGCTGATGCGCTACGGCTCACTTTACCAAGAGGGCAAGCGTGCCGCCGAAGCTTCGTTGTTCGGAGATTTCGAGGACGTGGAGATTGCACGTCCGCCATTGCCCACGGACTTCGACGAGTGGAGCACGCTGGAACGCCTCAACCGCGAGCGGGACTTGATAGGTATTTACCTTTCTGCCCATCCGCTGGATGACTATGCCGTCATACTTACTGATGTCTGCAATACGAACGCTGCGGCCATGAAAGACCCAGCCAGCCTCGTCAACAAGGAAGTGACTTTTGGCGGAATCGTCACCAATGTGCGTACTGGTGTCGGCAAGCGTGGACAGGCGTTCGGATTTGTTTCCATAGAGGACTATTCAGGAACCATGGAACTTCCCTTGTGGGGACAGGACTGGACCAAGTGGGGTTATTTCATGACGCTGGGGGCGGCCATCTTCATCACGGCCCGTGTGCAACCAGGGCGCTACAACCCCGACCGCATCGAGATTGTCATTGGCCGAATTGAGTTTCTTTCCGACGTGAAAGATAGTCTCATCGACAATATCACCGTGAATGTTCCCCTCTCTGAACTGACGGAAGATTTCGTGCTTTCCTTCCGGGAAATCATCAGCAAACGTCCCGGTAACGCACGACTCTTCTTCCGCGTTATCGATCCAGAGGGACACATGAACCTGCTGTTCCGTAGTCGCACCATTCAGGTGTCGGTGGATCGCTTCCTCCTGAACTTCCTGCAATCGACGCCCGGACTGACGTATCAAATCAATGCTTAGCCCATAGGCAACAGACAAGCCCCCTCTTCATTTAGCAATAGACAATCCCTCTTCATTAAGCAACAAACAAGAACTACATACATTCATTCATAAAAACTATTAGAGAAATGGCATTACAAATCACAGATTCCAACTTCGACGACCTCGTTGCCCAGGGCAAACCTATGGTCGTAGACTTCTGGGCTACTTGGTGTGGCCCTTGCAAGAAAATTGGTCCCTACATTGAGGAACTGGCTACCCAGTACGCCGACCGCGTCGTTATCGGTAAAGTGGACGTTGACGAGAACGATGGCCTTGCCATCCGCTTTGGTATTCGCAACATCCCCACCGTCCTTTTCCTGCGCAACGGTGAAGTGGTTGACAAACAGGTCGGTGCTGCTCCCAAAGCTGCTTTTGAGGCTAAGGTGCAGAGCTTGCTCAAATAATCACACCGCATTATGGAAGACGATTTCCTGAAAGAGGCAGAGGATGACCTCCACACCGTGGACTTCATCCGTGCATACCTTCCGCAGGAGGTGAAGGACAAATTCACGGACGATGACCTCTTCTACTTCATTGACCTCTTGGCGGACTACTATGTGGAAAGTGGTCTTTTAGACGCAGAGCCAGACGCCGACGGATTCGTGGAAATAGACACGGAGGCGGTGGCGGCATCTATCGCTTCACGAGCCAAGAAAGAGGGATATGGCGAGTTCTCGCCAGAAGACCTCATCTGGGTCGTGCAAGGTGAACTGGAGTTCGGCGAACAGGAATAATCCCAAATCGGTCATTAGGCCGACACATAATCCTAATGACTGATTCGGAAAACTCCGACCTCTCCATTCGTAACAAACAAATGGCGGGCATGAAACTAACGTTCCATGTCCGCTTTCGTTATGGCGTGCGATGGTTCAGCGGGAGGTGTTCAGCAGGGTACGTGCAGCCTCTATGAGGGTGTCAATGCCACGGATGCAATCGGCATCGGCGAGACTCACGTACACATCGGGCTGGATGCCGAACTCTATTTGGTTCATCTGTGCATCAAACATGGGGCTTGCAGAAAAGCGCACGCTCCATCCGTTGGGTAGCTCGCTACTAAAGGGGAGACCACTGCCTCCGCCGGTCTGGTCGCCCATGATGGTGACAAGGGGGCATTGCTTCACATCACGGACGAAGGTGTTCGTGGCGCTGTAGCAACGGCGGTTCGTGAGGACCACTACCCGTTTCTGCCAGCGTACTCCAGTGGAAGGTTCAAGGTATTGTTCCATGGGTTCGGAGAAATCGGAGTGACCACGACCCGTCTTGTGACGCATGTAACCCACGAGCCGTCGTTCGTTGGTGAACCGGCGTGCCAGCATTTCGGCGTTGGTGAGGTTGCCTCCGCTATTGTCCCGCAGGTCGAGGATGAGTCCGTTGCACGTTTGGAGGTAGTGGAGGGCTTCGCTGATGTTGCCATCGCCGATTGCGCTCTGAAAACTACTACAGACTATATAACCAATATTGTCGGGCAGGATGCGGTACTTCAGCGATGAGGCAATCTTGTAATCCGTACCTAAATAGGCATCTTGCAACTCCTGCGAGAAATTCCTTGGATAGTCCTCATACCAGCTCCAGTTACGCCCCACATCGTGTGCTGCATAGAGGTTCACGTGCCCATCGCGCAACTCCGAGAGCATCTCTGCGAGGACCTCGAACAGCTGTGTATTGGTCATCTTCTTCGACAGGCGTTGGCGATAACGGATTCGTATGACATTCCAGTCCACCCCGATGGCCTCGCGTTTGTAGTCGAGGAAGCAGTAATGCTCATCGATGAGGGTCCAGAGAGCCTCGAGGTTTCCCTCGGGCGTATTCTCATACACCTCCTCCTTCACGCAACCGCAGAGGGTCAGCGCCACGCCGACCAGCGGCAGCAATCGCCTGAGCATACGTAATATAGTATTCATATTCTGTCCGTCCGAGTAAGTAGATAGCCCTTCGGGCTTTGATTGACGGTGCAAAGGTACAACATTTTTTGTAAACACACGGCCATTCGGCGATAAAATCGCACAGGAGAGCATGTTTCACAGCAAGTTTCCGCCTCCTTACCAGCACTTTTCCGTGAAACCTACCCGTTTATTCGTGGAAAATATTTACCTTTGCGGCGTCAAGCAACACAAGGCGGATCATAAGCGAGACGAAACAAAGAAGTGGAACCCACAACACAAATATATTATGAAAAAGTTTTTGGTCATACTCGCTGCCGTGCTGATGTGTGGTGCGTTGAGCGCGCAACAAGACAGCACAGCTGTCCGTAGGAAGAAGGTTGCCGTCGTACTGAGTGGCGGCGGTGCCAAAGGTATGGCACATATCGGCGTGCTGAAGGTTCTGGAACGTGCCGGAATCCCCGTGGATATCGTCACGGGTACTTCCATGGGTAGCATCATTGGCGGCTTGTATGCCATCGGCTACAACGCCACGGTACTTGACTCCGTGGCACGGGCTCAGGACTGGAGCTATGTCATCAGCGACAAGGAGGACTTGCGCAACCAGACCCTGAAAGACAGACTTAAAGAATATACTTACCTCTTCACCACGGGACTGACGCTGAAAGAGAAAGATATGAACGCGGGAGGTCTCATCAAGGGCAAGAACCTGGCTGAGCTATTCCAGCAACTCTGCACGGGCTACAACGACTCGCTGGACTTCTCGCGCGACCTGCCCATTCCTTTTGCCTGTGTCGCCACGAATATCATCGACAACTCCGAGGTGGACTTCCACAGCGGGCGCTTGCCACAAGCGATGAGGTCTTCGATGTCCATTCCAGGTGCCTTCTCTCCCATCCGGCTCGGCGACCAGGTGCTGGTGGACGGCGGTCTGAAGAACAACTATCCGGCCGATATCGCCCGTGAAATGGGAGCGGAAATCATCATCGGCGTTACCGTGCAAGGTGCCCCGAAGGTGGCAGAGCAAATGGGTGGGACCATGAGCATCATCAGCCAAATCGTGGACGTGAACTGTAAGAACAAGTACGACGAGAACCTGGCCATCACCGACCTGCACATGCAAGTGAATACCAAGGGCTACGGCTCTGCCAGTTTCTCGGCGGCCGCCATCGACACCCTCATTCGCCGCGGAGAGGAAGAGGCCATGCGCCACTGGGATGAAATCATTGCATTGAAACAGCGCATAGGCATCGATGAATCGTTCCACCCCACCATCCTGCAACCCCTGCGGCCGCAGGTGATGGCCGAGAAGCGGCGCGTCACCGGCTTCTCCTTCGAGAACATGACGCCACAGGTCGAGCGTTTCATCCGCAGTAAGTACGATCTGCACAAGAGGGACAGCGTGGATGCGCACCTGGCACAGCAAATCACGACTACCATGAGGGTGGATCTCTTCTACCAGACGGCCGAATGCCGCTTTGTGCCGGACGGAGACGGTGTGCGCGTCATCGTTTCGGCAGGCAACCGCAAGTCGGTGCAGTTGCACGCCGGTGCACGCTACGACACCGAAGAACACGCCTCGCTACAGTTTGATGCCGATATCCCGCTGAAGTCGGCTACCCCAATGGCGGTAGACCTTACCGTCAGGCTCGGCAAACGCATCATGGCTAAAGGTGCCTGGACAATCCACCCCCGGAGCTTCACCCGACCGACGGTGTCCTACACGTATCGTCGCAACGACGTGGACGTCTACATCAACGGCGACCACGACTACAGCGTTCTCTACAACCAGTACCAGGCAGAGCTCCTGCCCATCAACCTGAACGCCCGCAACCTCAACATACAAGCGGGGCTTCGTTGGGACTATGTGAACTACCGCGACAAGCTTGTTTCGGACCGGGCCAACAACAATATCGTCCTCGACAACGGTCATTATTTCAGCTATCGCGCCCGACTGAACTACGACAACGAGGACAACTGGGTCTTCCCCACTCGCGGCCTCCGCTTGAAGGCCGAGTATGCCTACCTGACCGACAACTTCACCCAGTTGGACGGGCAAGGCGGCATGCACGACGTCAGCGCCAACTGGCGGATATCGTTCACTATCGGTAAGCGATTCACCCTTCAGCCCATGCTCTATACTCGTCTGATATTCGGTGATGTGGTGCCCCCGGTGTTCGGCAATGTCATCGGCGGCAACTGGTTCGGCCACTACGCTGAACAGCAGATGCCCTTCGCCGGAGTCGGTAACATTGAATACGTTAGGAAGCAGTTCATCGCCGCACAGCTACAGGCCCAGCAACGCATCGGGAGCAAGCACTATGTGCTCTTGCGCTTCGCCGCTGGTCAACAGTCCGATAAGATAAAGGAGATTTTCGACAACCGCACCCTCATCGGCGGGCAGATAGCCTACTATTACAATACCCTCGTAGGCCCCCTCGGTGCTACCCTGGGCTACAGCAACCGCACCAAGCAGTTGCACTTCTTCCTGAACCTCGGTTACGAATTCTAAACCTAATTAACGTTTGGTCGCAAGCGTCCGGGCGACAGGTCAGCGCGGACGCAGGATGTCGAGCTGACGCACCCAGCCAATAAGAAATGCATGGCTGTAGGTGTGGCGACGGATTTCATTCGTGCGGCTCTGGCGGAAGTCCGCGAGGTAGGCCAATCGCAGCGTACACCGACGGAAAGGCAGGTCCACCGCTAACTGGTTTCTGAGGGTGGGGGCATTGAAGGGCGACGTGAAGCAGATATTATGATCGCGGTTCCCCAGTGTGAAGATCTCGTAGTAGCTCTGTCCGTAGGCCGGAGAGAACATCATCCCTATCAGAGGAATATCCATCTGGTCGCTGAGCACCAGAGGCTGCTTCCACAGACGGAAGCGCCAGAGGAAGCCCGCCGAGGCCGAGAGGTGCAGCTCGGCAATAGCCTGGGCGGGGTTGTTGCCGTTACGGGTGTTGTAGAGTCCGCCGAGGGAAGCACCCACCTGGGGACCAAGGAGCAGACGGAAGGGGCGGCCTCCAGCTGTTGCGAGGGCAGAAGGTGCCACAACGCCAGAGCCAAGGAAGCTATAATGCCACGCGACATCAAAATGCACGACACCTCCGATGTAAGTAGCCTTTTCGGGTGCATTCGTGGTGGAAGTGAGGTCCGCCTGCAACAGCGTCTGAAAGGTGACACAGGAGTCCAGCAGGTGGGTGACCCGCTGGGTACCGAAGAGGAAATTCAACTGCAGGCCGCTGTAGTTGAGGGGCGAGAGGTAGGTGTCCTGCTGACGAGCCCCGCCAATGCCGAAGAGGGTGGTACGGGAAGCACGGCGGAAGGACGTGGTCTCCTGGGCGGCAACAGGGTTGCACCATAGCAGGCTGAGTACACAGCCGAGGATGAGAAAGAGACGGGTCATTCTTCGAAGAGGTTGAATTGTCCGGTGAGGGGGTCGATTACGGGATGATCAGGGTCTGCAGCTACGGGCTCCGAGGTGGTTCCTGCGTTGTCTTCGGGCTCGTTGTTCTCAAGGTCCTCCGAGCCCTCCGCGTCTTCCAGCTCCTCATTGCCTTCTGGCTCCTCACCTCCTTCCGGGAAGCGGGTAGGCTCCAGTTCCTCGATAGTTGCCAAGTTGAGGGTCGTAATTCGCTTGCCCTTAGCCTTGTAGCTCTTCTGTCCGATAAACTGTTCGGCATCAATTTCCATCGGATCACGGAAGTCGTCGGGAGCGCCGTAGGTAACCAGCAGTCGTGGGAACGGAACGTCGGTGAGCAACAGCAGACGGCTCTCGGGATTCTCGCCCAGCAGGTTCTGGTGGCGGACAGTCGCTTCGAGGGGGAAGCGCTTGAGGTAGGGGAAGCCCTGGTCGGCATCGAAGAGGGCGGCCGTCCACACCTTCTGCGGGTTGAACTTCTCGATGCGCAGGATATTCTGCTCGTAGTGGTTATTGAGGTCGAAGTTGGTGGTGTAGAACTCGCCATTGTCGAGAATCACCAGTATCAGGTCGTCGGAGTGGAACTCGCCGAGGTACTGCCCGTGGTCGTCGTAGTTCAGGCGCTTGACATCGTGGTCGAACCACACCTTGCGTCCGCCCAGGGTCGAACTGCCGTGACTCTTCAGCCCGATACGTTCCACGTCGAGTTTCGTCAGCAGGTTACCCAACGAGTTGCGCCCCTTGATCATGATATCGCTGAAACTCTTGTCGAAGGAGATGCGCTTCAGCTTGGGGTTGGGCTTCAGGATGACCTTGATGACTTCGGCCTCGCCGTTGGGATTGGCGGTGAAGTAAGCCACGCGGCTACCGGGCTTTCCCCGTGTGAGGTCGTACTCGCGGTCACGGGTGACGCTGGTGACATTGAAGCGTTTGATGAAGAAGGCTCCGTCGCGGCCGTCGCGGTACACACAATTATATATGGTACGCGTGTCGCCCTTCTTGAAGATTGCCACGTGGATAATCTGGCACTTGCGCTTCTCGGCCTTGCTGCGTTCGGTCTCGCCAACGAATACTTTTTCCCCGATACGGATGACCTTGTAGGTGCCGTCCTTGTAGAAGATGATGACATCGTCGAGGTCCGAACAGTTGCAGACGAACTCGTCCTTCTTCAGGCCCGTGCCGATGAATCCTTCCTCGCGGTTGATATATAGCTTCTGGTTGGCTTCCACGACCTTCGAGGCCTCGATGCTGTCGAAGCTGCGGATTTCAGTGAGGCGCGGATGGTCCTTGCCATATTTGTCCTGGATGAAGCGGAACCAGTTGGCCGTGACTTCTATCATGTTCGCCAGGTCGCGGTCGATTTCCGCCACCTCTTCCTTCATGCGGGCAATGGCCTCGTCGGCCTTGTCCTTGTTGAACTTGGCGATGCGCTGCATCTTGATTTCCAGCAGCCGGAGGATATCCTCCTTGGTCACTTCACGCACGAACTGCGGATAGAAGGGCGTTAGCCGTTCATCGATGTATTCACAGAGTTCATCCGTGGAGTTGGCATTCTCAAAAGGCTTTCCTTTGTAGATACGTTCCTCGATGAAGATGCGTTCGAGCGAGGCAAAATGCAGCGCTTCCATCAGCTCGCCGCGACGGATGAGTAGTTCCTTGCGCAACAGTTCCTTGGTGTTGTCGACGGAGTATCGCAACACTTCCGACACGGTGAGGAAGCATGGTTTGTTGTCGTTGATGACACAGCAGTTGGGTGAGATGCTGGTTTCGCAATCGGTGCAGGCGTAGAGGGCATCGATGGTCTTGTCCGGGCTCGCTCCAGCCTTCAGGTGTATGAGAATCTCCACGTTGGCGGACGTCATGTCCTCGACCTTCTGTACGCTGATATTCCCCTTCTCGGCGGCCTTGAGGATGCTGTCGATGAAGTGGCTGGGGTTCTTGGGGGAGCCTGTGGTGCGTCCGTAGGGAATCTCGGTGATGGCCAGTGTCCTGGAATCCCGCTTCTCGATTTTGGCGCGTACTCTCACCGTGCCTCCGCGCTGGCCGTCGTTGTACTTGGAGACATCGATGCTGCCACCTGTCGGGAAATCGGGGTAGAGCTGGAAGGGCTCGCCGTGGAGATAGGCGATGGCCGCTTCGCAGAGTTCGTTGAAGTTATGAGGCAGAATTTTGGAATTGAGGGTGGTGGCGATACCCTCTGTGCCCTGGGCCAACAGCAGTGGGAACTTCACGGGCAGATAGATGGGTTCTTTGTTGCGCCCGTCGTAGCTGAGTTTCCATTCCGTGGTCTTGGGGTTGAAGACCACGTCCAGGGCGAACTTTGAGAGCCGTGCCTCGATATATCGTCCTGCTGCTGCCTCGTCGCCGGTGAGGATGTTGCCCCAGTTGCCCTGGCAGTCGATGAGCAGACCTTTCTGACCCAGCTGCACCAAGGCGTCCTTGATACTGGCATCGCCGTGGGGATGGAACTGCATGGTGTGTCCGACGATGTTGGCCACCTTATTATATCGTCCGTCGTCCATCCTCTTCATGGAGTGGAGGATGCGACGTTGTACGGGCTTGAAGCCGTCGCCGATATGTGGCACGGCACGATCCAGGATGGTGTACGAGGCGTAGTCCAGAAACCAGGTCTGGTACATGCGGTTCAGATGGTGGGTAATGCCATCTTGCTGCGCTAATTTTTCATCCATAAGTGAGGAATAAATGAGATTTTGCGCGCAAAGGTAATAAAAAGTTTAAAGTTTAAAGTTTAAAGTTTAAAGTTTTTGCTTCTCTTTGCTGCTTTTTACCCCTTTTTCCGTACCTTTGCGGCCGCAAACTCGTAAACATTAAACTTTAAACAGGCGCGTAACGCGCGAGAACAACTATGGCACAACAAGAAGATGTATTTAAGAAAATAGTTTCCCACTGCAAGGAGTACGGTTTCGTATTCCCCTCCAGCGACATCTATGATGGACTTGGCGCCGTGTACGACTACGGACAGAACGGCGTGGAGCTGAAGAACAATATCAAGCAGTACTGGTGGCAGTCCATGGTGCTCCTGCATCAGAACATTGTCGGCATCGATGCCGCTATCTTTATGCATCCCACCACATGGAAGGCCAGCGGTCACGTCGATGCCTTCAACGATCCCCTCATTGACAACCGCGACAGCAAGAAGCGCTACCGTGCCGACGTCCTCATCGAGGACCAGATGGCGAAGTACGACGAGAAGATTGCCAAGGAGGTCGCTAAGGCTGCGAAGCGCTTCGGCGATGCCTTTGACGAGGCTCAGTTCCGCGCCACCAACGGTCGTGTTCTGGAACTGCAAGCCAAGCGCGATGCCCTGCACGAGCGCTTCCAGAAGGCCATGAACGCCAACGACCTCGACGAGCTGAAGCAGATTATCCTCGACGAGGAAATCGTTTGTCCCATCAGCGGCACACGCAACTGGACCGATGTTCGCCAGTTCAACCTGATGTTCAAGACGGAGGTGGGCTCTACGGCCGAAGGTACCTCTACCATCTACCTGCGTCCCGAGACGGCTCAGGGTATCTTCGTCAACTACCTGAACGTCCAGAAGACGGGTCGTATGAAGATTCCCTTCGGCATCGCTCAGATAGGTAAGGCTTTCCGCAACGAAATCGTTGCTCGTCAGTTCATCTTCCGTATGCGTGAGTTCGAGCAGATGGAGATGCAGTTCTTCGTCAAGCCCGGCACCGAGCTCGATTGGTTCTCCAAGTGGAAGCAGACGCGTATGGCCTGGCACCAGGCTCTGGGCTTCGGCGCAGAGAACTACCGTTTCCACGACCACGACAAGCTGGCGCACTACGCCAACGCCGCCACGGATATCGAGTTCCACATGCCCTTCGGCTTCAAGGAAGTCGAGGGTATCCACTCCCGCACCAACTTCGACCTCAGCCAGCACGCCAAGTACAGCGGCAAGAAGATTGAATACTTCGACCCCGAGACCAACGAGAGCTACACCCCGTTCGTCATCGAGACCTCCATCGGCGTGGACCGTATGTTCCTCAGCGTCGTATGCCACAGCTACTGCGAGGAGCAACTGGAGAATGGCGAGACACGTGTCGTCCTGCGCCTGCCCGCAGCCCTCGCTCCCGTGAAGCTCGCCGTGATGCCCCTCGTCAAGAAGGACGGACTGCCCGAGATTGCACAGCAGATTGTCAACGACCTCCGCTTCCACTTCAACTGCAAGTACGACGAGAAGGACACCATCGGCAAGCGCTACCGTCGCATGGATGCCATCGGTTGCCCCTACTGTGTCACCATCGACCACGACACGCTCAACGACCATTGCGTCACCCTGCGTGACCGCGATACGATGGAGCAGCAGCGCGTGCCCATCGCCGACCTCCAGTCCATCATCGAGGACAAGGTCAGCATCACCAGCTTGCTGAAGAGACTGCTGTAATAGACCCACCCCCCGCCAAGCCCGTCCTCAGCAGAGGATTTCTGCTTCGGTCGCTCAGGACGGCTTGACATTCAGTCAACCCGTTAAATCCCTCGCTACCTGTGAGGGAGGGAGTGGTTACCTATGTGAAATGGCTTACAAGACTTCCTGCCCAGACAGGTATGGATTGCTGAAAGGATTTGCACGGGAAAATCGTAAGAATCCTACTTTGGCTGAGGTCGTGTTGTGGGACAACATTTGAGATGAGAGCTTAGGTGTTAAATTCCTTCGTCAGCACATCATAGGTGATTATATTGTGGATTTCCTGGCCCGAAGTGAAGGACTAATCATTGAGGTCGATGGCGCCTATCATGCTGAACGACTCCAACAGGAGGACGATGCTGTCAGAACCGAGTTCCTCCGCTCAATGGGTTATAACGTCCTGCGTTTCACCAACGAACAAGTTTTATATGACACCGATAACGTCATACAACAAATAAAAGATTATTTCGAAAAAGGCATAATTCTCAATAATAGCTACAATGTTATTTAAGAATATACTTAAGAGTATACATTTTCCAAAGGTAACCACTCCCTCCCTCACAGGTAGCGAGGGATTTAACGGGTTGACTGAATGTCAAGCCGTCCTGAGCGACCGAAGCAGAAATCCTCTGCTGAGGACGGGCTTGGTGAGGGGCGGGTCTGTTTTGTTGCTCATATTAGCCCTTACCTCCTGCTCCTCCGACTCCGAGGACTATGATCCTTATTACGACTGGCAGTCGCGCAATGCTGCGTGGTATGAGCAGATTGCGGACTCCGCACGCACGGCCATTGCCCAGGCCCGTAGTGAGTATGGTAGTGAATGGGAACAGCATTGTGACTGGCGGATGATTAAGTCGCTGATGATCAGCCCCTCGGTCCAGAAAGGCAGCACGACGGACAGCGTGTGTGTGCATATCATGAAGCGTGGTACGGGCGACTTCTCTCCGACCTTTTCGGACAGCATCCGCATCAGCTTCCGCGGATGGCTGATGCCTACCCGCAACGAGTTTGGGGTCATGGAGGAGCTCACGTTCACCCAGACGTACTACGGAGACTATAGTCCTGCCACCGCAGCACCTCAACTGGCGGCCGTAGGAGCGTTCACGGAGGGATTCTCCACCGTGCTTCAGTACATGGTGGAGGGCGACGACTGGATGGTCTATATTCCCCAGCAGCTTTTCTATGGTAGCACCGATCAGGATGCCATTCCCGCCTACAGCACCGCCCGCTTCCGTATTCAGCTCTTAGCCATCTATCCTTCTGGCACCACGGTTCCAGAGTGGAAATAACTGTTCTTCCTTATAAAATACAGGGACATCGCCACTAGCGGTGTCCCTGCTTTTTAAAGGCTAATGATTACCTCTACAGGGAGGCCTGTATATTTCTCAATCAGTTCCACCGTCATTCCATCGGCCTTCATCTTGCGAGCTGTATCGTATTTCTCTTCCTCACGACCTTCCTCACGCCCTTTTGCGAGTCCTTCCTCACGCCCTTCCTTACGTCCTTCTTCACGTCCTTCTTCACGTCCTTCAGCTCTGCCCTCTATCTTGGCCGTTGTCAGGACATCCTCCTGCACCATGATGGCATCAAGGTGGCGGTCGTACGCGACACGCTCTGAAGGAGTCATAGTCATCACCTGTAGCTTCTCACGGGCCTCGCTGAGACCCGGAGTCTGAGTGTCGTCCTTGATATGTCCGTTCTTCAAATAGTCCAGCCACTCTTCCAATGGTGTGATGCACCAACTTCCTTTATAACGTTTAGGGATGAGAACATAATAATGAATGTCATTTCTTTCTCCTTCGTGATAGCAATTACCCACAAAATCATGAAATAGGATGTAAATGGCATAGTAACGAGTAACATTTTGCCTTACTATTGGTAAATCATCGAAAAGGGAACTCGAAGTACCATATAATATACGACTTAGATAGAATGGATCATCGAATAATGCAATCTCCACAAAGATAATTTCGTCCTTACTGTTTGTTGCCTTGATGTCGACGCGGTAGAATTCGTCATCCTTTTGTTTTTGATTGGCCTTGCTCTCCAGAAGATCCACAATCTTGACTTTCTCCTTAAGCAGCACGGTAATCAATCCTTCGAGCACGCCGAAGTTGGCTTTGTCGCGAAGCATGCGCTTCACGGCCCAGTCAAATCTAACATATTTGTTTTCTACTACCATCGTTTCGTTTATCAATTGAGCAAATAATATGTTGTGCAACGTCCTCTTTCAAGGAAAGCACGGGGCAAAAGTAGGAAGAAAACGTGAATCGACAAAGAAAAAACAAGGAAAATATCATCCAAAGACCAAAAATGCATCAAAACCAGCTATCAAGGTTAAGAAAAGGGCTACATTTTTCCACAAATTTATCACGAAATACTGAAAATACTCAAATTATTGTCCTTTTCATTGGTTATTCAAAAGATTCTTCATACTTTTGCGCCGCCTAAGGTGCTTTCTGCATTGAGCAGATTACGTTGAAATCTGCTTTTTGCAAAAAGCAATAGTTGATACAAACTGCTTTATCCAGAAAGCAAAAAGAACGTACAAGTTATGGATGCCTTATTTGAAAGACAAGATGCGTTACTACGTGCAACGAGTATGACGATTATCAGGAGTTTCATGGAACAGGTCAACTGGTCTGCCCCGATGCTCTGTATCAGAGGACCGCGTGGCGTAGGAAAATCGACTCTATTGCGCCAGTACGTCAAAAGCCACTTCGCCGAAGGTAGTGAAGATGTTCTTTATTGTTCGATGGACTGGGTATATTTCAGCCAGCATTCTATGTTGGAAGTGGCAGAGAAGTTCTATAAACACGGGGGAAAGTTACTCATTTTCGATGAAGTACACAAATATGAAAATTGGAGCCGCGAGGTGAAAGAAGTAGCGGAAACCTATCCGCAACTTCAACTTATGCTAAGTGGTTCGTCGCTGCTTAAACTGTTGGATGGGGACGTGGATCTGTCACGCAGATGTCGTGGCTATGATATGCCAGGCCTATCGTTTAGGGAGTATCTTCAGTTCTACAAAGGGATTGAGTTGCCAGCTTATTCCTTGGAGGAAGTGTTGGGTTCTGCGAAAAAGATTGCAGCAGAAGTCAATAAGGTGTGCCGTCCGTTGCAACATTTTCATGAATACCTGAAGTTCGGCTACTATCCTTTCTATCTGACGAATCCTTTGGATTACTATGCACTCATTGAGCAGACAGTCAATTATGTCGTAGATGTGGAACTTCCTCAGCAACGTAAGGTGAGTCCTGTTAATTGCAGGAAGATAAAGGCATTGCTTAATGTTCTTTCTCAGCTGGTGCCGTATGATGTGGATATTTCCAAGCTCTCTTCTTCAATTGGCCTGCAGCGTAATACAGTTATTGAATACCTGAACCATCTTAAAGATGCTAAATTACTCCATCTGTTATTCAGCGACCTTGTATCTGTAAAGAAAATGCAAAAGCCAGACAAAATCTATTTGGAGAACCCCAACCTATTATATGCCTTAGCTACAACACCCGTTAAAACCGGAACGGTTAGAGAGTGTTTCGTGGTCAACCAGTTGAGTCTTGCTCATACCGTAGAATACGGCAAAACACAAGGGGACTTCAGAGTTGATGGGAAATGGACTTTCGAAGTAGGTGGCGAGAGCAAATCGTTCGACCAGATTGCGGATATCCCCAACTCCTTCATCCTCGCTGATGACATCGAATCACCGCGGAGCAACAAGCTGCCCCTATGGATGATAGGCTTCCTTTATTAACCCAACAAGAAAAAAGTTGACGCAAAAACTATCCGATCATTCCGATACATTCCGATAAGTTGGGTTCTATAACCGGATATGGTTGTTATTTGTCAAACAGTTCCTCCATCGTTATAGGTATCGGTGATATTTCTGAATACATATTCTCATGGAGCCCGTATGTAGTTACGAGACTTACTTGAATGCCACCTTTGTGTCCTGTTTCCTTTTGAAAGGTTTCCATACGTCTAACGATGTTTCTGTACTCCTTTTCATTAAGAGTATAATCATCTTTGGAATATTTCATTTCACATATTGTTACAACACCATCTGCGCGGTCTATAATCAGGTCTATTTGAACGGCAGGCCGACTGTTCTGACTGCGCCATGAATAATATTCATGTCTGATGGCATCAAGACGTAAGCCATGTACGATCTGCCTTACATGGCACAGACATACACGTTCAAAAGTCAATCCATACCAATTGTTTTGCTCTGGGGTGCCGATCGTGTTGCGCCAAAAATGTTCATCTGTCACTCTACGAGTGCCAAATTGATAGTGGAATTGAGAAAAGAAATCTGTCAGCTGATAGATTCCATTCTTCTGTAATGCGCCGTTATTGTATCTGCGTACAAAGTCACAATGTTCCAAGTCGTCCAACATATCACTAAGATGACCATTATCTGTAATTTTCAATTCTGTCGCTATTTCTGTCCGCGTGTATCCGTCACGACGTGTACTGAGCAAGCGTACAATTTCCATATAAGACTCAGCATTTTTAAACAACGAGTTGAAGAGCCTTTGGTATTCATTTTCCAGTTCCGGCTCAGCGGAGAAGAAGAGCGTATCTATGTTGTCAGGGACATTCTTCTTTGGGTCAAGCAAACTCAAATAATAAGGGACACCACCAAGAACCATGTACGCCTGCAACACAGCAATTCTCGGCCAACGGAACTTCCTACTATTGAGATATTCTTCTGTTTGTCCAAGAGAGAACGGACGAAGGTGCATAGTGTGTGTGGCACGTTTATGAAGCCCAGCTTTATTGTTAACGATATTACGCATCATCCATGATGTGGCAGATCCACATACAACAAAGTATATATTGTCCATCCACGATGCACGGCTATTCCAAAATAGGTCTAATGCTTGAAGAAATCCTGAGCGATGGGTGTCAAAACAAGGCAGTTCGTCAATGAATACGACTAACCGACGCTTGCGATTCCTGTTCTTGCGCTCCAACAACTCTGCAAGTTGTGTAAATGCCTCAATCCAAGATTTAGCTTTGCTTCCTTTGTGACCATATCGCACTAACGCATTATGGAAGGCTTCCATTTCCGTTTCTCGTGAACCATCGATGACACCTGTAGCATAGAAGTCAAACTGATCCTTAAAGAAACTTCGGATTAGGAAAGTCTTGCCGACACGGCGGCGACCATACAGTGCAATAAATTCGCACTTCCCCGATTCCATATAGTCGGTGAGTTTGCCAAATTCCGATTCTCTGCCAATAATCTTTTCCATTTGCTTCTACTTAAAATAATGTTTTCAGATAGGAATGATAGAAAAATCCATATCTTGCCTAATTTGCTGTTGCAAAGGTACAAATAATAATTGTAATCAAAAATATTTCGGGCGGAAACTTGATTTTTTTTAATGTTTCCGCCCGAAATAAAACCTCAAAAGTAACATTTTATCCTTCTAGCACGACGGTTCCATAGTGGAAATAGTCGTTCTTTCTTATAATAAAATACAGGGACATCGCCACCAGCGGTGTCCCTTTAAGTAGGTGTTCATAATTAGTTTTATGTATTTTAGGTTTTATTTGGATGCAGATTTTTCTTTTAGCCGAAGAAGCATAGCGGGCTATGTGACTGAGGATAAGAGGAAAATATGCGCCAAAGAGAAGCTAAAAGACATGAAAAGCACCTACAAATAAATATGTAAACTAATTTTGAATACCTACTTACCTTTAGTATGATTCAAAATTAGTTTACGTTATACAAAAGCGTTCCGAAGGGGCTGTAGTTGTTCTTGTAAAAAAGTGGAGGTTCGTTTGCATAGACGAACCTCCGCTCATTTTAAATCAGGGATATTATCACATTATTTAACTAATACCTTCTTGCCATTGATGATGTACACACCCTTCTTCAGGTTCTGGACATTTGTACGCTTGCCGTCTATGGTATAGACTTCTACGGAACTGTTGGTGGTGATTGCCTTGATGCCGTCGGCGATATTTGCAAAGTACTCGACGTCGTGAGCAGGCATCGTGTCGTATGTGACACCTATCCAACCCATGAAGGTGAAACGTTCGGGATCTTCGGGCGTATAGTCGATGAGCTTCAGCTCAGCGCCAAATTCAACCTCCTGCTCTGACAGCAGGGTGTTGTCCACATAGTAACGGACTTTGTAGCTGTTCACCGTGTATGTAGCTGTGTAAGTGACATCCTTGGCGGGCACAGTCTCGTCAGCATCCCATCCGGCGAAGGTGTAACCTTCCTTGGCGGGAGCTTCGGGAACAGTGATGGGAGAACCATAAGGCAGGGTGACGATATCCACGATAGCGCCGTTGGCCACGAATCTAATGGTGTAGCTGTTCACGGAGAATGTGGCGGTGTAGGTCACATCCTGTGCGGGCATCGTCTCAGACAATTCGGGCGTCCAGCCGGTAAAGGTATTACCTTCCTTCTCTGGATTAGCAGGAACAGTAATTGCAGCACCATAGTCCAAAGTCTCCTCGGAGATAACTTCATCGTCGAGCATGAACTTTACTACAAACTGCAGGGGCTTGAAGTTAGCCACGAGATCGATGTCTGCTGTGGGGACAAAGGTATATTCAGCCGTGGTAGCTACTTCTTCTTCACCTACGGTCCAGTTCACAAACTGGTATCCTTCGGCGGGAGTAGCGGTCAGCGTTATTTCAGCGTTTCTTGCAACGATGCCAGCTCCTTCTACGGTACCGGTCTCTGCGGTAGCAACAGTTGCCGTTACATTATAAGTGGTAGCGTCTGAAACCTTGATTACCACATCTTCCAGGAGTGCAGAACGGCCAGCTGTATTGGCAATGCGCAATTCACTGAGCACAATCTCCGAATTTTCGGCTATCGGACTATTGGCCTTCACTTTGAAGGAGAAGATAGTACCCGAAGTTCCGTTGATAGTCCTGTTTGTGGATGAACTGAGCACAAAGGTGGTATAACCCTCATAATCCTTGAACTTGAATTCCATCGGTGATGGAGTACGATCTGTATAATCGAATTTTCCATACTCACCCTCAACAATCTCCAGACCTTCTGGCAAAGTGAATTTTCCTGAAAGAGCGGAAATATTGTAAATATTGGGGTTATCAAGGAGAATGTCAATTTGCTGTTCAGCTCCTTCGGCAATCCCTATTTCAGGGTTTGAAGCACTCATCTTGCAATCATCCAGACCATTGTGATATAGCTTGGCGGTGGTTACGTCAGTGGTAGCTATTTGATTCGCATTAGCATCGGAAATAACGATGTCATGTAACGTTATTTCGTGTTCACCTTCTGCTAATATGCTTGCATCTGCATAAATATTAAACGTGATAACTGCACCGGTACCAGGGGCAATGGTACCATCGACCATTACGATATTCGTTGATGTGGTGGTCACAGAACTAGATTTCTGATCATACTGCACGGAAGCTCCACGACCTTTTATACGATTGGTCTTGTCCACGCTCCAAATAGATAGGCCATTGGGCATATCGATAGTCACTTGTAGCGCAGTGGCTTCTTTGTCATTGTCGAGCATCAGTGATACTACTTTAGACCCACCATTTGGAATGATGACGTCTTCCATATAGAGTTTCACCTGAGCGGACGATGCTAATGACTGCGCCACGAAGAGCATCAGCAATAGACCTATTCGAGTCATCCGTTTGCTTATTTTTGTAATACTATTCATAATAGAATTCATTAAGCTTTTGTTGTTGTTGTGAAAGGGAAATGGGTGGCAGCAGTACTGTGCAGCCATGCTGCCACCCTGTAAGAGAATTGTGAGATGATTGACTTACTTTATCACCTTCTGCGTCTTACCATCGGCGCGACGGATGATGTTGATTCCCTTCTTCAAGCCGTTGGTCAGGCGACCGCTGAGGTCATAGACCTTCTGCTTCATGGCCTCCAGCGTGCTCATCAGGCTGATACCAGTTGCCTCGCCATTGATGTTGAAGCTGCGGGTGCCATCGTTCAGGCTCGAGAAGAGGATGTTCATCAGTTCGATGTTGCCGCTGTTAGCAGCGCACTTGACGTCGATGTAAAGCACAGCGCCTTCATTTCCGCTGAAGCTTTCGCCCTTGATGGAGGAAGCGAGCAGACGGATGCTGCCATCCTGCTGTACGCGGCTCATCAGTTTGTGGCTCTCGCCGGCGCGCTCGCTGAGTGAAGCACGTACCAAGGTCATGCCGTTGGGCAGCACCATGTCGAGCTGGAAGGCGGTGTAGTCGTAAACATTCTCCAGATTGATGGCGAAGCGCTTGACACCAGGCTCGAGTTCAGAGGCAATCATGCTCAGATGTTCGCCAGTGACTTCACCCTTGACACCTGCAACGCCTGCATAGCTACCCCAACTGCCGGATACTATGCGATTCACGAGGGCTGTCAGGTCACCGACCTCAATGACGGTATTCTCATTGATATCAATGTTGAGGAAGAGTTCTTCGTCCTCCACAGGATCAGGCTGCAAGCTCGGATCAAGAATCATGTTGGTAATCTTCTGGTAGTCGAGCACGTTCACCTTGCCGTCTGTGTTAGCATCGCCGAGGAAGCGTGTGTTGTCAATAGCTTCTGCGAGAGCGTCTATCTCTGCCTGGATGGTAGCGACTGTGGCAATCTGAGTAGCATAGTCAGCATCACTGGTAACACCTTTCCATTTGTTTACACGATCATCACCATTTCCGGGATTATACTCAGCCTCCGAAATAGGATTACCATCTTTGTCGAAGTACTCATAAATCCAATTCTTATTGCCAAAATCGTCCTTTCCATTATAATCATTTCCTGTAGCAGAGTATTCAATTGCTTCGCTGAGGATACCAATCTTCTCTCCAATACTAGCCTTGATAGCGACCAATCTATTGCGCAAGGTCTTGGAATAGGTATTGCCTTTGATTATAGCGTTAGAGCGGTTCGTCCACAGAGTGGTTACTTGAGCATTGAGCTCGTCACGTGCAGACCTATCAAGATACGTCTGGATGTAATAGCTTATATTACTTGTATACCAGTCATAAGAGTAATACTGAGCGGTCTTGTTCGCATTGTAGGTATCCAATCTCTCTCTACACTCATCAATCCAACCCTGTGCATTAGATGTTATTGTCGGATCTTCACTATCGATGAGATAGTAATATTTATTATTAGCATACTCATAAGCTGATACCTTTTCAACAGCAGCATCGAGAGCTTTCTGGAATCCATCGAGTTTAGCAGTCCATTCATTAAAGGCAGCTTCGTTGTCATCATATTGCTTCTGCCAATTATTGACCTTAGCCAGGGTTGCATCAAGATCCGTATCAATGGCATCGATGGCGTTCTGATACTCGTTCTGGAAGAAGGCAATGTTGGGTTCTGCATTCGCTGCAGCCTTCATCTCTGCAATGCTCTTCTGTATAGCAGCCATCCATTCAGCGTAGGTTTGGTCTGCATCGTATGCCTTAGAGGTAACCCATTCGGCCTTGCCTTCGAGGGTTGCCTTGGCCTCCAGCTTCTCGAATCCAGCATTGAGGGTAGCCAATGCGCCGGCATTGTCCATACCCATGGTGGTCTGCAGGTTGGCAATGTCCTCTTGCAATGCGATAAGCAGTTCGGTGCAAGCGACGATATCGTTCCACTTGATGCCATTGGCAGGATCATCGACGTCCTTAACAGCAATCTCTGAACGACGAGTCTCCAGAGCGTCAATCTCTGTCTTGTACTGGGTTGCAGTAGCATCCACACCGTGGTTCTTAACATAGTTGTTATAGAGGTTGGTCAGCGTGTTGATATCAGCAGACAGGCTACTCTTCTCGAATGGGAACATGGCATTTCTCATCTGCCATTCAATTTCGGAGTTCAGATCTGCGATGTCTCCTTCCAACGATGACTTATTATCGTCAGCCAGTCCGTTGTTTTTTGCTGTCTCGATTTCATTAACGACCCATCTGTAATAGCTCTCAAGATAATCGATATTGGTCTGATACTTATACTGCTCAGCCAGACTCATAGCCTTTTGGAACTTCTCGGTCACAGGCTTGAGAGTCACTTGCAAAGCTTCGTATGCTTCGGTATTAGCCACATCAGCAGCCTTGTCATCCTTAGCATTCTGTATAGCCTGTTCGTAGTGGGCATTATAGGTATTCATAGCAGCGATAATATAATCGTGGTCTGCCACAATAGTACCTGCGGCGTAGCTGGCAGCGCGATCTTCCTCTGCTGCAGCAACGTCTTCTGCATCGCTGTTGAGTAGATTCAGATCCGATTTGCGTACGTATGCGCCATATTCTGCATTTCCAGTCAGGGCTGCTATCTTGGCTGCATGGTCGGGAGTCTCAGCAATGATGTCCTTGTTTGCGGCTTCTTTCTTGTCAGCAGCCAACATTGCATCAATATTAGCCAGACCATCGATGGCTTTTTCAACGCCTCTGATGTCCATAGCCTTCACAGCATTGTCACCATTAGTTATCAGCTTCTGAACATCCTTGAAGGCGTTCTTCTTGACAGTCTCGTTGGTATAGCCAGCGATTTCTGTCTTAGCAACATTAAGCTTATATGCATAGGTGCCGTAAGTGCTCTTATCTCCCTTCTTACTTGCCCAGAAGTCCTTGATGGCCTGATCGACGACACTGAGGAAGTCATTCTTGGCTTTTGTGATATCCTGTTCAATCTTCAAGGCATCGTCGCAGAAAGGTGTTGAGCTGTAAACATCGGGGCTGACGGTGGCAGCGTATGCCTGACCCTCGTCTGCGGTGAGCTGGTCGATAGCGGCCTTGGTATCCGTAATAGCTTTATCGAATGTCGGTGCGGCATTGTAGATGGCTTGGGCAATTTCGTCATTACTTGTGCTGTAGTCCTGACGGGCAGACATGGCAGCTGTATATGCCTGGGTTGCCTGCTGGATAGCCGTCATGAAGGTCTGGTGAGAGACGGCATTGTCTGCTGTAATCTGCTCCTTATATCCTTCAGACTGCTGAGCCTTAACCGTGTTGATCTTGTTGTTGATAGCGGCGAAGTCGATAGCGGCGCTGACAGCAATACCATTGACATAGTTGTACAGGACAGAACCCTTGGTCGTCTTACTTGCTTCAGCGGGCTTGATATTTGCGGTCTCAATAGCCTCAAGCTGCTTCAGGTACTCATCGCGCATCGTGGAGTTATCGTTGACCAAGATGGCGTTGTAGACCTCGTTATAAAGCTTTCTTGTAGCTTTAAGAGCTGCATCCTGTTCTTGATACTTAGCGAGGTTTGCCTCGGATTCTGCGTTAAATGCCTCCACCTTCTTCTTGAGGTTCGTAAGACTTGTCTCAAAAGAAGTCTTGTCTGCCACAGCTTTGCGGCCTTCCAGACTCTTCTTCATATTGGCAAGGATAGTGGCCTTCTCTGTACTATATTTAGCTTTCAGACCTTCATAGTAAGATACGGCATCAGCACCTACCTTTGCTGCATCTACCACGAGATCCTCGGGCTTGCAGGTGGTGAAGGAGTAAGTATAAACCTCTAAGTAGGCCTCATAGTTGTCACTCTCAGCCTTACCGTCGATCTTGAGAGCGTCAATCTTACCCTTGATGGCAGCGATGGAATAGACAGTCGTCACGTCCTTACCGCTAACCTTCTTCGTGACAGAAATCTGGTCGTTGTTAATCCACTTGGCGGTGAGGGTTTCAGCATCGAATGCTTCCTTGATAGCTTGGGTGAGTTCAGCGATTTCGGTATCGATAGCTGACTTACGTGTCTCGTAATTCTTGAAGCTACTATCACCGGTCTTCGGAGTCTTGAACACGACGAAGGTGTAGTCTGCAGGAACGTTCTTCGTTGCAGCTGCAGCATCCCAATCGCCATTGGCATCCGTCATCGTCAGTGCGCCAAGCTCTGTCTTCTCGTATGTATCCAGACCTGTAAGTGCACCGTCGGCAGCAGCCTTGGTGTCGTTGTTAGCAGTCCATTCCTTGTTAATCTGAATAGCCTCTGTCTCGAATGCGGCCTGTTGACCATTGAGGTTGGTATAGGTCTCATTGAGTTGAGCGAAAATATTGGAAGTCTTGTGATAGGTCATCGACTTAATCTGGATGGTGTGCCAGTTAGTGCCGCTCTTCCAGCGGGCAAGACCTAACTCTAAAGTGCCATCGGTAACAAGGACACCTTCCAACTTATAGGTGATGTTATCACTAGCGTCAGCTGTCACCTTCACAGGCGTCGTCACAGAATTGGCTGCTTCTGCATATACATAGGCGATATCTGTCTTGTCCTTATTCGGATTGTTAGCTTGCTGGTCAACAGCATGGGCATACAATTCAATTTCATAGACACCATTGGGCAGGTTCGTCAGTCTCTGGCTGAACACTTTACCAGCAGTAGCAGGACCAGGAGCACTATTCCACTGCTCAACCATCGTTACACTGCCGACAGTTTTTGTCGTTCCAGAACCACTCTGACGAGGCAGCACGCCAAGCACCCAGTCACTAACACCCGTCTTGACAAGAGCTGTGCTATTCTCTGCTACAAAGTCTGTAGCCTTGACACCATTTTTGCTGGTCTCCAGTGCGTTAACGTCGCTCTCAATCTTTGTCTCTTTTTTCTCAGCCGTGCCACCAGTCTTACCACGCCGACCGAGAGTGGAGGCGTCTTGACCAATCTTGTATAAAGCCTGCGTATCGTCAATCTGTTTCTGTAAGTTGTCGATATTGGTTCCCAGGGTGGTCTTGTCGTCACCATTCTTCTGCACATCAGCAGCAACGGTCTTTGCCAATGCTGTAAGAGCTGCCATCTCAGTGGTCAGTTCGTTCACAGTGCCTGCCATGCCATTAAGGATGGAGGTTGCATCGGCCGTCATCGACTTAATCTGGATGAGGTGCCAGTTACTTCCGGCCTTTTTCTTCTTGAGTCCCATTTCCAGCGTGCCATCTGTAACGGGAACATTGGCCAAGGTATAAACATTATTTGCTGCAGCTGTCGTCACCTTCACAGGAACTTCTACACCATTTGCATATACAAATGCGATATCCGTCTTGTCCTTGTTCGGATTTCCAGAACTCTGGTCAACGGCACTTGCATAGAGGTTAATTGTATAGACGCCATTGGGCAGACCAGAAAGCTTCTGAACGAGTGCCGTTCCGGTTGTATTGTCAGTAGAAGGTTTCCATTGATCAATCATCTGCATGCTGCCAAACTTACCATCAGCAGGTGTACGTGGGGTGGCACCAGAATGGCCAATTGCCCCAACTGCCCAGTTAGCATCGCTTGTTCCCACTTTGCCGGTGTAGTCAAGATCATAGGCTGCAGCACCAATGGCAGCCTTCGCTGTACCTGCAGTCGTGTTTGCAGTTGCGAAAGCACTTTCGATGTCAGTTTTCTTAGCTGCGTACACAGGAGCATCCGTGCTTGCAGAGAACTTTGGATAGGCGGTCTCAAACTCACCTTTGGCCTCATTAAACGTCGTGACACTCGTATCATAGCTGCCATTAGCCTGCTCGCCATCGTACTTGGCAACCTTGGCATCCTTTTCAGCCATGTAACCAGCGATGTTTGTGAGGATGGAGCCATCTGTCGGGAGAGCCTTCATGGCGGCAGTGTGCTTCTTCTCACTTAGAGTTTCTGCCTCTTTGAGGGCGTTCTCAACAGCAGTCTTAATCTCATCAATCTTCTTCTGCTCCAGGTTCAGCTTGGTGTAGAAGTCGTAGTCGTCGCCTTCAGCCGTGTAGATAGCCTCGTCTTTGAATGCATCCCTTGCTTCTTTCAGAGCCTTGTCATACTTTGCAATTTCTTCCTGCACAGCCTTGTATCTGTCAGAAGCGGCCTTGGAATCTGCCTTGATATCATTAGCGGGAGTTGCAATATTCGGCATGGTCACCTTCACGTAGCTACCAGCCGTTTCCTTCTTGCATGCGTTGAATCTCTGGTCGGCGGTAGTCTTCGCGTCATCGATTTTCTTCTGGATATCAGCAACGCGAGTAGCATAGTACTTCTCCAACGACTCTGTGCCATATTTGTAGCCATAGACAACCTTCTTGGCATCGTCGAGCGTCTTCTGCAACTGGGCAATTGCTTTGATGTCAGCATCGTAAACGCCTGCATTGTCGTTAGCATTCTTCAGGTTATAAACCTCTGTGTTGGCTTTTGTGACGGCTTGTGTCCACTCTTCCTTTGAAGCGAGCGACTCTTGATTGACCGTGTTCTTTACGCCATCGGCCAATGCCTTGAGGTCATTAATGGCATTCTGAGCAGCCGTCTTGTTATAACTGCCTGAAATCGTGGAGGAAATCTTGATGGCATTCAGTACTGCCTGTAAGTCATCGTATTTCTCCTTAAGGGCATTGTAAGCATTTTGGGTGATCGTACCAGAACCATTTGTGCCGATGTATTTATCTTTAATCTCATCGATAGCAGCTTCGGTGGGCAGCAGGTTTAGGTTTGTTGCCTGATCCGTAGCAGCAGAACCAGCGTTGTAAGAAGCAAGGTTTGCATTATAAGCAGCATTGATTCTGTCGTTGATCTCCTTCATTTCTGCTTCAGCAGCAGGCAGGAGATAAGCGGCAGCATCAACCAACTTATTCTGCAGTGCGACGGTGGCATCGTGAGAATACTGCTTTCTGGACATCACCTCTTCGGTCACAGCAGCGCTGGCAGCAATCTCGTCAATCTCCTTCTGCAGGGTGTTGGTAGTCTTGTAGAGCTCATAATTCTCATAATCGCTGTAGGAATCCTTGATGGCCTTAATCTTGGTGTCTCTGATGGCCTTAGCAGCGTTCACGTCTTCCTCGCGGGCGTAGGTATAGCCTTCAAGGGTGGCAATCAAAGAATTAACGTTGGTGGTAAGAGTTCCTCTTGCACCATCGAAGTCGAAGTCAAGGTTGAGCTTCAGTTCGTCGAAAGAGTATTCGGCACCAGCTCCAACAGCAGATGCGGGAGCGTCGCTCGTGAAGATAATCTTTACTTCAGAAGCCTCGGCAAGAGTGAATTCATCTAATGATACATCCTGTTTGTTACCTGTTATGTTTTCAATCTTCTGAATTGACTTGTTTTTGGTAACATTGTATAATTCCACGGTTACATTATACACTTTAGAGGTAAGTTTGAAATCATCAAACTTGTAAGTACCCTTTTTAAGTGGAATCGTGTACTCAATTTTCTGACCAGTGGAGCTAATGACACCCTCACTGACAGTTGCGCCTGTGCCATTCCAATTAAAGGAATGCGCCTGAACCAATGCTGCGCTTGCGCCCATAGGCAGTGCAGCCAGTCCCATCATGGAGTAAATAACTTTTTGATTCATAATCAAATAAATAATGGGTTAATGTATTTAATAAATTTAGTTTTTGCCTCTTTTTGGGCTTGTTTTAGGGTGATAGAGAGTCTATAAAGACTCTAATTCGGGGCAAAATTACGCTTTTCCCTGCACATAGAATGAAGTGCAAGGTTTATTTTGGCCGAAACGAACAAGTTAGTATCCGAAATGTATGGTTTTGATGTATGGATGGGTTTATTGGTGATTCGATATGTATTGCTTTAGTTCAGACAAGAGGTTTTTTGTGGTCGAAAGGTAGATAGGGGGCTGTGTTCTGAAGCCAATTTTCTGTAGTTTCATGCTGATGAGTTCCACATAGGAGGTGTTCACGAGCAGGCTGCGCCCCAAGCGAAGGAACGGATTGGGGATTTGCTCACGTCGACTACATTCCTCTACCTTCGCCTGGAACACGGAGAGGTTCGAGAGCTCACTCTTCATGCGGCCGTCTGCAAAATGGAAGTCTGTGTAGTTGCGACTGGCCTGAAGATAGAGGACCTCTGAGAGGTCGACGACGCGAAGCTCGTCTCTGGACTCAATGATGATTTTCATATATAATTATATTAAGGTACGCACGTGCGCGCATACGAATGTAAGGGATGGAGGCTGCCATTACTAAACTTGTGGATACAAGAAAAGCGTTGGCTTTCACCATTGCTCCTAAGGTTCACCACAAACCTCACAATCTATAGGAAAGCCAACGCTTTGTGCGCAAACTTAATAGATTGTGAGATAGGTGCCCTCTCAAGGAGCCAACCTGTAATGCTCGATCTGCTATTCGAGGTGGTGATTCTAGGAGCAATTGAGCAAAAAAAGTGACTTCAAACCCGCATATTTCGGGCTGCATGGGCGCAAATATAGGAAGAAAACGTGAATCGACAAAGAAAAAGGGTGAAAAAGTAATCTGAGGAGAGCGAAAAAGACGCAAAACACTATCATTTTGCCCTTCATCGAAAAGAAATCGGCGATATAACCTGCAAGAATCGCAGAAAAGAAAAAAAGTTGACGCAAAAACTATCCGATCATTCCGATACATTCCGAAAGAAGGTAATTTGTAAGGAAGAATCCTTCTCACTAAAGCCTCGCGCGCGGGCACGAGAGAGCCGAAAATCTCGTCACTTCGTCACATACTGATATAATCTGTTGTGCTCCAGTAAAATAATGTGTGACGAAGAGCGTGACGGAGCGTGACGAAGTGACGACACAGTCACAAATTGCGGGAAATATAATCCACAAATTGAGGTTAATATGCGACATGAAGGCCAGCAACTGGCTTTATCTTTACACGAATTTATCATGAATTTATCATGAATTTTTCATAAATTGTGTGATTTCGTCACTTCGTCACACCTCGTCACACTTCTCGTCACAGTTGTAAGTATCTAATAATCAAATAGTAGATGTCTGTAAATCTACGTTTGTGACGAAATGACGGGATTTTTTATGTTTTCGTGCCCGCGCGCGTATACGCGCACGAGCGAGAACTGAGCACGTTTCTATGTTTCTACTGAACACTTAAGGACGAAAACAAAAACTCATTAGTACGTAAAGCCAATAAGATAGGTATCTTAGTCCAATAAGAACCGTATCTTAAGTTAATAAGATACGTATGTAAGGCTAATAAGATACGTATCTTAGCTCAATAAGATAAGGACGTAAGTCCAATAAGATACGGACGAGTTGGCAAACACGTACGGACGTGATGGCAAACACGTACGGACGAGTGAATCGTTTGACGGTTGTCAAACGGTCCATGCGTCTATATCTATTTATCTGAGGAGCTGCTGGAGTTGTTACATGCTTCCGCTCACTTGCGCGTCAGCGTCAGGTTCAGCGTGCCTACATAGCGGGCGTTCTTGCCCATTTGGTTGTCTGGAACACTCTTGTTGTCTGCGTTCTGGAGCACCTGTGGATTGGTGAAATAGGTGTGGCTGTGGCCTCCAAGGACGAGGTCAATATTGCGGGTGCCGGCTATGAACTCTTCGTCGCTGAGACCGGCAGTCATCCAACCCAGGTGGGAGAGGCAGATGACGAGGTCGCATCCTGCCTGGTTCTTCAGGTAGTCCGCTATCGGCTGTGCCGTTGTAATGGGGTCCATGAAGCGGACACCCTCGCACGTGTGAGCTGCCACCAGCCCCTCTAACTGGGGTGAGACGCCGATGACGCCAATCTTCACGCCCGCGCGTTTAATAATAAGGTATGGTTTCACCAGTCCTTCGACGGGGGTTCCCGTGAAGTCATAGTTGCAGCATACGATGGGGAACTTGGCCTGACGGAAGATGCGAGCCATGTTTTCCAGCCCGAAGTCGAACTCATGGTTGCCGATGGTGGCAGCATCGTAGCCCATCAGATTCATCAGGCCCACCTCCACATCGCCGCGATACAGGCTGTAGTAGGCAGAGCCCTGCGAGAAGTCACCGCTGTCGAAAAGCAGTAAGTCCGGTGAGTACTTGCGGAGGTCACGAATGAGGGCTGCACGGCGTAGGTAGCCTCCCTTGTCTGCCTGTGCGGTGTCGGCGAGTAGTGGGCTAAGCGGCTCTATGCAGGAATGCGTGTCGTTGGTGTGTACGACGAAAAGAGAAGCCCCTTTCCCGCTCCCCCTCAAGGGGGAGAGTTGAATGTTTTGCTGACGGTTATCGTTGGTCTTTGCGGACGCCTCGTTAGCTTGGTTGCGCACCTCGCTCTCAGGAGCAGGGGCGATGCTGATTCTTCCTTCGATCTTCGCCGTCGCCTTCTTGCCTTCCTGGTCCAGCAGTCTGAGATGAGTCATCAGTATTTCGCGCACGGGATCTTCGGTGACGATGCGTTCCGTAGAACGTTTCAGGGAGTAGAGCTTGTCGTTGCCATCGGCCAGATAATCTAATGTCGCAATGACATAGGTGGCATCGGGGTCAATGGGTTTGCCAGCAATGGTCGCACTTTTCAGCTTGCCGTCGCGTGTGATGACCAGCCGTGCGCTGCTGCTGACCCCTTCGCCGTGGACTGCTGCGATGTCCTGCATCAGCGCTTGTACGTCGCTGCCTTTCATCTTCAGGATGGTGAAGAAGTTCTCGAAGGGCGAGATGCTGAGGATGTCGCCGCGGCGCACCGTGTCCTTGGGCATGGCAGCACGCAGGCCACCGATGTTGCAGATGCCGAGGTCGGGCTGATAGCCCATTCGCTGGCCTGCCGCCACGAGTGCGTCGGCCACCCAGTTGCTCAGCAGGCTCTCTGGCCGTCCGCTGGTCATGTACATCTCGCTCTGTCCGATGTAGGGAGCTCGCAGGCTATCGACGCCAGCCCGGAAAGGAGCGATGAACGCTTCTGCCTCTGCCGACGGATGGGCGTCGAGGGCTTTCGTCACTTCAATACGGTGTGGATGCAGGCTCTGCAACGTGTAGTGATGACTCTTGCAACCGACGAGCAAGAGGATGAAAAGGACAGGAAAAAGAGAACGTTTCATATCGTTAAAGTCGCAATTTGCGGGCAAAGATACAGAAAAATGCCCAAAAAATGCGTACATGGAAGCAAAAACTTTCAACTTTCAACTTTCAACTCCCAACTTTTTTGTACCTTTGCGCCCGCTTTCCGCCTGGGTCGCTGACAGGATGCAGAGTTCCCTGTTATGCCCTCGCGTGACCGACACAACAATTTAAACCATTCAAAACAAATGGCAGACTTAATCAAAATTGCTGAAGAAGCATTTGCTACAGGCAAAACCTACCCCAAATTCAAGGCAGGTGACACCGTAACCGTAGCTTACAAAATTGTCGAGGGTAACAAGGAGCGCATCCAGCTCTATCGTGGCGTGGTCATCAAGATCAGCGGTCACGGAGACCAGAAGCGTTTCACGGTTCGCAAGATGAGCGGCACCGTGGGCGTGGAGCGTATCTTCCCCATCTCGAGCCCGAACATCGACAGCATCACCGTCAACAAGGTTGGTAAGGTGCGTCGTGCCAAGCTCTACTACCTGCGCGGCCTCACGGGTAAAAAAGCCCGCATCGCCGAGAAGCGTTCTGGTGCTCCCGCACAGGACTAATTTTGACGCTTCGCCGCAGACAAACAACTGCCCAGCAGACAAAAAACACTGCAAAGCCGCCTCGGACCTGTTCTGGGGCGGTTCCTTGTTTTTATAGGAATATATATATATTTGTCGGCCTAATGACCGATTCGGGTTTATAGGAATGGATGTGCACCTGTCGGCGTCCTTGTATATGACAAAAGGTCGCGCAGAGGTCGCTTCTCACTATTTTTAGGTATCAAAAGTGCAAAAAAATGCCAAAAAATTTGTGCGACTCATCGAAAGTGAGTACCTTCGCGCCGTCGAAAGGCACATTAGGTGCCCCGAGACATCCGACTTTACTCTTACTCTATTACTCAAAACTCTTAACCAAAAATTCTCAACTATGGCTTACGTAATTAGCGAAGACTGTGTAGCATGTGGAACCTGCATCGACGAATGTCCCGTTGGCGCAATTTCCGAAGGCGATATCTACAGCATTAATCCCGACGAGTGCACCGAGTGTGGCACTTGCGCTGATGCTTGCCCCCAGGGCGCTATCAGCCTGGGCTAATCCCCACAGTCGCCGAGACACACAAGAACGTCCAAGGCCCCTGCACTTCTTTGGTGCGGGGGCCTTGGACTGTAATTCCAAATCGGTCATTAGGTCGACAAATATATATTCGGCTAATGACCGATTTGTTTTTTTGTGGTGCGGGCTCAGCGGGTTTGTAGCTGTAGTTTGGCCGGTTTCAGACCGTCGGCTGTTGCTGTGATGGTGACGTTGCCGGCTTCGCGTCCTGCACGCAGGATGGCGAGTGCGCGTCCCTGAAAGAGGCGGCGGTGGTCGGTGGCCGTCAGCTCATCGCTATAGTGGTCGCCGGAGGAGACGGCCAGGAGGGTCGCGTTCCCGCTGACGGCGAAGCGCACGTCCAGGTTGGCGGTGGGAACCACGCGTCCTTTCTTGTCCACGGCCTCCACGGTGATGTGCTGGAGGTCTATGCCGTCGGCACGCCATGCTTGTTGGTCGGGAGTCATACGGAGGGCAACGGCAGCGCTGGCCGTCTCTTCGCGGTGGCGAGCAACCACCTTGCCCCCATTGCGGGCGATGGCTTCGATATACCCTGGCGCGTAGGTCAGCTTGTCCCAGCGTATCTGGTTGCGTGCCTTGGGGTTGGCACGGTCGTTCTGCTTACGTCCGAGGCTGCGTCCGTTGACCATGAGTTCCACCTCGTCGCAGTTTGTGTAGATGGTCAGGTTCAACTCCTCACCTGCTGTCCGTGTCCAGTGGTCGGTGAGCTGACGGATGCGCTGCTTGACTCCGTTCCACTCGATGTCGCGGCTTTGCTCCTGGAAACAGAGGTGAACTACGGGCTCATCGTCGCGGAAGATGCTGCGGGCGAGGTAAGCGTTGGGCTTAGTGGTGAGGTCGATGTAGAAGACACCCTGCGCCCATCCCTTGGCGGGCCACCCCTGGCTCTCGCCGAGGTAGTCAATGGCTCCCCAGTAGGCTAATCCGATGACCTTCGAGAGGTCCATCTCGTAGTAGTTAGGTCCCATGGCAGCTGTGGTGGCTTCGCTCTGGTAGAACATCATCCAAGGGAAGCGGCGTCCGTCGCCGGGGAAGTACATATACCTATAATTATAGGCAGCGATGTCGGTTTCCATGACGAGTGGCGCTGGCAGCGAGTCGGTCTCCAGCGAACGTCCGCGTGGGTGCATGGCCACGGTCACGAGGCGGGTGTCATCGTAGCGTTGCAGCAGGGGCTTCATCATTCGGTAGGGGGTGACGCCCCAGTCGGCAAAGGGGATGTCCCAGTAGGTTTGCAGCTCGTTGCCGAGGCTCCAGAAGACGATGCTGGGGTGATTGCGGTCGCGGCGAATCCACTCCGGGATGTCGTGCTGCCAGAGTTCCGTCCACGGCGTGCGTCCTCCGCAGTACTGGGTCAGCCACTTGTCGTAGAGTTCGTCGACGACGAGGATTCCCAGCGAGTCACAGAGGTCCAGCAGGCTCTCGGAGTAGGGATTGTGGGATGTACGGATGTGGTTGAATCCGAAGTCCTTCAGCAGCCGCAGGCGTTTCTCAATGGCTCTGGGGTAGGCTGCTGCGCCCAGCGCTCCTAAGGTATGGTGGTTGGCAATACCTTTCAGGATGACCTTGCGACCATTGAGCTTCATGCCGAAGGCGGGTGAGAACTCCAGCTGTCGCACGCCGAAGCGCGAGCGCACGCAGTCGGCAACGCGTCCGTCGGCGTGGCAGATGGTGACCTCGGCGGTGTAGAGGTAGGGGTCATCGACGTCCCATCGGTGGGCGTCCTTCAGAGCGATGGCAGCCAGCTGGTATTCGCGTGTCCTCTGGTTGCCGCGGAAGGGTAGGGTGGACGCCTGCTCAGCCACACAGCGTCCGTCGCGGTCGAGGATGCGGGTGATGAACTTCAGCTCACGCACACCACGTTCGAGGACGGTGGCCTCAGCCTGCACGAACACGCTGTCGGCACCATTGGTCTGGATGCGCAGGGGATGGCGTGTGAAGAAAACCTCGGGGTCGGTGGCCACCACGTGGACATCGCGGTAGATGCCGGCGCCAGTGTACCACCGGCTGTTGCTGACGCCACGTGTGTCGGCGCGAACTGCCAGCACGTTTTCCTCTCCCCATCGCAGAAGCTTTGTTACGTCGGCCTCGAATCCCAAGTATCCGTAGTCCGTCTTTCCGATGAACTCGCCGTTGAGCCATGCGTCGCCCGTGTAGAGGATACCCTCGAAGTCCAGCAGCACCCTCTTGCCCCGCCATGCCTCGTCGGGTGTGAACGTCTTCCGGTACCAACCGATGCCCATCTCCTTGAATCCTCGTGCCGAGAGTCGGCTACGGACGTTGGCGCCTGGGTCGCTCTCGTCGGGGCGTTCGTCAGCGCCCGGAGCCACCCACGGCTGCTCAATCTGGAAGTCGTGCGGCAGGTCCACGTGCCGCCAGTCGCTGTCTGCGGTCTGTGGCAACTGCCCCTCGGCAACTTCGCCGGCGTGGAAGCGCCAGCCAAAATTAAAAGGTTCGCGTATGCGCGCGTTATCGGCGTACAGGGAGGGGGCGGCGCTCAGGAAGAGAACCATGAGCAGGGCTGTTCGCATCAAGGGGGTTAGTCGTTGGGCGTGTTCCATTGTTATTTCGTTGTTTTAGTTGTCCTCGCTTGTTGGTATTACTGAAAGACCTGTTGGTATTACTGAAAGGAGGAAAGCGAACTACATCACTTTCCTCCTTTTGCAGTAGCGGGACTCGGGATTGAACCGAGGACCTCATGATTATGAATCATGCGCTCTAACCAGCTGAGCTATCCCGCCATCACTGTCGTTTTTCAGATTCGGGTGCAAAGGTACGAATAAAGTTTCGAGCTTAAGGTTTAAAGTCCGTAGTTTTTGTGGCAGGACGTGCTATTTTAAGATTTATTTACATATTTCCCGCCTTTTTGCCACTTCTGAGATGCCACTTCCAAGCTGCCTTTGCCCCATGTCCATGCGTCGGCGCGTCCATGTCCTTGTATCAGATGTCGGCGCGTCAGTACGCCTGTGCGCGTGTGTATTTATTTAAGGTGTGCTGATTTGGACGCGGGTCGTTGCCGTTTAGGGTCTTCTGTTCGGATACGGTTGTTCTTTTTCGGCGCTTTCTTGCCCCGTGGAGCCCTTTTTGGCCTATTCTATCCGTTCTTCCTCTCTTTTTTCTGTTTTTTTTGTGCTCTAAAACCTCAAAAACACTATCTTTGCACCCGAATAGTCTAACTATATCAATAATGTATGTGTGTTAAAGATATTTCGAGGACTAGATTAGTGCTCCTTTTGGCAATAACCTTGACGGGTGGTCTCACCCTGTCGGCACAGACCGATTACACCTCCCTGATTACCAACCCCAGTTTCGAACAGAATGCCGATGGCTGGGAACACAAGAGCATGGGAGCCCAAGGCAACAGCGTCTTTGATATCAAGGATGGAAAGACGTATATGAAATTCCGCAGCCACCCTAAAGGATGACTTCCAGACACTATCGCCACGCCCAGTCACCGGACAACCCACCCGTGGCATCTATGTCGTCGGTGGACGCAAGATAGTGGTCAGATAACGAAACGATTCTTATCCAATAACCAACTAAAACCACAGAGAGACTATGAGACAAAGAATGTTAATGACATTGGCGGCAGCAGCCCTCACGCTGAACATTGCCGCGCAGGACATTTCTGTCAGCCGTGCCCGCTACCACCAGGGTGACGACATGAACTGGGCGAAGCCCGAAACCTCCGACGCCAGCTGGGAGGAGATGGACATCACCAAGACCTGGGATGACCAAGGCAAGGAGTTCAACAACACCTTCGTCTGGTATCGCGCCCACCTCACCATCCCGCGTAGCCTTCTCAAGGGCTACGACAACCCGAAGTTCGTCCTCTTCGACCTCCCGAAAGCCGATGACGCCGACGAGTGCTACCTCAATGGCAAGCTGATAGGCAAGACGGGTAGCTTCCCTGGCGACAAGGATGGCTACAGGTCGGCATGGAGTGCCGTGCGCAGCTATCCTGTGGACATCAAGTCGGGCGGCATCCGCTGGGATGAGGACAATGTGGTGGCCATCCGCGTGTACAACGGTGGCGAGCCAGGCGGTCTGTTCGACCGGCCGCTGTCCGTGCGTGTGCCCAGCGCCATGGATGGTCTTTCGATGCACTTCACCGACGTCAACGACGGTCAGGCATACTGCAATGTGGAACTGCGCAACGCCTATCCACAGGTTCAGAACGGCAAGCTGGATATCCAGATAATCGACCGCGCCAACGGAAGCGTGCTGAGCCAGCTCTCGAAAAAACTGACAACGAAAAAGGATAAGCCCGTGTCCGTCCGCGTGCCCTACGACAAGACCAAGTCGTGCCTGCTCACGGCCACCTACACCGACTCCAAGACGGGCAAGAACATCCAGCGTCGCCTGCCCCTGAAGTACCTCCTGACGCCTCCCGCTCCCGCCACTCCTCGCTTCAACACGCCCGCCGTCTTCGGCGTCCGTCCGGGTTCGCCCGTCGTCTTCCGCTTTGGCGTCAGCGGCGAGAAGCCCATCCGGATTACATCCTCCAACCTGCCTGCGGGCCTGACTCTCACGGAGGAAGGTGTGCTCAGCGGCAGCATCCAGCGTCCCGGTGACCTCACCTTCACTGTCACGGCAGAGAACGCCAAGGGCCGCGAGCAGCAGCAGTTCACGCTGAAGGTCGGAAGCCAGATAGCTCTCACCCCGCCCATGGGATGGAACTCCTGGAACTGCTGGGCACTGAGCGTCTCGCAGGAGAAGGTGATGTCCTCCGCCCAGGCACTCATCGACAAGGGACTGGCTGACTACGGCTACTGCTACATGAACATCGACGACGGCTGGGAGGCTCCCGAGCGCAACCCCGACGGCACTATCGCCGTGAACGAGAAATTCCCCTCGATGAAGGCCCTCGGCGACTGGCTGCATGAACGCGGACTGAAGTTCGGTATCTACAGTTCGCCCGGTGACTACACCTGCGGCGGATACCTCGGCAGCATCGACCACGAACAGCAGGATGCCGAAAGCTACAACAGCTGGGGCATCGACTACCTGAAATATGACTGGTGCGGCTACGGCCGTGAGCATGCCAAGGAGAAGGACAAGGGCGTGGCCTCCTACGTCCGTCCCTACCTGTTGATGCAAAAGTACTTGCGCGAGCAACCGCGCGACATCTTCTACAGCCTTTGCCAATACGGCATGGCCAAGGTCTGGGAGTGGGGACGCTACGTGGATGCCAACAGCTGGCGCACCACGGGCGACATCACCGACACGTGGCGCTCGATGTTCGACATCGGCTTCAGGAGGCAGGCAGGACTCGCACCCTACGCCGCCCCTGGTCACTGGAACGACCCCGACATGCTGATTGTGGGCAAGGTGGGATGGAGCAGCAACTTGCGTGACAGCCGCCTGACGCCCGACGAGCAGTACACCCACATCACCCTGTGGACACTACTGGCCTCGAACATGCTCATCGGCTGCGACATCGCACAGATGGACGAGTTCACCGTCAACCTGCTCTGCAACAACGAGGTGAATGCCATCAACCAGGACCTCCTGGGACAGCAGGCTGACCGCGTGGTGGATAACGGCGACATCCAGATCTGGGCACGCCCGCTGGCCGACGGCACTCATGCCATCGGTATCTTCAACGTGGGTAGCAAGGACCTGAAAGTGAACTTCGCCGACTACCTCCAGACAATGGGCATCAGCCAGCTGCAGAGCGCACGTGACCTCTGGCGACAGAAGGACCTCAACCCTGCCAGTCTCCAGTGGACGATTCCCACCCACGGGTGCGAGTATATCAAGGTAAGATACTAATGAAAAAGTTGTTATTGACCCTTCTTGCGCTGGCAGCATTGTTGCCAGCGCAAGCCTTTGATTGGCAAGCGAAGGTGGACACCATCTGGCCGGCGCGCCACTACCGCGAGTTCAACGGCGACTGGTCGGGCGACCAGATGACACGTGCGTGGATAGATTGGCGACATCCCGAAGGAACCATCCTCGTCTATGGCATCCACTTCCCTACGGGCTACGTGCGCGCCGATGCCCTCTTCCAGTGTCAGGCAGGGAAGTACGTGACCTTCGGCGTCCGCATCGTGCACCCCGCCACGGGCACCGTGGTCCTCGAACACAGCGCCACCAGCACCAAGAACACCACGGCGGAGCAGCGTATGGAAATCATGCCGCCCACGGATATGCCCTATGATGGCTGGTATCGCTTTGAGCTCACCTGCCCCGACGGAATGAACACCCTCAGCCGCCTGAACATCATGGAGTTTCAGCGGGAGTCCAAACTGACCATCACGGACTCTGAGATTTTCATGGCACCCAGCGTTCACCTTTGGTGGAGCAGTACGGTGCCCGGCGCACCCACGGGTCAAGCCTACGACTGGACCTACCTCGAAGTGATGTACCCTCAGGAGTACCGCCACGTGGCCACCTATCAGATGGCCATCGGCACCGATGTCGGCTACTCTGGCATCCAGATGCCCACGCGCTCCGACGGCTCCTACGGCAACAGCGTCCTCTTCTCCGTATGGGACAACGGCGATGTGGAGAAGGATCGCAACCTGCCAGAACACATGCGCTCCGCTGCTGTGGACGTTGGCGAGGGAGCCTACGCCACCCGCTTTGGAGGCGAGGGCACCGGCAGTAGCATCCGCTTCTACGCCGACACCCTCTGGCAGTTCGACCACTGGGTGCAGTTCCTGCTCAACGAGCGTCCCGACCATACCCAGATACACACCACCACCGCCAAGGGCAATCCCAAGGTCATCGACTACCAGAGTACCCTGCAGTCCATGTGGTTCAAGATGTCCGACGAGCCGGACTGGCACTACATCGGCACCCTGCGCGTGGCAGGCGCCGACCGCCTGACCTCTGGCATCTACAGTTTCCTTGAAAATTTCGGCAATGGCGGCGGTGAGTTCCTGCACCGCTGCTACTTCCGCAATGGCGCCATGCGCTCCGCCGCCAGTGGGCAGTGGTTCCCCCTGAATAAGGCGGGCTACGGCAACACGCAGAACAACGGTTCGCGCGAATCACGCTATGATTTCGGCCACGGCGTCACCGCCCTCTACGACAACACCTTCTACCTCGAAACGGGAGGTTATATGGGGACACGTGACAGTGCCGACAGCTACCGCGCCCCGGCACTGGGCGAGATGCCGTGGGTGGACAGCATCGACATCGACCGCCTGAACCGTCGTATCGACCTCGCCGTCACCCGCAACCACGGCAAGACCGTGCAATCCGCCATCGAAGCCACCCGCACCGTATCTGACCCCGCTACTTGGAAGCTCACCAGCTACAGCGACGAGGAGACCGTGGGTGAGGGCGACAACGGACGTGCCGCCTTCATCCTCGACGGCGACGCCACCACCTATTATCATAATAAGTGGAAGAACGGTTCCATCGGTTATCCCCACACCTTCACCTTCGATGCCGGCGAGCCCGTCACCGTCAGCAGCATCGAACTCTACCAGAACCGCGACCAGGGCTATCGCGCCAAGCAGCTGCAACTCTATACCTCCGACGATGGTAGCCATTTCTCCCCCGTCAGCAGCCGCCTCGACGTGGAAGATACAGACTACCCCACCGTGGCCCTCGACTCCGCCGTCACCTCGCGTTACTTCCGCCTTCGTTTCCTCTCCGGCTACGGCAGCAACCTCGTCATCAACGAGCTGTACTTCAAGCATGAGTACCGCCTGCCCGACCTCCTCGCCCTCGCCGAGAGCATCTTTGTCCAGGAAGACCAGTTCGGCGGCTATGCACCCGCCGACCTCCTCGACCTCCACGCCGTCTACAACGCCCTCTCCGACTCCGCCACCTCCACCTCTTCCTCGACCTCCGCCCTCCTCGCCGCCCTCCAGCGCTTGGGCGAGACCGCCCTTCCCCTCACTTACGGCGTTGTCGGCACAGCGGAACACCTCTCCTCCTTCTGCGCCTATCAGCTCCACAACCTCGATGACCGCGGCGACCTCATCGCCACCTCGGATGGCACCCTCTCCATCGCCGGAGCTCCTTCCCCCTCTTCCCCCTCCATCACCTCCCCCTCTTCCTCCCCCACAACCTCCCCCTCTCAGAACCTTGTTGCTGGCGGTCCGTCCGCCAGTTTCCCCTCCCCCTCTTCCTCCCCCCAGCACCCCTGCAGCGTTACCAGCCCCCTCTCCAACTGGCTCATCCTCTACTCCGCCGCCTACAAGGAATACTACCTCTATAACCTCGGTGCCCGCAAGTTCCTCAGCATCAGCGCCACCTCTGACCCCGCCCTCTCGGACGCCCCCTGTCCCCTCAACGTCACTCGCAGCGGCAACGGCTTCCTCATCGGTGTCAGCAAGGGATATGTAGGCATCGACCCCTCGAAGGATGACCCCGTGGGGCGCTACACCTCCGCCTCGAAGACCACCCTTTTCGAGCTTCGCAACAACTACGCCCTGACACCCGCCACCACCGATGTCCTCGCCCTCATCGAGGGCAGCCAGCAGCAGGCACACATCGAGGCTGCCTACAACGACCTCTGCCAGCAGGCCATCGCCACCTACTCCAAAGCCTTCGTCACCACCATCGACCGCTCGACCAAACTCATCCGCAACAGCAGCGCCCTCTCATCCAATGTCAACAGCACACAGCAGGACGCTCACAACCTCGCTAAGCTCGTCGACGGCAAGACCGGCACCTACTGGGAGTCGTGGTACTCAGGCATCACGTGGCCCAGTGAACCAGGCTATGTGCAGGCCAAGCTCACCACCCCCGTGCCTGCGTTCTACCTCACCTTCACGCCTTCGCAGCACGCACAGTACGGTCGCCCTGACATCCCGCAGGACTTACGCATCTACACCGGAGTCTCTCGTTCCGCCTTCGACTTCATCTGCGAACTCACCGACGATTTCCCAACGGAGGTCAGCGAGACCTACACCTCACCCGCCATCTTCAGTGGACAGGACATCGGCTTCATACGGATGGAATGCCTCGCCACGCTGGAGAACCGTGACGGCGGCCGTGTCTTCGCTATGAGTGAGCTGCAGCTGCACCCCGCCCTCGTAGATTCCACGGCCTCGCTCTACTGCCAGCGTCCGTGGGTACGTGACGCCGTGGATGCCCTAAGTCAGGAGATAGCCACGATGCGCGACCACATCCATGCCAAGAGCGCCACACCCGACGATGCCGCCCGTCTCCAAGCCGCCATCGACCGCGCTGAAGCCTCGTACCTCGACCCCACTGGCATCAGCGCCCCCTGGCAGGCGTTTGATGCAGGCGATACCGCCCATCGCAACTCCCCGTATTCCGGGTTTACAGACCTCTCCGGTCGTCGCCTTACCACAGTCCCCACCCGCAAGGGCATCTACCTCCACAATGGGCGCAAGTACTTTCATATTAATCCATAATTGAGCCCACATATAGATGACTATATCAGATAAGTAGGTATTTAAAATTAGTTTACATATTTATCGTAGGTGCGTTTCATGTCTTTTAGTTTCTCTTTGGCGCATATTTTCCTCTTATCCTCAGTCACATAGCCCGCTATGTTCCTTCGGCTAAAAGAAAAATCTCCATCCAAATAAAACCTAAAATACATAAAACTAATTATGAACACCTACTTAACAATGACTATCAAATGAAGATAAAGAACATCATCCTTTTGGCGGCAGTGGCTTTTGTAAGCTTATTCCGTCTGTCTGCTCAAGAAGTGCAGTCCTCCACCGATTACATTCTTCCCGGTGGAAAGGAAATCTACATTCCAGAAGAGCTTCGCAACAATGACTTCACCAGCAAGGATTCTCAATGGAGCTATTATCGCATGGCTTGTACGCCTAATGTGGTCTGTTTTTGGGAGAAAGGTTTTGGTGAAGACCTCAGCAAGGCTCCCGATCTCGATGGACATCCGATGACTGTAGACCTCGACAACCTGCTCTCGCGTGTGGAATATTTCTATAATGTCTATCGTGACATGATGGGCTTCCTGCTACCTGGCAGCAAGGCAGAGCGCTATCGTATGATGGTAATGCTCAAATACTCGCTCGAAGGCACGGCCTACGGAGGTTGTTATGATGCCACGATAGGTGGCCTATGGATTACGCCTAACCGCGTGCAGGACAAGACTCTCAACTGCATCGCCCATGAATTGGGCCATTCGTTTCAGATACAAATAGCCTGCGACGGAAAATCGCAGGGTATGGGCGGCAGCATGTTTGAGACCAGCGCCCAATGGATGCTCTGGCAAGTGAACCCTCGGTGGACAACCGACGAATATTACCACTGGGAGGCATACAGGAAACAGATACACCTTAGTCTGTTCCATCCTGAAAACATGTATCACGCTCCCTTTGTTATGGAATACTGGAGCATGTTGCACGGCCTTACCTACATGGCCGATTTGTTCCGAGGCGGCAAGCAAGGTGAGGATTTTGCGCAGGCCTACATGAGGATGTACAATGTGGATATGCAACACATGGGCGACCAGCTACTCGACTGCTACAGCCGGCTCATCACCTTCGACTTCCCCGACAAACGCAAAGAGAGTCTCCGCTACGCCTTCGAGATGCGAAGCGAGATGAAGGACACCCTCGACGGATGGAAGAAACCTGTCAATGCGCCCCAGACCTACGGTTTCAATGTCGATGAAATTCCGCTGCCCGCTGTCGGCAAGACCGTCAAAGTGCAGTTCCGTGGTCTTTCCACTCAAGAGAATATCGGCTACCGCTATGGTCTTGTGGCTGTTGACCAAGACAACCATCCGACATACCTTGGTGCGCACTCAGAGCTGAAGAAGACGCTCACATACAAGAACCCTGGCAACACGACGCGACTCTATCTCGTAGTCGTAGGTTGCCCCACGAAGGAATACCAGTCGCAGGCCACTGCGACATTCGAGTATATAATCAAGTACTAACCCCAAAACAATTATGAAGATTTTGATTTTACAAGGCTCTCCGAGAGCCAATGGCAACACCGCTTGGATGGCGGAAGAGTACAAGAAAGCTGCCGAAGCAGCAGGTCATGAGGTGACACTGGTCAATGTAGCCAAGAAGAAGATTGCAGGCTGCTTGGCTTGTGAGTATTGTCACAACAAAGGCAATGGTGCTTGCATCCAGAAGGATGACATGCAAGAGCTTTATCCGCTGATGAACGAAGCAGAGGTGCTAGTGCTGGCTGCGCCCATCTATTACTTCACCCTCTGCGCCCAGATTCAGGCTCCCATCCAGCGCATGTACTGCGTCAACAAACCCGCCAATGTGAAGAAGATGGCACTGCTGATGTCGTCCTACTCTCCTGGCGTCTATGACGGAGCCACTGCCGAGTTCCGCGACATCTGCAACTACTGGCAGGTGGAGAACATGGGCTTTGTCTCTGCCAAGATAGACGAGCAGAAGACTGAGGAAACCAAGCAGAAGGTGGTAGAATTGGTAGGGAAATTATAGGCGCGATAAATCATAAATCCCAAAGCATTGCTGTTCTGCTTTGGGATTTTTTCGTATCTTTGTCCGCAGATTGCAAACTACAGAGTATGAGAAGACTGATTATTTCTATTTTAGCATTGATTACAACACAAAGTATCTTTGCTGCTGACAGGCTATCGGCACTGCCCTGCCCCATTCTTGGTGGCGAGTTGAGCAATTCTGCTGCTACATCAGTGCAGGACATTGACGAGGTGATGCCACGGATGCGGGCATTGGGACTGAACACGGTACTCGTGCCTGCCTATTGGGAACTGATGGAGCCAGTGGAAGGGGAGTTCGACTTCACACTCATCGACCGTACAATTGACGTGGCGCGAAGGGAGCAGTTGCAAGTGGTGTTCCTCTGGTTCGGTGCGTGGAAGAACTCGATGTCGTGCTATACGCCCGGCTGGTTCAAGCAGGACACGAAGCGGTTCCCACGGGCGATGACTGCCGAGGGGAAACAGATGGAGATAGCATCATGTTTCAGCGACAATGTACTGCAGGCCGACTTGAAAGCCTTCTCGGCACTCATGCGGCATATCCGCGAGAAAGACCCGCAGCACGAAGTAGTCGTCATGATGCAGATAGAGAATGAGATTGGTATGCTGGAGTCAGCACGCGACCATTCGCCGTTGGCAGAGAAGGCTTATAATAAAGAAAGGTGGGCGGAGCGTTACGGCACGGATGAATATGCCGACGAGAAGTTTATGGCGCTGAGCTATGCCCGCTATGTGGAGCATCTGGCTAAGGCGGCTCGAGAAATACACGACATGCCGCTCTATGTGAATGCTGCCATGAACAGTCGTGGACGCCGTCCTGGCGAATATCCGTCGGCAGGACCGTTGGCACATCTCATCGACTTCTGGCACGAAGGCGCACCAAGCATCGACCTGCTCGCCCCTGACATCTACGACACAGGCTTCAAGTCGTGGTGTGCGCAGTATGCGATGCCTTTGCGTCCTCAGGATGGTGGGCGCTCGACCTCTGGTCGCTTGCTACCGAAGGGACGCAAGAAAGTGAAGAACCGTCTCTTTATCCCAGAGAGCCGCTGCTGCGAGAATAGCGGCGTGCGCGCCCTCTATGCTTTCGGCGAGCATCAGACTTTGGGCTTCTCGCCCTTCGCCGTCGACCAGGCCAGTCCAAAGGAAACAGAATCCGTAACACAGGCCTACGGACTGTTGCAACAATTGTCAAATGGTAAATTGTTAAATTGTAAATTGTCATGGGGGCTTCTCTTTGATCAGGAAGACCGCGAGCGTATCATCAATGACGATGGTGTGGTGATGACCTGCCGCCATTACTTTACTCTTCCCTGGGATTCCCGTGCCACCGACGGCAGCATGTGGCCTGAAGGCGGTGCCATGCTCATCCGTCTCGGCAAATTCGACTACCTGTTGGCAGGCAGCGGTGTAGTCATTGACTTCAAGACTCCGACGGAGAAACAACAAGAGCAACAGAAACAATTAGGCGAGGACGGTTTTGCCGAGGCAGGCGGAAACAACTCAAAGTTTAAAGTTCAAAGCACAAAGTTTAAAGGATCTCGTCTCGGCCTACTATCCGTAGATGAAGTTTCCATTTCTAACGATGGCACGATGCAATACCTTCGCCGTCATAATGGCGACCAGACCCACCAAGGCCGTCACGCCCGCATCGGCGTTGACGAATGGAAAATCCTCCACATCCGTCTATATGAATATTAAACGAAAGTCTTATGGAACCCATCTATCTATCCTGTTCGGGCGACAGCGGAGGCAGCTTTGCGAAGGGGCGACCTCTTCGAAAAGTCGCTCAGACGCACATCAGACTCTACGAATTATAGCATTGAAATAAAAGAGTAAATCATCACTTTCCGTAATATTGGTAATTCTTTCCAAGATTTGGGTAGTACTTGATTGATAGAATCGTCGTACCTTTGCACCCTGTAAACAGGTTGCGATTCTGGCGGCGCCTCGGCATAGTTCAAACGAGTTTGACTCTGCTCTCGGCTTGCACAGAATTGCCGACGAATTGAAACGTAATGAAAATGAAGATTTTGATTAAACGAGAGCAAAGAAAACGTGTTTGCTTTGCCGAGAGTGAAAAATCTCGAAGGTTTAGCTCGACGGCCCAAAGGGGAAAGTCAACGAAGTTCAAGCAGATTGTATTGTTTTTGATGTCGCTCCTGATGGTATGCTGCACGAAAGACGACGAGGCAAAGGCCGCCACCGTGCAGGAGGCTGGAAAGACACTGGTGGTGTACTATAGTTACACGAACAACTGTCACGAGATAGTGACCTCTCTGACGAGTCAGATTCAGGCTGACGTGATGCGGATTGAACCTGCGGACAAGGCGCAGAAGTACGAGGCAAACGGCTACGCCATCGGTACGGCGCTGCTGAACGCTATCAAGGCTGCGCCCAACGATGCAGCGAGTTATCCGGCTATCGACCCTGTGAGCATCACCGACCTCTCGCAGTACCAGAACATCATCATCGTCACGCCGCTGTGGTGGAGCCAGATGGCGGCCATTATGCAGACGTACCTATTTAATTACGGTGCGCAGATGGCGGGTAAGCACGTAGCGCTGATTGTGTCGAGTCACAGCAGCGGTATCAGCGGTGTGGTGGCCGATGCAGAACGACTGGTGAAGAACGTCACTTGGATGGGCGATGCCCTTTGGATCAATGCAAGTAACCACGGGAACCGCGCCTCGCTAATTCAGAACTGGCTGCCAACGCTGAACTTCGCAGAAAAACAAACTACTATGAGCAAGATGTATATCACTATCGACGGACAGGCACAAGCTGTGACGCTCGTCGACAATCAAGCAACAAAGACGCTTGTCGAGAAATTGCAGCAGGCTCCCGTCACCGTGACGCTCAGCAGCAGCGGTGACTTCGAAATTTGGGGAGCACTGGGTTTCTCGCTGCCCACAAGCAACGAGCAGATTAACGCGCAACCGGGTGACGTCATCCTGTACAACGGTTCGAATATCTGCATCTTCTACGGCACGAACTCGTGGAGCTACACCCGTTTAGGTAAGATTGACGGCCTGTCGGAGAGCGAACTTCGCACGTTCCTCAAGGCTGGCGAGGGCAACATCACCGTTACGCTGTCGCTCTCGTCTGGGACAACCACCATCAATAGCGTCCGTAGCGTAGCTACAGAAAATGACGCATACTACTCGCTCAGCGGGCAGCGGCTGGCTCAGGCTCCTGCCCATGGAATATACATCGAAAACGGAATCAAAAAAATAGCGCGATAAGGTATGAAGAAAGTATTATTAGCCGCAGTGCTGATGGGAATGATGCTCACGGGCTGCAATCAGAAGAGTGATAACAATCAAAACGAAGAAGATATGAATACAACGCTGACATTGACTCAGGAGTGGGACAAGACGTTCCCCAAGAGTGACAAGGTAGACCATAAAAAGGTCACGTTCAAGAACCGTTACGGCATCGAACTGGCTGCCGACATGTACACGCCGAAAGGCGCAACGGGCAAGTTGGCTGCGCTGGCTGTTACAGGACCGTTTGGGGCCGTGAAGGAGCAGACAAGCGGTCTCTATGCCCAGCACATGGCTGAGCGTGGTTTCATTACGATTGCTTTCGACCCCTCTTTCACCGGAGAGAGCGGGAGCGAGCCGCGTCGCATGGCTTCCCCCGACATCAACACCGAGGATTTCCTCGCCGCTGTTGATTTCCTCTCTGTTCAGGAGAATGTCGACCCTGAGCGTATCGGCATCATCGGCCTTTGTGGATTTGGTGGAATGGCTGTGAATGCCGCTGCGCTCGACCCACGCATCAAAGCCACTGTCGCATCAACGATGTACGACATGACGAAAGTGAACCGTGAGGGCTATTTCATGAGCGAGGACAGCAAGGAACAGCGGATGGAGAGACGCAAGGCTATGGCAGCACAGCGCACGGAGGACTATCGCACAGGCGCTTACAAGCGTGCAGGCGGGGTCGTCGACCCGCTGCCCGACGACGCACCCTGGTTTGTGAAGGACTACCATGCTTACTATATGACAAAGCGCGGCTACCATGAGCGTAGCGGGAACTCTACAGA
>JAFXTO010000033.1 GCA_017535725.1 Bacteroidaceae bacterium
CCGATGCTGGCTTCCAGAACATCTGGAGCTTGCAGAGCTGCATCGACACCCTCTATGAGTTCGGCTCCGAGGAACAGCGTCAGAAGTACATCCCCCGCATCTGCGCCGGAGAGACCATGTCCATGGACCTCACCGAGCCCGATGCAGGTAGCGACCTCCAGCGCGTGATGTTGAAGGCTACCTTCGACGAGAAGGAGAACTGCTGGCGTCTGAATGGCGTCAAGCGCTTCATCACCAACGGCGACTCGGACATCCACCTCGTCCTCGCCCGTTCTGAGGAAGGAACCAAGGACGGCCGCGGCCTCTCGATGTTCATCTACGACAAGCGCAACGGCGGCGTCAACGTGCGCCACATCGAGCACAAGCTGGGTATTCACGGCTCGCCCACGTGCGAACTTACTTATAAGAACGCGAAGGCAGAGCTCTGCGGAAGCACCCGTCTGGGACTCATCAAGTACGTCATGGCACTCATGAACGGTGCTCGCCTGGGCATCGCTGCTCAGTCGGTAGGCCTCTCTCAGGAAGCCTACAACGAAGGCCTCGCCTACGCCAAGGAACGTGCTCAGTTCGGACAGAAGATTATCGAGTTCCCCGCCGTCTTCGATATGCTCAGCCGCATGAAGGCCAAGCTCGACGCAGGCCGTGCATTGCTCTATCAGACAGCTGCATACGTGGATATCTACAAGGCTCTGGAAGACATCGAGCGCGACCGCAAGCTCACGCCCGAGGAGAAGCAGGAACTGAAGAAATACCAGCGCCTGGCCGACGCCTTCACCCCGCTGGCCAAGGGCATGAACTCCGAGTACGCCAACCAGAACGCCTACGATGCCATCTCCATCCACGGCGGTAGCGGTTTCATCATGGAGTACAAGAGCCAGCGCCTCTATCGCGACGCCCGCATCTTCAGCATCTACGAAGGAACCACCCAGCTGCAGGTCGTGGCCGCCATCCGCTACATCATCAACGGCGTCATGCTCGCGAACATCAAGGAGATGCTCGCCACCGTGCCCGTCGCGTCAGAGATGCTCGCCACCGTGCCCGTCGCGTCAGCGTCGGGTAAGCTCGCCGCCCTCAAGAGCCGCGTGGAGAAGATGGTCGCCCTCTACGAGGAAGCCCTCACCACCGTGAAATCCCTTGAGAATCAGGATGCCATCGACTTCCTCTCTCGCCGCCTCTACGACATGACCTGCGAAATCGTGATGTCCCTGCTCATCATCCGCGATGCCGCCAAGGCTCCCGACCTCTTCGAGAAGAGCGCCGTCGTCTATGTCGCCATGGCAGAGGAACATGTCATCGGCAAGGCCGCCTACATCCAGAACTTCGACCCCGCCACCCTCGACAACTTCCGCGCTGCTGAGAAAGGCGAAGAGGAGTAACCTCCCTTCGACACAGAGGTAACTATAAATGAAAAATGAAAGAATTAACTTTTGGAGCAGCGAGTGCCATCAAAGGCTACGGGTAGGCGACGGTACGTCGGGAATGGCTTGCTTGAAATGGCCGAGTCGTGAAAGGCTACGGGTTCTTCGAAGTGTCGAAGCGACCAAGGGTCGAGCGCTTGAAGTGTCAAGCGTCGCAGAGCGCCGAGCGGGCGAGCAAAGCTCGGGAATCAAAAGTCAACGAAGTTAAAAATGAAAAATATAGGTTACCTCTGTGTACCAAAACATGTCATTTAATCATGGTTAGTTGCTTTAAGAATTAACATGCAAGAAGAAGACCGTGTTTGGATAGATCCAGAAAGTTTGCCACCCATGCTGCAGGAATCTGCAGGAGGGTGGCATACTCTTATGACACCCGGAAAGCCTGCACCCGCCACGGGTGTCTTGGCAGAAGTCAATGCACTACTCCGGCGCATGAAGGAACATCTCAATCGGGATCAATACAAGGAGGCCGTGGAGGCGTACGAACAACTCCTCGGCTATGCCGAGAGACACCCTGATATCTGGTCCATACGAGATGCAGACACCTATGCAGAACTCGCTAAGGCGTACTACCGAATGGGCAAATACGACCAGGCTTCAAAGTGCATCCATCAGGGCTGGAATTTGAAGCTGGACGAATACCCTCATTGCGATACGTGGGAGGAATATTTAGAGCTGGGATGCGAAGACTGGACTTTTCAGTCGTTGTGGCATACGGAGAAACAGATAAGGGCCAAGCGCGAGGAAGCAACTAATTCATAATACAACTTTCGCAAACAATGAGAGACCAGGGTTTATTCGGCCTGAAAAGGCCAATAAGCACCTAGCCCTTTCGCAAATAATGAGAGACCAGGGTTTATTCGGCCTGAAAGGCCAATAAGCACCTAGCCCAGGGCAACGCCCTGGGTGTAAGTGTGATAAATATATTCGCCCTGTAAGGGCAAAAGCAATGTCATTTTTAATGCTTTTGCCCTTACAGGGCGTTGTTTCCTTTGCGTCCAAATACCCAAGGCGCCGCCTTGGGCTATGTGCTTAATGCCCTTTCAGGGCGCTTTCGCCACTTGAGAAAGTTGAGTTCATAATCAATCTATCGCATAATTCATAATCAATCCATCGCCTCCCACAACTTTTGTAGCACTTCGGGGAAATGAGCCATCTCCAGCTCGTGGACTTTGTCGGCGATGGTCTCTGGTGTGTCGTCGGGCGAGAGGGGAGTGGAGAACTGAGCAATGATTTCGCCACCGTCGCACACGGGAGTGACGTAGTGGATGGTGATGCCCGTCTCGGTGTCACCTGCTGCCTTCACCGCCTCGTGGACGTGGTGGCCCCACATGCCCTTTCCGCCATGCTTGGGCAATAGGGCAGGGTGGATATTCACGATGCGCCGCGGGTAGGCTTCGATGAGGTAGTCGGGAACCATGGGGAGGAAACCAGCCAGAACGATGAAGCCGATTTCGTTGCTCCGCAAGAGTGGAAGCATCACGTCAGGATTGTTCAGGTCTGCCTTGGGCACCACGCAGGAGGCCACTCCGAGGCGCTTGGCACGCTCCAGGGCGTAGGCATCGCTACGGTTGCTGATGACCAGCTTGCAGCATACCGTTTCCGAGTTGCTGAAATAACGGATGATGTTCTCGCAATTCGTGCCGCTACCCGACACGAAGATGGCTACGTTCATTTTTTCCATAGGCTTGATGTTCGTTTTTGCAGGGACAAAGGTACGCATTTCGAGGCAAAAAACGTTGCTTTTTGTCTATTAATTGAGACTTTTCTCACTTTTCCCCCTTTTTTTCTGCAAAAACTCTTGGCCGTTTCGTAGAAATCACCTAACTTTGTACCCGAATCGCCACCTATTTGTAGAAACGGAGGTCGACGAGAAGAGAGAACACACTAGAAGTTTAACACATTTAAAGTAATGTCGCCATGGAATTGATGAATCAGTTCAAGGCGCAGACCAGCTCCACTATTGGGGCCTTCTTGCGTCAACTCAGTAAGCGGAAAAAGATTGACATTCAGAAGTGTAGCTTCATCCGGGAACTAAACGGGATGGCGGGCGTCTACATTGTGGCCAACGATCAGGAGGCCGTGGTGCTGGTGGTAGATGCCTTGCCGGACAAAGACCATGAACAGGTGGATGAACGACCCTGCCGCAGAGAAGAAAACCTGTCTCCAACACACTCCAACCATCACGTAAGCCCTATTTACCTCCTCAGGCAGGTCATGAGCCTGCTCTCCCTCAGTTACAAGAAAGCAGACCTGCGCAACGTCAAGATTGGCGGAGCGTTCCTCACCAACAACTCGCTCGTGGACGTGGACCTTGCTCAGGAACTTTTTGAGCAACTGAACATCTGCGTGCTCGATGAGCTGGCCGCCAAGGAATCGACTCTGAAATTGCGCGAACATGTCGTGGAAGGCAGTTGTACCCAGCAGATGCTCTTCGACATGCGCATCCACTACGACCTCCTGGGCTTGCCTGACCTCATCAACTCCGAGGAAAAAATCCTGACAAAGGGCGAACGGAAATACGCCGAAAAGGAGGAGCGCACCAAGGGGAAGAACGCTGACCCCCTCCCCCCGTTTTCGTCGGACGTGTCGCCGAAGGACATCTTTATTCGTTTTGATGAGGACGATGAGGACGAGGATGACGAGGACGAGGAGGATGACCTTGACCTGAGTGATTTTGAATTCGGTCGGGAGGATAGGAAGGGTGAGTATTCCCTGGAGGACTTCGACAACCACATGAAGGAGGTCAAGGCAGCACTCGACGAACAGTACCCGTCGGGACCCGCCGGAGAATGCAACATTCCCTCGCGCGTACATATTATACCTCCCATGGACGAGCCGAAGGAGATGTTATACCAGCTCGTGGGCTTTGACGACATCAGGAACCAGATAGAGACCCTGACCCTGATGTCCAAGTACGCCCGTCGCCGCAGGATGCTGGACCCCAACGCCAAGAACCATCAAATCACCCTCCACGCCGTCTTCACGGGTAATCCCGGAACAGGCAAGAGCACGGTCTGCAAGCTCTACGGAGCCCTCCTCCGCGAGGCCGGAGTCCTCAAGTACGGTCACGTGGTCGTGGTTGACCGTGGCTCCTTCATCGGTAATTGCTGGGGCGATGAGGAGAAGTCCGTCCGCGCCCTCTTGCAGCTGGCTCGTGGTGGCGTCCTCATGGTGGACGAGGCCTATCAGCTGCTCGGCGAAGGGCATCCCTCGGACCCCGGACGACTGGTGCTCCCCCTGATGATGAACCAGCTCGCCGACCCTGAGTGGAAGGACGTGGCCGTCGTGCTCTGTGGCTATCCCCAGCCGATGAACAGACTGATTTCCCAGAACCAGGGACTCGAATCCAGATTCCCCAACCGATTTGAATTCAAGGACTTTGACGTGAAGACCTTGGAGCAAATCACCCTCAAGCACATCGGCCTCTACAACTACCACTTTACTCCTGCGGCCTGGGCTAAGTACCGCTGGTTCCTGGGCGAAGCCTACGACCGCCGCGACCACACGTGGGCCAACGCCCGATTCGTGACCAATTGGCTGGAACGCATCTACCAATGGCACGGAGTGCGGTGCGAGCGCAAGAACATCAACAGCGCCGAGGAGCTCTCGACGTTGACGGAGGACGATGTGCGCGAGCCCGATGCACCCTTCTAAGCCGTGCAAACAGACTATTTTCTTTCTTCAGGGGAGCGAAATTCTTCTTTTCGCTCCCCTGAGTGTTGAAAAAACGAGTAGAATGCGTGTGGAATAGAAATTATTTCCTAACTTTGCACCCGCAAAGTAGGCCCTACGCTTTTTTTCATGCAACATATCTATGCTTTTCTGCGGCAAATAGCCGAACACAACGACCGCGATTGGTTCCACGACCACCAGACGGAATACAAGGCCGCTCGCTCCTCCTTCGAGAGCTATGTGCAGGAAGTCATCCTCCGCATAGCCGCCTTCGATGCGAGTGTGGCGTACCAGTCTCCCAAGACATGTATATATAGGTTCGCGCGCGATACACGTTTCTCCAACGACAAGTCGCCCTACAAGCGTCACTTCGGAGCCTTCATCTGTAGCCACGGACGCAAGAGCTATCGCGGAGGCTACTACCTGCATCTGGAACCCGGAAACTCATTGGTCGCCGGAGGCTCCTGGTGCCCTCCTGCTCCTCTGCTGAAACATATCCGCGAGGCCATCGTGGACGACATCGACCGCTTCCGGGACATCGTGGAGGCACCTGATTTCAAGGAACTCTATCCAGTCGTGGGCGAGGATCCAGTGAAGACGATGCCCAAGGGCTTCCCCAAGGACTTCGCCTATCCGGAGTACCTCCGTCCGCGTCTGTACACCGTGTGGACTCCCATCTCCGACGGCCTCGTCAGCGAACCCGATGGTCAGGACCGCATCGAAGCCATGTTCCGCACGATGGCTCCCTTCAACCGCTTCCTGAACGAGGTCTTCGATGACTACGAGTAAGCACTTTCCCCTCCTAAGAATATGATTCTCACTTCCTAAGAATATGATTCTCCCCTCCTTAGAACATAACTAACAACAACGATGAAAAAGACTCCATCCTTCGCTCTCTTCCTGACCCTGTGCGTGGCTCTGCTGGGACAATCCCTCCCGCTCAGGGCTGACCACGTAGATGTCGTATGGCCCTTGACAGATATGGACAACCTGTCCGCTTCGACCCTCACGGAAGGAGCCGCCGAGTACGTCACTCCGAGATTCACACTCGGTAGCAACCTCAGCGCCACCGCCCTGATGACGGGAAGTAATGCCGATGCAGGCTTTCAGGTCGTCACCTATGATCCCCCCTTCGTCCAGCTGACTCCCAAGACGCGCGTTACGGCGAAGAGCACGGGACATAGTGTAACCTTTGTGATAACACCCACCAGTGGCCACACCTTCAAGCCCACCACCATTGACTTCGATGCCGTGAAATGTGGAACGGACGGAGGCAATTTCGATGTCTATATCAAGAATGGATCCAAGGCCGAACAAGCGCTGGCCACGGCCGTGGTGTCCTTGCGGAATAAGGTGACTACGGGCAATCCCGATGGCTTCAGTCATCATACCTATACGCTCTCTGACGTCCTCGTGAAGTCGGGGTCGTTCCAGGTAATTCTGTATGTCTATAACCTCAACGGTCAGGACAACGAGAACCCCAAGTCCATCGCCTTCCGCAATGTCACCATCAGTGGCGAAACCGATGAACCCATCTACGACGCAAGCCACTATTTTAGTGCCGCTACCTGTTCTGCAGGTAATCTGCTCGATGTCATCGCCAACCTGAAGAATGGCGAGAACGCGACCTGGGGTACCAAGCTCTATGGCGACCCCACGGACTTCGCCGTTACCCCCGCCGAAGGCTACACGGCAACCATCTCCTATAATAATAAGGTGTGTACCATCATTGCCCAGCAGGATGGTCGGGAAGTGTTCTCCGTCAGCATCCGCTTTGTCGTGAGCTACATTCAGCCCAAACCCAAGGCCGAACCCATGAACCGTGGCTTGCTGGCCGTGAAGACCTCCAATGGTGTTCTTGTCAGCTGGCGTTGGAGGACTTCTGACGACCCCACGAACACGCGCTTCCGGCTCTACAGGGGCAAGAATAGGATTGGCTCCAACCCCATCACCGAACGCACCAACTTCCTCGACACAGGAGGTACTGCCTCGTCGGTTTATACCCTCGAAGTGCTGGATGCCGAAGGAAAGGTAGTGGAACGTCAGGAAGGAGTGAAGACCTGGGGAGGCCAAGTGAACTATATCACCTTACAGGGTGGAGCACCCACCGACCCCACGAATGCCGGAGCCACCTATACGCCAAATGATGCCTCGTTCTGCGACATGAACGGCGACGGGGAGTATAACATCGTCCTGAAATGGGCTCCCTCCAACGAGAAGGACGCCGCCAGTAGCGGCACCACCTCCCCGGCTTTCTACGCCTGCTACAAGCTGGACGGCACCCGCTTGTGGATGTTGCACACGGGACACAACATGTTCAATTCGGCACACACCACGCCCTTCATCGCCTGGGACCTCGACGGCGACGGCTATGGCGAGTTCATGGTGAAGACCGCTCCTGGAGCCATTGACGGCGAGGGCAACTACGTCCTCCTGCCCGGTGACGACCCCAATGCCAACTTAAAGAGCGGACGGGGCAAGCAGGATCAGGGCTCGGAATATATCACCGTCTTCGACGGAATGACAGGTGCCGAGCTGAAGACCATCAAGTACCACACGGCCTATGGTGAAGAGAGTACCAGCTTCTGGGGTGACTCGAACCAGAACCGCTCGGAACGCTACCTCGCGGCCATCGCCTGGCTCGACGGAGAGGAGGCCAACCCCTCGGCCATCTTCGCACGAGGATATTATAGCGGTTGCAAGATAGGAGCCTACGACTGGGACGGAGAAAACCTCACCCTGCGCTGGTTGCATCGGGGCGAGAGTGCCTCCAAGGGAACCGTCACCTACGCCAACGGAACCGTGAAGAACCTCACCTCTACCGTCTATGGCGAGGGCGCACACTGGATTTGCGTGGGCGATGTCACCGGCGACGGACGTCAGGAGATACACTACGGCTCCGGCGCACTCAAGCCCGACGGCACCACCCTCTATCGTACAGGGCTGGGTCATGGAGATGCCATGCACCTGAGCGACTTCATCCCCTCGCGACCAGGGCTGGAGTATTTCATGGTACACGAGCATAAGCCCTACGGCATGGATCTGCGCGATGCCGCTACAGGAGAATTCCTGTTGCGCAAGACGGCCGATGGCGATACGGGGCGCGGCATCATGGCACACTTCAACCCCGAGGCTGACGATGCCTATTGGCAATCGAGCGCGGACAACGGACTCTACGACACCGAGGGCAAGGTCATCGCCAATAGTGTCACCCACGGAGGAGGAGCAGGCTTGAGCTTCCGCATCTACTGGAACGGGAACCTGGCCGACGACTTCTACGGAAAGAACGTCCTGGAAAGCTGGAATGCCGATGGTAATAGCTTCGGGCGTATGCAGGTCAACGGCGGAAACTACGTCTATGGCAACTACAACAACGATTCCAAGCAGAACCCCTGCGTCTCTGGTGACCTGCTTGGCGACTGGCGCGAGGAAATTGTCACCTGGCAACAATCCGGCAACGACTACCAACTGGTCATCAACGCCACCGACTACCAGACCGACTACCGCGTGCCTCACCTCATGGATGACTTCGCCTACCGTTCGCAACTCATCAACCAGAATTGTGCGTACAACCAGCCGCCTCACCTCAGCTACGACCTCATCTCGGCCTACACCATCGAGCGGAAAGTACCTGCCGACGGTTGGGATGTGTTCTATACCCCTTATCCAGTACGTCTGCCCGAGGGCATCACGGCGTATAATGTCACGGGTGTCAATGCCGCTACGGACACGGTGCGCTACACCCGCTTGGCCGCCCGTGCTACGATACCGGCAGGTGCATCGGTGCTCTATCATAGCACTCCCGGCACCACACTCCGTTTCCGCCCCAGTACCAAAAGTGCAGCATCCGTTAATACCACCTACCTGAGAGGGTGTTCGGTGGATAGCGTCCTGACCTGCAACGAAGCCACCTATGAATACTTCTATGAACTGCGTCGCGACGAGAATGGCATTCTGGGCTTCTTCAAGGTCTCCGATGCCCATCATCAGCCTGCATCGACTCCTTGGTTGCGTGTGAAGGGGAGCGCCACGGCTCCGCCGCTGGAACAATACTATGTGGGCCAGACCAGCGCAGTTGGTGTGTCTGTTCCTTCTGACGTCTCTACTTCTCATCCTCGCCTCTTCGACCTCGACGGTCGTCCTGTGGAACCTTCCAGATTGAAGGAGGGTAGTGTCTATGTGTCCAAAGGCCGCAAGGTCATCCGTAAGTAGTGCAGATTCATCTTTCACATTCCGATACCCCCATATCCGATAATCATTTCAAACTTCTCAATTTCATAAAATCTCCAATGAAAAAGAAACTCTTCCTCCTCGCGGCCGCCCTCTTCGGTGCCGCCAACCTTCAACTTTCAACCGCCTCGGCTGAAAACGTCATCACCGTCAATGCCAAGAAGCTCGGCGCTCCCATCCAGTCAACTCAATGGGGCATCTTCTTCGAGGACATCAACTATGCTGCCGACGGCGGTTTGTATGCAGAGCTGGTGAAGAACCGCTCATTCGAGTTCCCCAACCACTTTGCTGGATGGGACATCTCTGGCAAGGTAATGCTCATGAACGACGGTCCCTTCGACCGCAACCCTCACTACGTGCGTCTGGCTCCCTCTGGTCACAACGACAAGCACACCATGATTGAGAACCACGGTTTCTTCGGTATGGGTGTGACGGGTGGCGAGGAATACCGCTTCTCCGTTTGGGCACGTGTGCCGGAAGGTGGAAGCTCCAAGTTGTGGATAGACCTCGTGGACAACGCCACGATGGAAGAAGACCAGAAGTTAGGCAATGTGGGAGTTGACATCAACGGTAAGGAGTGGAAGAAATACACGGCCGTCATCAAACCCAAGCGCACTTTCGCCAAGGCACATCTCCGCGTGTGGGGCGATAGCAAGACGACAACCGACGTGGAGCACGTCAGCCTCTTCCCCGTCAAGACCTACAAGGGCCATGAGAACGGAATGCGTTTAGACGTGGCTCAGTCGCTCGAAGACCTCCATCCGGGTGTGTTCCGTTTCCCCGGCGGTTGCATCGTTGAGGGCACCGACCTCGAAACACGCTACCAATGGAAGAACAGCGTAGGACCCGTGGAGAACCGTCCGCTGAACGAGAACCGTTGGCACTACACCTTCACCCAGCGTTACTTCCCTGACTACTTCCAGAGCTATGGTCTCGGCTTCTTCGAGTATTTCCAGCTCTCCGAGGAGATTGGTGCCGAGCCGTTGCCCGTGCTGAATGTGGGTATGGCTTGTCAGTTCCAGAACGGTGACGATGCACACGCCCCCTGCACCAAGGAAGGTCTGCAACAGTTCATTGATGACTGCATCGACCTCATCGACTTCGCCAACGGCGACCCTGCCACCAACCAATGGGCCAAGCTGCGTGCTGATATGGGACACCCCGCTCCCTTCAACCTCAAGTTCCTGGCTATCGGTAACGAGCAATGGGAGAAGCCTTATTTCGACCGTCTCGCCATCATCGCCCCCGAAGTGCGCAAGGTACACCCTGAAATCAAGCTGATTGGAACTTCTGGCCCCAATGCAGAGGACGACCACTTCAAGAACGGATGGCCCGCCATGCGCGAGCTGAAGTGCGATCTCGTGGACGAACATTACTACCGCGATATCCAATGGTACAAGAATTGGATGAACCGCTACGACGACCGTGCCTTCTACACCAAGGACGGACCGCGTGTCTTCGCCGGAGAGTGGGCTTGCCACGACCGCGGAAAGAAGTACAACCACGCCGGAGCCAGCATCTACGAAGCCGCCTTCATGACCAACATCGAGCGCAATGCCGACCTCGTACACATGGCCACCTACGCCCCGTTGTTCTCACACATGGAAGGTTGGCAATGGCGTCCAGACCTCATCTGGTACGACAACCTCTCCACCGCCCGCACCGCCAGCTACTACGTCCAGCAGCTCTACATGCTCAACCGAGGCACCAACGTTCTGCCCACTACCCTCAGCATAGATGGCGGCACGGCCTCTGTGAACCCCGTTCCGAAGGGTGAGGATGGCGTCTTCGCCTCCAGCGTCATCGACACGCAGAAGCAGGAAATCATCGTCAAGGTCATCAACACCACCGCTACCGCCCAGTCCATTACCATCCAGCTCACGGGCATGAAGCCCAAGCAGTTGGAGGCTATTAATACCAAAGTCGAACTCATTAGCCTCAATTGTGCCGACTACGACGCCGAGAACGTACCGGGCAAACCCGAAGTAGTCAGCCCCAAGGCTTTCTCCACCACACTCAGCGCCGACAAGAAGGTTGCTTCCATCCAGGAGCGCATCCCTGCCAAGACCTTCCAAGTCTATAAGGTCAAGCTCTGATTGTACGGAATTAAGCTCTGATTGTTCGGAGCCTGATTTCAAGCAACACCCCGCTAAGTTTTTTGCTTGGCGGGGTGCTTTGATTGATAATAAGTAGGTATTCAAAATTAGTTTACATATTTATCCGTAGGTGCGTTTCATGTCTTTTAGTTTCTCTTTGGCGCATATTTTCCTCTTATCCTCAGATTCCCGAGCAAGCTCGCCTACCCGTAGCCTTTCACATAGCCCGCTATTACCTCCGTCGCCATAGGAGTTATGGCTCCCCTCATCGGGTACGGATGGCCCAAGGGCA
>JAFXTO010000034.1 GCA_017535725.1 Bacteroidaceae bacterium
GGGGATAAATGTAGCGGTATATGCGCCCTGAAAGGGCAAAAGCTTTCTGGTGTCAGCGCTTTTGCCCTTACAGGGCGAAGTTTCCATTACGCCACACAATACCCAGGGCGATGCCCTGGGCTGTTGGCTTTTTGGCCTTTCAGGCCATATCTACACACGTGCATCTACGCCACACAATACCCTGTTGGCTTTTTGGCCTTTCAGGCCATATCTACACACGTGCATCTACGCCACACAATACCTGTTGGCTTTTTGGCCTTTCAGGCCATATCTACACACGTGCATCAAGAGTTCCCGAAACTTGAATAAGAGAAGCTAACGACGCAAGACCAGCCCAGAAAAGATGCGTCCGCTGGCGATGCCTAACCTGCGGGCGGAGAAGAAGCGGGCGTATTCTGTGTACGTACAGATGCCAGACACGGTGATGTTCGCCAAAGGCAGACCAGCGCGCTGCAACTGCCACACGTTGGCCTGCCAAAGATCCAACAGCCACCGACGGGAATCTGCGGAGGAGGCAGCAGGGATGCTTCGGGCTATTTGTGACATGGGGAAGCCCTCCTGTGAGAAGGCCTGGTAAACATCTTCCCCCACCTCATACACCTCAGGACCGATACAGGGTCCGATGAGGCAATGGACATCCTGCGGTCGTGTCCCGAAAGCTTCGTGCATCTGAGCCAGCAAGAGGTGTCCGATGCAGGCGACGGTGCCTCGCCAGCCTGCGTGGGCAACTCCAAGAGAGGAGGTTACGGAATCATAGAAAAGGAGTGGGACGCAGTCGGCCGTAGATACCCCGATGCAAACTTCCGGGATGTTAGTCAACAGGCCATCTACACCTTCCAAGGCAGGCACGAAAGGGACGCTGGCCGTAGCGTCCTGAGCAGCAAGCTGGCTCAGCAAGTCCTCGTCAACGAGCAGGCAACGCGAACCATGGACCTGATGAGGGATAACAATACGATGAAGAGGGAGGTGTAGCTCATCGGCCAGCTGCTGCTGGCAAGTAGCTACGTGAGTAGGGTCATCACCCGTGAAAGGATTTACGTTGAAACCAGCGTAGGGCTGGTCGATATCTTCGGTGAGACGTTCGGTGGAAAACGCAACGGTATCTGGAGACAGGTCGTAGAACATCTATTCGTCGTCTTCTTCTATGTCTATGTATTCGAGGTCTTCCAGATCATCGATGTCATCATCATCCATCGGTTCGAGAGGTTCAAGAGGTTCCAGCTCTTCCAAGTCAAGGAGGTTCTTGTCTGCGTGGACAAGGGAGGATGCGGTGTCCTCATGGAGGCGAAGTGGTTCGAGTTCGCGCCAGAGGAGGTCTTTGAGTTCTGTGATATGGAAGTTGGTGACCGAGGAGATGAAGAGGCAGGGAAGGTCATCAGGAAGGTCTGCCTTCAGGAGCTCCATGAGTTCTTCGTCAAGGAGGTCTGCCTTGGTGATGGCGAGGACGCGCCGTTTCTGCAGCATCTCAGGATTGTAGGTGGCCAGTTCGTTGAGAAGGACTTCATAGTCATGGCGGATGTCATCAGTATCACCCGGTATCATAAAGAGCAACAGGGCGTTGCGCTCGATGTGGCGGAGGAATCGGAGGCCGAGGCCGCGTCCCTCACTGGCACCCTCGATGATACCCGGAATATCAGCAATGACAAAAGAACGGTTGTCGCGATAGCGGACGACACCCACCGAAGGCTCCAGGGTGGTGAAGGGATAGCCTGCAATCTTGGGGTGGGCAGAGCTGATGGTATTGACCAGCGTACTCTTGCCTGCATTGGGAAATCCGACGAGCCCCACATCTGCCAGCATCTTCAATTCCAGCACGATGACCAGTTCCTGCATAGGCTCTCCCGGCTGGGCATATCGCGGCGCCTGGTTAGTGGCGGTGGCGAAATGCTTGTTACCGAGACCTCCACGGCCTCCTTTCAGGAGCTGCACGACCTGTCCATCGGAAGTGACATCACAGAGGTAGCGACCCGTTTCGGCTTCAAAGACAACGGTACCGCATGGTACGTCGATGTAGCGGTCTTCGCCGTCGGCACCGTGGCTACCGCTCTTGCCCCCGTTCCCTCCATGACCGGCAAAGATGTGGCGGTCATAGCGCAGATGCAGCAAGGTCCAGTAATTACGGTTGCCACGAAGATAGATGTGTCCTCCACGGCCACCATCGCCACCATCAGGGCCTCCGTTCGGAGCATATTTGGCACGATGCATGTGGGCAGAGCCGCGGCCACCCTTACCAGAGCGGCAGACGATTTTGACGTAGTCTATAAAGTTGGTTTCCATTATCTTAAGCAATACATAAAACTGATTATGAGCACCTACTTAAATGTTTGAAGGCTGCGGGTAGGTGTGAGATGATATCCGAGGCGATGAGCGATTCCTCACCCAGCTCTGCGGCTGCGAGGTCTCCCGCCAACCCGTGGAGGAAGACACCCAGTTGCACGGCCTCGGCAGGCAGATAGCCCTGAGCCAGCAAGGCGGTGAGAATGCCCGTGAGGACATCGCCGCTGCCGGGCGTCGCCATTCCCGGATTGCCCGTAGGGTTGAAGAACACGTCGCCCGAAGGAGTGCAGACCTGTGAGTAGTGCCCCTTGACGACCACAAAGAGTCCATAGGAGATGGCGAGGTTGCGAGCGCGGTTCATGCGCTCGAAGCTCGTCTGGCTCGATCCCACAAGGCGGTCCAATTCTTTCGGGTGGGGAGTGAGAATGCTCTCGGAGGGGATGTCGTTCAACCACTCACGATTCTCCGACAGGAGGTTGATGGCATCGGCATCGATGACCATGGGACAAACATGCTGGCGGAGGTAGTCGCGTAGTGCGGCACCGGTGTAACGACTGCGCCCGAGCCCTGGGCCAATGCCGATGGCCTGGTAAGCACTGGCATCAATGGCGGAAGTGATAATATCGGCATCCACATCCATTTGGATGACAGCCTCGGGAACCGTAGTCTGCATGATGTCCAAGCAGGCGTGGGGCGTTTGAAGGGTCAACTTCCCCACCCCACTCCGTAGCGCCGCCCTCGAAGCGAGGATTGCTGCTCCCGCCATGCCTCGGGAACCCGCCACAAGGAGGGCGTTTCCCATGGTTCCCTTGTGCGCAAAACGTGGACGCCGACGCAAGAGCGAACGCACTTCAGACTCCTCTGTGAGCCAGAGATGAGTCTTCATGGCATCCAGCCCCTCGGCACTCAACCCGATAGGAAGGAGCACAAACTCACCCACATAGCGCTGGTTCTCTGCATAGAAGAAGGCCAGCTTGGGCAGCTGAATGCTCAGCGTAAGGGTGGCACGCACGACCACCGACGTGTCGTTATATGCATTGTCTTCACACAGCAGTCCAGAGGGTACATCGATGCTCAGTATCGTACAGCGGCTTTGGTTCAAGCGCTTAGTCACCAGAGCGAAGCCTCCGCTAAGCGGTTTATTCAGCCCCGTACCGAAAAGGGCATCGATGACGAGGTCATCGGGCCTCAAGTCGGGGAACACCAGTTCGGAGGTTATCTCCACGAGCTGCACATCGTCCCGCTGACTAAGCAGGTCTCTGTTTGCTTCGCAATCCGGGTTCAGCTGCCCGCGGACATTAAATAAATAAGCGGTGACGACCCTTCCGGCCTCGGCCAGCATTCGGGCCACCGCCAGACCGTCGCCTCCATTGCCGCCATGTCCTGCGAAGACAAAGACACGTCGCACGTCGTTGGGGTATCGGCGCAGAATTTCGTCGGTCACGGCGCGGCTGGCTCGTTCCATCAGCTGAAAGGAGCTGACAGGCTCGTTTTGAATGGTAAAAAGGTCCAGTTCGCGGAATTGTCCGCCCGTCAGAATCTTCATATTTCACTTTTTTTTCGATTTTCGCTGCAAAAATACGTCAAAGTGTGGGAAAAAACAAAATAAATCACTACTTTTGTGCCGAAAAAACGAAAGAATATGGAAAAACTGCAAGTATTGGACAAGACTTTTGCCATCAGCATTCCTGAGGCAGAGATTCAGAAACAAGTCAGCAGGGTGGCTGCAGAAATCACTCGGGACCTCGCCGGGAAGAGTCCGTTGTTCCTTCCCGTGTTGAACGGATCGTTCATCTTTGCCGCTGATTTGCTGCGCCAGATTCCTATCCCTTGCGAGGTCAGCTTCATCAAACTCGCCAGTTACCAGGGAACCCAGTCCACGGGCCACATCCATGAGGTCATAGGGCTGAACGCCGACATCACCGGTCGCCACATCGTCATCGTGGAAGACATCATCGACTCCGGAATGACCATGGCCCACATGATTGAAACTTTGCAGGCACAAAACCCCGCCAGCATCAAGGTGTGTTCCCTGCTGGTCAAACCCGAGGCCCTGAAGGTGAGGATACCCATCGACTACTGCGCCATGGAAATCCCCAACGACTTCATCGTCGGCTACGGACTGGACTACAACGGCTTCGGAAGGAACACGAAGAATATTTATACGTTAATCAAAGATTAACGAAACGACATTTCGAGATTTCGACATTTCGAGATTTCAATATTCCGACAACACGATATTCCGACAACACGATATTTCGACAACACCAAAAACAACTCAAATAAAAAATGAAGAACATCATTATCTTCGGTGCCCCTGGTTCAGGCAAAGGTACCTACAGTGCAGAGATTGCAGAACGCTACGGAATGGGACATATCAGCACAGGCGACGTCCTGCGTGGCGAAATCAAGAACGAGACGGAGCTGGGCAAGATTGCCAAGAGTTACATCGACAAAGGCCAGCTGATTCCCGATGAACTCATGATTGATATCTTGGCCAAGACCTACGATGCACAGCCTGCAGGCCGTGGCGTCATCTTCGACGGCTTCCCCCGCACCATCGCTCAGGCCGAAGCCCTGAAGAAAATGCTGGCAGAGCGCGGTCACAACCTCGGAATGATGATTGAGCTCATCGTCAGCGAAGAAGTGCTGATGGCCCGTCTGCTGCGCCGCGCACAAATCGAAGGCCGCGCTGATGACAATGAAGAGACCATCCGCAACCGCTTCGCCGTCTACCACAGCCAGACAGAGCCCCTCTCCAAGTGGTTCGAGGCAGAAGGCATCCGCCACACCTTTGATTGGGGAATCTGCAAGACGAAGGAAGGCATGCTGGAAGCTATTTTCGAGGAAATCGAAAAACAAAATAAATAAGAAATCTGAAAGACTACAGATTACGTAAAGGACACGGATTGCGATTATCCGTGTCCGCTTGAATTGAATTAAGCCGCAGATTTGCGGAATCCGTGCAAGAACAAATGAAGAATAAGTTTATACAAAAATGGGCGGCTTTGTTCCTGCTGACGTTTGCAGCACCCGCCCTGGCACAGACCGAGATTTCGGAGTTCCACCCAGGTGTCACGCTGGATGGTGTGAACTACTTCCTACCCAAGACCGTGTTCGAGGTGGTCATCGTGGCCGAGAAGGCAGTGACCACCCCCGGAGAATTTGCGCCGTATGCCGACCGATACCTCCGGCAGCCCAACGTTCCGATGATAGAATCAACGACTTGGACGCTGAAAAGCATCACGCTCATGCCCTACGGAGTGCCGGATCCCGCCAAGGCCTATTCCATCAAGGTCAAGTCCAAGACCGCCGCTCCCTTGGTCAGCCTGACTGACAACGGCCTGCTGCTCAGCGTCAATGCAGAAGCCGCGGCCGACCCTGCTCCCGAACTGCCGAAAGCCGTGCCTGCTCCCAAGCCGGTGAACGGACGCGACTTCATGACCCATGATATCCTCGCTGCCGGCAGCACAGCCAAGATGGCACAGCTCACAGCCGAGGAAATCTACGAAATCCGTGACAGCCGCAACGCCCTCATCCGAGGCGAGGCCGACAATACCCCCAAGGACGGTGCACAGCTGAAGCTGATGCTCGACAACATCGACCAGCAGCTCTTCGCCTTGGAATCGCTGTTCAAGGGACAGACCCTCACCAGCACCGAAATCCTGGACTTCGACTTCGAGCCCCAGCTGCCTGCGGCTTCGGAGGACAACACCGCAACAGACGCGACACAGCGCCATCTGCTATGCCGCTTCTCCCAGCGGTTAGGACTCGTGGCAGCCGACGACCTCAGCGGAGAGCCCATCTGGATAACCATCACTCCGACAGGCAACCTGCCGCAGCGCACCGATGACCCCGACGTCGAAAAGAAGAAACAGAAGATGGAGCAGGGCGTATATGTCAACATGCCCGCAACTGCCAAGGTGACCATTGCGACCACACAGCAGACCCTGCTCAGCGCCGAAGTGCCCATCTGTCAGCTCGGAACCACGGAAGTTCTTTCCGAAGACCTCTTCAACAAACACTTAGACACCCACGTGACTATCCACCAGAACACGGGAAATGTCAAGCGCCTCTGGCAGGAATGAGCCTCCGACAGGAGTGAGCGTGGAGCCATTGAAACATAGAGATATTATCTTACTCCAAATGAAAGTAGTGAAAATTCCAAAGATTCGCAGACTGCTTGGCTGCCTCATCGCATGTTTGGGATGTTGGTTCAGCGCACAAGCAGATGGCCTGATAATCAACGAAATCCAGGTCGCAAATATCGACATGTTCATTGACCCCTCGTTCAACTACGGCGGTTGGATAGAACTCTACAACCCCACGGAGGAAGCCATCAACATCTATAGTTATTACGTCAGCGACGACCCAACCAACCGGAAGAAGTTCAAACTCCCGGTCAGGATTGGCAGCGTACCGGCAGGAGGCTACAAGTGCGTATGGTTCGACCACCACACCACGGCGGCAGACAACAGCATGAGTGCCAACGCCTACAAGCAAGTGGACTTCAAGCTCTCGTACGAAGGAGGAACCATCTACCTCTATGACCAGGAAGAGAGACTGGTGGCACAGCAGGACTACCCGCCCGCCATACCACGGTGCAGCTATGCCCGCACCACCGACGGAGGCGACACATGGTCCTACTGCAGCACCCCCACCCCCGAGGAGACCAACGCAGGCAGTTCCTTCGCCAGCTCACAGCTTCCACCTCCCGTCGTGGACCGCGATGGATGTCTCTTCACATCACCTTTCAACATCAAGGTCACGATTCCCACGGGGTGTGCGCTCTACTATACCACAGACGGCAGCACCCCCACGCTGACCAACGGCAAGCGGAACTACTCCGGGCAGCTCCACGTCTCGGCCAACCAGAACACCGTCTATCGTTTCCGCCTCTTCCGCGATGGCTACTTGCCCAGCCCCGTCGTCACGCGTTCCTATATATATAAGGACCGGGACTACTACCTCCCCGTCATCTCCGTCGTCACCGACAGCAAGAACCTCTATGACGACAAAATCGGAGTGTACGTCGATGGCACAAACGGTATTTCTGGCAACAACAAGAACAACAGCAACAAGAACCGTGCCTGGGAACGTCCCGTGAATTTCGAATACTTCGTGCCTGATGCAGAAGGGAACTACGACCTCTGCGCCGTTAACCAGGAGACCGACTTCGAGGTCTGCGGTGGATGGAGCCGCCACTTCAGTCCCAGCTCGTTCCGCATCAAGGCCGTGAAGCAGTACGAGGGCAACAACTTCCTCCCCTACCCTTTCTTCCCCGCCAACAAACCCTACATCAAGAACAAATCCCTCCAGGTGCGCAATGGAGGCAACGACACGAACAGCCGCATCCTCGATGCCGCCATCCAGCAAATCATCATCCGAAGTGGCTTCTACCTGGATTGTCAGGACACCCAGCCCGCCCACGTGTTCTTCAACGGCGTGTTCCAATACACCTATAACATCCGGGAGCCGGCCAACAAGAACCTTTGCTACAGCAACTATGGCATCGACAAAGACGAAGTCGATGAATTCGAGATAAATGCCGTACAAGGCTACTACCAGAAGTCCGGTGACAACCAGGCAATGATGCAGTGGATAAGCCTCGCCCAGCAACTGGCCAACAAGCCTTCGGACCACAGCATCTACGAAAAGATCTGCGAACTCGTGGATATTGATGAGTACACCAACTTCATGGCGGCAGGGTGTTACATCGGATGTTCCGACTGGCTCACCAATTGCAACAATGTCAAGGGCTTCCGCTCGCAGGCCGAAGGCGGGAAGTTCCACCTCGTCCTGATGGATCAGGATGCAGGATTTGCCTACACCGACATGATTAGCCGCCTGCAGAGTCACCTCAGCGACTCGCGCTACAGCACGGGGCGCAGCTACCTCATCGACATCTTCCTGAATATGCTGAAGTACGAGCCATTCAAGAAGCGGCTTATCGACGCCTACTGCATCGTCGGCGGCAGCATCTTCACACCCGAACGCAGCAACGCCATTGTCAATGAGATGGCTAATCTGTCCTCCACGGCACTCAGCTGGGAAGGGCATTCGCCCTGGGGGTCGGCCAACAGCCTCATCAGCCGCTTCAACAACAGCAGCGACCGCAATGCGCGTTTCAACAGCCTGCGCAACTACCTAAAATTATCTGAGCCCTACACGGTCAACCTCTCTTCCGAACTGCCCTCCGCCACCTTGCGAATCAACGGGCAGGAGGTGCCGACAGGCCATTTCTCGGGACCGCTCTTCGCACCCATCAACATTCAGGTCGAAGCCCCGGCAGGCTATCGGTTCGCTGGATGGAAGTCCGATGGAACCTTCACCAACCAGCGCGACCTCATCAACCTCTCCACCAAATGGAGCTACTACGACCAAGGCTCGCTGGACGGCGAAGACTGGACAAGTGTCTCGTACTCAACCTCGGGCTGGCAGAGTGCAGAGGGACCTTACGGCTATGGAACGGTGGGCATCGAGCCAGGCACGGGAGATTACACGACCACCCTGGACTATGGAGGCGACTCCAGCAACAAACGCCCCACCTACTATTTCCGCAGGAACATCTATCTCAACGACCCACTGAAAGAAGGCCTGGATGCCCTCCAGCTCACCTACTATGTCGATGACGGCTGTGTCATCTATGTCAACGGCACAGAACTCACCCGCTACCACATGCCCGAGGGCACTCCGACCTACAACCAGTATTCCACCACCTACGAAGGCAACACCGCCTATGCAGCCACCGTAAGCATTCCACTCTCGATGCTCCGATTAGGCAAGAATGTCATCGCCGTGGAAGTCCATAACACCTCAGCCAGTTCCAGCGACATCTATTTCGGCGCTGAACTCTCACAAGGTACCTTCCAAGTGGTGGACGCAGGCCCGGAAGTATCTCTCGAAGAACTGGGCGACGTTGGAACCTACGGCCTCGTAGCCCTCTTTGAGCCAGTAGCCGATGAAGAACGTCTGACAGAATTGGCCGCCCCCATCAAGGTCAATGAAGTCGGAGCTGGCAACAGCGTGTTTATCAACGACTACTTCAAGAAGAACGACTGGTTCGAGCTCTACAATCCCACGGACATCGACCTCAATGTGGCAGGACTCTACGTCAGCGACACCCACAAGGACCCCTACAAATACCAGATTCCCACCACCTCGCCCATCAACACCATTGTACCAGCCCACGGGCACCTCATCCTGTGGGCAGACAAGCTCGAGGACAAGAGTCAGCTGCACACCCCCTTCAAGCTTTCCAACACCTATGGTTCCGTGGTGGTAGTGACCTCGTCAGATGAGTTCGTGGCGGCCAACGAAGAGTTCTTCCAGCAACACCCTAAACTGCGTACATTCAGCGATGTACTGACCTACGAAGGCCACGACGGCGACCAGTCCGTGGGACGTTACCCCGACGGTGCCAACACCTTCTACCTGATGCAACGCCCCACCCCAGGGAAACCCAACTCCCTGCGGACTTACGACGAAGTCATCGGCACCGACAAGGGCATTCCCACCGACATCCGTCAGGACGAAGAACTGGCCAGCAATCCTGCCGACAGCGAAATTTCAGGCTACTACACCATCTCCGGCATCTACCTCGGAACCGACCCCAAGGCCCTCCGACCCGGTATTTACGTCATCCGCTTCCGCTCTGGTGTCAGCAAGAAATGGATCAAGTCCTGAGATGACCATGAATAAAACCCAAGGACTACTACTTACAACCATCCTCACCTTGTTGCTCGGTGCCTGCATCAACAGCCCCCGACAGTCCGAGGCAGACCTTTCGGCCTTTGCCTCCTACGTCTATCGGCTCGATACCACACGGCTCCAGCATTCCATGCAAGCCATCCTTGCGGCCGACACATCCCATTGGCGCTCAGACCAAACGGTACGCCAGCGCTATACATCCTTCGAGCGCTTTGAGGACATCCCCCTTTGGTTCTCTCGGATGGGAGTCTCTCCCGACGCAGATTCCCTGCTGGCACTCTTGCGCCGTCAGCTGCCCCAGGAGGGGCTGGACACCTCAGCCTTCCTTGTTCCTCAGATTGCCCGTGACCTGGCCATCGTCCATGAACTGGCCTTTGACTCCCTCGGAGTGGATATCAACGAGTTACTGCCCCGATTGGACTATCACCTCTCCCAGGCTTTCGTACGCTACGCCGCTGGACTTCGCTATGGCTTCGTCCGACCCGCCCGACTCTTCAACCAGCTGGACTACAAGGTAGGCAGCACCGACTACGCCCGCCTCTTCGACTTCGAAGTCAAGGCACCAGACTATGACGCAGTCCTTCAACAGCTCACCGACAGCGAAGAACGGATGAACTACCTCCGCGACTCGCATCCAACAGGGGCCGTCTATGAAGCCCTGCGCCAACAGCTGTCCCAGACGACAGATCCTGCTCAGCGCCGGACACTTGCCATCAACCTCGAACGTTGTCGATGGCAAATGCCACAGCCTCCGACAGCAGGCCGACGCATCCTGGTCAACCTCGCAGCACAACAGCTCTGGGCCATCAGTCCCGATTCCACCATGAACATGCTCATCTGTTGCGGCAGCACACTCACCAAGACCCCGCTCCTGCACAGCGCCGTCAGTCACCTGCAAGTCAATCCCGACTGGATTATCCCACAGAACATCATCCGCAACGAAGTCGTTCACCACGCAGGAGACTCCGCCTACTTCGCCCGCAATCATTATTACATCGTCAATCGCTCCACGGGCGACACCCTGAGAGCCAGGCAAGTAACCAGCGCACAGATGGAAAGCGGACAGCTGCGCATCGGACAACACGGAGGCCCCGGCAACAGCCTCGGCCGTATCGTGTTCCGCTTCGCCAATGGCTTTGCCATCTACCTCCACGACACCAACAACCCCAACGCCTTCAAACGCGAACGTCGCACCCTCTCCCACGGCTGCATCCGTGTCCAGCGTCCCTTCGACCTCGCTCAGTTCCTCTTACCCGATGCCGATGAATGGACGCTCGACCGCCTGCGTCTCTCCATGGACCTGCCGCCCGAGTCCGAACGAGGAATCCAGTATCTGAAAGACCTCAACACGCGAAAACGCGAAGACCCATCATTCTCAATACCGAAGCCCCTGCGCCTCATCAGCTACCACGACGTCAAGCCCAACGTACCCGTCTACATCACTTATTTCACCGCCTATCCCAATCCCGCCACCGGTTCCGTGGAATTTTTCTCCGACATCTATGGCTACGACAAAGTCATTGCCCGCGAACTCAGCCAACTCCTATCCGCCAGCCCTGCTTAAAAAAGACTGAACCCTTTTTTCAGCTTCTTAACAAACAGGACAACCAAATCCATACGCAAACGGAACCGCGTCCATGCGTAAATGCAACTACGTGTTCCCAAATTTTGAAAAAGTTGACTTCAAAACTATCCGATCATTCCGATACATTCCGATATTTACCACATTTTATCGGAATGTATCGGAATGATCGGATAGTTTTTGAGTAAACAAAATTTAATTTTTGTCAGATGACCGGCCACCACCTCCCACGTTTCACTAAACACACAAGAACGATAACACAAACACATACGTACGCAAACGTAAACACATATATACGTGACGTCAAACACATTAGTATGTGATGGCAAACACATACGGAAGCACAAACCGTTTGACAGCTGTCAAACAATCAATACATCCATATCTAACTATCCCTACAGCTATCGTTCTTTTTTCCTTTTTCCTCATATTTTTCTCCCTCTTTTTGTGATCGATTCACAAATAATCGTTATCTTTGCAGCCGAAAGGTGCGGTGTTGGCTATCTGAATGCGAGAATACGATGCCTTTCGGCAATGTTTAACCCTTAAATAACCCGCAATGAATTATCTGTATAAGGGACGTCCAAAGCAATTAAGTGCTTACAAACGAATGAGAACACATCAACATTATCTAGGAAAGAAAGTTCTAATGACTTTCATCATCTTATGCTCGGCCTTGTCCCTGCAAGCTCAAGAGCGAACTACGCTCAACGTCTGGTTTGCCGATGGCACCACTACAGCCTTTCTACTCTACACGCGGCCGCTTGTCACCTTCGAGGGTGATAAAGTGGTCATCAGTTCACCCGTGGCAAAGTTCACCTATGATGCCAAGGAGGTGCTGCGCTTCACCTACTCCAAAACAGGCAACGCCGTCAAGAACCCCAAAGACGATGCTTCTTTCAAGAAGGACGGTGAGCAAATCATCTTTGACGCCACCGTCAAGTCCTCCGATATCCAGCTCTTTACAGAAGACGGCAAACGCTTGCCCGCCAGTCTCTCTTCTGTCAACGGCCGTTCCACACTCTCCCTCAAGAACCTGCCCGCTGGTGTCTATCTGCTCAACGTCAATGGTCGAACCTCTAAAATCCTGAAGAAATGAAGAAGTATATCGTTTTATTGATAGGTACATGTTTATCGATTCTCTGCTCAGCTCAGAATCATCATGCAATACAAGTCTATCATGGTTCGGATGTTCACAGCTATTCTTTCGCAGGAATTGATAGTATCGCTCATGATAGAGAATTTTTTATAAGGATTTATGGCAATTTTGGAGAAGTGACGACATATTCGATTGAAGAGGTTGATAGTATTTCTATTAGACCAGATTATCTGAAATTCTATAAGATAGATGACAATTGTTTAGAAGGCTGGGATGAAGGAATTATCGCAGATAACACTCTGAATCACGAATCATCTATTTATGTGGTAGAGAAATTCGATTCTCTCAGAAGTATTTATACCGTCCACTTTAACAGATTGTCTCAAGGGAAAGCCGAAAATGGAATAACCTTCTATATCAATCTGGAAAAACAAATAGAAAGAATGATGGTTAATAATTACTGTTATACTGCCATATCAGAAGATGATCCCACCTCATTTGTGGGATTTTTCGAGAACGGTGTTGTTCCTTTGGTTTACGAGGATGAAGTTGATAGTTGGGGTTGGAATTTGCCTTTATCTCAACAAGGGAAAGAAGCTCCAGGAGCGTGGGGTGTTATAACTACAGCATTGAATACCTATGATATAGGTTGGCTATTAGACTATCTCGGAGAGAGAGAAATTGGTGAATTTGCCTTATCAATAGGTTCTATGGAAATTGAATCATTAATGGATGTCCTTAAAATTCCTGCAGGAAAAAGAGTCGTGGGGACGGCGTTAGTAGAAGCTCTCTTACGTCCATACCAAAACCGGATGAAATCAGGCTTTTATAATGATTGCGTTCCACAAATTACAGAGATTACGAAAGACAACATTTCGGTGCGAATTAATGGCATCGAGAATCTTCAGGATTTTTACCCCCAGGTATTTGCATCTGTGGGAACATCTAAAAAGGTGAATTTAGTTGTAGTTATTAGTGATAGAGCAAATGACATGACATATTCTAAATGCAAGTACAAGACGAGCCAGATACAGCTTGACAAGAATACCTCTACTGTAAACCTCTCTGTTCCGATAGATATGACTTCTGGTACATACTATTTGCGACCGATGTTGATTACAGACCAAGTTCTGGAAAAGCAATTTGATATAGCACGTGAATGGTATGTACAATATGGAGACATCAGAATGTACAATTATCCGAAAGTTACCATCGGCAATATAACAACGAATAGTTGTCATTACCATGATTCTTCTTCAGAGTATTCGGTAGATGTAACAATTGATGCAACGATTGAGGCCCATCAAGAGGGTATTCAGTGGGGCGTTGGCGTTTATAGTTCGAATGGGGAGTTGCTAAAAGAAATTTCAACGACGTCTGACAATGCTGCATACTCATTTAGATATCAAGACATCCTTCCTGCTTCTTCATTAGACAGTACATCTCACACGATTAAATTACGAGCTGTACCTTTCGCTGTAAGGACAACACTGAATGATAAGGCTTATGGTGAAGCAAAAGATTTTGAGGTGAAAAAGGACCTCTGCCCCGATGACAACCACCCGCACATGATAGACCTCGGCATTGGTGCGAAGTGGGCTTGCTGCAACGTGGGCGCTCATGAGCCGGAGGGCTATGGTGAGTATTATGCTTGGGGGGAGACTGCGGAGAAGGATGACTATTCAAAGGAGAATTATCTGTTTTATAGCAGAGAGAACATCTCCGGCACTCAGTACGATGCCGCCCGCGTGAACTGGGGTGCTCCCTGGCGTATGCCGAGCGAAGCTGAATGGGGGGCTTTCTACCGAAATTGCTCTTCTGAGTGGACTACTGTCAACGGCATTTATGGCCGCAGGTTCACAGGTCCTAACGGCAATAGCATCTTCCTCCCCGCCGCAGGCTACCGCGAAGACGGCAACCTCAACGGCCGGGGCGCTTGGGGCGACTACTGGTCGGGGCCGATCTACTCGGAAGACTGGTGGTACGTCTGGAAATTGGGCTTCACCGACGGGAAGACGGAATGGTACTACCACCACCGCACCCACGGGCTATCCGTCCGCCCTGTCTCAGAATAAAGGAGGCTTTGTGCCTCCGAATTTAATGCTTTGATTTATTTCGCGGCGGGGCTGTCCCCGCCGCATATACCGCGTGAAGCGTGGACGAAAATCCAATCATTAATAGAGAGGTCAATGATTATAAAGAAGATATAAAGTGCAGCAGGGAACAGAAAAAGAATAGCCCGCTGATAATCAGCAGGCTACTGTGGGTTGTGGAGCTGGAGGGAATTGAACCCTCGTCCAAACAGGGACACCCTGTGCTTTCTACACGCTTATCCCAGACTTCGATTTTCGAGCACCTGTTAGACCTGGGCCACCGGCATGTGCCTTATCCTCTGAATCTTCACCGGACGTGCGAGGCCACGTACGGCTATCCCCAATTTTGCTGCACCACTGAGCCAGAGCGCTTTGGGGCGATGGAGCCTCTGAGTGATGTCCCGTCTCAGCACCTGGTGCCGAGATAAGCTGATCTACTATACTTCAATCAAGCAGCGAGAGCGTAAGTGTTTTCGCCAGATAATTGTCGGAGACCATGGATTAAAGAGAGCGATCAGCGACTCTCTGCGTGCTTACACAACGTCTCATCCTGCTGTCAAATCCAAGTCAGCCCCAGAGATGTGTAGTTTTGCGGGGGCAAAGGTACGTCAAAATCCTGAACCCACAAACTTATTTGACAAAAATATTCATATTACCATGAAGAAAATGCTTTTTCCACCTGTTTTTCTTGCTTTGAAGGATATTTTCACGTTCCTTTGCAATAAAATAGCGTTTTTTGAGTTAATATATAGATAATATGTGCACACGCACACAACAATAAGTAATGAAAAAAATACTACTCCTCGTTGTCCTCGCGACGTTTGCCATCCATCTTCCCTCGATGGCTCAATCCATGTCTGACGACCAGATTGTCAACTACATCCTTCAGGAGAAGGAGAAAGGTACTGACAAACAAGTCATCGTTCGTAACCTGACCCAGCGCGGTGTCACTGTGGAACAGCTGCGCCGTGTTCAGAAGAAGGTCGAAGCCGAACAAAAGAACCTCGGTGCCAAGGACCTCACGGGTCGTGGGCAGCAGCGCCAGGGCACCAACCGCCTGCGCAACCAACGTGAACAGGAACTGGACCAGCGCCAGAAGCAGCAGAACCGGATGATCCGTTCCATACGAGAGGATCAGGACTGGCGCTATATGACCAGAGAGCAGCGCCAACAGGCCATAGAGGAAGAATCCAACTACTTCGACCTCGACTCCCTGGACTACTACTCCAGCCTGGTTCCCAAGGACCAGCAGATCTGGGGACACAGCATCTTCAACCAGCAGAACCTCAGCTTCGAGCCCAACCAGAACATGGCGACACCCGCCAACTACCACCTCGGCCCCGGCGATGTCGTCATCATTGACGTCTGGGGTGCGTCTCAGGAATCCTTCGAGAGCGTGGTCTCGCCCGATGGCACCGTGACCATCGAGGGGGTAGGTCCCATCAAGCTCGGAGGCCTCAGCGTCAGCGAAGCCACCAGCCGCCTGAAAAGCAAGCTCGGACAATATTATGCCGACTGTCAGGTATCGCTCAGCGTGGGCGAGACACGCACCATTCAGGTGCAGGTCCTCGGCGAGGTCGTCATGCCCGGCAGCTACGCCATCAGCAGCCTCGCCACCGCCTTCAACGCCCTGTATGCTGCCGGCGGCATCAGCGAGGTGGGTACCGTGCGCAACATCAAGGTCTATCGCAGCGGCCGCACCATCGCCACCATCGATGTCTATGACTACCTCATGAACGGCACCCTGGCCAGCAACGTCCGCCTGCAGGACAACGATGTCATCATCGTCGGCACCTACGACTGCCTCGTGGAAGTGCGCGGTAAGGTGAAGCGCCCCATGTTCTACGAGATGAAGCAGAACGAGAGCGTGCAGCGCGTGCTTGCCTTTGCCGGAGGCTTCACCGGCGATGCCTACACCAAGAACGTGCGCCTCGTGCGCAAGGCTGGTCAGGAGTACAGCATCCACACCATCGAGGAATTCGAGATGAATGGCTTCACGCTGGCCGACGGCGACTCGCTCTACATCGACAGCGTCATTCCCCGTTTCAGCAACATGGTTGAGGTTCGCGGCGCTGTCATGCATCCCGGTCAGTTCCAGATGAATGGCAAGATACAGAGCGTCCGCGACCTGCTTCTGGCTTCCGAGGGACTGCGCGAAGACGCCTTCACCGAGCGCGCCGTCATGCATCGCGAGAAAGACGACCTCACGCTGGAGATGATCAGCGTTGACATTCAGGGCATCATGGAAGGCCGCACGGCAGACATCGCCCTCAAGCGGAACGACGTCCTCTTCATCCCCAGCAAGTCCGAGCTTACGGGCGAACAGACCTTGCGTATCAACGGTGAAGTGAACTTCCCCGGTACCTATCAGTATGCCGAGAACACCACCATCCAAGACCTCATCCTCATGGCAGGCGGACTGACCCGCGCCGCCTCCACGGCAAAGATTGACGTCTTCCGCCGCAACTACCAGCCCGACGCCAAGACTTCCTCCAAGGACATCGCCCAGGTATTCTCCTTCAACCTCGACCGTGGTTTCATGGTGGAAGACACCATCTTCTCCCTGTTGCCCTTCGACGAAGTGCAGGTGCGCAAGAGCCCGACCTACGCCGAGCAGCAGAATGTGAGAATCAGCGGAGCCGTGAACTTCGAGGGTGAGTATGCCATGACCAACAAGGAGTTCCGCCTCAGCGACCTCATCCAGATGGCTGGCGGCCTAAGCGAGCTGGCCTATTCCAAAGGCGCCCGCCTCATCCGCCAGATGACCCAGGAAGAACGCGAGCAGCGCGAGACAGCCCTCCGCGCCTCACAGATTGCCCTCTACGAGCAAGCCCTGGAATCCGACAAGAACTACGACCGCCACCTTGCCGACTCCCTGTTGGACCTGAAGATGAACCTCGGCTACAACTACCCCGTGGCCATTGACCTCGAGGAAGCCCTCGCCCACCCCGGAGAAGCCAACGACGTCCTCCTGCGCGCCAATGACCAGGTCATCGTTCCCCAGTTCTCCAACACCGTGAAGATTTCCGGCGAGGTCATGTACCCCATCAGTATCAACTACAAGAAAGGCAAGGGTCTCAGCTACTATATCAAGAACGCCGGCGGCTTCAGCAACAAGGCTCATAAATCCAAGACCTACGCCATCTACATGAACGGCGCCACCAATAAGCTTGGCCGTCGAGCGGGCAAGGACGAGATTCTGCCCGGTTGCGAAATCGTAGTGCCCACCAAGCCTAAGAAAGAAGGATTGTCCACCGCCGAGATCACCGTCATCGGCACCTCCGCCGCCTCCCTCACCACCATGGTTGTCGCCCTCATCAACCTGCTGAAGTAATCATTTGCGTCCCCTCCCCATGGAAAGATTCTTCAATACTGCAGGGCCCAACAACCCAGAAGACAGCTACACCATCAACCCGCTCACGCGCTTTGATTTAGACGACATACTGCAACTAATACGACAGAAGAAGTATTTCGTCCTTCATGCACCGCGCCAGACGGGCAAGACATCATGTATGCTCGCCCTTCGCGACTATCTGAACAAGGAGGGAGACTACGTCGCCGTGTATGCCAATATCGAGGCAGGACAAGCTTCCCGCAACGACAAAGCCACTGTGATGAAATCGACCATAGATACATTGACCGGTGAATTTCGCCTGATTCTGAAGAATAAGAAGGCCGATGAAGCGCGAAAGGCTGTCCAAGACTTCGGTGCTGATTCAATGCTGTCACAATACCTTTCCCTACTTTGCCAGTCGCTCGACAAGCCACTCGTTCTGATTCTGGATGAAATCGATGCCTTGGTTGGTGATAGCCTCGTCAGTGTGCTGCGTCAGATTCGTTCGGGCTACGCCAATCGTCCTGCCGCCTTCCCCCAGACCATCATCCTCTGCGGCGTCCGCGACGTGCGCGACTACCGCATCGTTCTCTCGAACCAGGACATCGTCACGGGTGGTTCCGCATTCAATATCAAAGCGGCTTCTCTGCGCTTGGGCAACTTCTCGAAAGAGGAGATTCATGAGCTGTATATGCAGCATACCCAAGAGACGGGACAAGCGTTCGACGAAGCCTGCTTCCCCATGATTTGGGAGGCAACCGAAGGACAGCCCTGGCTGGTGAATGCACTGGCCTACGAGGTCACATGGAACATGAAGGAGAACCGCAACCGCTCCATCACCATTACTCCCGAAATGATTTATAGGGCACAGGAAAATATCATCTATCGGCGTGACACACATATCGATATCCTCATTGACAAATTAAGTGAGTCGCGCGTGCGAAGAGTGATAGAACCAATGCTCACCAACAGCGATGATGCAGAAGACGGACTTATACCCACCGACGATATTCAGTATGTGGAGGATATAGGACTCATAAAACGCGAACGGGGAAAACCGATACGAATCGCCAATGGCATCTATCGCGAAATCATACCGAGGGAACTAACATGGAACACCCAGCAATTGCTCATCCAACAGCCCCAATGGTTCCAACGCCCCGACGGCAGCATCGACATGGAGAAACTGCTGCTGGACTTTCAGCAGTTCTTCCGCCAGAATGCCGACAGCTGGATAGAAAGATTCGACTACCGCGAAGCAGGCCCTCAGCTACTCTTGCAAGCCTTCCTCCAGCGTATCGTCAACGGCGGCTACATAGACCGTGAATATGGCCTTGGCCGCAAACGTACCGACCTGCTCATCCGTAAGCCTTTAACTGATAGTTATGGAGGCCCCGTACAGCGCATCGTCCTCGAACTGAAAATTAAACGCGAAGCCCTCGATACCGTTATCTCGAACGGCCTGCAGCAGACCGCCGAATACATGGACTTAGTCGGTTCCGTGGACGAAGGGCATCTCATCATCTTCGACCGCTCGAAGGACAAGTCCTGGGACGAACGCATCTGGCATAAGCCATACACCTATCAGGAACGCACCATCATGGTGTGGGGAATGTAACCAACGACTAAATCACCTATTCATATTCATATATGGAAGAAAAGAAAAAGAATGTTATAGACCTTCGTGAACTGACGAAGACATTGTGGAGTAGGAAGAAGCTCTTTATGAAGGTTTGGGTTATCACCTTCATTCTCTCCTGCGTCTGGATACTGCCCCAGCCCCGCTACTATACCACCACGGTATCCATCGCCCCGGAGTCAGCCGAAGGCAATGCAGCAGGTGGCCTGGCATCCATTGCCGCCAACTTCGGATTAGACATTGGCCGCAATGCCTCCGATGCCATCTACCCGCAGCTCTACCCCGACCTCATGAGTTCCACCGAGTTCCTCGTGGGCCTGCTGGACATTCAGGTGACCACCAAGGACGGGGAGGTCAGCACCGACTACTACACCTATCTGGCGGAGTACCAGAAGAAGAACTATCTAACATACCCCCTCAAGTGGTTGATGAACAGGATTAAATCCCTCTTCAAGACCGAGCAGGAGGAAATACCGGGCAAGGACGGCAAGCGCTTCGACCCCTTCCGCCTGTCGTATAGCACCACTCAACTCCTCAAGGGTGTCCAGAAGAGCGTGGACTGCATCTACAGCCGTACCACCGACGTCGTCACCATCACCGTGACGGATCAAGACCCGCTCGTCAGTGCCGTCCTGGCCGATAGCATCAAGGCGCACCTGCAGGATTTCATCACGGATTATCGTACCAAGAAAGCCCGCATCGACTACGAATACTACAAGCAGCTGACCGCCGATGCCAAAGCAGAATATGACAAGGCCTGCCGCGACTATGCCCTCTACGCCGACGCCCACCAGAATGCCCTCCTCCAGACAGTCAGGACCCAGCTCTCTGATATGGAGTACGAGATGCAGATGAAGCACGAGATTTACAGCGCCATGACCACCCGCGAACAAGGTGCCTTGGCTGAATTGCAGGCGCGGACACCCGTCTTCACCACCCTGACCAATGCCACCGTGCCCGTGAAGCCCGCCGGCCCCAAGCGCATGATATTCGTTGCCGCCATGCTCTTCCTCGCCACCTTGGGCACCATGGTTTACTTATTCCGCAAGGAACTCCGCGAATGGTTCTAACCACGTAAGGGCATGACACAGCGACGACAGATAGCGATGCTCTATGGCTCCACGCTCATTGGCGTGCTGATGGGCGTGTTGTCGTCCATTGTCAACACCCGCTTCCTCGCTCCTGCCGACTATGGTGATGTGCGTTATGTGCAGAACATCATCAACTTCATTGCCACCTTCCTCATCTTCGGCTATTTCCTTTCCGGCGCCCGTCTGATGGCCATAACCGATGACCGTCAGCACGTTGCACGTATCAAGGGGATGATGATTCTCATCCTGTGTGTTGCCTGCTGCGTGCTTAGTCTGGCGATGCCCGTCTGCTATTTCCTGCATCCCGACAAGCCCGCCGTGGCAGCCCTGTTCCTGGCTTCGATGCCAGTCTGCTTCTATCCATTGTTCCTGAACTACATCGACCAGACCGCGCAGGGCGACAACCAGATAGTCCATCTCTCGCTGGCTCGCCTCCTACCGTTCCTGCTCTATGTTCCCATAGGCTACGCCGTCTATTCCCACTTCGGAGCGACGCCCATGCGTATGGTGCTCCTGCAATGGGGGCTATACACCCTCATCTATACAGGCATCATCATCGCCACCCGCCCCTCGTTCCGCAACCTGCGTCCCGTGTGGCAGCAACTGAACGACGAGAACCGTCGCTATGGCATCCAGCTGTATATAGGCTCCCTCGTCATGGTCTCCACGAACTACCTCGCAGGCATCTCCCTCGGCTATTTCAACCACGACAACAGCGAGGTGGGTTTCTACACCCTTGCGCTCACCGTCACCTCTCCCTTGGTCGCACTCCCCTCCATCATCGGCACCACCTATTTCAAGAAGTTTGCCACCCAGCCCCGTATTCCCACCAAAGTCATCGCCGGCACCGTGGCCATGACAGCGGTCACCGGAGTGCTCTTCGTGCTCCTCATCCATCCGGTGGTGCGCTACCTCTACACCGATAGATATGCCATCGTGGGCACCTACGCCTCTATCCTCTCCGTAGGCTACTGCATACACGGTCTGGGCGATATGTTCAACCGCTACCTGTGCAGTCACGGGCAGGGTGTTTCCGTGCGGAATGCCAGCATCGCCAACGGCATCTTCAAGCTCCTGGGCTACACCTTCCTGGTGGCGTTGTTTAACACCAACGGCGCCATTGCCACCACCATCATCTGCGATGTCATCTACTTCTCGTGCCTGATTTTCTATTACATTCGTTTCACCAAAACCGCTGTCAATGGATAAGTTCAGGCTCATAGTTCTTGGCGACGTCTGGGACGTGTATCAGGTTGCACATCGTGACTGGATGGAAGACCCGCAGATAACCTACCTCTCCACCTTCCGTCCTGCTGGCTTGTTGGGGCAACTCAATCGCCTGCACTTCAATCCGAGGCTCAACAGAATTCTTCCCCTCCCGGGCAAATCCTGCTGGAACGGCTATATTTTCCGCCACATAACCGACGAGCACCTGTGTTTCCTCGTCACCGAGCACTGGCTGCGTATGGAGAGCGCCATCCACCTGCTGCCCTTCCTGCGCCGCCGCTATCCCCACTCCCGCATTGTGTGTTTCACCCAAGACATGGTGGACACCATTATCGACCACTATACCCAGCGCCCCATTGACCTGGAAAACATGCGGCGCTATGCAGACCTCCTTATCAGCTACGACACCACGGACGCCCAGCAGCACGACATGCTTTATCATCCCACCGTCTTCTCCCCCGTCAACACTCCCGCCGGAGAGGCACAACCCAAGTACGACCTGTATTTCCTGGGGCGCGACAAGGGACGTCTGGTTCACCTCGTCCAGCTCTGCCACGAGGCACAACGGCGCGGGCTGCGATGCTGCTTCCTGATGCTGGAGGTTCCCCGGGCGGAGCAAATCCCCTGCGAGGGCATCACCTACCTCGACGGCCCCCTGCCCTATACAGAGAATCTGCGCAAGTGTGCACAGAGCCGTTGCATCGTGGAGATGCTACAGAAGGATGCTTCAAGTCCTACCTTCCGAACCTGGGAGAGCATCATGCTCGGCAAGCGACTCATCACCACCAACAGGAGCATCCGGAAGTCAGAGGTATATGATGAGCGCTACATCTCCGTCTTCCACGACATCACCGACTTCGACTGGCAGGCAGTTCAGGCAGGCAGCACCTTTCCCGACGGCGAGAACCCCTATCAGGAACTCATCCGTCCCGCGTCCCTCATCCGTTTCATTGAAGACCATTTACAGATACAGATAGCACACTCATGAGCATCTTCTACCTCATATTCGTCCTGCTGACGTCCTATTTCTCTTTTCGCTACGACCGGATAGAGGAACCCGACGCCCATAAGCAGCACCGCTTCTGGCTGATGTGCCTGTACCTCATCTGTCTGACGGGCTTCAGCTATGGCCTCGGCGGCGACAAGTTCGTCTATATGCGTGAGTTCGAGGAATATCCCGACACCTTCACCGAGGTCAGCGACTACGTCTGGCTGCAGTTCATGCTCAAGAGCCAGATGCCCGGTTGGACGCTGCTTAACCTCATCTCCAGATCGGTGTTCCACTCCTTCTATGCTGTACAGCTGATTCAGAGTGCAGCCATCAATACAGCGGTGTGCTACGTGGCCAGCAAATACACACATCGTTGGTTCCTCTTCCTGCTCATCTATGTCTTTACACTACAGTATTTTATCTTCAACACCGAGGTAATGCGTGAGGGGTTGGCCTTATCCTTCTCACTCGTCGGTATGCATGGCTACATGACAGGACGCAAGTGGCTTTTCTACCTTATGGTACCCCTTGGCCTATTATTCCACATATCAGCTGTGATTGCAGCTCTGTTTCCACTTTCGCGATTAAGAATATCATGGAAGATGCTCGCATTAGCATTCTTCACGTCCTTTGCCATCTGGCTATTCAGTGACATTGTGCTTGGACGCTTGATGGTGGCCGTGCTGGGTGGCATGGGAGCTATGGTAGAAAAAGTGCTGTTCTATTCTATCCAGGCCAGCACCATCTTCGGTTTCCTGCGTTCTGCCATCACCTACCTGATACTGCCCTTCATCATCATGTACACCGTTATGCAGAACGAGCCCGACGAGGAACAGCGGCGGCGCATGGAACGGATGATTTCTTATATGCTGATTTTAGGCGTTTTGGCCACATCGTTTGCCGGTTTCGTCCGTGTCTATAATTACACCCGTGTGTTCTTCCTGGTCCTCATGGCTACCTTCGTCTATACCCTGTTCTGGCAGAAGCGGCACATGATTATCCGTCTGGGCGCACTGGCCGGTGTGCTACTGCTGACATACCTCCAATACATGATACCCTATCAGACAACTCATACTCACTATTATAACTTCTTCTACCCTTATACCTGCATCCTCGATGAGGACCACAGCGTTTACTTCCGCGAAGTAGCCCACGTTGAAGCTGTAGAAGCCCAAGCAAGCGACGAGAATGTACGCGAAATAAAATAAAGGGATTCGATGAACTGATGTATATAGAATCATTCGATGAAAGAACATTTAAACAAACAAGTTATTGTCGTTGGGAATAACCATCACAACACGTTAGGGCTCGTCAGAAGTCTTGGCCGTGGTGGCATGGAGGTTACATGTATTATTGTAGATGATAGTATTAAACATAGCTTTGTCGAAAAATCTCGATACATACAACGGTTTAAACTTGTCTCGTCTTACGAAGAGCTATTAGCTTGTCTACTCTCTGATTGGTGTAGCAGCCCCGCACCTGTTTTTACGACAAGCGACGGGATAGCAGAATTCTTGGATTCTAATTATGACTTGCTAAGCACTCGGCTGATACTTGGTAACTGTGGAAAACGGCAGGGGCATCTATCCTATTGGATGAACAAAGACAAAATGCTATCCAAAGCTGCTGAATGTGGAATCAAAATCCCTTATAGCGTTCATTTGAAGATTGATGCAAACAAGATTATTTTACCACCAGATATTAAATACCCTTGTTTGGTGAAACCTCAGAAAAGCAGTAAGGCCAGCAAAGATAATTTCAGGATTTGTCAGAGTAGCAAAGAGTTGCAAGATGCGTTGTACGAAATTGCCGATGATTGTTCCGATGTGTTGATTCAGGAATATGTAGAAAGGGATTACGAATTCCTGATTATGGGTATGCGCTCTGCATCAACGAAAAGAATCATTCTTCCAGGAGGTCTTCACAAGTTGCGTACATGTAAGAACAGGAATAACCTTGGTATATTTGCATACGCATATACTACAGGAAAAATGGATTCAAGCATCAACGCCGTTGCCTTGGAGCGATTCTTAGAGGCTATAGACTATGACGGTATCTTCTCTATGGAATTCATGGTAAAGGGCGAAGAGTCATATTTCCTTGAGATAAACTTGCGCAATGACGGAACACAGTTTTGCTTTGAGGGAGCAGGCGTTAATCTGCCACTCCTTTGGGCAAAAGAAGCTATGGGAGAAGATATCAGCAGCTATCCTATGCACTTGGAGCAAAAATATTGCATGGTAGAAGTGAACTACTTAAAGTATATGGACTGGCATCACCCTAAAAAAGCATTCCAAGAATGGCGAGACACCAGTTTGTTTGCATTAGTAGAAAAGGAAGACTGGAAACCAGCTTTCTACAAATTCTATTATTCACTATTCAGACATTAATGACGTTGAAAAGAAAGATAAAAGGATGAAACGAATATTATTCATATCACACTTTCTGAGCAGAGCAGGCACAGAAACATTTATGATGAACATGTTTCGCGGAATCGACCATAAGCGTTTCCAGATAGACTTCCTTATATATACAAGGAAGGAGACCGATTATACCCGTGAGGTGGAAGCTGCTGGCTGCAAGGTATGGCGTATAACCAGTCGTAAAGAATCCCCTGTCAAATGGTATATGGAATTGAACCGTTTCTTCAAACAACATGCGAAGGAGTATGCAGCCATCCACTATTGCGGCAATAGTCTCACGACCATAGCTCCTTTAGTCTTCGCTTATAGATATGGAGTTCCGATTCGCATCTGTCATGCCCACAATTCGTCATCATCCGGTCTGCACAATAAAGTTTTACACCTTCTACAACGAGGCGTTGCACGAAAAATATCCACGCACCATTTTGCCTGTTCATCAATGGCTGCCAAATGGTTCTTTGGGTCTGGGAATGCGGTAGTTATTAAGAACGGAATTCAAACAAGTCGTTTCGCATACAAGCCTGAGGTGAGAATGCAAATCCGAATGGATTTGGATATTCCTAAGAATGCCTTCGTTATCGGCCACGTAGGACGCTTTGAAAACGAGAAGAATCATTCCTTCCTGCTGGATATTTTTGCAGTCTTCGCAAAAGCACATCCAGATGCCCGCTTGATGCTGATTGGAAGGGGCGTTCTCATGGATGCCATGAAAGAAAAAGCCTCATCGTTAGGCATCGCTGACAAGGTACTTTTCATGGGCGAACAGAAGAATGTGAATGAACTATTACAGGCCTTTGATTTGTTCCTCATGCCCTCGACGTTTGAAGGCCAACCCTTTGTACTCATTGAGGCACAATGTGCAGGGTTGCCCTGCCTTGTTTCTGATGTCATCAACGATGATATCTGTCTAACACCCAATATTCGGAAACTATCCTTACAACAGAATGCTGAGGAATGGTCCAAGCAGATGACTGAAATGCTCAATACATTTGTACGAAAAGACGAAAGCATGACGTTGATACAAAAGGGATATGACACAAGCCACACTATCAGTTATATAGAGAGTGTATATGATGGAGAACAATGAGAATATTACAGATTATTAACGACTTGCAAATAGGAGGCGCCCAACGGCTATTGACTGATTTGCTTCCTTTGCTGAATAAACAGCACAATGTGGACGTGCTCGTTTTGCAACAAAGGCAGTCACCTCTCATGCAGCAACTCCGTGACTCTGGGATAACGCTCTACTGTCTGAACATCAGATCGTTGTATTTTCCAACGACCATTTTCAGAATCAGAAGGTTCCTTAGATGTCATCCTTTGTACGATATTATCCATGTTCACCTTTTTCCGTCCCTCTATTGGGTTCCCATGGCAGTGGCTGGTATGCACCAGCGTTTAGTGTGGACTGAGCACAGCACCAGCAATCGTAGACATCAGACAATGTTTTTTCGCTATACAGACAGAATCGTTTATTCATCCTACGAAAAAATCATCTGTATCAGCCAAGCAACCCGCGACTCACTAAAAAGCTGGTTAAACGCACGAGATATCGACAAACATCTCTGTGTCATAGAAAACGGTATAGACACGCAAAAGTTCAGAAATCAGAAAAAAGAAAAGAGACAACCTCGCTCGCTCATACAAGTGTCGCGGTTTGAGGCTTCAAAAGATCAGGACACTGTTATTAAAGCTATGTTACAACTGCCTTCATACATGAAGCTTACGCTCGTCGGTGACGGTAGTCGTTTAGATGAAAGCAAAGCGTTGTGCAATAGCTTAGGCCTACAGGACAGAGTCTGTTTCCTCGGTGCAAGAGCCGATATTGCCCAGCTACTTTCTCAGGCAGATATTGCCATTCAGTCTTCACATTGGGAAGGCTTTGGTCTGACTGCCGTAGAGGCGATGGCGGCAGGGTTGCCCGTTATAGCCTCCGATGTAGACGGTCTTAGACAGGTAGTAGAAGGGGCAGGACTGCTTTTCTCGCCCGGAGATGCCGAAGCTTTAAGCAAACATATTACGCAATTACTTTCAGATGAACACGCCTATCAGGAAGTAGCAGATAAATGCTTGCACCGCGCCCAACAGTATGATATTCAAGAAACAGCCAACAAGTATATCGCCATATATGAAAGTACAATATCTCATACGCCTTGATGATGCATGTCCAATGATGGACAGGCAACAATGGGGCAGAATAGAAACCATCCTTGATACATACCATATCAAGCCATTGGTGGGCATCATACCTGCCAACAACGATTCGGGAACCATGCTGAATCCGCCTGATCCTGATTTCTGGGACAAGGCACGTCAATGGGTGGCAAAGGGTTGGCAGATAGCCCTGCACGGATATGACCATATCTGCATCACTTCATGCGGAGGCATCAATCCGATTTGGAATCGTTCGGAGTTCGCAGGACTGAGCTACGAGAAGCAACGTGCCAAGATAAAAGAAGGTATCGAAATACTGAACTCCCACCAGCTGTATCCTAAATACTTCTTTGCTCCCAGCCACACCTTCGATGAACAAACGATAGAAGCCCTCCGGCGGGAAACCGATATCCGCATCATTTCCGATACCATCGGACGATGGCCTTACCGGAAAGACGACTTCTGGTTTATCCCACAACTTGGGGGACATTGTATCAAGATGCCATTGGCTGGGATATATACCTTCTGCTTTCATCCAAACACGATGGACGAATCTGCTTTTCAGGACTTGGAATCATTCCTATCCAAATATGCCTCGCAATTCATTGGTTTCGAGGACATAGACCTGAGCAAGTATGGCGAAAAGCGATTCCTGGACAAGCTCCTCTCTAAACTCTATTTTTTGTATAGAAGGCTGAAATATAAGAACTCCTAAAATGAGTCAAAAACTTTGCACTTCAATGAAGAAACTATTATTTGTTGTCAACGAAGACAGGTTCTTCCTGTCCCACCGCAAGGACATCGCACTCGCGGCACAGCGGAATGGATGGGAGGTCTCCATAGTTTGCAAGGATACAGGTCAACGGCAGGACGTAGAGGCGCTGGGCCTGACGATGCTGGAACTGCCCATCCATCCTACGGGCATGAATCTGCGCGAGGAACTGCGCACCTTCTACTTCCTCTACCGCCTTTACTCCAAGAACAAGGACGCGGTGGTTCACCACGTGGGACTGAAGCTGATTCTATGGGGTGGTCTGGCCGCCAAGCTCGCTGGCGTGAAGGGCGTGGTGAATGCCGTGAGCGGATTGGGCGTGATGTTCTCCGACGAGAATCCCACGTTCATGATGAAGGGGCTGTTGTCCGTCCTGCGTTTCTCGCATCGTCGTTCCTCCGTCAGAGTCATCTTCCAGAACCACGAAGACGAGCAACTGTTCCAGGGAAATCGTATCGTGAAACCCGCGGACAGCCTGTTCATCAAGGGTTCAGGCGTGGACTTGGATGAATTCCCCTACACGCCCCAGCCAGTCGATGACATCATCAAGATTATCTTTACGGCCAGGATGGTGAAGGAGAAAGGCGTCGTCGTGCTCATCGAGGCGGCAGAACGTCTGAGGCAACAATACGAGGGGCGTGTGGAGTTCTGGCTCTGCGGCGGGCTGTCGGGCAACCCCAAGGCGATGACAGAAGCCGAGCTGACCCAGCGTTGCGACGGCCGTTACATCCAGTGGCTGGGATTCCGTCGGGATGTCAAGGAGCTGCTCATGCAATCACATATCGTGGCTTTCCCCAGCTACTATCGCGAGGGCGTGCCCAAGTCGCTCATCGAAGCCTGTGCCATCGGGAGACCCATCGTCACCACGAACTCCATCGGCTGCAAAGACACGGTGGACGACGGCATCAATGGTTTCCTGATTCCCATCAAGGACAGCGCCACCCTCGCCACCAAACTCACCCAACTCATCGAAGACAGGGCGCTGCGGGAGCGCATGGGCAAATCTGGCCGCGAAAAAGCCGAACACGAATTCTCCATAAAGACCGTCATCGACAAGCATCTGCAGGTCTATGAGGAATTAGCAAACGAATGACGCGGCTCACCTGTAAAATCCCGTGCTTAGTTTTTCACAAAAACCTCAAAAACCCTCTGCTACAGCCTGCAACCTACGGTCTTCATTGCCGCCTCGCTCGTTTGTGCCTGAGAGCAAGCTATTCAAGTTGCGCACACCGTAAGTCTCCGCATTGATTTTATCTCTAACGCAGAGGCGCAAAGGCGCAGAGGTTCTGCAATGGAGAGGAAACAGAGACATAGCAGCTGACCTTCGGTGAGGTGGCGACAAAGGAAACGATTGAGTATCGTTTTCGAAGTCGGCTTCCCAGCGCTCAGAGAGTGCAAGACAAGTTCTTCAGACTCGCTGTCGCTCGAAGAAGCGGCAAAGCCGAGCGTACTTAGTCGCAGCAATCGACAATAAGCGCGTGAGGGTATAGAAGGCGCACAAACGGCGAGGCCGAGGTTTGTGCTCTGCAGAAAACGCAGAGGGCTGGCGCTGAATCAGTTTAGAGTTCTTGAAGGGTCAAGCGACCATAGGTCGAGCGTAGTGTTTAGAGTTCTTGAGGTGTCAAGCGTCGCAAGGCGCCGAGCGTAGAGCAGTTTAAAAGTTCTTCAAGCGTGAAGCGTCGCAAGCGCCGAGCGTAAAGTTTAAAGTATTTGAAAGTTTAATAACGCATTCCCGTAGGCCTCTGCGAACTCCGCGCAGCGGGAACCCGCGTAGCGTTCCCACTGCTTCGATACCCTCACGCGCTTAATGTCGATTGCTGCGACTAAGATAAACTTGTCTTGCACTCTCTGAGCGCTGGGAAGTCGACTTTGAAAACGATACTCAATCGTTTCCTTTGTCGCCACCTCACACGAAGTGTCAAAGGACATGCTCTGGAAGCAACCTGCAATGTCTCGAAAAATATCTGCGCCTCCGCGGCTCTGCGTTGAAGATAAAAAAGATAACAACCGCGTTAATATTTAGAGTGTAGAGTGTAGAGCAGTTAAAAGTATAGAGTTTAGAGCGAGTATAAATTGAAACGTTGAACTTTTGGAGCAGCAAGAGCCATGAAAGCAGGTCTTTCATAGTCAATGCGGTTGTTGGCCCTTAAAGCAGAAGCTTGTCAAATCCTGTCACCTTCAAGATTTTTTCTACCTCGGGCTGGACGTGGAATAACTTGAAGCGGCTGGCGTCTTCTACGGACTTCAGCATGATCAGCAGTACTCGGAGGCCGGCCGATGAGATATAAGGCATTTTCTCCACGTCCAATTCTATTGAATCGGTCTGAGACGACACTTCCTGAAAGGCTTTCAGCAATTCTGTGGCGGTGAGTGTGTCAACCCGTCCCTGGACTTTCATGACGAGTTTTCCGTCCGTTACCGAACTGTCAACGGAAAAAGGAAGTTCCGGAGCCGACTTCCTCCCCGTCTTCGGAGAGGCGACACGCATGGTGAGTATGTTCATCTGCCGATAGGCATTCCGGAGCTCATCAGTCACGCCTGCAACATCCGGAAGATAGAGCGTGACGGGCTCAACCGTTACCGTGAATCCCTGCTCTTCCAGAAATCTCTTGGCTCCCTCCTCGCCATTCAGGAAGAGGCTGTTCTGGTTCATCTTCACGTCGGCCATTTCGTTGGCTTTCCCTTGCATACGATTCAATAAGGCAAGTTCATTTCCTTTAAGCAAGGTGCTGAAGGTGAGCGTATAGATTCTCAAGATGGATGTGTCGGCTGTCATCCAACAGCCACCGTACTCCGAGAGGAGACAGTGAATGGCCTGGCAGAGGCTCACCAGCTCCGACTCGTTGAAATACCCCAGCAGCCCTTCCGTCACGATGCACAACTCGCCTTTGACGCTCCCCAATGCGTCTTTCATGGACTGGTAATTGGTGGCATCCACGGCGTGGTAACTGGACAGGCGGCGCTGCTCA